>CAIMLR010000018.1 GCA_903842345.1 uncultured Myxococcales bacterium
CCCTCCCCGCCGCTGCATCCAGCTTCCGCTGGACGCAGAACCACAATGCGGTCCCGCAGCTCGCGCTGCGCCGCCCACCCTTCGGCGGTTCGCGGGGTCCTTGTGTCCCGTTCGCCGCCCGGCTTGGTGAATGTGGGCTTCAGGTGACGCCCGGGCGCGCGCCCGGTTCCACGAGAAGCACTGCGCCCGACATGCGCAGCAAATAGGTATTCGGCCGTTTGCGACTTTTGCCGCGCGACTTTTTGCACTGCCGCAAAAGATTCTTTTGCGGTCACCGGCGGAGCTCGTCGCGGTGGACAGTGGCATTTGTCGACAATGCCCGATGCGTGGCCCATGATGCCGGCAGGCGAACACCTTCCCCGCCCAAATCAGGAGTTCACATGCCCAAAGGCGAACAAAAAGCGGCCAAGACCAACAAGCCCAAGCTCTCGACTGCCGAGAAGCAGAAAAAGAAGAAAGAGAAGGTCGCGGCCAAGAAGTCCTACGAGTAGCCCGTCACCGCGCCACAGCGCTCACGGCGCAAGGCGCGATAGCTTGACCGTCACCGGTTTGCCGGCGAATGCGTCCGTGTGCGCGTAGGGCGAGACAATCGCTTCCGCCACCGGCGCGAGTCCCGGTGTTTGCCGCAGTTCGGCGCATTGCCGTTTGAACCATTTGAGTTCCTGCGGATTGCGCTGCTTGAGCTCTGCTGTCTCCTCCAGCGCGCAAACAGCGCCTTCGTAGTACAGCCGACACGCGCCGGGCGTCGCGCGCAGCTCCTCGGCGGTGTCCGTCAGGACGAATTGCCGGCCTGGCAGCGCAGCGACAAGCGGACTGCGCGGCAGGTCGAGGCAGCAATCGAGATCCAGGAAGAAGTTGCGGTGATGGCTCACGCCGATTTGCGCGACAGTGCAGTCGGCCGGCTGCTGCTGGAGCTGCTCGCGCAGCCACGCATACTCGTCCTGGAACGTGTACCGCAGCTGCCACGCCGGCCATGCCAGCAGAACGACGGCCCCGAGGAGCAGCGGCGTCACCCAACGGCGCCGGACCAGCGGCGCGAGCGCCAGCGCGGCGAAGATCGTCACCAACGGCAGCAGCGGCAGGTAGTAGCGCATCATGATGAAATCGTAAGGACTTCGGCCAATGCCCAGCGGAATCGTCAGGATCGTCGCCAGCGCCGTCAGCGTCAGCAGCGGCCGTTGCCGCAGGCCGACGAGCAGCCCCACGAGCGTCGCGCTGCCGACAAGCGGGCCAATCCAGCCGGGGTGGCCAAACATCAGCCGGCGCATCCCGGGCACGAACGCGCGGAGGGCATCCAGTCGCTCGGCGAGGTGCGGCATTGGCGTGCCCTGTTCCACGACCGCGACGCGCACAAGCGGCAGCACGAACGCGATTGCCAGCAGCCAGACCGCGAGCCACAGCAACGTCGCCATCGTGCGTCGCGACAACGCCAGGGGCTGCTCACAGCGATCCACCAGCAGCGTCCAGCCGGCAATCGCGGCCAGCGGCGCCGCGGCATCCACACGCGTCAGCGCCGTCAGAAGCGCCAGCACGGCCGCGAGCAGTCCCAGTGCGCCCATGGCCGAGCGCGCCCGCGCCCGCATCGCCGATTGCCACGTCGCCAGGGCCGCCAGCCAGAGGAACGCTGCGAGCACGTGTTCGGACGCCGAGTTGGTCAGCCGCACATGCAGTGGCAACACCGCCAGCAGCCCGGCCGCGAGCACCGCCGTTCGCAGGTCAAACGCCCGTTGCCGCAGCACGACGAGCCAGAGCGGCACAATCGCCGCGCCCAGCACTTGGTTGGCGCCAAACAGCGCGCGATCGCCCCACGGCAGCACGCTGCGCAGCAGCCACTGCATCGCGATGTGGCCGGAACCATAGCGGTCGACCTTGGGCGTCGCTCCCTGGCTCAGGACCGTTGTGTACCAGTTGCTCAGCGTCGGCGGCACGGCGAACCGCAGCAGGAGCGCCAGCAGCAGCAGCGCCGCACCCGCTTGCCACCAGCGCTTTTCATCGCGGCGCAATTCGACCGGCAGCTGCAGCGCCCGCCGTCCGGCCAGCCCCAGCCACGCCAAGAGCCCCAGCAGCGCCGCCACTTCCAGCAACGCCGTGACCAGCACCAGGTCGTACTCCGCGTCCAGCACCTGCGTCTTGCCGCGTGGCACGGGCTTGGTCGCGGCCGGAAACGCCACGCTTTCGCTCGTCTCTTGCACCTGTCGCGCCGTCTGCGGGCATTTCGCCGCGAACGCCGGCAGATCCACGGGCGCGAGGCGTCCATCCTCGCCGCTCACACACGCGCGCGGGGACCAATGCAGCGGCACGGCCAGCTCGCCGCGCTTCCACACTTCCGCGACCACGCCCTGCTGCACCGTTTGGTCGTCCAGCGCGCAATCCGCCGCTGGCAGCGCCCGCAGGTTGTCGTACAGCTGCTGGCTGGCCTGCGGACTCACGACCCACGGACACGGCGCGGCTTGGCCGACAACCGGCACCAGCAGCATCAGCATAATCAGCGGTCGTTGTCTCGCAAGTGCATGAAATAAAGTGCGAAATCCGTGTTGCATCAGCGCCAGTCTACAAGGCGCCGCTGGGCGAGGCAAGCGCGCGACCATTTGCACAAAAAACCGCACTGCGTCAGTCTCCGCCGCCCGTTCAAGGTCGGGCAGGCGGCGCGGATGATGTGGCTCGGTGAAATCATGGCATTGGGCTGCGCGCTCACGTGGGCGATCGCCGTGCTGCTGTTTCGCGACATTGGGCCGATCGACGCGCGCGGCCTGAATCTGTTCAAGAATGCCGCAGCGGTCGTGCTGCTGGCGGTGACGATGCTCGTCATGGGGCGGCACATCGACTGGAATCGCTCGGCGCGCGACTGGCTCCTGCTTTCCGGCAGCGCGGTCCTCGGCATCACGATTGGCGATTCGCTGTTCTTTGCCGGCCTCCAGCGCATCGGCGCCAATCTCGCAGCGATCACGGATTGCGTCTACGCGCCCGTCGTTGTCGGGCTCTCCGTGCTGGTGTTGCACGAGCCGGTGACGCACGGTTTGCTGCTTGGCGCGCCGCTTGTTGCGCTTGGGCTCGTTGTCGTCACGTGGCACAAGCCGGGCGGCGTGCCCATCGACCGCCTGGGCGTTGCCTACGCGATTGGCGGCGTGCTGGCGACCGCGGTCGGCATCGTGATGGCCAAGCCGGTGCTGGAGAAATCCGATTTGATCGAGGCTACGACCGTCCGCCTCGCCGTGGCCGCCGTGACGCTGCTCCCGATCCAGGCCGCGACCGGACGCCTGCGCGCGTCGCTCGCGTTGTTCAAACCGCAGCCGTTGTGGCGTAAGATGTTGCCAGCGGTGGTCGTGGGTCCTTACGTGTCCATGCTGCTCTGGCTGGGCGGGCTTAAGTACGCGCCAGTCTCGCGCGCCGCGTTGCTGAACCAGATGGCGACGGTGTTCCTGCTGCTGCTGTCCCGGTTCGTTGGCGGGGAAGCGGTGCCCAAGCGACGGTGGGTCGGTGCGATGCTGGCCCTATCTGGCGCGTTGTGCGTGCTGGTGGGCTGACGCTGTGAACGAGGTCTGATGTCGCGGCCCTGGCTGGAACAGTCCTTTGAGATTCTCCTGAAAACCCGCGTCTTTGCGGTCCGCGCGCTGCGGCGCGAAAGTCCCCGCGATGGGACGCACCACGATTTCTGGGTCATCGATCCGCCGGATTGGGTCAATATCGTCGCGCTCACGGAGGACAACCAGCTTGTGCTCGTGGAGCAATGGCGGCACGGTTCGCGGACGGTGACGCTGGAAATTCCCGGCGGCATGGTGGATCCCGGCGAAGCGTCCGAGCAAGCCGCGCGCCGTGAACTGCTGGAGGAGACCGGCTACGCGTCGGACGATTGGCAGTGGTTGGGCGAGGTGTTGCCCAACCCCGCGATCCAGTCCAACCGCTGTGCGACGTGGCTCGCGCGCAATTGCCGCTTGGTTGCGGCGACGCATTTTGATACGACCGAGGAGTGCGTCCTACGGCTGGAGCCCGCGGACCGCGCCGCCGACTTGATGCGCACCGGCGTCATTGACCACGCGCTCGTCGTGGCGGCGCTGAACTTTGCTTTCCTGCGCGGCAGCTTGCCGCTGACCCCGGCGTCGCCCGCGCCCTGACCGGAGGTTCCCCTCACGATGCACGCCCCGGATCCCGGCAAGTTCGATGTGGATTGGCAGGAGCGCGTGCGGTTGCGCAACGGGCAGCACGTCACGCTGCGCTTGCTGCAGCCGGCGGACCGCGATCTGTACCTCACCGGGTTTGCCAAGCTCTCGGCGGAGGCCAAGTACCACCGTTTTTTTGAACCGAAGGACACGCTGACGCCGGCGGAAATCCACTACCTCGTTGATCTCGATCAAGTCCACCATTTCGCCATCGTCGCGACCCACGGCCACGATCCTGCGGAGGGAGTCGGGCTCGCGCGCTGTGTCGAGATTCCCGGCTCGCCCAACGTCGCGGAACCGGCGGTGACCGTGCTCGACGAATGGCAAGGCTTGGGCGTCGGTCGGCTGCTGATGCGGCGGTTGGTGGAGGCGGCGCGCGCGCGGCGTGGAGCGCTTTCACGTCGATATTCTCGCCGGGAATTCGCCGATGCTCTCGCTGCTGGAGGAAGTCGGCGTTGAACTGCTGCCTGCCCGCGAACATGGTGTTCTGACGATTGATCTGCCGCTTCCCGATGCGCTGTCGGTCGATCCGCGCGATGTTCGGGGTCAGGACTACCGGCGTCGATCCGCGCTGGAACGCCTGCTTCGGCTGGCGGCAAAAGGCATCGTGCGCGTGCTCCCGCGATCAACCCGCGGGGAGCGCTGATTCGGACTATCTATTTATCAACTGGACATAAATCAAATGAATGACCAGCAGACGCCGCCCGGCAGCGCGCCGCGACCGGCCGATATCCAGGCCCGCATTGACGCGGCGGTTGCGCAGTTGCCCGCTGACTATGCGCCGCGGACTCGCCATGTGAACGGCGGGGAACTGCCGGGCGACCACGAGCACGCGCATCCGCTCGCGCCCGCGGGGAGCAAGCCGAACTACGCGAATCGCCTGTTGCTCGCCGCGAGTCCCTACCTGCGCCAGCACGCCCACAATCCCGTGGACTGGCGGCCGTGGGGGCAGGAGGCGCTGCGCGAGGCCAAGGCGCTGAATCGGCCGGTGTTCCTGTCCGTGGGCTACGCGACGTGCCATTGGTGCCACGTGATGGAGCACGAGAGCTTTGAGGATCTGGCAATCGCGGAGCGGATGAACAGCCTCTATGTGCCGGTCAAGGTCGATCGCGAGGAGCGTCCGGACGTGGACACCGTGTACATGGCCGCCGTCCAGGCGATGACGGGTCAGGGCGGATGGCCGATGAGCGTGTGGCTGTGGCCGATTGTCGCGGCCGATGGTTCCCTGGAAGGCCTGCCGTACTTTGCCGGCACGTATTTTCCGCCGCACGACGGCCATCGCGGGATGCGCCGCGGCTTCTTCAGCATCCTGGAGCAACTGTCAGACGTCTGCCAGCGGGACCTTCCGCGCGTGCTGGAGAGCGGTGAACAGGTGACGGAGGCGATTCGGCGGCACCTCGTGGGCGTGGCGCCGGGTCAACAGTTGCCCGATCTGGAGGCGGTGGCGGCGGCGGTGTCGGAAGTCGCGCTCAGCTATGACGCGATTCACGGTGGCCGCAATTGGGCGCCAAAATTCCCGTCGTCCATGCCGATTCGGCTGCTGCTGCGGCATTGGCATCGCACGGGCGAGACGCGCAGCCGGGAGATGGCGCTGCACACGCTACGGCGCATGGCGATGGGCGGGATTCGCGACCACGTGGGCGGCGGCTGGCATCGGTACAGCACCGACGGTCGCTGGTTTGCGCCGCACTTTGAGAAGATGCTGTACGACCAGGGGCTGATTGGCCTCGCGCTTGTGGACGCCGTGCACGTGGCGCCCGAGCCGCTGTTGACGGACGCGCTGGCGGAGACGCTTGACGGGATGCTGCGGACCCTGCGCAACGCCGATGGCGCGTTTTGCGCGGCGACGGACGCGGACTCAGAAGGCGCGGAAGGTCGCTATTTCCTCTGGACGATTGAACAGTTGCGCGAAACGCTCGGCGATGACGATGGCGCCTGGGCGGCTGAAATTTGTGCGGCGACGCCGCGTGGCACGTTCGAGGGAAGCAACATCTTCCTCCTCGATCGCCTGCCGACCGTGGACGAGTGGCCGCGGCTCGAGCGCGTGCGCGCGCGGCTGCGTGCGACGCAGGTGACGCGCGAGGCGCCGCTGCGCGACGACAAGGTGCTGACGGCCTGGAACGGGCTGGCGATTTCCGCCCTGGCGCGCGGCTATCAAGCGCTGCCCGAGCCGCGGTGGCTGGATGCCGCGACGACCGCGATGACGTACTTGCTGACGCACCTCGTGCGCGAAGGCCGCCTGCTGCGGGCGCGGCTGGGCGATGAGGCGACGATCCCGGCATTCCTGGACGACCACGCCGCGCTGATTCAAGCGCTTTTGGACCTGTTCGAGGTCACGCACGACTTCCAGTGGCTCCGTCTGGCGCTGGACTGGCAGGAGGCGCAGGATCGGTTGTTCCTGTCCGACGATGGCCGCGGCTACCTGGCAACGGCGGCGGACGTGGAGACGGTCGTGGCGCGCGCGCGCCCGGAGCAGGACGGCGCGGAGCCTTCGGGCAATTCCGTCGCAGCGCACAACCTCGTCCGGCTGGCGGGGCTGACCGGCCAAGTGCGGTGGCGGGAAGCGGCGGAGCTGCAGTTGCAGGCGTTTGAGCCGCTGCTGGCGAAGCGCCCCGGCGCGTTGGCTGAGCTCCTGCTGGCGGTGGAGGCATACGAGGGGATGCGGCAAATCGTGCTCGTCGCGCCGAACGGGCAGGGGATGGCGGCGCTGCGGCCGTTTCTCGATGCGTTGCGCGCGACGTGGCAGCCCAACGCGGTCGTGCTGGCGATCGACGAGGGGGAGATCGCCGCGCAGTTGGCCATCGCGCCGATTCTGGAGGGGCGCGTGGCGGTGAACGGTCTGCCCACGGCTTACGTGTGTCGGGATGGCGCTTGCGACTTGCCGACGACGGATCCGGATGTCTTTGCCCAGCAACTCAGCGGCAAGCGGAACCTTCAGTAGCAGCTGCAGTTGCCGCCCGCGTCGCAGGAGCCGCCCGCGGCGCCGCCCGCTTTGCAGTCTGCGTCGCAGCTGCCGCTGTCGCAGCCACCGCCGCTGGGGCATTTCACCGAGTTGAGAATCTGCGTCAACGTACAGGTGTCCGTTTCAATGGCGCTTTCCGGTTCCCAGAAGCCGAGGCTCACGACGTCACAGGCGACGACCGTCTGCGTCGTCATGACCCACAAGTAGCCGACCAAGGCAGTGCCGCTGACCGCGGAGCCGAAGACGGTGTGGCCGGTGGGCCAAACGGTGCCGCCAAACTCCTGGGATTGCTCGTAGTGCCAGAGCACCTGCGGCGCGCTGAAACCTTTGGCGGTGAAGCCTTGGAGCACGCTGTCGCGGACCGGCTCGGGTGCGCACGTGACCTCCTGGGTGGCGCCCGCAATGCCGACAAAACCCTCGCTGCCTGAACCGTCGCGGATGGCGCTGGCGATGCCCGTGTACGCGCCGGTCAGGGTCCAGCCGGGCGGGACCCAGACGGTGCAGCCGGCGTTGCCGACGGCGAGGATGTTCCAGCCGCCGGGCACCGTGAACATGCTCTGTTTGCCGCAGGCGGAGGATGCCGCGCCGAGGCGATCGACGACCGAGTAGCCGGTTCCGTCGGTGGGCATGATGAGGCTGTCGTCCGCTTGCGCTGAATCGCCGGGAATGACCGTGTCCGCGCCAACGGTGTCCGATGCGAGTGTGTCGATCCCCGTGGAGGCGTCGCCGTCGCCCGTGGTGTCTGCGGGATGGAAGACTCCGCCACCGCCGCCGGAAGTGGTGCCGCAGCCGGTCACAAGGACGATAGCGGAGAGAAAATAGATGAACTGGCGCATGACATTACCCCCGCGAGAAGGCTGAATGTTCAGATGAAACCATCCGCCTTATCCTGCGTCCATGGCCGCGAGCCGCGCGGGTCCATGCCCGCACATCAACGGCCATGGTGGGCAAGCTAGCCCGTGGCCAACCGCCGTCAAGCATGGGTTGTTCAATGAGCCGGCGGGCTAGCGGCAGTCGGGATCGCGGCCAGCGGGACAGCCGGGGTCGCACACGCCGTCCTGGCGGCAAGCGGTGGGCGCGACCTGGCAGCCCGCATCGCAGCCGCAGACGTCGGTTGTCCCGGGGACGCGGACTTCGCAAATCAACGGCTCGCGGTCGCACGCGCACGCGTCGGGGGTGTCGCAGTCGCGGTCGTCCGTGCAGGCGAAATTGCAGCGGCCGTCGGTGCCGCAGTTCTCGGTGGCGCAGTCAGGATCCTGCGGGCAGAGGCCGTTGCACAGGTTGTCAGCGCCGCATGCGGGCGCGGATTCGGCCTTGCGCCAAGCGGTTTCGCATAGTTCCCGGCCGGCGTCGTCGAGGAAATGCGCGCGCAAGGACGTCGCCTCGGTCTCCATGTGCACAAAGCCAAAGGAGTGGGCGAGGAAGGCGCCGTTGTCGGTTGGCTTGATGTCGTACAGCCCCGCGCCGCCACCGCCCGTCACGACCTGATGCAGCCCACAGCGCGGCTTCATGACCTCCAGCGCGTGGTCATGACCGGAAACCAGCAAGTCGACGCGATGACACAGCACGCGATCCAGCCAGCGCGCGAGGTCGCCATCCGCGTCGCCGTGCCGGCTATCGGACAGCCGCGGGTGGTGGCCAAACGCGATGACCCACCGCTCGCCGTTGCGCCGACTCTCTGCCAAGACCCGCCGCGCCCAGGCTTCCTGCGCGTCGTTCGGCTGGTTGGTGTCCAGCGCCAGGAAGCGCACGCCGTGCTCCAGAAACGTGTACCAGCGCGCCGGCAGCCGCCACGCGTGCGACGGGCTCACGTTCGTGTACGCGACCGCAAACTTCGGGTCCGCTGGCGGGTAGTAGTCGTGGTTGCCCAGCGTCAGGTAGATCGGCAAGCCCAACGGCGCGTACGGCCCCTCAAAGCGCTCCTTCAACCGCGGATCGTCGGTCGAGCCGATGCCCTGCGGGTAGAAAATGTCGCCGGTGTGCAGGGCGAATTGGCACGTGTGCTTCTGGCAGTACTGGATCATCGCCGCGGCAACGCGGAACTGACTGGGCTCGCCCGTCCCGGAATCGCCAAACGCCAGGAAATGCGCGGTCGTCGTCGCCGCGCCTGCGAGTTCGGTCAGGAATTCGCCGGATCCGTCGCCGCGATCGGCGCGCTGGGTCGTGCCGCAAATGGTCGCGCGCAGCGTTTCTGCCGGAGGGTTCGGGTCGACCGCGTGCTCGGGCAGCTTGGGCGTCTCCGGCGTCTCGCGTCGACACGCCCACGCCATGCACAGCAGGATCAGCGTCGCGACGTGGCGCGGCATCGAGTGAAGAAGCGACTGGCGCGTCCTGTCCAAGCGGCGACTCCTGGCGGTACGGCGCGTGCGCGGCGTGTGAAGGAACCCGGAGGCGTTCTGCGCGGGAAGGGCCTAAGCCTTCTCCATCGCGGCGCGGTCCTTTTCGCTCAACTGGCCGGTACGGGCCTGCGAGTGCAGCTGATCCGCCTTCTCCTGCATGCTCGCCAATTTGCGATACAGCTGCGAAAAGTGCGGGTTCTCAATGAACTTCATCAGGTGGTTTCGGCCGCGGAACTCCTGCGTCGTCGCCGTGTCGATGATCTCTTTGAGGATGCGAATCTCGTTGCGGGTGAACGAGTTGGAGACACGGATGATGGTCTGTTTGGTCATCTTCGGATCCTGGCAAAAGCGCAGGGGGTTAGGTCAGCGCAGGCGGAGTGTGCCCAAGATCGCGGCGCATGCCAAGGGGGGCCAGCCCGATCGTGTTCGCGGCCGAATCCGACGCCGCCCGGGTTGATTTGGCAACGATTCGGGCTGGCACCTTGCGCGGCGATTCTGGCTCGGTATTCTCCGTGCCGCCGTCACCCGGCATCCCAGGAGCCCCGCATGTCCACCATCGACCTCCGCAGCGATACTGTGACCCGCCCGACCGCCGCGATGCGCGCCGCCATGGCCGATGCGCTTGTCGGTGACGACGTCTTTGGCGACGACCCGACCGTCATCGAACTGGAAGCGCGCGTGGCCTCGCTGCTCGGCAAGGACGCGGGGATCTTTGTGCCGTCGGGCGTGATGGCCAATCAAATCGCCGTGCGGCTGCATGCGCGCCCGGGCGAGGAGGCGATTGTCCACGCCGGTTGCCACATCTACAACTACGAAGGTGGCGCGGCGGCGGCGCTCTCGGGCGTGTCGCTGCGGCCGTTGGCGTCGGCGGACGGCTCGCTGGATCCGGCCGAAGTGCTGCGCAACGTCCATGGCTCCGCGGATCCGCACCTGGCAGTGACGCGGATGGTCGCGTTTGAGAATACGCACAATTTCTGCGGTGGCACCGTCGTCCCGCAGGCCAACATTCTGGCGGTCGCAGCCGTTGCCCGCGCGCACGGGCTGGCGATGCACTTGGATGGCGCGCGGCTCATGAATGCCTCGGTGGCCAGCGGTACCCGAGCGGTAGAATTGGCCGCGCCCTTTGACACCGTTTCCCTGTGCCTGTCCAAAGGGCTTGGCGCGCCGGTTGGCAGCGTCCTTGTCGGGACCCGCGACGCCATCGCCCGCGCACGGCGCACCCGCAAGCTGTTTGGCGGCGGCATGCGCCAGGTCGGCATCCTTGCCGCCGCGGGCCTCTACGCGCTGGACCACCACGTGGCGCGCCTGTACGACGACCACCGCCGCGCGTTCCACCTCGCAACTGCGATTGCTGAGACTCCCGGCTTGGTCTGCAACCTGGAAAACGTCCAGACCAACCTCGTGTTCTTTGACATCGCAGCGGACCACCCGCGGATGCAGGCGCCGCTGGAGGCGCGCACGAAGTTGATTGCCGAGCTGCAGGGGCAGGGCGTCCTGCTGGCCGGTGGGCCGTATCGGCTCCGCGCGGTGACGCATCTGGACGTGGATGACGCGGGAATCGAGCGGGCGATCGCGGCTCTGCGCACCGTCATGGCGCGCTGACGCCTCTGGCTACTCGACGTCGTCTGCCGGCGGGCGCGGTGGGGAACACGCGTCCATGGACTGCACAATCTGGCCGCGCAGCCGCTCCGTGTGCAGCAAGATGGCGTCCCGCACCGGACCCGGCACGCCGTGGGCTTCCAGCGTCTCCCGCAGGATCGTCAGGCGCCGATAGAACTGCCCGGGCAGGATGGGATGCTGCGCGTGGGCTTGGCGCATCCCGCGGCCCGAATACGGCAGGTCGCCGCCCAGCGCGCGCGCCGTGAATTCCAGCTCGCGTTGCTTCAGTACGTCGCGGTCCACGCCGTTGAAGTGAAAGCCGATCATGACGTCGTTGACCACGCGGTCGATGAAGTCGCTGATCACCGGTCGCAGGGCATCCACGCCGCCCATCCCATCCAGAAGCTTCTGATCGTCGGCCATGTGCGCCTCCACCTGTTGGCAAAAATGACGAAGGACCCGGCGGTTGCCCGACGAGTCCTTCGCCTGAGTCTCCGAAACTAGGCTTTGCGGCGGCGCATCGCGACGATGAAGCCGAGGCCGATGAGCGCGCTCATCCAGCCCGCGCCGTTGCCGGTCGCGCCGGCCGTGCAGCCGCTGGACTTGGTGGTCGTGCCCGTCGCCGCGGTGCCGGTGGCGGCGACGTCATCCGTCGAGCCAGTCGCGTCAGCGCCCGTGGCGGTGTCAGCGCTGCCGGAGGCATCCGTGCCAACCGTGCTGCCGGCCCCGCAGGCGCCGCTCGTGCACTTCTCGCCGGCCTTGCAGGTGCCGCAGGAACCGCCGCAGCCGTCCGGGCCGCAGGTCTTGGCGCTGCCGTCCTTGTTGCTGCAAGCGGGCTTGCAGGTCGGCGTCTTGCCGGCGCACGTCGTGGCGTAGTCGGCGCAAGACGTGCCGGCGGTGTCGCCAGCGGAGTCGCACGTGCACTGCGACGCGGAACCGTCGAGGTACGCGCCCGTGCTGCCGTCCGCGCAATCGGACTTGGCGCAGCTGCCGGCGCCGCAGATCGTGGTCTGGTCGGAGCAGCAGTCGCCGTAGTCCGCGCACGCGTCGTCGCAGTGGCACTTGTCAGCGGAGATGAAGTTGCCGCACTTGCCTTTGCAGCTGCCCGCGCTCGCGTCCGTGCAGGCTTTGCCGCCGCACTTCTGGAACGCGACGCCGAGATCGCCCGAGGCCTGCGTCAGGGTGGTGATCGCCTTGATGCACGTGCTGTCGTAGTTGCACAGGACGAACGCGATGCAGTCCGCGTCGGCTTGGCACGCCGCCAATTCCTTCGGGCACTTGCTGACCCAGCACGGGTCCAGCTTGGAGGTGTCCACGCCCGTGTCGGTCGTAGCCGTGTCGCTCGGACCGGCATCTGCCGTCGCGGTCACGTCTCCGACGTACGTGTCGGTCGAACCAGCGTCAGCCGGAATGGCCCAAGCCGAGGCGGTCAAGCCAAACGAAAGGGAACAGGCAAGGGTCAGCAGGTGGCGCAGATTCATCCGTTTTCTCCGATGCCAGACGGGGGCATGCTCATGGACTGATCGAGGCGAATTGCCGCGAACAGCGGGCAATTCTCTCGGCAATGTACCGGAAACACGCGGCGGATTGCAACGCCTTTGCCACGCCCGCTCGCCGCCGATGGCCTACTTGCACACCCAGTTGACCGAGATATCGTCGAACCAAGCGCCTTGGCCATTGTTCGCCGTCTGGTTCGCGATGAAGTTCAAGCTCACGGCGAGCGCTTGGCCCGCGCTGCTTGTCACGTCCACGGTGTAGGTCTGGAAGCCGTTGGTGCTCGCGCAAATTTGCTGCGTCACCTGGCCGCCGAGCAGGATCGCCACCTGATCGCTGAAGCCCGTGCAGCTCGTCGACTCCGTGGCGTCGCGGCTGTAGTTGAGCTTCAAGCTGAGCGTCGCGCTGGCGATGTTCTTGGGAACCTGGATGGACGGCAACGTCGCCGTCGCGGCGTTGGGGCCGACGTTGTACGTATGCAAGCCGGCGAGGATGCGGCCAATGTACAGCGACGCGGGTGCCGACGCCGATTGGCTCTTGTCGACCTGCCAGCTCGCCTGCGCGTTGAACGATTGCGTCGTGATGCCGCCAAACGTGCCGTCGTCAAACGTCGCGCTGAAGCCGGCGAGCGGCGTATGCGTGCAGCTGCCCGTCGCGGCGTCGCAAGCGTCGACGGTGCAGTCGCTGCCGTCGTCGCAGTTCTTGGCGCTGCCGATGCACTTGCCGCCGCCGTCGCACGTGTCGCCGGTCGTGCAGGCGAGCCCGTCGTCACACGGCGTCCCCGCGCTCGGGATGCCGACGCAACTGCCGTTGCTGCAGCTGTCGCTCGTGCAGACATTGCCGTCGCTGCACGCGCCGTCCGTGGCCGTGTGGGCGCACGAGGCGTCGACCGCGACGCAGCTGTCCGTCGTGCACACGTTGCCGTCGTCGCAATTGACGATGTTGATGCCGGCGCACGTCCCGTTGGCCTGGCATGTGTCGCCGCCGGTGCACGCGCTGGCGTCATTGCACGCGTTGCCGACGTTCAGCGCGTGGCTGCACGCGCCCGCCGCATCGCACGCGTCGGTGGTGCAGGTGTTGCCGTCGTCGCAGGTGACCGCGCCCGCGCACTTGCCGCCCGCGCAGGTGTCGCCCGTCGTGCACGCGAGGCCATCGTTGCACGGCGCGGTGTTGGCAGCGTGCGAGCAGCCGGTCGCCGGGTCGCAGCTGTCGGTCGTGCAAGCGTTGCCGTCGTCGCAGCTCGCGGTGGCGCCGGGCGTGCACTTGCCACCCGCACAGACGTCGCCAATGGTGCACGCGCTGCCGTCTTCACACGGCGCCGTCGTGGCGCTGTGCAGGCAGCCCGTGCCGGGCGTGCAGGCGTCCTGCGTGCAGGGATTGCCGTCGTCGCACGAGGTCGCGCTGCCGATGCACTTGCCGTTGCTGCAGGCGTCGCCGGTGGTGCAGACGTTGCCGTCGTCGCACGTCGTCGCGCTGGCGTTGGTATGCGTGCAGCCAACTTTCGCGTCGCAGCTGTCGATTGTGCAGGCCAATCCGTCGTCGCAGCTCAGCGCCGTGCCGCCCATGCAGGTCGCGCCCGCCGCGCCCAGCTCGCACTGTTCGCCGGTCGTGCACGGGTTGCCGTCATTGCACGCGGTCCCGAGGATCGGCGCGTGGGTGCAGCCGCCGACCGCGTCGCACGCGTCCGTTGTGCACGCGTTGCTGTCGTCGCATGCGGCCGCGTTGCCGGTGTGCGTGCAGCCCTTGATGACGTCGCACGCGTCGATCGTGCAGGCGATCTTGTCGTTGCAGTCCGCATTGATGCCGATGCACGTGCCGCCCGAGCAGACGTCGCCGCCCGTGCACGCGTTATTGTCGCTGCACGCCGTGCCCGCGGCCGTGGGCGCCGGCAAGCAAATGCCCGTCGTGCTCTGGCACGTCGACTTCAAGCACGTCGTGTCCTTGCTGCTGTCGCACGTGACGATGGTGCTGGCCAGCGTCTTGCACGAGCCGCCCTGGCACGTCGGCTTGCCATTGCACAAGTTGCCGTCGTCCTGACACTGGCTGTCGTTCTGGCAGAAGCAGTTGTTGAACGGCCCCTGGCACTTGCCGTTCTGGCAGATGCTGATGGGCGTGCACGGGTCGCCGTCGTCGCACGTCGTCGGCGGGAAGTTTGTCGCGTTCACGTGCAGGCAGCCCTTGGTCACGTCGCAGCTATCCGTGGTGCACGGGTTGCTGTCGTCGCAGTTCTGCACGCCGACCAAGCAGTTGCCGCCAAAGCACTGGCCCGCGCCGGTGCACGCGTTGCCGTCGTCGCACGCCTGGCCGTTCGGCGCGCTGGCGAGCGCACACTTACCGGTCGTCGGCTGGCAGATGTTGCTCTCGCACGTGTTGTTGCTCGCGGCGCACGTGACAACGCTGTTGGCGTCGGGCGCGCACTGACCCGCGCCGCCTGCGGAGCTGGGCACGCATGTCCAGATGCCGTTGCACAAGTTGCCGTCGTCCAGCTTGGCGCAATCCGCGCTCGTCTGGCAGTTGCACTGGCTGGCGCCGCTGACGCACTTCCCGGCCTGGCACGCGTCGCCGACGGTGCAGGTGTTGCCGTCCGAGCAGCTCGCCGTGTTCGGCGTCTGCGCGCAATTGCCGTTGCCGTCACACGACGCGGTCGTGCACGGGTTGCCGTCGTCGGCGCAACCGCTGCTGCCTTTGCAGATGCCGGCGGCGCACGCGCCGGTCCCGCCGCACAGTGCCGCGCCGCCGCAGGGGATGCCGTCCTGCGCTGTGGCTGCGATGCACGCGCCGCTCTTTGGGTCGCAGCTGTTGACGGTGCAGCCGTTGGCGGTCGCCGGGCACGTCACGACGCTCGCCGCGTTGACGACGCACTGGTTGCCCTGGCAAATCAACGTGCCGTTGCACGCGTTGCCGTCCTCAAAGGCGCCGCAGTCGGCCGTCGTCTGGCATTGGCACGTGCCGCTGCCGGCGCATTTGCCGGCGCTGCAGACATCGCCAATCGTGCAGCTGTTGCCGTCGTCGCATGCGCCGCCGTCGATGCTCTTGTGAACGCAGCCGAGTTTGGCGTCACACGCGTCCGCGGTGCACGGATTGCCGTCGTCGCACTGGAGCGCCTGTCCCTGGCACGCGCCGGAGAGGCACGCGTCGCCGACTGTGCACAGGCTGCCGTCGTCGCACTTGCTGCCGTCGGTCGCGCTCGTCAATGTGCAGAGTCCGCTGCCCGGATTGCACGTGTTCTTGCCGCACGCCGTGTCGAGCGAGCCATCGCAGACCACCGCCGAGCCCGCCTTGATCACGCACTGGTTCAGCTGGCAAATCAACGCGCCGTCGCACAGGTTGCCCGTGCTCTTGCTCGCGCAGTCGCTGTCCTTGATGCACGCGCACTGGTTCGGTCCGGCAAGGCACACGCCGCCGCCGCACTGGTCGCCCGCGGTGCACGGGTTGCCGTCGTCGCACGCGCCGTCCGCGTTGGCGTGGAGGCAGCCGGCCTTCGGGTCGCAGCTGTCGGTCGTGCACGCGTTCTTGTCATCGCAGTTGGCGGTCTGGCTGCCGACGCACTGGCCGCCAAAGCAGCTCGACGTCGCGCTGCAGACGCTGTTGTCATCGCACGCGGTGCCGTTTGTCACGTCGCTGGGGAGGCACGCGCCGGTCGTGGGCTGGCAGCTGAACGTGGCGCAGGTCGCCGCCGCGGCGCAGACCACGATCGATCCGGGCTTGGTCTTGCACACGCCGGCCTGGCAGCTCGGTGTGCCGTTGCACAAGTCGCCGTCGTCCTTGCAGTCCAGGTCGATCTGGCACGCCGTGCACGTGTTCACGCCGCCCACGCACGCGCCGCCCGCGCACGCGTCGCCGCTCGTGCAGTCGTTGCCGTCGTTGCAGGGCAGGGTGTTGGCCGTGTTCTTGCAGCCGGTGAGCGGGTCGCAGCTGTCCGTGGAGCAGGCGTTGCCGTCGTCGCAGCTCGCGAGCGTGCCGCCGCAACTGCCGCCGATGCATTGGTCCTTGGAGGTGCAGACGCTGCCGTCGCTGCACGCGGTGCCGTCGGGCACGGCGGCGGGCTCGCAGACGCCCTTGCTGGGCGTGCAGACGGCCACAGTGCAGGCGGTGTTGGTGGAAGGGTCGCACGTCACGATGGACGTCGCGAGCACCGTGCATTGGCCGGTTACGCATGTTGGGATACCGTTGCAGCGGTTGCCGTCGTCCTTGCAGTCGCTGTCGATGGCGCAGTTGCAGTTGCTGGTGCCGCTCACGCAGGCGCCGCCCGCGCATTGGTCGCCGGTGGTGCACGGGTTGCCGTCGTCGCACGGGCCGTTGCCGTTCAGGTGGTAGCAGCCCTGGGCGGGGCTGCAGCCGTCCGCGGTGCAGGTGTTGTCGTCGGCGCAGTTGACGGCGCTGCCGCCGGTGCACGTTCCCTCCGTGCACGCGGTCGCGAGGGTGCACGCGTCGCCGTCGTCGCACGTCGCGCCGTTGGCGAGGCTGACAAAGCCGCACACGCCGGTCGCGCTGTCGCACGTGTTGCTCTTGCACGGGGTGTTGCCCGTCGCGTCGCAGATCACGACCGAGCCGACCTTGGCCTTGCAGAACCCGTTGGCGCAGCCGTACACGCCGTTGCAGGCGTTGCCGTCGCTGGGGCAATCGACGTCGGTTTGACACGCGCAGGTGTTGGTGCCGCCCTGGCAGAGCCCAACGGCGTCGCACGCGTCGCCGGTGGTGCAGGCTTCGCCGTCGTCGCACGGCGTGCCGGGCGTGGGCAGGTGCGTGCAGCCGGTCGCGTCGCAGGCGTCCACGGTGCACGGGTTGCCATCGTTGCAGCCGGCTTGCGCGCCGATGCACGTGCCGCCCTGGCATTGGCCGCCGCTCGTGCAGCCTGCCGAATCGCCACACGTCGTGCCGTCGCTGGCCGCCGCGCTGACGCATGTGCCGGATGTGGGCAGGCAGACCGACGAAATGCACGGCGATCCGCTGGCTGCGCAGACAATCACCTTGCCGTCGGGAACGCACGCGTTGCCCTGACAGATGAGCTTGCCGTTGCACAGGTCGCTGTCGTCGATCGCGGCGCAGTCGCCGTCGGTCTGGCATTGGCAGGCATTGGTGCCGGGCGCGCAGCCGTTGGCGCCGCACAGGTCGCCAAACGTGCAGGCATTGCCGTCGTCGCACGGAATCGCCGCGGTCACGTCGTAGGGCAGGTGCGTGCAGCCGAGGGTCGGGTCGCACAGGTCATGGGTGCACGCGACGCTGTCGTCGCACGTCGTGGGCGCGCCGGCGAGGCAGACGCCGTTGTTGCACAAGTCGCCGGTCGTGCACGGGTTGCCGTCTTCGCAGCCGGCGGGCGTGCCGGAAGGGCTCAGCGTGACGGGCGATTCATTGCACAAGCCCGTGTTCGGCGCGCACGTGACAGTGACGCAGGCGGAGAGAGGCAGCGGGCAGACGATCGCGGAGCCGGCGTTGATCACGCACTTGTTGCCCACGCACGCCATCGTGCCGTTGCACAGGTTGCCGTCGTCCTTGCTGGCGCAGTCGCTGTCCTGCTGGCATTCGCAGTTGCCGCCGGTCCCCAGGCAGGCGCCGGCGGTGCAGGTGTCGCCGCTCGTGCAGGCGTTGCCGTCGTCGCACGCGGTGGTCGCGCTGACCGGAAGGTGCTGGCACGTCGGACCGGCGGAAGTCGTCGCTTCCAGGCACAGATCGACGGTGCACGGGCTCAAGTCATCGCAATCCTGGACGATGCCGCCGATGCACTTGCCGGTGGTGCACACGCCGCCGGAGCGACACGGGTCGCCGGCGAGGCAGCTGCCGCCCTCAGGCACCGGATCGTGCAGGCAGAGGCCCTGAATGCCGATGTCACACAGGTCCGCCGTACACGGATCGCCGTCATTGCACGTGGCCTTGCCGCCGCTGCAAGTGCCCGCGGTGCAGGTCTCGCCGGTGGTGCAGGGGTTGCCGTCGTCGCACACGGTCGCGCTGGTGGAGACCGTGTGGACGCAGCCCTTGCCGGCCTGGCAGATGTCGACCGTGCACGGATTGCCGTCGTCGCAGTCGGCTTTCTGGCCGCCCTGGCAGATGCCGCCGCCGTCACAAGTCTGGCCGGATGTGCAGAGGCTGCCGGTGCAGGGCAAGCCCGCGGGCGATGCTTTGGCGACGCAGCCCTGAGCCGTGCAGACGTTCTCCTGGCAAGCGGGCAGGCCGAATTGGCTGCACGGCGCCGCGTTGGCGGGGTTGATCGTGCACGCGCCCGCGACGCAGGACGCCGCGCCCATGCATGCGGGCGGCGCGGGACAGTCGCTGTCGGTCAGGCAGCCGCACACCGGCTTGCCAACGCACGCGCCGTCCTGGCAGTGATCGGGGTCCGAGCACGTGCTGCCGTCATCGCAAGCCGTCGTCGTGTCGCCGGTGCCGCTGCAGCCGGTCTTGGGATCGCACGCCGCGGGGCACGCCTGGCCAAAGCCGCACGTCAGCGCAATCGCCGCTTTGCACGCGCCGCCGCTGCAGGTCTCGCCCACGGTGCAGATATTGCCGTCGTCGCACGTCAGGCCTTCCTTGGCCGCTTTGTGCGTGCAGCCCTTGGCCTCGCACTGGTCGATTGTGCACGGGTTCTTGTCGTCGCAATTCGGCTTCTGCGCCGGGTCGACGACGCAGCCGCCCTGGCTGCACTGCATCGTGCCAACGCACGCGTCTTTCTGGCTGATCAAGCCGCAATCAGAATCCGCTTTGCACGCGCAGATGTTGCTGTTGCCGACGCACGCGCCGACCTGGCAGTGGTCGCCGGTCGTGCATGGATTGCCGTCGCTGCAGGTCGGCGCGCCGGGCAAGCCGGTCGCGATGAGGTGCGTACAGCCGCTCTTCACGTCGCAGCTGTCGCTTGTGCACGGGTTGCCGTCGTCGCAGTCGTTGGGGGTCTGCATCGTGCAGGCACCGCCAAGGCAGACGGATTCCAGCGTGCACGGGTCGCCGTCGTCGCACGCGGAGCGCTCGGGCAGCAACGCGACAATGCAGCGGTGACTCTGGATTTCGCAGACGGCCTGGCTGCAGGCGCTCGTGGCCAGCGGTGCGCAGTCGCTGTCGGCAAGGCACGATCCTGACGCGTCCGCGGATTCCGTCACGTCACCGGCGATGTCCGCTTCCGGACCATGCGTCGGCAAGGCTGTCGTCTCGACCGCCGATCCGCGGCAGCCGCTGGCCACGGCAAGACCGGCGACGAGCAGCAGGATGCGCAGCGCAGCAAATCGTGGGGTACAGGCGTGTTCGGAAGGGGTCGCAGCGCTCGTCATCGTCGGTCCTCAGGCATACAAGTCCGCGTCGACTCTAACCGACGCGGGCTCTCCCTGACAAACCATGTTTGTGGCGATTTTCTTTACTTCTTCAGAAACCCGAGAATCGCCGCCGCTGCTTCGTTTGGCGCGTCGATGAGCGGCATTCCGCCGGCGTTCTTCAGCCGCACCAGCGTGATGATTTTCCGCTGCGCGCCGGTCATCGCCGCCACGTCGCTTTGTGCGGATGCCGCCCACGGCGCTTTATCGCCCAGCAGCAGGAGCGTCGGGACCTGCACGTCCTTGATCTCATCGGCCGTCGCATCGGCGACCGCGCGCTCCAGGGTCTCGCCTTCAAAGCCGTCGTCAAACACGTTGGTCGTCGTCACGCGCCGGGCAAAATCCGGGTCCGCGAGCACGCCCGTCAGCATGCTGCGGGTCAGCACGCGCTTGCGGGTGTTGGTTTCAAGCAGGCTGTCCTGTTTCAGCGCCCAGACAAAATCATCGCGCCACAGGCTTGGCATCGCCAGCAGCACTTCCGACGGCAGGCGCTTCAACGCTTCGCTCGACGGGAACAGCCCGCCTTGCAGCACGACGTGGGAGACCTGAGCCGGATGCTTCGCCGCGTAGGCCATCGCCAGGTGCGCGCCCGCGGCGTCCGCCATGAGCACGACCTTTTCAACCCGCAGCGCATCAATCAGGCCGGAGAGCTCCCGTGCCCGGTCATTTTCTGACAGCGCCATGACGCTGCGCTCCGCCGGTCCGCGCTGCAGCACGACGATGCGGTTGTTGTCCTCCAGCCGCCACACGTGCGGCACCAGGTGCGTTGCGTCGCGAAACGGCGGCCCGGACACGACGACAATCGTCCGCTCCGTGCCGTCCTGCCGCTCCAGGTACTGCAGCTCGCGGCCATCGACTTCAAAGCGCCGCAGCGCGCCGCTCTTCTCTTCGTACGGCTCCTTGCCGCGCGCTTTGTCGCTCGCCAGCCATTCCGCCCACTCGCCTTCACGCCGCGGTCCGCTGTGGAAGGTGATGCGGCGAATCGCGTTGTTCGCGGCGCGGAACACTTCATCGGACGGATCGCCCAGCTGCTCGATCAACGCGCGGATGCCGCCTTCATCGTCCACCCGGCCGATCGTCGTCAGCACGGCCAGGCGTTCTTCCTGGTTGTTGACGATCGCCAGCTTGCGCAGCAGGTCAATCGCCTTGGGATCGCCCACGCCGACCATCGCCTGCGTCGCCATCATCCGCAGGTGCATGTCCCCGTCCCGCGTCGCGGTGGAACGCAGCGCGGCAAAAGTCTCCGGATCCGCGGCGCGCCACAGCTGCTCCACCGCCAGCTTGCGCACGGCAACGTCCGGATCCTTGAGGAAATCGAGCAGCAGCTTGCGCACCGTCTCGTCGTACAGCGTCATGCACAGCATCAGGCCCTGGCGCAGGTCCGGCACCTTCTTGCCGCGCACCATCCGCACCAGATCCTCGCGCACTTCAGGCACCGCCAACTGCGCCAGCACGTCGACCGCGAGATTGCGCGTGCGCGCTTCCGGCGAGGCCACCAGCGGCAACAACTGCGGTGCAGCCTGAGTTTTCAGATGATTGAGGACCGCCAGCGCGGTTTCCATGCGGCCGCGATCGGCCGTCCGCAGCAGGAAAATCGCCTGACGAACCGCGGGCGCACCGACGTGCAGCAGGCCGTCCAGCGCGGCTTCCCGCTGATCCGGCACCGCCAGCGCCGCCAGCAGCGGATCCACCGCCGCATCCGATTCTCCGCCCAGCCGCGCCGCCGCGCCGATCAGCTTGAGCCGCAGGTTCAGGTTGTCCGCGCTCGGCTTCAGCTGCTCAATGCCCAGCAGCCGCACGATCGTCTGCAGCGCGGGCATGTGTTTCTGCGCGACAAGCGTGTCGATCGCGTACGCGCGCAGGTTCGGCCGCGGGTCGTCCACCAGCTGCAGGAGTCGCGCCAGCACCGGCGGCGGATCCGTCGCCAGCAGCTCCGGCAGCACGAGGAGCAGCAGTTCTTCGTCGTGGCGCTGCAGCATCGTCGTCAGGATCTTGGTGCGCCGCTCGTCTTCCTTGTAGCGCAGGACCTGCCGCACCAACCGCCGCGCGGCGACGTCGCCCAACTTCGGCGCGCGGGCGACCGCTTCGTCGTAGCTGAGTTGGCCCCAGCCGAGCAGCAGATCCACGGCCGTGTCCTCGCCGCCTTTTTGCGTCGCGATCGCGTCCAGATGGCTGCGCACTTCCGGCCACGCGGAATCGCCGAGCTCAATCAGGCCGTCCACCGCCTCGTCGCGTTCCTTGCCCGGCGGATGCGTCATGATCGCGTGCAGCAGCTGCGACGCCGACTGGCCCTTCGCCTTGGCAAACGACGACTGCACGGCCAACGGCGAGGTCAACAGCGCCGGCAGGGAAAGGCCCAACGCCAACGCCAACCGCACGCGGCGCTGACGAGGCAGAATCTTGGGGGGCAAGCTCATGCAGTCCTGAAGTGGCCGCAGCGGCCGTGGCGCAACTGTAGCAGGCAGAAGCCAGATTGCTCAACGCTTTGTCAGCGCGCCTTACGGTTCTCCGCGCGCCTGGCGCCGCTCGTCGCGGTTCATGCGGTAGCGGAGCACGTCTTCCCGGGAAAGAATCCACAGCTTGCCGTGCTGTTCCCCGCGGACGCGACCCGTGCGCACGGAGTTGATGACGGCCTGGCGCGTGATGCCGAGCATGTCCATCGCCTCGCCGACCGTGACGATCGCCTCCGTCGTCAAGCTGCCATCGCGCGGCCGCGCGGCGGGCATCCGGCCAATCAGCGGCCGCAGCCCGCCGGGTAGCGCGATGGCCTGCGCTTCCGCCGGACCGGGCACAATCGCGCCTTCCGCGACGCCGGCGCGGTACACAAGGTCGTTGGCGGCTCGCAGCGCCGGGAGTTCCTGAACGCCGGGCGAGAGCGGACTCAGGCCTTCGTAGATCGCCGCATCCGGGCGCATCAGGCGCGCCAGAAGTTCCTGATAGCCTTGGCCTTGCGCGAGGCGCGCGGCGATGTCCAGCAGGAAGAGCCGCGCGGGCAGCGAGGAAGGCCGCAAATCCACGACCGCGCCGCCGAGCAGTCGATAACTGTCAAGCAGTTCCAGTTGCGCTATGTCAAAGCCTGCAGTCACGCCGTCCTTCGCGGTGCCAGGGCCAGTTGCCAATCTGCTGAAAAGCACGGAGCGTTTTCAGCAGTCGGAGCACCAGACACGCAATCAACGATCTAGCGCCTGCTTGATGAATGTCAAGACAAAACGCAGTCAACAGATAATCCGTCCACAGGACAACGGGTTCGCTACTTGTCATTCATGAGTCGGCATGCGATGGAGGAGCAACGGCACGCGTTGCCGGTGGAGTCTGCAATGGATGCGATAGCTCAGGGTCGTCAGGCGTTGGCCGATTGGAAAGCCGCCCAGCCGGCCAATTGGTATGATTCACACACGATTTTGCCGTTGCTGCTGGCGCGGTATGCGCCGCAGGAGCTGCGCGCCGAATTTCACGCCCGTTTGCACCAGTTTGGCGCGGACATGGCGGCCGCGGACGATCAGGTCGTTCGCTGTGATCAACCGGAATTCGGCCCGCGGCTGGACCGCTTTGACGCCGTGGGGCGTCGCCAGGAGCGCGTGCGCTTTGACGCGGCGTACCACGCGTTTGGCGCGCAGATCTACCGCTCCGGCGTCATGTCGGTGACGGGCGATCCCTCGCGCGCGGTGCTGCAGGCGGCGCTCGTGCATCTCGCGAGCATGCATGGCGAGGCGGGGCACGTGTGTCCGCTCGCGTGCACGGCGGGGCTGATCAAGGCGATCCAGCGCGTGGGTCACGATGGTCTGAAGCGCGGGCTGCTGCCGCGTCTGCAGAACCCGGACTATGCGGAGCGGCTGCACGGTTCGCAGTTCCTGACGGAAGTGCAGGGCGGATCGGACGTCGGCTCGAACGCGTGCACCGCCGAGTTGATCACGCCAGAGACGGCGACGAGCCCGGCGCGCTGGGCGATCACGGGCGAGAAGTGGTTCTGCTCCGTCGTCGATGCGCCGCTCTACCTGATGACGGCGCGGCCGATCGGCGCGGCGGCGGGGACGCGCGGGCTGGGGCTGTTCGTCGTGCCGCACGATCTGCCGACGGGCGACGCCGTTCACGTCAAGCCGCTCGCGCACCGGGCGTCGACGCAGGGGCCGCCGACGCCGAATCACTTCACGATCCGCCGCCTCAAGAACAAGCTGGGCACGCGGGCGATGGCGTCAGGTGAAGTGGATTGGCAGGGCGCGATTGGCTGGCAGTTGGGCGATCTCGATCGCGGGTTCCACAACGTCGTCGAGATCGTGCTCAACACATCCCGGCTCTTCAACGCGATGGCCTGCAGCGGCATGGCCTGGCGGACTTTCCTGGAAGCGTCGACCTACGCGCAGTTCCGCGACGCGTTTGGTCAGCCGATCGCCAATTTTCCGAGCATGGACGCGCTGTTGAGCGAGCTCTTTGTGGAAGCCGCGGCGGTGTTGGCGAGCACGGTGGATCTGGTCGCGCTGGAGGCGAGCGGCAAGGCGGATGACGCGCTGCGGCTGGGCCTGAACATGAACAAGTACTGGACGTCGATCCAGACAACGACGGCCATTCACAAGGGAATCGAAGTGCTCGGTGGCAATGGCGCGATCGAGGATTTTTCGCCGCTGCCGCGGCTGTACCGCGACGCGATGGTCACGGAGAGCTGGGAAGGTTCGCACGCGGTACTGGCGGCGCAGTCGCTGCGCGATGTCCAGAAGCTCAAGCTGCACGAGGCTTGGCTGACGTGGATCGGCGAGCGCGTCGCTTTGCTGGGCAAGGGCGAGTTTGGCGAAGAGCTGAAGCGCCGCCTGCAGGCGTTGAAAGTCGAGGGGCGGCGCCTCCAGCTCGCCGAGGAGCCGGACACGCCGATCGCGATGCGGCAGTGGATGGAGCTCGCGATGATCCTGCACCAGGCGGTGTGCCTCGCGGAGCTGTGCACCATGGCCGCGCCTGCGGGCAAGGCGAAGCTGCCGCCGCAGATCGTTCGCCAGTGGTTCAGCCTGCACCCCCACGTGCAGGCGGAGCGCACGGTTGGCTGGTGGCCGCGCTTGGCGAAGCGCTAGCGGTTGCGTGTGCGACAACAAATTGCCCGCCGTCTTGACTTTGTCCGCCCCCTCGCGCATTCTCCACCGCCGGTTTGGCCGCTGCGCGCGGTAACCCAGATGCGAAGGTGGCGAAATTGGTAGACGCACTAGCTTGAGGTGCTAGCGCTCGTAAGGGCTTACGGGTTCAAGTCCCGTCCTTCGCACTATGATTGTAGTTTCCATGCTTTGCGCCTGCTGCAGCCTCGTCGGAGCGGGCGCATTGCTTTTTGGCTCACGACAAAATCTGAGACGATCAGCGGGTCGTGCGCGAAGAAGGTCAAGTGAAGCATCACGATTTGCACTGCATGTTGGCTGTCCTGAAGCGGAAGCGGCTGTTGCTGCTGGCGCCCGCCGTCGCTCTCCTCGCGACCGGCTGCCAAACGCCGCCCCAGGACGTGCCCGCGGCGCTTGAAGCGGCGCTTCTGAAACAGGACCGTGCTGCGGTGCTCGCGCTCATCGATCGGGCGTCGCAACCGCTGGTACAGGCGACGCTGGATAGCGTGGCCGCGCGCAAGAATTCGCCCTATTGGCTGCAGCCGCACCCGTCCGCGATGCACGTGGTGCACACGGAGAAGGGCGATGCCGGACTGGTGCTGACCGTGGAGTCCGACGGCGTCAAACGCGAGTGGGCACTGGTTGAAGAAGCCGGTGCCTGGAAAGTCGATTTGGCAGGAACTGCCTCGCGCCGCGCCTGGGACGTCACCTACCGCGAAGCGAAGTAGCGTTCGGCGTTTCCGAAAGCGTTGAGAAGCGGCGGCTTGCGCTTGGATCGCGCGCTGCTGAACAGCGCAAAAAAAACACGGCAAAAAACACGACACCCGAAATCAGCCGCTGTTGCCAGTAGCCGATTCCGGGTGTCACGATGCGTTTAGCAGAGGTGCCTACGCCTGCCGGGCAGAATCTCCTTCAAGCCATCGGAATGGCTCGGACCGGAGAACGCTCAGCGGGGCATGACTACCACTCGCCGCCGCCGCCACGACGACCACCGCCGCCGCCGCCCCAGTCACCACGGCCGCCGCCGCCGCCGCCGCCCCAATCACCGCCGCCGCCGCCGCCGCCGCTGCCGCCACGACCGCCGAAGCTGCGACCACCGCCGCCGCTGCGCTCGCCGTAGCCGCCGCCG
>CAIMLR010000019.1 GCA_903842345.1 uncultured Myxococcales bacterium
CGCCGAGCGTCACCGTGAAGCCGTTCATCGGCCCGCACTGGCTCTTGCCCGCGCCGCCGCCGTAGCCGTCCCCGTCGACGTCCTGGTAGTACGTCGTCACGGTCAGTCCCTCGTCCGTCTGGCCGTTGCAGTTGTTGTCCAAGCCGTCGCAGATCTCCGGAGCGCCCGGGTGCACGCTGACGTGCGTGTCGTCGCAGTCGGTCGCGTTGGCCACGTAGCCGCTGGGCTCGGCGCAGCCCTGCGCGGTTGAACCGGGATCGCCGTACCCGTCGCCGTCCACGTCGCGGTACCAGGGCCCGCCCCCGCCTTCGTCGATGGTCCCGTTGCAGTTGTCGTCGATGCCATTGCACACCTCGGCGGCCCCCGGGTGGATCGCCGCGCTGGTATCGTTGCAATCGCCACCGGTCCAGGTGGTGTACGGCGCAAGCAAACCGCACACGCAAGCCTTGCTGGCCGAGCTGCCATAACCGTCGCCGTCTGCGTCCTTGTAGGCCATCGCGCAGCCCTGCGCGCCAGAATCGTCGACGATGCCGTTGCAGTCATTATCCAAGCCATCGCAAACTTCCACCGCGACCGGGTTGACTTTGGCCTTGCTGTCATCGCAGTCGCCGCCGATAGTGGCTGTGTAGATGCCGGTTGCCGCACAGATACAGACCGACTGCGAACTATTGCCAAAGCCGTCCTTGTCCAAGTCGGCATAGAACGTCGTGCAACCTAGCGCATTGGGGTTGTCCGTGACGCCGTCGCAGTCGTCGTCAATGCCGTTGCACACCTCCGTCATCGCCGGATTGATCTTCGGGTCGTTGTCGTTGCAGTCGTTCCCCTTTGAGGTCGTGTACGTCGCGCTAGGGGCGCAGCGACACGCCGGCGTGCCAGCGCCGTAGCCGTCTGAATCTGCGTCCTTATAGAAGTTCGTGCAGTTCGTTGCGCCCGGCTCATCCGTCAGCCCGTCGCAATTGTCATCAACCCCGTTGCACACCTCGGCGGCACCGGGATGAATCGCGGCGTTGCCGTCGTTGCAGTCGCCGCCACAGGCAGCGCCGGGCCCGTACCCGTCGTTGTCCGCGTCCACGGCCACGCCTTGGCACACGCCGGCCACGCACGAGTCGGCCGTGCACAGGCTGCCATCGCTGCACGTGTTCGAGTCGCTGCCCACGTGGCTGCAGCCCGCCACCGGGGCGCACGCATCCTTGGTGCACGAATTGCCGTCGTCGCAGTTCGTCGCCCCGCCACTGAAGCACGTGCCGCCGACGCACTGGTCATTGCTGGTGCACGCGCTGCCGTCCTCGCACGCGGCACCGTCGCTGAGCTTGGTGGCGACGCACTGGCCGGTCGTGGCGTCGCAGGTGTTGGTGGCGCAGGCGATGGCCGGGCAGGTGACGCTGGCGCAGAGGTCGGCGGGGCTCACGACGCGAATGCAGCGGAGGCCGACGCTGTCCCAAGGCGTGTCGGCCGCGATTGTGTAACGAATGCTGCCCCGAAGCCCTTGCGCGCCCGAGTAGTAATAGCCTCCGCGGAAGACGCGTGGCTTTACGCCTGTGTCATTCACAGGGTTAACTGAGGGCGAGGACGAGTAGAAATTTGCGTCATAATCATCGCGCGCCCACTCGGAGAGATTGCCCGCCATGTCATGCAAACCGTAGGGACTATCGCCAGCCGGCTTGGAGCCAACCGCCATTGTGTCATTATTGCCGCACGCAACGAAGCCGTTCGCCATCACGGCGTAGTTGCAGGTTGCCGTCGGTTCGCCCCACGGATAAGTCCGCATCGCCGCCGCGCACGTTGGAGCGTCCGCCGTGCTGCCGTTCTTCTCGCAGCTGCCGCGCGCCGCCATCTCCCACTGCGCTTCGGTCGGTAGGTCAAAGTCTGGACCACGCCACTTGCAGTACTTCTGCGACTGCGCCCAGCTCACGAAGTTGACGGGGTGGTCCAACTTCCCCGGGTAGGTCGCGTACTGCGTCGGCTCAATGGATGCGGGCACCGTGCACACCCCGGCTTCCACGCACGCCTTGTACTGTGCGACGGTCGTCTCCGTCAGATCCATGTAGTACGCCGACAGCGTCACCTTGTGTTGCGGCTTTTCGGAGGCATTCGCATTGCAATTCACGTCTTTTGCCGCGTTGCACCCCATCCAGAACGTCCCCGTCGGGATGTACGCCATGCCCTTGGCGATCTTCACGTCTGCGCACATCCCTTGGCCGTCGCAGACCATGCCCACGCCGCACGGGCTCCAGTCCGGCAACTGCGTCCACTGGCAAACGCCTGCAGAACAGGAGTCGATCGTACAGGCGTTGCCGTCATCGCAGTTCTTGCCCGCGCACGGGTCGACTGCAACATCCGGAACCACGTCTTGCTGGGCGTCAACGACCGCGTCCACGACGTCGGCGATATCCTCGACGGGTGATACATCAGGCGGCGGCGTGTCTACCGCGACATCGACCGCGTCGATCACATCCGCGATGTCGGGAGCGTCCGCAGCGTCCACTGTGTCGGTCGCGACGGTCACGTCATCAACCACATCGGCCACGTCTGCGACGGCCGCGCTGTCCTCGAGGTCAGGAGCGTCCTCAACATCCCCCGCGTCGGGCGCGACCTCGAACGCGGCATCGTCGGGAGAGTCCGCCACGTCCGCAGCGTCTGCTGCATCTGGAGCAACCTCAACTTCTGCGGCGTCTGGGCCACCTGCGCTGTCGGCCACGTCCACGGCGTCGTCAGGCGGGTCCCCATCCGCGCCGTCGGTCGCGTCGGCCCCAGAACCATCCGCGTCCGGAAAATCAAAATCCGCTGCCGTCGGCACCGCCCGGCAACCCGCCACCAGCACCACGACCATCGCCAGCCAACCCGCACGCATCTAAAACCTCCCCGCGACGCTGAAACCGTCCCAGGTCGGCACGACCGCCACGTTCGCAGGCGCGCCCGCGACCAGCCACGCGCCCACACCCAGCGCGGCCACGCCTACGCCCGCCGCGAGCCCCGCGCCCGTCCACTTGCCGTTGATGCTCGTCTGTTCGCTCGCGGCTTGGTCCACGGAAATCTTCGCGCCGTCAAAGTGGCCGTTCGCCAGCTTGTTGCCATCCAGCGTCGACTGCTGACCGTTCGCCAGCACCGCCAGCACGACCGCGCCGATGACCGCCGCGCCGCCCAGGCCAATCGCCGACCACCCGACCACGCGCCGTGGCGACCCCGGCTTCTCCACCGTCGGCGGCACCGTTACAACCTGCACCGGCTTGGGCTGAACCAAAGGTGGCGTGGCGACCGGCTTGCGCGGCTCCACCACCGCCGGCTTGGGCGCGGGCGCAAGTTGCGGCGCGCCGCCCAGCTGTTTCAGCAGTGCGTCCGCCGTCCCGCGACCGTTCGCGTCCGACGGGGCGAGCTGCAAATACCGCTGCAGGTGGCCAATCGCCGCCTTCTTGTCGCCCAGCTGCCGCTCCAGAATCGCCGCCTTCAGCAGCGGCTCGGCGCGGTCCGGCGCCATGCGCCACGCTTCCAGATAGAACGTCGTCGCCAGCAGCGCGTCGCCGGCGGCCTCGGCTTTCTTGGCCTCGGCCATCTTCTCGACCGACAGCTCCGCCCGCAGGCTCTCCAGAAACCCCTTGGCCTTCTGCACCCGCGCCGCATCGGCATTGGGCAGCGCGATGAACGCGACGTAGTCGTCTTCCGCGTGCGTCAAATCCCGCCCCGTGTGCGCCGCCCGCGCCGCGCCGTACAGGTACGCCGACTCAGCCGGGTCCATCTTGTACGCCTCGCGGTACAGCGTCGCCGCTTCCGTCATGTTGCCGGACTCAAACGCCTTGGCGGCGCGTTGGGCCAACGCTTCAGCGGTCTTGTGGACGTCGAGCGCGTACACGTCGCGCGCGGGCAGGCAGGTGACCGAGGCCACCTGCAAGGACACCGCGATGATGTAGATTATGGCTCGCATCTTCAGGTAGCTCCGCCCGCAGCACGCACTTTTGCAGTGGGGCGACGTTACCACATTCTGCGCCATGCGGCTAACGCAGGTTCCAACGCAGACGCCGAAGCGTCCAGGGCGACAGCAGATGCCACGAGCGGACACGGGTCGCGCAGCAGCGACGAACCCAGCCCCGCACTCACTACCACGAGAGCGCGGGATTGTCCGTCCGGTAACAATGCCCGCCGACGCACGCCAGCCTCGGTATGTACAGCTGCGGCGTCGCGCACTCCTTGTCCGTCGTGCAGGAATCGCCAATGCGCGGCTCCAGGCAAACGCCGTCCGCGCGGCACAGCGACGGCGCACAACTCGGGCCACATGGATTCCCGACTGAACAGACCTTGGAATCGGTGAGGCAGACCGAGTTGAGGCAGCGTTGACCGCCTGCGCAACTCTCGCCCGAATGCGCCCATGGCAGGCAGCTGATTCCGTCGTCGGCGCAGTATTCACTGGAGTGACACCATTTCTTGCCGCAACGCGGCGCGTCGCCTGTGTCCGGTTGCGGCGTACAAACGCCGTTGACGCAGTCACTGCCGCTGAGGCAGATCGACCAGTCCATGCAATGGCCGCCGTCCTTCTGAATGGGCTGGCAATTGCCGTCGTGTTCCGTTGATCCGAGGCAGCGCGTCCGGTCAGCGCACTGAAGTTGGCTGGCCGCGAAATCGTTCCAGCGTGAGGTCGTCGGGATAGTCTGTGCTGTGTCGCATTTCGCGTGGAGCGGCAGGGGCGTGTTGCTCGTGCACTGGCTGAACAAGCAGACGTCGCCTTCAGCGCATGGTCCGGCGACGCCGCGCGTTTTGCCGTGGGCCACTGGGAGCGTGCACACCGCATGCGCGGCGCCCCAACACCGGGCAGTCGCGCACTCGGCGTCGTCCTCGCAAGCTTCGCCAATTGGCAAATTGCCCGTGAAGACGCGGGCACATGCGTCCGGGATGCTGGGGTGATTCCACATCTTGGTCAGAAAGAATTCCAAGGTCAGCACAACAGGATACGTTCTCGCACGTGAGCCCCGCGAGGCACTCGGCCGCGTTGTCACCGTCGTACGCAAGGCGCCCGAGTTCGACCAGGCGAATCCGTTGCCGCAGCCCCTCGGTTACGGCCGTGCCGAGTTGGAAGGCGCATTCGTCGTCAGGCACGGCTGACGCGGGATTGAGGCAGCGTTGTCCGCAGTAGACTTCGATAAGCCGCGACGGGAGGTCCGAGAGGGCAACGGGCGGCAAGCGCACGTCGCGGTCGGGTGACGCGCAGCATGCAAGCGTGAGAAATAGAGCGAGCGCGACCGCGGCGTACTGCCCAAATGCGCCGCCTCCGTAGCAGGTGCCTCGCTCGCCCGGTTTCTGTGCAGCGCAGATCTTCATCACGGGTTCCCCAGCCACATACACGCCTTGTTCCGCAGTGCACACTGCCCGTTGGCGCAAATCATCGGATAAATCTGCTGCATATCCGGGTCCGCGTCCGTGCACGTCGTGCCCGAACACGGGTCGCCCACGCGGAGGTCCAGGCACGTGACGCCGTCCGGGCTGCAGTTGACGCAGCTGGGATCCTGACAGACCTGCCACGCGCGACAGTGCAAGGTCGTCTCGTCGCACACGTTCTGGCAGATGCTGTGAGGCGCGTCGCACGGCTCGCCATCCGCGAGCATGGACGCGCAGGTAATCGCCTTCGCATCGACGCAATGCTGAACGGACGGACAAGCGCCCGTGCCGCACGGCTCCAGGTTGGAGCGGTATGGCCAACACTGCCGCGTCCCGGCGATGTCCGCCTGGCAATACGCGCCTGAAGGGCAATCGGTCTCGTCTGTGCACGGCGCGCCGATGGCGGCTTGCTGACATTTGCCATTGACGCACGCCACCACCGCCAGTCTTGGGGCCGACGATCCACGCGGTCGCGTGCACCGCAGTCACGTGCATGCCGCGCGGCACAAAGAAGCCCGTTGCGGTTGACGAGGAGAGCGCGGGATCCGGGACCGGGTTGACGTAGACCTCAAAGCCGTAGGCGTGGTTCTTGAGGTTGTTGACCTGAGTAGTCGTCAGATCGTTCAGGGTCATCATGTACGCAAGGGTATGGACTGCCATCTGGGTTCTCCCGAAGGGGCTCGCAAAAGTATTGCACCTTGGGCACTTGGACTGCGCGCGGCGTGGATTTGAGGACGTGCCCCCATCCTCGCCGCGCCTGCGCACGCCGTCAAGCCCGCATCGCAGATCACGCGCAGATCGCGCCCAGGTCAGGTCAGGTCAGGTCAGGTCAGGTCAGGTCAGGTCAAACATCATCGCGAACCGCTCATTCACAAACATCAATCTGCAAATCATCCCAGTCGCTCCGCCATCCACCGTGGCGCCCGCTGCCCCGTGATCAGGATTTCCGCGACGCGCCGTTCTGGCACGCCACCTTAGTGGAACCATGGGGCAAAGCGCGCAAGACGGTTTATCGAGCCGCCAAGCCCTCCGCAGCTGCGCGCGTTGCACTCGAATGCGTCCGCTACCCGCACTTCCCGCCCATCGGCGCATTTCCCCTCGCACCCCGCAAAAACCACCAAGCCGCCGCCGCACTCCCTGTGCGACGACGGCCCAGCAAACAGGGACCGCATCTCGCCGCACAGCACGTCATACGCCAGCATCCAATGCGTGCGCGCCACGGACAGCTGCGTCTCAAGCTTTGTCGACGCAATCTGCGCTTTTTCATCCTCGGCCAGCGGCGCCGTATACGCGGCAATGCAAGCCTGCAGCGGCTTGACGTGGGCGTGCAACGGGCTTGTCTTGTCCAGCATCAGGGGGGATTTTGTGGCGTTCAGGGTGCGGGGACGGGCCAACTGCAGGGGGGCGTGCCCATCCCGCGCTCCCGCCAAACACGCCGTTGACGCCCCTCAAGGCGTCCCGCCGCAGCACAGCGTTCCCGCCCACAGGCGCGGTGTCGCGCAGTCCGAGGCCGGAAGGCTGAACGTCACGCAACCACATGCAGTGCCTGAGCAATCGGTCGAGAGGCGAATGGCGTCTCCGGGTGCGAGGCGCGTCGGCAGCGGCAGGGAAATTGCCGCGTCTGCGGTCAGGCGCCCGGATTCCCAACCCGGCACGGCGATGCGCAGTGCAAGTCCGCCGGCCCCCGCAACCGTAAAGCCCTTGACCCACATGCCAGCTGGATCCGCATTCGCTGGAACGAGCGCGACCGTGGCCGTTGGCGCACCGGCAAGGGGTTGGAATTGGCACTTGGCGTCCGAGCCATCCATAAGCTTGGAGGCGCAGGCGGCGTCCTGTTCAGCGTCACCGTCAGCGCTACCGATTTCCCGGAGTGGCTGGGTGCACCCGGAAAGCGCCAGGAGTAGGCACAGATGTCGGCGAAGGAGGTTGGTCATGAGGCTGGCCGGACCGTAAAGATACAGTTCGTTTCCACGTACCCGTCGTCAATCCAAGCAAACCCGTTCACTTCTGGTGCTTTGACCTTGATCTGAGCAGGCCGCACTCCGAAACGGTACACGCGGAGCACGGGTGACTGCGCCGACATGTCGAAGGCAAGGTCCGCTGGGTCAAACGGGAATCCAAAGACCTGCATAGGCACGCCAGTTCCGGCAAACGCAGCAACGTACTCGTCAGTCACATCGACACCGCCAGCAACCAACTCGACCGTCACGCCCGAACCTGACGCCCAGGGGATACCGAATACAGGCGAAGCGACCGCGAACGGCTTCTCGGCCTCGCGAAGGATACTGGCCGCGCCCATGGGCAGGAAGCCCGAACCCGCCGCCCACACGACTGCACCGGGCAGGTCGGAAAGCGCACGGTTGGCATCCAACGTGATGGCGATGCCCGCGCCATAGTCGACCCAACTGATTCCAGACTCGATTTCGCCGGGCCACGGCTCTGCCAAGTGTACGAGGTCCGTGCCAGGCTCGCCGGCAACATGTCGCACTATCCCGTGCGGGCTTGGAGGTGCGCGGAACGCCAGTCCAATCGACTCCGCCACTTCTTGCGAGCTCTTGTGCAGCAACTCCCAGTTGGCGGTTGCCCCGGGGCGCCAACCGAGCGGGAGCACAGATCGCGCGAACTTCTTCTGAAAGTCCAAGCTGCCTGCCCCGATCACCACATCCCGGAGTTGCCAGCGCTGAATGAAACACATCTTTGCAGTCGATTTGTTTACGACGAGGTCGACCTCGCCTACCTGCTTGAATGCGAACACAGATTGTGCAACGAGGGCACTCCGGTCGCGAGGCGGCGCTTGGTGGTCAGAGTTGTCCCCGGTCGGCGCATGCGACGCTGCAACGCCGAGGAAGTACCGCTTGCGCGAGTCGATGAAGTGAGGGTCCGGCGCGTGCGCGACCTCGAGTTGACGAGCCCGCTCGCGAGACGTTGTGGCGCCGACGGGCGTGTCTACCGATTGGCGGACCAGGCCGTCATTCGCAGCGCACCCGCCACCCGCCTTGCACGGCTGGCCGCCCTCGCCAAACTCCTCGTCAAACGACACGACAAACCGACCGCGCCGCCCGTCCGCGCCATATCCCGGCACCGCGCGCGCCGCTGGCAGTGCCTCGGCCGCAACACCATACACTTCATGAAACACGACGCGCTCCATCCCGCGGGGCTTCTTGTCCACGGCCGGACGCAACGCGGCCATCTCTTCGCCACCCTTGGCAAACTGCGCCTGCGCGTGGGGCTGCGTCTGCCCGCGCATGACTGGATTGCGCAGGTCGTGGGTCATCGCGTGTTCGATCTTCTGCTTGCGGAAATTTGTCGATATCATGACATGCTCCGGTGGGCTCGCTCGCGTCACGGCGCGGTCGGTGGAAATGTACACGCTGGGTTGTCCTTGCGCCTGCAGACTCCTTTCACGCACAACAGACTCGTCGCGCGCAGATCATCGTCGTTGCATTTGTCCACGCAGGAGTCGCCCAGCTTGTTCAATTGGCACCCCTTTCCCTTGACGCACTGCATCGGCTGGCAGGTAGCGCCGCACGGATTGTCGACGAGGCACTTGTGACTCGCTGCGTCACATGTCGATTGCGCACAGGGCTCGCCATTGCTGCAGTCGGCGCCCGGGAGGGCCCACTGCTGACATTTTTGCGATGTTTGGTCACACGTCTCGTCGAGTTTGCAGGCGTTGTTTCCGCACTTGACGACCTGCGCCGCCGGCGTCGAGCAATGGCCGCTCATGCAATACAGACCCGCGGCACAGACTTGCTGACCACAGACCGCACCTGCCGGTTGCCCGACTGAACATTTGCCAAGCCCGTTTCCGGCGTCCAAGCAGACCCACGGGCTCTGGCAGGTGATCTGCGTGAACCAGATATCGTTTGATGGCGTCCACGATGTGGCATGGACGACGTCCACGCACGTCGCCCCCAACGGCAACGCGACGTCAGTCTGACAGGTCCCCATGAAACATAGCCCCTCGGCACATGGCACATTGCGGCCGCACTCGTTGCCGAGCGTGACGCCCTCAGTGCAAATGCCCGTAGGACAGCCCCAGCAGCGGCCCGTCGCACATTCCGCGTCGTCGTCACAGTCGGCACCGATCTGCTGTGTGCCGACGAAGACCTTGAGGCACGACGCGGGCACCGGTGGCGCGCCCGCTTGAGGCGCTTTCCAGCCACTCAAGATGTACGCTATCTCTTGGGTGTTCTTGCCATCATCCGCCGCGACGCACGCTGCCGCCGCGAGAGGGTCGTAGGTCACGCGGCCTGCCTTTGCCAAAGCAACGCGGTCACGTATGGCCTTGCTCGAGTAGTTGTCGGCGAATTGAAGACATTCATCGACCGCCATCCAAGAGTTCGCCATCCCAAGTTGGGCTCGACACACCAGCACCGCGAATGCCTCGGGCAGTGTGTCCAAGGCAATCGTCTTGTCGACGTGGTCGATGTCGGCGAGCGCATCCGATGCCGCGTCATTGGACTGGGCTGTGGGCGAGTCGGCTTGGTCGACGTCGGCGAGCGCATCCGCTTCCACGTCAACGGACTGGGCTGTGGGCGAGGAACACCCCACACCCCCAACAACCAACACCCACACGAGTCTTTCTGCCGCCATCCGCGGAAGTGTCTTCAACATTGCCAGCCTCCGTCTGTGACCCTGACCTGATTCACGCGTGTTGGCAAGGTGGCTTCGCCTTTGGCCCCGCACGTCCGCCCGACGCGCTGGCCGGCGCTGCGCTGCGTTCTGCTTGATAGGGTCGTGTCTTCCGCATCACCGGCTCGTTCGTCGACAGTGGGCGAGACTTCCTGCGAAATCAAGATCGCAGTGACAGCCGGGAACACGCCGCCAATCGCCGCGGGCGTGACCGACCGCGCGATCTCCAGCAGGTGGCAGTAGTTTTGCCGGGTCAGCTCAATGTTCTGGCCATCCGCGCGCAGCACCAGCCGCCCGCCAAACGCGGACGACGCGAGGTATGCCCCGACCGTCAGGCCGGCGAAGCGGATTGCGACGCGTTTGGGGCCGGGGGGCACGGCGGCGACCGGTGCGCTACCGCTGGTGACGTCGATGTCGGTGAAGTAGGCTCGAATCATCGGGACTTCCGGAGGCCAGATGTAGGCCGTGGCGCAGTAGCCGCCGATGTTGTTCGTGTCCCGCGATGTGACAGTCCAAGCCTGCGTGGCGCGCGCGTGCCCGTCAAGCCCGCAGCGCAGATCACGCGCAGATCGCGCCCAGCCCAGCCCAAAATCACCGAAAACCACGCATTCCCCAACGCCAATCCCGGCGTCGCCCGCTTCCCCGACCAACCGCCGCCACACCATCCGCCCCGTGATCCGCACTTCCACCGCCCGCCGATCGCCACCGCCACCTGCCTGTAACCATGCGACAACGCGCCGCAGCGCCGTCGTCGCGCATCGAGGTCCGCCGCTCTTGCCGGTGCGTGCGCTTGCCGCCGGGCGCGCGCCCGCCATTCACCCCGCTCGCCGCGCGCATTTGCCGTTCGCCATGACAATTGCGTTACAAAACAACGCGCCAGCCGCCTTTGGCCCACTTGCAACGCGACCGCAGCCTGCCGCACATTTCGGCCATCTGGCCAATATCGGCCCCTCTGGAGTGTGTCATGACAAATCCCAAACCGACCCCTGGTGTGACGACTGACTGGTATGCTACCGCACTTTCCCGCGCCAAAGCGGCTGATACTGCAGGCACTCGGCCGCGCTTTACCGCGACGGAATTGGTGCTGGGCGTGCGCGCCGTTGTGCAATACGTTGCCACGCATGGCGACGTCGCTGCATTGCTCGCGAGCAACAATCGCGTGGACACTGCATTCCTGGCGGCGGGCACACACCTCGCGGATGATTTGGATGCGGCGCAAAAGAAGGTGCCTGCGGACCGGCGATTTTACCGCGTGATTACGCCGGCCGATGAGAAGGTCGTCGCCGATGCCGGGCATTTTGTCCGGCGTCTGCGCGAGAGTACGGCCGATAGCGCCAAGGCGCTGGGGCAGTTGGCGCTGGCGGAGCACATTGGTCGCAACCGCCCGCTGGACGTCGCGCGCGCGTCGTCCGTGGCGGAAGCCATCCAGAATTTCCGCGATGGCGCGCCCAAAATCGCCGCGCTCTTGGCGGATGCCAGCATTGGCGCCGCGGAACTGGCGACGCTGGAAAAACATGCCACAAACCTCGCGAATCTGGAGGTCGACAAGTCAGCGCGCAGTGGGGAGAAGACCGCGGCGTCCACGGCGGTTGACGTGGGTCGCCTGGCGATTGAGACGTGGAGCGATTTGCTGCGGGCGCGGGCGCGTTTGGCGCTGGCGGATGACGTGGGCGCGTTGGGCGCGCTGCTGGAGCATCTGCCGCGCCTGACTGATCGGCGCAAGGTGGCGAAGCCAGCCGTGGTTGTGCAGCCGGCGGTGGTTGCGGAGCCCGCGCAGTCGGATGTGAGCGAGTAAGAACGTCCAGGAATGCGCCGCATTCGTTCGCGACACGCGGGCGATCGCCGTGAGGCGCCAGACAACGCGCTGTGGTTTGCTGGCAGTGTCGTGTGAGCGCCGTGCAATGCCCCGTAAGCGCCGTGCAATGTCCTGTGAGCGACGCGCAATGTCCTGTGAGCGACGCGCAATGTCCTGTGAGCGACGCGCAATGTCCCGTGAGCGCCGCGCAACGGCGTGCAAACTCCGGGAAACCGCCCGTAAACTTCCGGCAACTACGTGCGCATCTCGTACGCGCCCTTGAGCGCCAGCACCTGCCCCGTCCACACCCGCTGGAACCGCGCGGCGTCGGGCGTCGGCTTGCGAATCATCCGCAGGCACAGCAGGCGCTGCAGCGCAGTGCTGCTGGTCTTGGAGTAGAGCTGGAGGGCAAACTTGGAGAAATCGCGGATCATGAAGTCAAAGATCTGCTCGAGCAGATCGTCGCTCTCGCCGTAAATCTTGACGTTCTCGATAATCAGCTGGCCATACGCCACGAGCGTGAACAATTCGCCGAGGATGAGCAGGAAATCAAAGTCCTCCGTCTGCGCCTTGTCGGGCTTGGCCAGCGTCAGGAAGCGCTTGAGCATTTTGATCTGCTTGCGGAACACCTTGACGTTGGGCGTATCAACGCTGCGGTAGGCCAGCTCGTAGTCGTGGAATTGAATCCGCGAGAGGCCCTTGGTCGGTCCCTGGGCAAAGAGAAAATCGTCGTTGGCGTCGTCGTCCCGCCGCGGAATCTGCGGCAGGTCGCCGGGCTTGAAGAAGTAATTGGCCATGAACTTGATGATGAGCGCCATGTTGACGTGGACCGTGCCCTCCAATTTCGGCAGCGCGCGGATGTCGCGGGCGATGGTCTCAAACATCATGTCTTTCTCAAAACCCTTGGCGGCGACGACGTCCCAGAGGAGGTTGACGACCTCCTCGCCCTGGGTCGTGACTTTCATCTTGACCATCGGATTGTAGAGCAAATAACGGCGGTCTTCGGGCGACGCGGAGCGCATGTAGTCAGCGGCGCGCAGGGCAAACAGCTTCATCGCGGCGAGGCGCGCGTAGGCGTCCGTCATCATCTGCTGGATGTGCTGAAAATCCGTGACGTAGTGGTTGAACAGGCGACGATTGGCGGCGTGGTTGATTGTCTCGTACAGCGCGTGCGTGCACATGCCGATGGACGCCCATCCCAGGTTGTATTTGCCAACGTTGATGGTGTTGAGCGACGAGTCCCAAGCCGCGGCGCCGCGCGACAGAATCTCCGCATCCGTGATGGGATAGTCATGCAGCGCGTATTCCGCGACGTAATTCTGGGAATTGACGACGTTCTTCACCAGCTCGTATTTCTCGTGTGACGACTCGACGGCAAAGAACACGTATTCGTCCGTGCCGGCGATCTTGCCAAACGTGGAGACAAGCGCGGCTTTGTTGCCATTGCCGATGTAGTACTTGCTGCCGCGCGCGAGGTAGGTGCCGTCGGGCTGCGGAAAGAGCGTCATTTCGCTGCTGTACAGGTCGGCGCCGTGGGCTTTCTCTGACAGGCCAAAAGCGAAGATGCCGCCTTCCTTGAGCAACTGCGCGGTCTTGCGCTTCATCGCCTCATTGCTGCCCATCCACAGGGGGCCGAGGCCGAGGATGCTGACCTGCCACGTGTACCAGTAGTTCAGGCCGTAGAAGCCTATGATTTCGCTGAATTCGCAGTTGCGCCACGTGTCCCAACGCGTGCCGTCGCCGTACGCCTTGGGGGTCAGGAGCTGGGCGAAGATGCCTTCCTTGGCGACGAACGCGAGGAAGTCGGCGTACCAGATGCGCTCGTGGTCGTCGTGCTTGAGCACCGCCTTGCCGCGCGCCTCAAAGAAGGCGAGCGTCTTGACCATGATGTCGCGGGAGACCGCGTCGGGATAATTCCGCTCGTGACGATGGGGATGGAGCAACTTCATGGGAGCACGCCTCGGATCCACGGCGGATGGGCCGTGGCGCAGAGTGTCGCGCTTTTGCACGGACAGGAGAAGTGCGAAAAGCGCCAAACCGTCGATGGACGTGGCGAAAATTGCCCAAGGGAATCAGGCGGGCATGGCGGAAAACGCCGGGGACTGTGACGCGGGCATGACGGAGAAAGCCGACGCGGCGGCGCGGTTCAGAACGGCGAACTGCCGAGGACGCGCGGACAGCGGACGTGAAAGACCGTACCGACGGCGGGCGCCGACTCGAAGGACACGGAGCCGCACAGATAGCGCTCCGTCAGCAGCCGAATGCTGTACGTCCCGAGGCCGCGGCCGGCGCCTTTGGTCGAAAACGACCGCTGGAAAATCTGCACCTGCACGTCATGCGGCATCACGCTCGGATTGTGCACGGAGAAGACGACCTCCGGCCCCTCGCGCACGACGCCGACGGTGACCGTACTGCCCGCTGGCTCGGCCTCGAGCGCGTTCTTGACGAGGTTCACAAGCACGCGCATGAGCAAGACGCGGTCGCTGTGGATGAGCAGGTTCTCGCTGGCGGACGCGAGTTCCACGTGACGCCCAAGCCCCGCCGCGTGCGCGACGCACAGTCCCGCGAGCTCGTGGAGCAGCGGCGCGACGCGAAAGAGTGACGGCCGCACGTGCAAGTCCCCGCGCTCGGCGCACGCCAATTCGCGATGGGAGGCGATCTCATCGATCAGCGAATCCGAGGCCGCCTCCAGCAGCGGCGCGTACTTGCGCGTCGTCACCTCCGTCGGCGTCGCATGGATCAACCGCGCCAGACCGTTGATTCCACCGGCCGTATTGGCGATGTCGTGGAAGAACACGCGCTCCAGCGCCACGCGCCGCTTCTCGTCGGAGACGTCGACCGCGGAAAAAATCAGGAACGGCTCCCCGTGGATGTCGAGGGGCGTGATGCGCACGAGCAGCTCCAGATCATCGCCGGATTCCAGCGTCTGGATGCGACATTCTGCCACACGCGTGTGCCCGCGCAGGCCCGACGCCACGATGTGCGCGGCGCCGCAGTACCGGCAGCCGTCGGTCGTCCCGCATCCGCCGTCAGACTCCGCGCCGTGCACGCAGCCGATTGCCTCGCCGGGACGCTGGCCAATGGTCAAGGAGGCACCGCGCTGGTCAAGGTAATCAGCAAAGGAGTCATTGACATGGATGATCTGACGGTGCTGATTGAGGACCATCGCAAAACCAAGTCCGGCGTCAATCAGCCTGCGCGCGAACGGCGCATTCTCAAAAACCATGATTTGACGGTGCAATTCAGCATCAGTCGCACGCTCTGCCGGCAGAAACTCGGTCGGAAGACTACCGCTCTCGCGCGTTGCTGGACTCATGACCCACCTCGACGTGTCCAATCGGGGGGGTTGGACTGCTCGGTGCCTGGATGTGAAGCGTCCCACTAACGTCCCACACTTCGATTCTGAGCGTCGCCCCGGCTGAGTCAAGAGGCGAAGTGACGATTCTGTGGCAGGCGCGGCGGTCAGGTGCCGCAATCCGGGGCGCACACCGCGCGGCGGCTTGACCCTGCGCGGCGGCAACGCCACTCTCCACGCACGGCGGCATCCCGCGGCCCAAGGCGCATGTTCATGAAAATCGCACTCATCACCGGCGCTTCGACCGGCATTGGCCTGCACCTCGCGCGTGAACTGGCCCGGCGCGGTTGGCACGTGGCGCTGCTCGCACGGCGTCAGGAGCTGCTGGAGCAGGAAGTCGCGCTGCTTGCCGCCAGCGGGCAGGTCGCGATGGCGCTGGCGTGTGACGTCGCCGATGCGGCAGCGGTCAAAGCCGCGATTGCGCAGGTGGAGCAGACGTGGGGGCCCATCGACCTGGCGATCGCCAACGCGGGACTGGGCGACCCGACGCCGCTCGCGCAGATGCAACTCGCCGACGCGGCCTACATCATGAACGTCAATTTCATGGGGATGCTGCACCTTTTTGACGCGGTGCGGCCGTCGATGCTGGCCCGGCAGTCCGGCCATTTCGTCGGCGTCGCGTCGCTGGCGGGCTTCCGTGGCCTGCCGCAGTCCGGCGTCTATTCCGCGAGCAAGGCGGCAATGCAGGCGTTTCTGGAGGCCGCGCGCATTGAACTGCTGCCGCTGGGCATCACCGTGAGCACGGTGAATCCGGGTTTTGTGAAGACGCCGCTGACGGACCGCAACACCGTGAAGAAGCCGTTCATGATTTCGCCCGAGCGCGCGGCGGTCATCGTCGCCGACGGGCTGGAACGGCGGGCGCGCGAGGTCAATTTTCCCGAGCCCACCGCGACGGCGATGCGCCTGCTGCGCTTGGCACCGAACTGGCTGTTTGATGCGGTCGTCGGCGCGGGTGCGCGGCGCTTGATGGCCCCGGGCAAGTAAGCAACTGTCACACGCTTGCCACCTTTCGCGCGGTCCCCTACGCTCCGCCCAGCGGCGCATGGAGTCGTCGCATTGCCGGACGGACCGTTGTCTGGACGCCTTGAACGTGAAATCCAGTTTGTCCTGAACCACCGCGTTGTGGCGCTGCGTGCCCACCCGGCGACGCCGCTGCTTGACGCGATTCGCGGGACTTTTGGCCAAAAAGCGACGAAGGAAGGCTGTCGCGAAGGCGATTGCGGCGCGTGTACGGTGCTGCTCGGCCAACTGCGCGACGGCCAGATGGCGTACCGCGCCGTAACGTCGTGCCTCGTGCCGATTGGCGACGTCGCGGGCCAGCACGTCGTGACGGTGGAGGGCTTGCAAGGCACCGCGCAGCAGCCCACGCCGGTGCAAGCGGCGCTGGTGGCGGAGCTGGGGACGCAATGCGGCTTCTGCACGCCGGGCATCGTGATGGCGCTGACGGGGTTCCTGCTGACGGCGCCGCACCTCAAACAGGACGAGGCGACGCTCGCACTGGCGGGCAACATCTGTCGCTGCACGGGCTACGCACCGATTCTGCGCGCGGCGGCGGCGCTTGTGGCCCAACATCAACCGCTCGCGACGGCGACCGACCGCGTGCCGGGCTTGGTGGCGACGCGCGCCCTGCCCGGCTATTTCGCCCGGATTCCCCAGCTCCTCGCTGAGCTGCCGCCGCGCGTGCGCCTGACGCAGTTGCCCGCGGGTGCGCGCGTCGTGGCGGGCGCGACCGACCTGCTTGTGCAAGGGCCGCACCGCTTGCTGGATCACGAGGTCGCGCTGGCGGGCGATCTCTGCGGCGACGCGATTGAAGTCGTGGACGGCGATCTCGTCATCGGCGCGGGCGCGACGATGGAGGCGCTCTCCCACCATCCGCTGTTTCTCGCCTTTGTGCCGGAGATGCCGCAGTACGCCCGGCTGATTGCGTCCCAGCAAATCCGCGAGCGCGCGACGCTGGCCGGCAACATCGTCAACGCCTCGCCGATCGGCGATTTTGTCATTTTGCTGCTGGCGCTCGGCGCGCACATCCGCCTGCAAGGGCCCGATGGGACGCGGGAAATGCCGTTGGACCAGTTCCACACGGGCTACAAGCGGATGGATTTGCGCCCGCGCGAGTGGCTCGCGGCGATTCGCCTCCCGGCGGGCCAGCGCGACAAGCGCGTGGCGTTTGAGAAAGTCAGCAAGCGCACGCACCTGGACATCGCGAGCGTCAATTCCGCGCTGTGGATCCAGGTCGACGGTCAGCGGATTGTCGCGGCGCGACTGGCGGCGGGCGGCGTGGCGCCGGTGCCGAAGTTCCTCAGCCAGACGTCCGAGGCGCTCCGCGGCAAGCCGCTGGACAACGCGACGGTGCGGCTGGCGGGTGAGCTGGCGCGCGCGGAAGTGACGCCGATTTCGGACGTGCGCGGCTCGGCGCTCTACAAGTCGCGGCTGCTGGAACGGCAGGTCTTTGCCCATTTTCAGCGGCTGTTCGCCATCGAGGAGGGCCTGCCGTGAAGCCGCAAGACCCGCTCCTGCACGTGCTCGGTCAAAGCGTGTACGTGGACGACCTGCCTGAGCCCGCCGGCATGCTGCACGCCGCGGTCTTTGGCTCTCCCATCGCGCATGGTCTCCTGCGCGGGCTGGATGTGCGCCAAGCGCGGGCGATCCCGGGCGTCGTGGCGATCGTCACGGCGGCGGACGTGCCGGGGCGCAACCAAATCGGCGGCATGGTGCAGGATGAGCCGCTGCTGGCTGACGGCGCGGTGCATTTTGTCGGCCAGCCGGTGGCGTGCGTGGTGGCGACGTCGCGGGAAGCCGCGCATCGCGGCGTGGCGGCGCTGACGGCGGACATCGACGAACTGCCCGGCGTGTTTGAGCCGCGCGAGGCGCACCGGCTGGGGCAGCTCATCATCCCGTCGCGGACGATGGCGCGCGGGGACGTGGATGCGGCGCTGGCAACGGCGGCGGTCGTGGTGCGCGGGCAGACGCGGACGGGCAGCCAGGAGCACCTGTACCTGGAGACGCAGGGCGCGCTGGCGGTGCCGGAGGAAGGCGGTCGGGTGCGGATTGTCAGCTCGACGCAAGCGCCGACGGCGGTGCAGCGCGCGGTCGCGGGCGTGCTGGGCGTGGGCATGCACGACGTGGAAGTCGACGTGACGCGGCTCGGCGGCGGTTTTGGCGGCAAGGAGGATCAGGCGACGCCATGGGCAGCGCTGGCGGGTCTGGCGGCGTGGCTGCTGCGCGCGCCGGTCAAGCTGGTGCTGAGCCGTGAAGACGACATGCGGATGACCGGCAAGCGCCATCCGTACGACGCCGACTACGCGATGGGGCTGACCGGGGACGGCGACATCGTCGCGTGGCAGGTCGAGTTCTTTCAGAATGCCGGCGCGTCGGCGGATTTGTCGCCCGCGGTCCTGGAGCGCTCCCTGCTGCACGCGACGGCGAGCTACGGGATCGCCAACGTCCGCGCCATTGGCCATTGCTGCCGGACCAACTTGCCGCCCTTCACCGCCTTTCGCGGTTTTGGCGGTCCGCAGGCGATGTTCGTCATGGAGAGCGCGCTGGACCACGCGGCGCGCGTCCTCGGCGTGGATCGCAGCGTCCTGCAACAGCGCAACTTGACCCGCACTGGGGACGTGCAGCCGTGCGGCATGCCCATTCGCAGCGACAACGCCGTGCGGACGTTTGAGCAGGTGATCAGCCAGTTCGGTTTCGCCGCCAAGCAGCGGGAAATCGCCGCGTTCAATGCCGCCAACCGCCGGTTCAAGCGCGGCGCGGCGCTGATGCCCGTGTGCTTTGGCATCTCGTTTACGACGACATTCCTCAACCAGGCGTCCGCGCTGGTGCATGTCTACACCGACGGCAGCATCGCGGTGAGCACAGGCGCGGTTGAAATGGGCCAGGGCGTCAACGCCAAGATCCAGGCGGCGGTCGCGGGCGTGTTCGGCGTCGCGGACGCGCGCGTGCGGCTGGAATCGACGAACACGGCGCGCGCTGCCAACACGTCGCCAACTGCGGCAAGCAGCGGCGCGGACCTGAATGCGGCGGCGGCAGCGCAAGCGGCGCGTGCGATTGCCGAGCGTCTGAAGTCCCACGCAGCGGCGCTTCTGGAATGCCCGGAATCGGCGGTTGCCCTCGCCGATGGCCGCGTGACCGCCCACGGCGCGGCGACGGAGTGGACGTTTGAGAAACTCGCCCAAGCGGCGTATTTCGCCCGGGTCAGCCTCTCCGCTCAGGCGCACTACGCCACGCCGGGCATCCTGTTCAACCGCGCGACGGAATCCGGCGTCGCCTTTGCCTACCACGTTTTTGGCACGGCGCTCACGGAAGTCACGCTGGACGCGCTGCTTGGCACGTACACCATCGACCGCGTGAGCTGCGTCCACGACGTGGGCACCAGCTTGCGGCGGGACATCGACCGCGGTCAGGTGGAAGGCGGCATCGTCCAAGGCGTGGGCTGGATGACGATGGAGGAGGTCGTCTACCGCGACGGCAAGCTCCAATCGGCCAACCTGGGCACGTACAAAGTGCCCGATATCCTCGCCGCGCCGGCGCTGGACGTGGCGTGGCTGGAGGAGCCGAATGCGCCGAGTCACGTGACGGGCAAAGCGGTGGGCGAGCCGCCGCTGATGTACGGCATTGGCGCGTATTTTGCCCTGCTGAACGCAGTCCGCGCGGCTGGCGTCGCCGCTGACGGGATGCTGGAAGCGCCGATGACGCCCGAGCGCGCGCTGCTGTTGCTGTGCGGCGAACGGCCATGAGCGCCGCGCAACCCATCCTCTGGACGCCGCGCAACGCGCTCCAGGGCTTGCTGATCTACACGTCGGGGGACATCGTCGCGCAGCTCCTGCTGCACCAATTCAACATCGGGCGCGTCATGGGCGTGATGATGCTGGGCGCGACAGTCTACGCGCTGGAGATCCCCAACTGGTTCGCCTTCATCGATCGCCGCGTGACGACGACGCTGCCGCTGCGCCGCGCTACCCTGCGGACCGTGATGGCGCTGCTCTATTTCAATCCACTGTGGATTGCCCGCCACCTGTTCTGCCTCAAGGTCTTCGCGGGCGAAGTGGTCACGGCGGACCTGCTCCGCGTCGCGATGCTGTCCTGGCTGGCGAACCTGCCCATCGCGCTCGTGGCCAACTCGCTCATCCAGGTCAAGGTGCCGCTGCGATGGCGCTTTGTGGCAAGCGCGACGTTTTCTGGGCTGATGGCGGTGTATTACGCGCTGTCCGCGGTGTTCTGGCAGCGCTGACACTGCCGGGGTCGGCCAGCGCCAACGCTACGGCGCGATCTCGCCCCAAATTCCGGCGTCCGCGCCCATGTAGCCGCCAGCGATCAGGTGCACGTCCGCCTCGGCCGACAGCCGACAGCCCGGCGTCGTCGTCCACACGCGCACGTGCGCGGTCTGGCCAATCAGATCCGCGAGCGGCGTGTCATTGAACATGAACGGGACTTCAGTGGTTTCCATGCCGCCATTGGCCGTCGTGCGCGTGTTCGCCGGAATCGGTCCGTAGGTCTGGTCCAGCAGCCCGGCAATTGTCACGTGGGTCGCCACTTTCACGATGGCCGGCAAGGGCAGCCCGGTCCGCAGCCCGACCCGCACGAAGATGAAGCCCTGGAACCCTTGCGTCACCGGCAGCGACGTCCCCAACGTGAGCTCGACCGGCAGTTCGGCGACGTCGATGCCAAACAGCGTCGCCGTCGCCGTGCAGGCGCTCACGTCTGGCTGCTGTTCCTGGGTCACATCGTTCTGCGCCACGGTCGGCGGCGTACAAGCCGTCAGCAGCAGCGGGCAGAGCAGGAGCAGGCGCGTCGTCAGCATTCAAATCTCCAAGGTCACGTCAAAGGAGACGAGCAGCGCGGTCCGCGACGTCAGGAAAGCGTAGTCCAGGTAGCGCATGTGCAGCACGTCGGCGCCGAGGGAGAAGCGCAGCGCGTCAAAGCGGGAAATCTCCGGGCTCCACTCCAGGTGCGTGCCGCCGAGCGCGGTCCACATCGGCCCCAGTTCTTTGTCCGCCGTGCGAAAATCGGGCGCCATCGGGAACGTGACGTAACGCGAACGGTAGAAATTCGCGGCGTTTTGCACGTGCCCGCGGGCCTCGGCGGAGAGCGTCCAGACGTCGCTGCCCAGGCTCCAGGCCGCGCGCAGCGTCAGCGTGTGGGCGAGCATGCCCCAGGAATCGGCGTAGAACCGGTAGTCGGCGAGGCCAAACAGCGACGGCAAGAGCCGCGAACGGAGGCGCGCGGTCAGCGTCTGGCGAAAGCGCGTGTCGGGCGTCTGCTCGGCCACTGACGTCTGGTGCAGGCCCTCACTCGCGGCGTACAGGCGCACGTAGCGATACGCGTTGGCCTGAAACCCGTCGACGAACGACAGGCCGTACGCGAGGTCGGCCGCGGCGGTCGGCGAGAGGACCCGCGTCAGGGAAAAATCGGCGTCGTGCGTCTGGCGCTGGCGGGAGAAGCTTGTGTCATGCGTGCGGCCGATCTCCGAGTGGCTGAACCCGTAGTTGATGCCGAGGGAGACCTGGCGCGCGAGGACGTCCCGCGTGCCGCCGACGCGGACGGAGTGCGTGAGGAAGTCCGGCTCGTAGGAGAGGTGATAGCCCGCGTCAACGTTCTGGCCCTCGCCAAAAGCGTAGCGTCCGCCGGCGTCAACTTGCGTGCGCGTCTCCGAGTAGCCTTTGGGCGATGCTGCGGTGACGAGATCGACGGACGCCGCGGAGATGAGGTCCATGCTGACGACGGACGTGACGGTCGCCTTGCCCGCGTCGACGCTGCCGGAGACGGTGGGGGAGATGACCTGGACGTGGTCCGTGTCGCTGTAGATGAGGACGGAGCTGTGCGCGCGATCGGCCGCCCACGCGGACGCGCTGGCGAAACAGGCAAGCAAGATGATGGCGTATCTAGTCACAGCCGCACGCGCCTCCGCCGCCGCCCGCGCCGCCTGAGGCGCCTTCACGGACCGAGAAGACGTGGGTCCGTGCGTTGCCGCGTTCGGGGTCACGTGCCCACTGCATGCGCCGATCCGCGAGCACACCGCGCTGCCACGGCTGCACCGGCACGCACGCGGTCGCCAGCAGCAGGATCAACGTCAAGAGCCGCATCATGGCTTCACCACCGGCAGGTCGCTGCTTTGCCAAATCTTGCCCGTCGCGTCGACAAGCACGCCCTTGGCGCCCTTCGCGCGCAGAAAGTCCAAGCCGCGCGCGCCGCCGAGGATGAACGCTGTCTTGGTGAGGATCTCCGCGTCCAGCGCGTTGCGGGCGAGCACCGTCGCGCTCTGGCTGGCGGTTGCCGGGAAGCCGGTGCGCGTGTCGAGAATGTGGTGATAGCGGCGGCCGTCGATGATGGCGAAGCGCTCGTAGTCGCCGCTCGTGGAAAACGCCGCGTCGTGCACGTCCAGGCTGCCGATGAGCTCACCCTTGTTGCGCGGATGGGCGATGCCGACCCGCCACGGCCGTTGGCCGTTGTGTCCGCCACAGTACAGGTCGCCGCCGGCTTGCACGGCAAAATCCCTGAAGCCCAGTCTGGCCAGCAGCGCGACTGCGATGTCCACCGCCGCGCCCTTGCCGATACCGCCGAGGTGAATCGCCATGTCGGGCTTGTCCAGGAACGCGGTCCGCTTGGCCGCATCCAGGTGCAAATGCCGCCACCCGACGCGCGCCAACCGCTCCTGGACTTCCGCGTCGGTGGGCACGCGCGCCAGCTTGGTCGGCTCGTGGCTGCCCGGCGGCGTGTCAAAACGCCAGACTTCGCCCAACGGCGCAAACGTGATGTCAAAAAGGCCGTCGGAAGCCTGACTGCCCTGCACTGCCGCCTGCAGCACCGCCAACGTCTCAGGACTCACCGCCACCGGCTGCTTGCCCGCCGCCGCGTTGATGCGCGACACCTCGCTGTTGGGCGACCACGTGGTCCACAGGCCCTCCAGCCGGCCAAACTCCGCAAACGCCTGCTCCGCCGCCGCTTTCGCCGCCGCTTCGCCGACCTGCCCCGGGACTTTGGGGCACACGACCGCCTGCACCTTGGTGCCCATCGACACGCCCGCGCGCGTCTGCGCCCCCACGCACGCCTGACCGCCCGGCGGCGGCGGCTCCACTGAACCACCCGGCGGGGTCGGCAACAGCTTGAGCACGGCATCCCGCAGCGCCGGATACGGCTCGCCAGCCACCCGCGCCACAATCCGCCCCTCCGCGTCGAGCACAATCGCGTACGGCATCTCCGTCATGCCCAGCGCCTCGGCCGCCTTGCCGTCGGGATCGCGCAGCACCGGCACCTGCACGTGGTGTTTCGCCAGAAATGTGGCGACCGGCGTCACATCCTCGCCCACGTCCACGGCAAACCAGTGGACGCGGTCGCCCAGCGCGCGCGCGGTCCGGTCGTGCTCTGGCAGGGCACGCTTGCAGGACTCGCACCACGTCGCCCAGAAATCGAGCACAACGGGCTTGCCCCGCAGGTCCGCCAGCCGCACCGGCGCGCGCTGAAGTCCCGCGAGCGTCACGTCTGCGGCCATCGGCAACGGATCCGCGCGGAGCATCGCCGCAAACAGCAGGATCGGCAGGGTCAGCAGGAGCAGGCATTTCATGGCGAGGTCCTCCTACAGCGTCCGCACGAAGTTGATGAGGTCCTGCAGCTGATAGCGATCCAGCGAGCTTGTGCCACCGTGCGTGTCCACCGCGCCGTCGCGTTCATTGCGGCCCACTTCGCCCGGCAGCAGGACGGGATGCCCAGGCGTCGCCAGCGACTCGCGCAGGGAGCGCCCGCGGCCATCGTGGAAAAACCGCGTTTGCGGCCGATCCCAGAGCCCGCGCAGCGGCGTCGAACCGACAAAAAGCCCCGCCGGCGATTGCTGCGTCAGCGGAAAAGTCGCGATGAAGGCGTCGTTGACGAGCATCGCGTCGGAGCCATCGGGCCGCCGCTCCGGCGTGATCACCGGCGGAAACCGGATCGGCATGCCAAACGGGGAAAACAGCGTCGGCGCCGACGCGGTCGTTGTCACCGGCAGCGGATGGCAATTGTTGCAGCCCACGCCCGGCTGGCGGAACAGCACTTCGCCGCGCGTCGCCGTCGGCAGGTTCATCGCGCGGTTGGGATTGGGCAGCAGGCGCGGCGTGCGCAGCATGAAGAGGCCGAGCGCCTTGGTGATCCCGTCAAAATCGAGGTCGATCGGCTTGCGCGCGCCCGTGCCGTCGTCCTTGAAGAGCGCGTCGCCAAACGTTTTGTCGCGGCCAAAAAGCTTGCGCGCGCCGTCCTTGATGAAGTCCGCGCGCTTGTTGAACGGCGTCTGCGCGTAGGGCCGCGTCGCGCACTCGGGCGGCGGATCGTCGGCGCAGTGGAGCACGTGATTGCAGCCGGCGATCGCCGGATCGGCCTGACATGCGGTGATCTTGGGGTACTTGCCCCAGACCATCATGTCCAACTCCTCGCAGCAGAAATTCTCGCGGCGCGCGAACTCATTGAGCACCGGGAAGAAGTTGTCCTCGTTCATCGCCTGTTCAAAGAACCACGGTCGCGTGTCGTACAGGCCGCGCTGGGCCATCACGTTGCGCAGGCTCCACGCCCGGCTGGACTGCAGCGGCATGACGAACGGCCGCGCGATGGCGCCATTGTCGCGGTGGCATTGCACGCACGTCTGGTCGCCGTCGATGGTAAAGACCGACGTCATCTCATTGATGCCCTCGCCCAACTCCGCGTCCGTCTGCGGAAACGGCCCGGCGGCCACATCGCCGATCACCACATGCTGTTCCGCGAGTCCCGCCGGCTTGCCCGTGTCAATGAACGTCAGCGCCTCGCCGAGCCGGTCCACCGTGAGCAGGCGCCCGTTGCCGACCGCGGCAATCGCCTTGGGATTGTAGCCCGTGCGGTAGAGGTTGCCGGCGGTCTGCAGCGCCGTGAGCGCGCCGTCCTGGGCGATGGCGAAGCCCTGCACTTCGTTTGAGCCGGCAAAAGCCACCCACAGCTTGTCCTCCTGCACCGCCATCGACTCCGGCAGCGCGCCCGCGACAATCCACGTGTCCTTCTGCGGCAGCCAATTCAGCACGTCCGGCGACCATTGATCCGCCAGCGGCAGCGCCAGGCCCTTGTTGGGATGCTCCGGGTCCACGTCGCGGAAATCGCGGTAGGCGATGGTATCGGACGTGTAGCGGTGCACTTCCTGCAGCGTCGCGGTCTCGATGACGCCGATTTCGTTTTGCTGATCCTGAAAGCTCAGGTTGGCCGTGTTGTCGCCCGGATGGCCATCCGCATCGATGTCCAGCCCCGTCGTCGGCTGCGCGCCGAGGCCCTTGCCCATGTCCGCCACGTAGAGGAAGGCGCCGTGCACGAGCAGCCCGCCGATCGGCGAATGCAGGTCGAGGTGGCTGATGCCCTTGGGCGCCCCGACCGTCGTCGTCGCCGGATTGGCGTCCACGTCGACGAGCTTGCCAGTCGCCGCATCCAGCACGGCGATCGTGCAGCCCGCGATGGAGCCGACAAAGAGCCGCTTGCCATCGCTGGAGAGCGCCATCGGCCCAGGATTGTCGCTCACGGGCGTGCCCATCGCCTCCTCCGGCGCCGCGCCGTCGTAGTTTGTCGACTGCACCGCAAAGCCGTGCGTCAGGTCCAAATTCCACCACAGCACGCTGTCCTTCCACCGGTTCGCCAGATAGAGCCGCTGCCCATCGGCGCGAAAAATCGCCGTTTCCGTGTAGTACGGCACCGGCACCCGCGCGACCTCCGCGTCCGTCGCCGCGTCCAGCACGATCGCGTGATCGGCGAAGCGCAGCGTCACGACCACGTACTTGCCGCTGGGATCCACGGCGCACTGCCACGGCGCCTTGTCGAGGTGCACGCGCTTCACCGGCTGACCGGTCGCGAGATCGATGACCGCAACGTCCGTTCCCGGATCGTCGTCGATGCCCGCGAGCATCACCCACGCCTTCGTCGCATCGGGCGACACACAGACTGCGCGCGGCCGGTCCCGGTGCGGCTGCGGCGTCCACAACGGGTCCGTGGCGGCCATCGGATTGGGGTCCAAAGGCAGCACGTGGATCGGCGCCGGCGTTGCCGCACACGCCGCGAGCGCGAGCGCCAGGAACGCGAGGAGCGCGCGAGGCATCATGGCGTCACCCCGTCGATCCACGTGAGGATGGCTTGGCACTCCGGATCGCTCGGCGCGGCAAAGACGGCCCCGGGCTTGTGGCCACCGACGCCGCCGACCGCGAGGGCTTTTTGGATGAGCGTGGTGTCGCGGCCACGGGACGCGTCGAGGAAGCCGCGCGTCGCGTTGTAGTCCGCGTCCCATTCGGCGGTCGTCAGCGGATGTGAGGTGAACTGATCGGCGGCGGCCAAGCGCCGACGGCCGACCGCGTAGATGGCATACGGCCGGTCCGAGTTGCCGTGGCACGTCGCGTCGCCGCAGCGTTTGGCGAGGATGGGGCCGGCCTCAGCGGGAAAGGTGGCGCGCGACGGATTGGGCAGCGCGGTCATGCCCGACGGATCCACAACGCAGCCAGGCAGGGCCAGCAACAACGCCAGCACGCGAACGCTATTTCGCAACCGGCAAGCCATGATAGGCCGCGCCATACTCGATCCAGCGGACAATGGCCAAGCGTTCGTCATCGGTCAGTTGCGCCGATCCAGCCGGCGGGCACGCCTTGTCCAGCGTGCGATCCGCATCATACTCACGATTCATGACCTTCTCAGCCAGGTAGGATCCGCGCGCCCGGTAGCCATCGGCGTCCACGTACTTGTATCCAGCGGCTGATCCGGCGCCTTTTTGCAGCAGATTTTCATAAGCTTGCGTGTAGTGCTGGGTCTGCGTCGCCGATAGATCCAGACCACCCGCGGGCGTGACATTGCCATGACAACCGGAGGTCGCGCATTTCGCCGTCAGGACCGGCTGGACGTCCTTGGTGAAGTCACTGAACACGAAGAACGAGCTGTCGATGATCGGCAGCACGTTGGGCGTCCGGCGATCGGCTTGGGCGTACATCGCCGCCGTGACAGAAGCTTGCGTGATGAAATCCGTTGGCGCCTGGAGCACGGAGCTCTTCTGGCCATCCATCGCGCCGTGACAGCCGCCGCAACGGGCGTTGTAGGAGGTGAGCGGGATGCCGACCGGGAAACGCTCGCCCGGCAGGGTCGCGTACCACTGATGCTGCAGCGTGCCGACGGCGATGTGGTCCTTGTCCAGCGTCACGACGCGAACCGGCACTTGCGCCGGAATCATCGCCGCCAGACTGCCGTCCGACGCCGGTGGCACTTCCAGCGCGGCAAACAGCGGCATCCGCCCGGTGAGGGACGTCACGGTCGCATTGGGCATGTTGTGCAGCGTCTCCGCCGCCGGCACGGGCGAGACGTCCAGCGGCCCGGCGATCGACACCGGCACCACCGCACGCACATAGGCGATGTCGTCGCGCAGCGTGCGCGCCGTCGTGGGCGACAAGTGCGCGAGCACCGCTTCAATCACCTGCACGCCGCTGTGGACAAGCGTCGCGGTCTTGTCCGTGTCGTTCCACTTGCGGGCGTGCGGCGGATCCTCCGCCGGGCGCTGATACACCGCCACCGGCTGCGACCACGCGATCTTCGGGTCAGTCAGCAGCACCGTCGTCTTGGCGATCTTAGGCCGATTCGTCGCGCGATCCTCCGTCAGCGTCACCTGCACGAGCTCCGTGCGCGGCGTCAGCGTCCCATCGCTCAGGTCCATCGGCCCGGCGGCATGCGCCACGAGCAGGCTGCCATCGGGCAGCGGCGTCGGGTCGCGCCACAGGCCATCCACCGACGGGCCGGTCCGCGCCGCGTCCTGCGTCAGGATCGTCAGCGCGTGGCGGAAGTTGGGCAGCGTCGCATCCGCTTCCTTGCCTTCCGCGATCTCCACTGCGAATTGCCGTTCCAACACAGCGAGTTGCCCGCCGCGCCAGCGATTATTCTGGTCCATCAGCACCAGCGTCGCACGTCCGTCCGCCAGCTCGCGAATCCGGTAGAAAACCTGCGGATCTTCACTCATGCCAAAGTGCGGATGCGCTTCCGGCTGGATGTGGTACGTCGAGTCGTGATCGATCGGGAAGCGGAAGAAGACGCCCTTGTACCCGCCTTCAGCCGACCGCTTGATGGTGTACGCCATGGTGCCCGCGAACTCGCCGACCGCGAGGAAATGCGGCGCCACTTCCGGCACGACCGTGTACGTCAGGCGCTCCACGTTCTGGCCATCGGCGTCCATGACATACAGGTCGGCATTCTGGAACGACGCCAGGTCCGCCAGATCCGCCGCGCGCGTCGAGCTGAAGTAGATGCGTTCGTCAGGCGGCGTACCGGTCTTGGGCGTGAAACCGCCGTTGGGGCCCCACGTCGGCGCAAAGTTGCCGACCGTCAGGCCGTTGGCCGCCGCAGATTTGTCGCTGGTCAGCTGCTTCAGGCCCGTGCCGTCGACGCCAATCGTGTAGAGGTTGTGGGCGTCAGCGGCGGTCGTGCGCATGGAGAACACAATCGTCTTGCCGTCGTGGCTGATGGCCGGATCGCGCACGTCCGCGGGCTGGCTGTGCGCGCTGGCGGTCAGGTTGACCGGCGCTCCCGTGTACGGCGGATCGAGGCGGTAGAGGTCGCTACCCGGCGTGAACGGCGCAACGTCAAACGGACCGGCAGCAGGCAGTGGTCCACCGACGAGGACGATTGGCGGCTGAGCCGGCGCGGCAATTTCGTTGCCAACGGCCGCTTTGCGCTCCGCGGCGATCCACTCCAGGATGCCCTTGACGGTCGCCGAGTCGCGTGGATCCTTGCCCCCTTCCATCTCCTTGGCCAGGAAGATGTCATTGCCGCCTTTGTGCGGAATGCCCCCCTGCTCGAACGGCAGGATCTTCGCCAGCAAGCGCGACTGCAGCGGGTTGCCCCACATCGAGACGTTGCGCTTGGCCTCGCCATACGTGGCGCGCAAGTCAGCGCGGGAGAGGTTGAGGGTGCCCGGGACCGTGGGCGCCTGGAAAACCGCGCCGCCAAACATCAAGCTGCCGTGGCAAGTCGAGGTCGCGCAGCCACGGTCGATGAGCAGCGGATAGACGTTGGTGGCGAAGAGCTGTTCATTGATGGTGAGCGGCGCATCCTTGGCCGCCTCGCCGCCGTCGCTGACCGTCGCGGCCCAATCGGCGAGCGTGCGGTAGTCGGCGTCGTCACGCGACTGGAAGAGCGAACCCTTGAAGTGATACTGCCCACCCATCGCGACCGGCAGCGTCTTGCGCAAGAAGCTGGAGTAGCTGACGTCCTCGGTCGAATTGATCTTCGCCTTGACCGATGCCAGCGCGCTGGGCACGTCCGTGATGCGCCCCGTCGCGTCAACCGTAAAGGTCAGCCAGCGCTGCGGATCCAGCTGATGCTGCACGTCCCCGGCGAGCGCGCCATGGCAACTGCTGTCCGCGCACCGCGTCTCGAGGACCGGCACCACTTTCTCCTGAAACGCGTCAGAGGAAGAGGAAGTGCCACACGCGGTGAGCGCGAGAAAGGCCAGAAGAAGGGGACGAATCCGGAACGAAGCAGCCATGCGGACCTCCACGAAAACGTGTGGAAGAGCAAAGAAACAGCGGCGTTGGACCGCAGTGCATCCGTTTGACACACCACTGAAGACCATACGCCGCTTGCCAAGCGATTGCGAGTGGCTGGCGAAACGCGAATTGCCGCGATCCCACCGGAATCGCGGACGTATTTGGTCCTGATTGAGCGGAAACCGGCGCATTCAGAGCGGATCTCAACGGCGAATCAAGTGTCAGGGAAATGTCACGGCGGTTATCTTTTTGCTCAAGACCCCGTGGAGAAGTGGCTGGAATCGAACGCTGATCGTGCTTGACGAAGGCCGTGAGCGCGCGCAGAGTCTGCGAGAATCGCCGCGATCCCATACGAGTCAGGGACGATTCGGCCGATTCCGGAGGCTCTCATGGTCATTTCGCGCCGTCTCATCTCCCTGTCCATCGCCACTGCGCTGCTGTCCAGCGGCCTCGTCGCCTGCAAGAAGGACGCCCCCGCGCCGACGCCTGCCGCGAGCACGCCGGCTGCGGCCAAGTCCCTGCAACGCAGCGATTTGGCGATGTTCGGTCCGTTGCCAGAAGCGTTTGACAGTCCGACCAACCCGCCGAGCGCAGCGAAGATCGCGCTGGGGCAGCTGCTCTACAACGACAAACGGTTGTCGAAGAATCAGGACATCTCCTGCGCCTCGTGCCATGAGTTGGACAAAGGCGGCGCCGATTCCCGGCCGACGTCTCCGGGCCACAAGGGGCAGCTGGGCGGCCGCAACGCGCCGACCGTGTTGAACGCTGCCGGTCAGTTCGTGCAGTTCTGGGACGGTCGCGCCAAGGACGTGGAAGAGCAGGCCAAAGGGCCGATTCTCAATCCGGTCGAGATGGCGATGGCGAGTTCCGAGACGGTACTCGCCGTGCTGAAGTCGATCCCGGAGTACGTCGCGGCGTTCCAAGCGGCGTTTCCGGGCGAAGCCGATGCGCTGACGTATGACAACCTCGGCAAGGCGATTGGCGCATTTGAGCGCAAGCTGACGACCCGTTCGCGCTGGGACAAGTACCTGACCGGCGACGATGCGGCGCTTCAGGATGACGAAAAGGCCGGCGCGCTTGAGTTCATCGCAGCGGGTTGCACGGCTTGCCACAACGGCGTGCTGATCGGCGGCGCCATGTATCAGAAAGCCGGACTCGTGAAGGCGTGGCCGAATCAGAAGGACTTGGGACGTTTTGGCGTGACCAAGCAGGAGGGCGACAAGCTCTTTTTCAAGGTGCCCTCCCTGCGCAACATCGCGAACACGGCGCCGTATTTCCACGATGGCAGCGCCGCGACGCTGGACGTGGCGATCCGGACCATGGCGGCGCATCAGTTGGGCAAGGAGTTGACGGACGCGCAGGTGGCGGCGATTGCCAAGTGGCTCGGTTCGTTGACGGGCGAAGTGCCGGCGGCATTGGCGGCCGTTCCCAAGCTGCCGGCGTCCACGGAGACGACGCCGAAACCGGTTGCGGATTGACCCGCGCCGGCATGGCGTGAAGATATGTAACGCAGGCCTCATTCGTCACAGGCGCGTCATGCCGCTCCGCCCGCGCGGCGCGTGAACGCGGGTGGCGACGGCTTTCACGCCGCACCCTCCCTGCCGTCGCCGCGATTGCCTCCGGGGGCGCGTGGCGTACGATCCCTGCCACGTCATGGGAGTGACGAGGGGGAGGGATAATGACGAAGCATTCTGAACGGTTGTCTATGGAATTTGCGACGGGCCGCGGTCGCTGGGCGGGTGTCGCACTCGCGCTCGCGACGTCGTGGTCGTGCGCACGCGAGGCCCCCAAGGTCGTCGAGCCGCCACCGGAAGCCCCAACGGCTGAAGCGCCCGCGGTTGCCGTGCCCGTCGCAGCCTCGCCAGTCGCAGCCTCGCCAGTCGCCGCGCCTGTTGCACCCACGCCTGCTGCGGCGTTGGCTCAGGACCTCATCACCGGAGCCTCCCCCAAGCCCGGCGATCTGCCGATGCCCAAGCTGAACGCGCCGAAACTGGCCGTCCCGAAAGGCGGCGAAGCGTGGGCGCGGGAGTTTGCGAATACGCCGGCCGTCGGCGAATTGGGCGGCCCGCGCGCCGGTCTGAGTGACCAGGAACTGATCGACTTTGTCCGCGGCCGCATCGCGTTTCGCGACGGACCGGGTGAAGCGGGCGGGCTGGGACCGCGCTACATCCAGAAGGCCTGCGCGGAGTGCCACTCCAATCCGGTCATTGGCGGCGAAGGGGACATGGACCACGCGCTCACGATTGGCATCCGCCCGGGCGAGGTCGAGGTCGTCTTCGTCCACGAAAAAGCGATCCCAGGATTCAAGCCGGACGTCGTCCCCAAGGGCATGATCCTCGCGAAGTCGCGCGCGCCCAACCTGCTGGGCGTTGGCCTGATGGACAAGATTCCGCCGGGCGTCATCGCCAGCCACGCCGATCCGGAGGACCGGGATCACGACGGCGTCCGCGGCGTGGTCAACATGCGGGACAACGTGCTCGCCCGCTGGGGCCTGAAGTCCCAGGACCTGACGCTGCACCGCCTTGTCGTCGGTTCGCTCTACCAGGACCTCGGCATGACGCTCGAGGAAAACGCGGACATGCAGAAGGACGCCGACAAGGTCGCCGATCCGGAGGCGAGCAAGGAGCTGATCCACCTGTATGAAGCGTTCCTCAGCAACCTCGCGCCGCCGACGCGCGGTCCGATCAACGACGCGGTGCGCGCGGGCGAGCATGAGTTCGCACTCGCCGGGTGCACGGCGTGCCACATCGCCGATTTGGGCGAGGCCAAAGGGATCTACAGCGACCTGCTGATCCACGACATGGGCAAGGACGACGACAACAAGATGCCCGACGCGAAGGCCGGTGGTCATGATTGGCGGACGGCGCAGTTGTGGGGGCTCCGCCTGCACAAGGGGTTCTTCCACGACCATCGCGCCAAGAACTACGATCAGGCCATCGACATGCACCGCGGCGAAAGTGACAAGTCCCGCCAGGCCGTGCAGTTGCTGCCGCCGGAGCGGCGCAAGCAGTTGATGGCGTTCCTCGCCTCACTCTGAACAGGCCCTGACTCAAGACTCCCCCGTCCGTCGGCCAGCGTGGATAGGATTTGCCCAAACGCCGGGCCTCTGCCACGCTTGTGGCCGGAGGTCCCATGGGTGAGAATCTGATCGCAGCGTTCCTGGGCATCGCGACGTGGTCGTTGGCGGAGTACCTGCTCCACCGCTTCCTTGGCCACGACAAGCGCACGTGGCCCAACGCGTTTGCCACCGAGCACATCCGCCATCACAGCCAAGGCGACTACTTTGCGCCGACGTACAAGAAGGCCGGTGCGGCCCTGGGCGCGCTCGCGTTGGTGCTGCCGCTGGCGGCGTGGCTGGTCGGCTGGCACCACGGCGCGGTGTTCAGCGGCGCGTTTGTGGCGATGTACGTGACCTACGAGGCGCTGCACCGCCGCGCGCACACGCATCCGGGCGTCGGCGCGTACGGCAAGTTCCTGCGCCGCCATCACTTTCACCACCACTTTGGCAATCCCAAGTCCAACCACGGCGTGACGTCGCCGATCTGGGATTGGGCGTTTGGCACGCTGGAGCCGTCGACGCGCGTGCGGGTGCCGGAGAAGCTGGCGATGGCGTGGCTGTTGGACCCGACGACGGGCGACGTGCGGACCGAGTTCACCGGCGCCTACGAGCTGGCGCGCAAGCGAGCCTGACGGCTAGGGATGCGGAGCGTTGCGCCGGTAGCTGCGCAAAGTCGCCATCAGCAAGCCGGCCACGACCGCCACAACGCTGACGCACGCGGCATAGAGGCCGAGCGCCGGGATTGGGCCCAGCGCCGCCAGCAGCAGCCCTGAGAGGAGCCCGGAGAGGGCCGGAAAGAACTGCGTGGTAATCGCGTAGCTGGCCATGACGCGGCCCCGGTAGGCCTCCGCGCTGACGTCCTGCAGCGAGGCCGCGAGGAAGGCCACCGCCGATCCCGCCAGCACACACGCGCCGATGAACACGGCGACCGCCAGCGGCAGCGCCGTCACGTTCGCCAGCACCGCGCAGAGGAGCGCGCTCGCGACGACGCCCGCCATCAGCGCGCGCCCGGGATACGCAAGGCGTTTCAGGCTCAGGGCAATCAATCCGCCCGCGATCAGCGATGGCGCCGCCAGCCCCAGGAACACGCCGCGCGCGCCGGGCTCCAAGTGCAGGGCAGAATCGAGATAGCGCGGCATGATGACCTGAATCGGCCCCATGAGCAGGTGGGCAATCGCGGACGCGGCGAGCAGCTGCAGCACGATGGGCGTGCGCCGCACATAGGCCCAGCCGGCACGGATACTGCCGACGCCGCTTTGGCCCGGCGCGCGATGGGCCGCCGGCAAGCCGACCATGCACAGGACGCTGGCCAGCAGCAGCCCCACCGCGACGAGAAAGACCGTGACCCAGGGAAAATGCTGGCGCACTTGGCCGACGAGCAGCGGCGCGCCGCCAAAACCGACGGTTGTCAGCACGTTGAACAGGATGGCCGCGCTGCGCAGCCGGTCGGACGGCGCCAAATTGGGCAAGTAGGCGAGGCGCGCCGGAGCCGCATAGCTCCACGCCAGCCCAGCGAACAGCGCCGCCAACGACGCGAGCGCCAGCGCCTCCCGCCGCATCCACGGGACCCACGCGGTGAACGCGAGCGTCAGCGCCGCCAGCACCAGGCCGAAGTGCCCTGCCCGCACGACCCGCAGCGGATTCACGCGATCGCACACCGCGCCGCCATGCCAGCCAAACACGATCGGCAGGCCAAAACAGAGGAGCAGCAGCGCGCCCGACCAAGCCGGCGCCTGCAGCACCTCCTGGGTCCACTGCACGAGGCCAAAATTGATCATGTGGCCACCGAGGAACGCCAGCAGACAACCAACCAGATAGCGAAGCAGTTGCGGGCTCATGGCGTCACCTTGGCCCACGGCGGCGTGATGTGGATGAGGGTTGGCTGCGCGCCTTCAATGTGCCACGCGGGAAAGGCGCCGTTGGCGGTGAAGATGCTGCCGTCGCGGGCGATTTCAACGTCGCGCGTGAACGTGGTGCGGTGGGGCATGGGAAAGACGCTCCAGCGGCCAGTCGCGATGTGGAGCGCGTTGACCGTGTCCGATGCGGTGCCCGTGACCCACACGATGCCGCGCGCGCGGTCGACGTTGAGCGCGTACGGCGTGTCACTGCCTTTGGGGAGCGTCGGCATGTCAAAACGCGTAAAGACGCCGAGCTTTGGCATGTACCGCAGAATCGCCGACTCCGCGAACGCCGTGATCCACACGTTGCCCTCAGCGTCGCTGCGCAGACGGCGCGGTCCCTTGGCGGGAAACGCGATGAGCGTCGGCACCAGCGTCTGGGGGTCGATGCGCACAAGGTCGTTGGCGTGCAGGCGCGCCACCCAGACCACGCCATCGGGCGTCAGGTCGATGCCATACGGCAGCGGCGTCCCCGACGCGCGCTCGTCAATTGGCAGCGCCGAGAGAGGCAGCCCCAACGTCGCGAGCTTGAACATCAGCGGCACGATCCGCACGGTGAACGCTTCGCCAAGGCTGCGCGTCGGCAGGTCGATGAAATGCTGCTCGCCCGTCGCGCGGTCAAGCATGCCGACCTGGTTGGACAGCGCCAACGTGAACCAAACGCGGTCTTTGGCGTCCACGCGAATCGTGTGGGGATACAGGCCATCCTTGAGCCGGTGAACGGTGAACTGCTTGGACTTCGGGTCAAACTCGACGATCCGCCGCTGCACGGACGGCGTCAGAAACACGTGGCCGTCCTTGGCGCTCACCGCCAGCGAATGCAGCGCGAGGAAGCTCTCGTGCTTGGGAAAACTCGCCAGCCGCGCCGCGAACATGCCGCCCAGTGTCTCGTCGCGGTCGTGCGGCAGCTTGTACACCGTAAAACGGCCGGTCAGTGGGTCGATTTCGTAGAGTCGATCCTGCAGATTGTCGCCCAGATAGACCTTGCCGTTGGCGTGCACCAGCATGTCGTGCATCTGGCTCATCGCGTCGCCCATCGGCCACTCATCGATGCGCACTTGCGCCAGCGCGTCCTGCCACGCCAGCGGCTCCACCAGCTTTTCCGGATGGGCGCGCAAGTCGGCATACCCCGCCTGCAGCGCTTCCGGCGCCAGTTTCTGCACCGTCGTCGCCAGGCGCGCGCCGTAGCCAATCATCCGGCTGATCGTCGTGCGCCACTGCGCGGGCGTGTGTTCGGCGCGGATGAACGGCGCGCCCTGTTGATGGCAAAAACCGCACTGCATCCGGAACTGCTTGTCCTGCTCGGGCGTCCCCACGTGCACGCCCGCGGCCCAGACGTTTGCCGGCTTGGCCGCCGCCAGCGCCTGACGATCGGTCTCCGCGCGCAGGACCGTATTGAGCACCGCATCCGCCGGGACCTCCGCGAGTTTCAGGTCGATGAAACCCGGACGTCGCAGCCGCACGTTGATCCGCCCCGCGCCTGGCGGCAGGTCAACGCGCACGTGCCCCGTCGCATCGGTGAAGGCCGTGTGCCACGCGTCCGCGGTCTGCGGCGCACCCGGCGTGGCGTAGCCGTTGTCGCTCCGGTCCACCGGCAACGGATGCGTCGGCGTGACCGTCGCCATGACGAGCGCGAGAGGCCGACCGTCCGCGCCCTGGACCGTCAAATCGAGCGCGTGCGCAGACGCGGGCACGGCGAACGCGAGCAGAAGCGCGAGTCGAAGCTTCATGGCGCCCTTCGCAGATTGGGCTGCGCCCGCAACAGCGCGGCGAACGCCTCAGCGGACGTGAAACGCGGCGTGTAGGCAAAATCGCGTTTCAGCCGCGCGTTGGCGAGCACCGGGCGGTATTGGAGGAACCCGACCTGCTCCGGGCCATACTGCACCACACCAAGCGGATGCAGCACGGTCAGCAGCGCGCGCAGGAGCCACGCCGGCACCGGCACGTAGGGCTTGTGCAACTGCCGGGCAATCTCACGCATCGTCAGCGCGCCGTCGCCGGCCAGATTGAACACGCCCGTCGTCTGGTTCCGCACGCCCTGGAGCAGGATCTGCACGACGTCGTCGTCCCAGATGAACACAAACGGACTGTCGCAGCCCGCCACGCCCAGCACGCGCGGCTTGGCAAAAAGCGCAGTGATTTGATTGGCCACGTGCTGGCCAAGAATCGTCCCCGGCCGCAGGATGAGGAGCTTGAGTTCGGGATGCGCCACGCGCGTCTCCGCCAGCATCTCCTCAATCAGCCGTTTGTGATCGGAATAGGCGAACTCCACGTTGCCGCGAATGGGCGTGCCCTCATCGATCCAGGCTGGATTGTCCGCGTGATAGCCGTACGCCGCGCCGCTCGTCGTCACCGTCAGGTGCGCGACGTGGTGGGCCAAGCACAGGCGCACGAGCGTTTCAGTCGCGCCTACATCGATCGCGCGCATCTCCGCACGGCTCATCCCCGGCGGCGGCGTCACGATGGACGCAAGGTGGATGACGGACGTCGGCTTGAACGACTCAAATACCGCCGTCAGCGCCGGCGTGTCGCGCAGGTCGACCTGCCGGAACCGCTCTTGCGGCTGCACCGGCGGCCGGATGTCAACGCCACAGACCTGCGCGTCGGGCCATTGCGCCAGCGCCGGCACGAGCGCGCTGCCGATGAAGCCAGCCGCACCGGAAACAAGAATCCTTTGCATTGCGTACCCTTGGAAAACTCGCGCGTGTCCAACCGGCCCCTCCGCCCGACACGCGCCTCACCGCGTCGAGACTGTGCGCTTGCGGCTGGATAGGGTCAAGCGCCCCGGGGAGGCAGCCTCTGGTGGCGCGACAAGCCCTTATGATACAAGCCCAACCGCGAGGGGATAGCCAAGCCCCAGCACCACTGCATCGGAAAGGAGAGAGTCATGGTCAACACTGAAGAGTCCGCGCCGGAGTTCATCCTCAAGCTGCTCGGCAAGGACGCCGAGTTGGAATGGCAGATTGCCGACATCCACGAGGCCTGCGGCGGCCGCTGGACCAAGGCCAACCTCAACAACGCCTTGGATCGCTTGCTGAAGAAGGGTCAAGTTGCGCGCACAGTGGACCCGAATCGCGCGGCCTGGTGGTCGATCGTCGTGTGAGGCGAGTGCAAGCGCCGGGGCACACCGCCCGCGGCCTCGGCGACGGCGGAAAACTGCCGATGCGGGCGACGGAACCGCGATTGACGCTCGGCGGAGGGACGACCAAACTGGCGACAAGGGGAGGCACGCGCCGCCCACGGAGCCGTGTCATGCGTCCAGTCCTGCCTGCCCTCGTCCTCGCCGCCCTCCTCGCCGCTTGCGGAACCAAGGCGGCGCCGCCCGCCGCTGACCTCGATGGCACCGGATCGGATGCCGCCGACGTCGCCAGTGACGCAACCGCGACCGCGGGTGAAGTGCCGCTCGACGGCCAAAGCCCGTGGCCCAAATTCCGCCGCGACGCCCGGCAAACCGGCCGCAGTCCGATGCAGCGCGCAACCGCGAGCAACGCGCCGTGGACGCTGCAGACCGGCAAGGGCATCTTTTCCTCCCCCATCGTCGGCGCCGATGAGACCGTCTACATCGGCTCGGCCGACCGCAAGTTCCGCGCGATCGACCGCTCCGGCAAGGTCACCTGGGAGGTCGAAACGGGCGAAATCATCGACAGTTCCGGATTGCTTGACGACGCGGGCCACATCTACTTTGGCTCGGGCGACGGCAAGCTTTACGCCCGCAACGCGGCCACGGGTGCGGAACTGTGGACCTGGACGGCGGACTCAGCCAAGGACACCGGTGGCATCATCAGCTGGTTTGAGGGCAACGTCGCGATTGGCCCCGACGGCACGCTGCTGGTCCCCAACGACAACTTCCGCGTGTACGGCATCGATCGCCTGACCGGCCAGCCGAAATGGCATGAACAGCACACCGACCAGACGTGGTCTTTGCCGGCGGTGGACGTGGCCAACGGCCTCCTTGTGCACGGCAATAACCAGCTGCTTCCCGCGCTTGGCGACAACCTGTTTGCGCTGAAGCTCGATGGCACGCCGGCGTGGAGCGCGAGCGCACCGGGCTCAATCGCCGCAAGTCCACTCGTCACGAGCACGGGTCTCGTCGTCGTCGGCGGTTTTGACGGCTATGTCCACGCCTACGACGCCAAGACCGGCACGACCAAGTGGTCACGGCCCACGCGCGACCACGTCTACGCGAGCGCGGCGGAGTTGTCTGACGGCACGATTGTCATCCCCTCCTGCGACGGCACCATCTACGCGCTCGATCCAGCGGACGGCCACGTGCGCTGGGCGTTCGACACGCTCGACCCAATTCGCGGCTCGCCCGCCGTGGACGCAGACGACCGGATCTACGTCGGCGCGGGCGATGGCCATCTCTACGTCATCGAGAAAGACGGCAAGAAGCGCTTTTCCCTCCAGCTGATCAACGCCGACCGCAATGACCTGAACGCGTCGCCAGCGCTGGGCCGTGAGGGAATCTACCTGGGCGGCGAGGATGGGCGCGTCTTTGCCGTCGCGTACGACCAGTGCTTGACTGCGGGCAAGAGCGACCCAAATTGCGACACCTCGCCGACCGAGACGCTGCCAGCGGACGGCGCGCTACTCCTCTTTACCAGCAAATTTGGCTCGCCGCTGCTGACGGCGCCTGCGGCGATCGACGCCAACCAAGCGATGGCGTTTTCGCTTTTTGTGCGCGCTGCAGGTGACACGCTTCTCGGGCTTGTGGACGACGCAACCCTCCAAGTCTCGGTCGAGCCACCGGCGGACGTCGTATTGCAGGTCTCGGGCGACCGTCGCTTCTTCACGCTCTCGCCCAAGACGGCGTTTCAGGCGGGGACCGACGGCAAAGTCACGCTGCACGTGACCGGTCAATGGCTGAAGGACCCGCAGCGTGATGGCCTGAAGACCACGGGCGGAATGGTGGGCGGCGCGCTGGACCAGACCTTCACGTTTTCCCTGAGTCATCCCAATGACGCGCCCACGGCGTTGCCGCTGCCTGTGCCAACGACACCGGGTGACGATGCCGGTATTTGGGAGATGGCGCGGCTCGCGGCGCCGCTGCCGACGATCCTGCCTTCCTACAATCAAATTGGCTTTGATTCCCTGCACTGGGAAGTCGGCCTGGTGCACGGCAATGGCCAGGACGCGGTCGGTTGGGTGATGGGCGCGCTGCCGAGCGACCAGCCGCCGGGCGTCATGCCGGACCCGGCGACCAAGGCCCTGTTTCCAGTGACAATCCACTTTGAAGCTGGCCGCGTGACGCTGGAGAACCAAGCGGGGCTTGCGCTCGAGGCGATGGGCGCGCAATTGTCATTTGACGATTTTCGGCTGAGCGCTCGACTGGACGGCAAGGGCGAGGCGCAAGCGGGCGGCGCGGTGCTGTCGGTCACCAGCACGTGCAGCACCATTGCCTTCTACGGCACATTCCTGCAGCAGCTCGGATTCTGCAATCCCACGACGGACCAGCTCGTGGCCTTTGGCGCCGCGCTGATCCGGCCGGTGGGGAGCGGCATCCAACATGCGCCGACGGGCGTCGGAACGGCGACCGGCCTGCGCACGCCAACGACGGTGCGTTTCACCCTGGCCGGTGGCACACTGAGCGCCACGCAGCACCGGCTGGGCATCCTGCTGGAGGACGCGGCGAACGGGACGCCACTGCCGCTTTCCTATGGCCCGAAGACGGCGCAGGCCAGCGACGCGCAGGCGCATTTGACGTCCGTTACGCTCGATGTTGCGAGCGCCAAATTGCCGACGAAGGTCCGGGCGTGGCTGATGGTGGACACGTATCCGGCGGCGGTCACCGAGCTCACGCTGCCGTAGCGGAGTCCTGGATTGGCCAATCGAGTGCAGGAACGAGCCCGCCGAGCGAGGCACGCAGTTCAGCGATTTCCGCCGCCCCGAGGCGCGCGCACAAGGACGCGAGGACTTCAGTCCGTTCCAGCGCCGTGGCGGCCGGCAACATCGCTTTCAGGTTGTAACGCAAGATCGACGGGGCGGTCGCCGCCACGATGCGCCTCTGGATCCCGGACAGCGTCATTTCGTCGAAAGTCTCCAGAAGCGCTGGCATCGCGCCGACTTCCTCCAGATCCAGATGCGACAAATACGCCGCCACAAACCGCGCCAGCGCCCGATAAACGGCAAGGTCATACTCCGGCGCCTTTTCCAGGAGCGCAATCGCCGTGGCGTTTTGCAGCGCCGCGACCTTCGCCTCCACCGCGGAATGCTCGTTCTCCAGCCGCTTGGCGATTTCCGGCGCGGATTCGCGGATCAGGGGTTGCAGGAATTCGTCTTCCTTGTCCGCATGGTCGAGCAACGCGGCGATGAGCGCATCGATGTCGCGCACGAGATCGACGCGGGCCGCATCCTCGCGCGAATCCAATTGCCCAGCCCGCCCTGACAATTCAAAGAGCGCATGCCGCTGCCCTTTGTGGACGAGAAGGTAGAAATCCGTACGTGATGCAGCCATCTCAACCTCCGACTCAGATACGCTCCAGCGCCAAATTGGCGACGCCGCAAAAAGACCCCGGGGGCCATGACACGCGACGGTTTGCGGAGCCTCCGCCATTGTAAGCAAGCTGCGGGACCTTAGGCAACGCTTTAGGGTCGCGCGGGGTCATCGTGCAGCCGGGAAAAAGGCCGCCGCAAACACGCGCTCGGGGTACAGCAATCCCGCAGCGCGCTGCCAGACCCGGTATTTGTCAATCCGAGCGGCCGCTTGAGTGAATGGGCCGACTTGAGTTGCCGCGCAACTCTCACGTCTCGTCGATGACGATCAGATTGCGGCCTGACGATTTGGCTCGATAGCAGGCCTGATCTGCGCGGCCCACGAAAGCATCGCGGGACTCACCAGGCCTGCGCGCGGCGACGCCCGCCGACACGGTCACGTGCACCCCTGGGGCAAATTCGGCGGCGTCAATCCCTTGCCTCGCGCGTTCCGTCACGGCAGCGGCGGCAGCCAGTGGCGCGCCCGGCAAAATGATCAGAAACTCTTCGCCACCCATGCGCAACACGCGGTCCTCTTTGCGGAGCTGGCCGTGCAGCAGGTCGACGACGCGCCGCAGCACGATGTCCCCCGTCGCGTGGCCATGGCGATCATTGATGGACTTGAAGTGATCGAGATCGAGCATCACCGCGGAGAGCGGCGCCGAGTCGCCAACGCCTGGGACAATTTGCTCCAGCGCGCGGCGGTTGTAGGCGGAAGTCAGCGGGTCCAACGTCATCAACCGCCGGAGCCGACCCACCTGCAGGCTGCGCTCCATCATGCCGACCGCGAGGCGGACGCGGTCCTCGTCCTGCTGGTCAAACGGCGGCGTGCGCGGGGACATCGTCGAGAGGACGCCAATGCACCCCTGCTCGTCCAGTACCGGCACGCCCAGGAACGAACCGAATGCCGCGAGTTGTCCGGATTTCTGAACATAGCGCGGATCGCATTCAGCATTTTCCAAGCGCAGGAGCTGCTGGTTCCCCACGACCCAGCCCACCAGTCCCTCGCCGACGCCAAACTCGACGCTCGGGTGCGCGCGGACCAACGGCCCGGACCGGGCCGCCACAAGGAGCCGACACCGCGTTTCGTCGAGCAGCCGGACGCTGACGCGCTCGACGCCGAGAAGCTCTGCGACGGTCGCGCAGAGCCGCTGCAGCGCGACGTCCAGCTCCGCGTCCTCGTGAATCGTCGCCACGAGGCGCAGCAGCGCCGGAACCGGATCAAGCGGCGGATTGCGAGTCGGATGGAGCTGCGTCGACATCAGGAATACCAGCCGCCACGCGGCGACCTTCTGTAGTCTCGCGTGCAGGGCCTCGACGGTCAACGAGGAAATGTTGGACGGCAGGAGCGGGCGCGGTTCGCGATGGGAACTCAGTGCGTGTCGCGCCGGCAGGGGCAGGAACGGCGCTTCCCCGCCACCCGGCTGACGTGCTAGCGTCCTCGGAGCCGGTCGGACGAGACGACTGACGAACTTTGGAGCGTGACATGCCCCCTTTGCCTCAGTTGACGCCGGAGGACTTGGCCATCCTGAGGGGTGCCAGGACCTTGTTGGAGAACCCTGGCCTTGCAGCCAAAGCGACCAACCTCCTGGGGGCGCCCATCGAGAAAGGTTTTGACGCGCTGCCGGCCAATTGGCGGGAGAAGGTCACGCTCGCGACGGAAGCCGCACTGACGAAGGCGCTCGCCGTCGCCGTCCGGACGATGACCGATGGCAAAGCGGAGCCGCCCAATGACCGATGGCACATGCTCGCTGTTGGCGTCTCTGGCGCCCTGGGAGGTGCTGCCGGGCTCGCCGCACTGCCGTTGGAACTACCCATCAGCACGACGATCATGCTGCGTTCCATCGCGGACATCGCGCGGAGTGAGGGCGCGAACGTGAGGGACGTGGCAACTGGGCTCGCATGCATGGAAGTGTTTGCGATGGGCGGGCGAACGGCTGATGACGATGCGGCCAATTCCGCGTATTTCGCCACGCGAACGATGCTCGCCCGCTCAGTGACCGAAGCCGCGGAGTTCATCGCCGAGAAGGGGCTGACGGAAGCGGGCGCGCCGGCCATTGCGCGACTCATCGCAACTCTTGCCTCACGCTTTGGCATTACAGTTTCCGAAAAAGCCGCGGCGCAGGCGGTGCCCATCATCGGTGCAGCGGGCGGCGCGCTCCTGAACACGCTGTTCATGGATCATTTCCAAAACATGGCACACGGGCATTTCACCGTCCTGCGCTTGGAGCGAAAGTACGGCGCGGAAGCGGTGCGCCTGGCCTACGAGACGACGCCAACTACTTGACCTTATTTCGCTACCTGAGTTCCTCGGTCACACCGGCTCATTTTGGAATGCAACCTCGAACGTGCACCCTGGTCGCACGCGCTCGTCGCAGACTTTCGCGCCCGAAATCGCGTCGTCATGTGCTGAGGTTCCTGCCTGGACCTGGGATCCGACGAAGCGCGCCGTGTGAGCACGCGCCGATCGGCTGTCGGCTGCAGTGCCGAAAGGTCGCGGTCAGCGCCGCGCTCGGCGGCCGTGAAGTGAAAGTCGGCCGCTGCGATGGCGATGGCGCCATCACCTCGAGAGGTCACGCATTCGCCACATGTGGGCAAGTGCGGCTGACCTCCGCGGCGCGCCCAGACCGGCGCAGGAACGGGTCGAGCGGGAGGGGCACCTCGCCGAGGAATCAGAAGTCCGCGGCTTGCGGTCGTTTTCGTGAGAGCTGAGGGGCGATTTCACTTCCGGTCGCGCTGTGGTTCCCCGTCCACGCCCGACCGGTGTTTGTGGTGCGGCGACAGCCGAATCAACCGATTGGGCGCAATAGGCGCGGCGACACGGTCCGGTCGGCGCGCGACGACCCAGCGCGCCCCGAACAACCCGGCCACGAGGGGCACATCCGGAATGCAGGCTGTGGACCGGCGTCTGGCGGTCCACCATCGGGCGCACATCGCGAGCCCGTCTCGCGTCCAGGCGTGAGCCCGCGTTCGCGACCGGACGGCACGCAAGTACGCAACGGTTCCACGAACGCTGGGTTGCCTCAAATCACCAAGTAGTTCAAGTCACTCCGCCTTGGACGGGGCACGGAAGCGGTCTCGAGGACGCGATTTCCGCTGACATCGTCCGCCGCGGCACGCGCGCGTCGCCAGTTCGACGGTAGTGGTCGTGGACTTCGTGCCCATCCGCGGAACGCAGCGGGAGGAAAGGTTGAGCTTCGTGGGTCCTGCAAAAGACGGGAATTAGTGGGGCGGAATCGGTCGCGTGGGCATGTCAGCGCGGAACAGGGGATGACGATGGGTTAATTTGTGGTTTGGTTGGTGATTTTGCGAAGACCCTTGGCTTCGGAGGCAACGGGGTGCGCCTTTTCCGATCTCGCGTTTTCCATGTTTATGCCTAGTTAGCGTTGGCCTCCGACCGGCCGAGATGCCTCCAGATTCAAAATGTAGTGACCCATGTAGTGACCCAGACGTGCCACGACGGCAAATTTGGCGGAAATTGAGGAAGGAATCAAGAAACACCAAGACAGAATACACGGATGCGACGAACCTCGCCGACTGTCCAGGACCTTTCATCTTGCGCAATAGATACTTACGTTCGGTAGAAACCACCTGAAATCGCCTAGTACCCCAGATCCCAAATTCGCACCGCATTCCAGCAGTTCCCGCTAATCCTGCGGCGCAAGTGTCCAGCCAAACTGTTCCACCAGCGTCGCGACCAGGTTGGTCGCCGTGTCGCGAAACGGCGTCGGCTCCCAGCG
>CAIMLR010000020.1 GCA_903842345.1 uncultured Myxococcales bacterium
ATGTCCTCCAGCTCCGGCCGGACGGTGTCAGGGATGAACAGTGGCAGCGGCGATGGACCTGTTTTGCGCATGCACTGAAGATCTCACGGGATCTATCAGGCGGCAAGAATGCGGTGCGGACTTCGGGCTTGGCGTACTAGGCGTGTGAATTGTGCTTCGCAACTTTGGCGGAGTGCGCCAGAGAGCCGGTGAACGCGTCGCTGCCCGCTTCAACTGCGCCCGCGAGCGCGTGTGGCAGGCTGGCCGCGCGATTGCGCGTCGCCTGGGCCATCGACAGCAGTTCCGCGCGCGTCTCCGCACCCGAACGCGGCGCCGTCAGCAGCGCGATCCCCGCGCCGACGGCCGCTCCGCCGAGCAGCGCCACAACCATCTGACCAGCGGTGAAGCCGGCGTTCTCATTGCTGTTCATAGCTATCCTCTCGTGGCGGAGGTCCCGCCGGTGATTCGTCCCCGCCCTCTGGCGCGGAGCGAAGGTCTGTGGCTTCCTCGGCGCGAATTGCCCGAAAAGCCTGAAACGCCGCGGCGATCGCCGGGCCAACCGCCGCACCGACCGCGGTCGCGGTCCGTACAGACGCCTGTAGCTGGGTCATCGTCTCAGTGAGGCCTGCAGCGGCGTCCATGAGAGCGCGGCCCTGCGGAACGCCGTCACTGAGCGCGGCCACGACGATCTGCGCCTCGTGCGTGACAACCCCAAGCTCGTCCAAGGTCCGATTGAGCCTGGGCGACGCGCTGTCCAACGCGACTTGCACGCTGCGCAACGTCGCCCGCAACTGGAACAGCAGCGGCAGCAACGCTCCGGTCAGGACGGCCACAAGAACGGCAACGACAACGCTCCAGACTTCCATCTTGGTCTCTCCAAACGGTTACGTCCCGACACCACATCCCCAAGCTAAGTGGTCCAGTTGCCGCCGCAATGAGGAATTCCGTTTTGACGGTTAGGCAAAAGCAAATCGCTGTGGTGACAAGGTGTTCTGCGCGCCCACCGCAGTTGCCCGGCCGTCACGGGCGCGCTGCGCAGCGCGTCCCCTCATCGCGATTCCAGCGAATTCAAGCGGTGACAAGGACGCGGCGCCGAGATTCGCCAGGGCTTCGCCGCTCGCGCCTTGACAGCGGCCATTAGCGACCTAACTTGCCAAGGGTTGGACGTTTTCCAATACGAACATGAAGTGCGATGGGATGCGGGTGACCCGCAGCGACCTGCCGGAGGAGGCGGTCGCTCAATGGGTCGGCGCAATCCAATCGACGCGTTCGGCTATCCACAATCGGCGCAATTCTTGCGTCCGCTTCTATCCCAACGACGGAAGACTCGTTCTTTAATCGTTTCTCACCAGCTATCGGCGTGCTGTGACAATTTCACGGCGCGTCGGGCCGGCGGGTCTCGTCACGTCCAAAAAAGTCGCGAAAGCGACGGAGAATGAACTATGCACAGCAAAACCATCCGGTTGTCTCTCGTGGCCCTGACATTCGCCTTGTTCTCGCAGACCGCCTTCGCCGGCGACATTGGCGACGACAAGAAATTCGGCATCGGCCTCGAATTCGCCCATGGCCCCGGTCTGTCGCTCAAATTTGCGCCGTCGCCCAATCACGCGCTCCAGTTCGGTCTGTACGCGTTCGACTACGGCCAGTACCGCCAGTATTCGATGGACCACGGCAAGTACTACTACGATTACGCATACGGCTATGCCGGCTTTCTCATCCACGGCGACTATCTGAACACGCGTGCGCCGCTCATCCGCGCGGGCATCTTCAACTTGCCGTGGTACTGGGGCGCGGGCTTGGACCTCGGCGTCGGTTCCGGCGCGGCGGCGTTTGCTGTGCACGGAAACTTGGGGCTCGCGATGGAATTTCGGCCGTTGCCCATCGACATCTTTCTTGAATGGACGCCGCGTGTTTGGATCGTCGACTTTGTCCAGGTCCATCCATTCGATTTCAACGCCGGCGTTCGCGTCTGGTTTTAAGAAGGAACGAACGTGACTTGGCTCAACTATCACCACCTGCTGTATTTCTGGAAGGTTGCCAAGGAAGGCAGCATCGCCCGCGCCAGCGCGGAGTTGCGCCTCGCCCCTCCGACCATCTCCGTGCAAATCCACCAGCTGGAGGAAATGCTTGGGCAGAAGCTCTTCTCCCGCGAGGGACGCGGCTTGGCGCTCACGGAAGCCGGCCGCGTGGCGTTTCGGTACGCCGACAGCATCTTTGCCACCGGCGACGCGCTTGTTCAGGCCCTCACGGCGGGCGGCGCGCAGCGGCCCATTCGGCTCGTCGTGGGGCTTTCAGGCGCGCTGCCCAAGTGCCTCATCCGGCAGTTCCTGGAGCCCGTCTTCTCCATCGAACCCGGGGTCTGCGTCACCTGCAGCAACGACCGCACGGCTGACGGGTTCCTCACCGATTTGGCGACGGGCAGCCTCGACGTGGTGCTGACGGATGAGGTCGCGCCCGCGACGTGCTCCTTGCGCGTCTTCAGCCATCCCCTCGGCGACTGCGGCACGGTCTTCCTCGCGGCGTCGCCTTTGGCGAACAAGCTCGCGCCAGGTTTCCCGGCGTCGCTCGACGGCGCGCCGTTCCTCTTTCCGCGCCCAAACTCGGTCGTTCGTCGCGGACTGGATGAGTGGTTCTACGCCCACGGCATCCTCCCCAGGATCCTCGCGGAAATGGATGACGCCGCGCTTGCAGTCGTGCTCGCGGAGACAGGGCTCGGCGTCATCGCGGTGCCGGAAGTGATTGCCCTGGAAGTGGCGCGCGACCATCGGCTGCAGTCCGTCGGCCACGCTCCGCACGTGCGGCAGAATTTCTTTGCCTGGTCGCTGGAGCAAAAAATTCGCCACCCGGCGGTCGTCGGCCTCTGTGACGCCGCGCGCAATCGGCTCCGAAATTAGGCGTTCAGAGGAACCGTTCGAGTATTCCTAACAGAGCGGATCCAACTATCTTATGGTCGCTGAAATTCCCCGTCCTATCCTGAATGTGATGGCAAAACGCCTGATTACGGAGTCTCGAATGAACAAGTTCACGCCCCTGGCGCTGATCCTGACCGCTGGTTGCGGCGGCGCGCAGATGTTGAAAACCGACGTTTCCGCCTCGGCGATTCGTGCGGCGGAAGAAAGCGGCGCAGCCAAGGTGCCGCGCGCGTCCCTGCACCTGCAGCTGGCAAAAGAGGAAATGGAACGGTCGCAAAAGCTCGCCAAGGACGGCGAGAAAGAAATGGCGACCTCCTATCTCCAGCGCGCGGAGGCTGACGCCGAGTTGGCCGTCGTGCTGGCCCATGAACAGAACGAAAAGACGGAAGCGGCTCAGGCCGTTGAGCGCGTTCGGCTGCTGCAACAGGAAAGCCGCTAACAAGCGCAAACGGAGGATCCATGAAACTGCTCAAAGCTATCGTCCCAGCGTCGTTTTTCCTCGTGACTGCCTGCGCGGCCGTCGTTCCCGCGGAACTGCGGGACGCCCGTCAGGCCTATGAGAATGCCAGCCATGGCCCGGCCGCGACCATGACCCCGGCGGAATTGCACAAGGCCCACCAGGCCTTGGAAGCTGCCGAAACAGCGTGGCGCGACGACCCGAAGGGATTTCACACACTCGATTTGGCATACGTCGCCCAGCGCAAAGCGGAAATCGCTGAAGGCAAGGCCGGCATCGCGCAGGAAGAGACCGCCAAGACGCGCGCGCAGGCGGAACTGGCGACGACGCAAGCGAAAATCGTCGTCGACACCAAGGCTGAATTGTCGCGAACCCGGAGCGACCTCAACCGTTCGAACACGGATTTGCGGACGACGCAGGCCAACGCGGCAAGCGTCACGGGGCAGCTGACGACGGAGCAACTGGCGCGCCAGGATGCCGAGCGCCGGGCGGCTGAGTCCAAAGCCGCAACGACGGCGCTTTCCACGCAATTGTCGACGGAGCAACAGGCGCGGAAGGACGCGGACAAGCGCGCCTCGGATGCGCAAAAGGCGCTCGCGCGTCTGGCCGCAGTCAAGGAAGAAGCGCGCGGTCTGGTGATTACGCTCTCGGGAAGCGTGCTGTTTCGCTCCGATCAGGCGACGCTGCTGCCCGAGGCGCGTTCGCGTCTCGATGAAGTCGCTGCGGCACTGCTGGAATCCAAGGAGCGCACGCTGATTGTGGAAGGCCACACAGACTCGCAGGGGTCGGTTGGCCACAACAATGACCTGAGTCAGCGCCGGGCACAGGCGGTGCGCGACTACCTGTCGAGCCGCGGCTACCCATCGGCGAATTCGTCGGCGGTCGGCTACGGCAGCCAGCGGCCGGTCGCGGACAACAAGTCGCCGGAAGGACGCGCCAACAACCGCCGCGTCGAGATCGTCGTGACGCCGCTGAGCGCGCAAAACTAGCCGGCAATCGCAGGCGTGCGACTGAGGGGAGGCTGCGGAGACAGGTTCTTGCAGACTCTCATTCAGGTCCGCCTGCCCCCGCGGCGCGACAGCCGGCCTCTTCCTCCCATGACCCTCGCGGTTGGAGGAAGATCGCCGGGCGCGCGCCAGTCCTCAAGCCGGAAAGCACTCCCGCGACGCAGAGCCAGGACATCCAGCGGGTCGCCGGCGCCCGCCCACGGCTTCCAACTCAAACGCGGCGCGTCGTCTGCTTGTCGGCGACCTCTGACGCCAAAAAGAATCACTGCACGCGTCTCGATCTGTCGCATATCTCCACGACCTTGAAGAGCTTTTTCTCTCAGATGGTCTTGACGCCGGGATATTGCGGCCTACATTATAAATGGTTGGTTAGTTCCAATGCAGATGTGTCTGGCAAGTGGATTTCTCGCAGCAAGGCTGCTCGCCTGAGAAGGTGTGGCAGAAAGTGTGCGGGGCGTTCGGTTGTGCATTTCAGACGAGTTATCGATGCATCACGCGTCGAAAAGTGATTTAGTATCCCATGAAGTCAATCCTCATCGTTGTCTCGATTCTTGCTGGCGCCCTCTCGGCATGCAACACGTCCACGACGGACAACACCCTCCTGGAGCCCACGCGCGACCAGCGCATCGACAGTCTCGCGAGTGCGACCTGCAGCCGCTATCAGGCCTGCAATGGCTATGGGACGGCCGCCGGACAGAAGTACGCGGACCAGCAGGCGTGTCGCACCGACTACACGACCAAGGCCGCGACCGCGTGGCCGATTGAGCAGTGCGGCAATGGTCGGATCAACAACGCCGCGTTCGTCAGCTGCGAGGAATCGACGAAGCAGGTCGCCTGCACCGGCGATGCCTGGGACGGCGTCGTCGCCTATGGCGCGTGCACTGCCGCGAAGGTTTGCACCGACGCGCCGCACTAAATCGGCTGCGGGTTGCTGCGATCGGGACCTGGCCGACGCGCGGCAAGCCGGCAACCGGGGACAACTGAAAATGGCAAGTGGACACTGACGAGAATTGCGTCAGGTGTCCGGCGCGGGCACTGGGGGAGGTTTCTCCGCTCGGGTGGCGCGGTCGCCGGTTCTCTCGGAAAAGCTAAGGGATTGTCGTCTTGAGTGTCGCAGAGTGCGACGTTCGGCCTGCCGCCGCGTTGGCCAAACGTCGTCGGGGAGCCTCGCTCAGGGCGCACGGTTTCACCACAGCTCCGTCAAAGGGGCGCCAAACATTTGTTTGGGGAGGATACTGCAATGAAAAAGCTATGGTTCACGGTGCTCTTCATGTTGGCCTGTCCAACATCCGTCTTCGCGCTCGATTTCAGCCTGAAGCTGGAGCCGTCGGTGGCGATTCCGCTCAGCAGCCCGCAGTCCGACGTTTACAAGGTCGGCGGTGGGGGCTCCTTCAAGGCACTGTTCGGCCTCAGCCGCTACCTCGATGTTGCGGCGGTTGCTGGCGGGATTGGCTTGCCAGGACAGGGGGCGTCCGACGCCGGCGCTGCCTGGTTTGGGGGCGGCGGCTTGCGCCTGAAGCGTCCGCATGACGCCGAGGGGGCCTACGGCATCTCACCGTGGCTGGAAGCGGATGCGCTTTACGTGCGCACGGGTCCCCTCAACCGCTTGGGCTTCGACGTCGGCGCAGGCCTGTCGATCCCGGTGGGCGAGACGCGACCCTTCTGGTTTGGCCCGTTCATTCGCTACTTCCAGACCGTCCAGGGGGACCGCGTCGACTTTGACAATCGCGACGCCAAGATCCTGATGGTCGGCCTCAGTTTCGAGGTGGACGGCATGCTGGGCCATCCGGCCCCGCCCGAGCCGGTGGTTGCGCCCGCGCCGGTCGAATGTCCTGCCGTCAAGGAATGCCCCGCGTGTCCGCCCGCGCCCGCTTGCCCGCCGCCTCCCGCGCTGGTGTGCCCGCAGCAGGACCAGAAGGCCGCGGACCGCGATGGCGACGGCGTGCCCGATGCGCTCGATTGCTGCCCGGACGTGCCAGGTCCCGTCGCGATGCAGGGTTGTCCGGAGTACGACAAGGTCGTCATCAAGGAACACAAGATTGAGCTGAAGGAGAAGGTCTTCTTCGCGTGGGACAAGTCGAAGATTCGGCCGCGCTCGCACCACTTGCTGAACGACGTCGTGAAAGCGCTGGACCAGAACAAGGCCTTTCACGTGAAGGTGGAAGGACACACGGACTCCACCGGCGCAGAGAAGCACAACCAGACGCTGTCCGAGAGCCGGGCGAAAGCGGTCATCGCCTATCTGGTCGCCCACGGCGTCGCCGCGGAGCGTCTTGAGAGCCAAGGCTACGCCTCGGCCAATCCCATCGCCTCGAACGCCAACGTCTCCGGACGGGAACAGAATCGGCGCGTCGAGTTTCTGATTACCAATCGTGAAGGTGGCAAATGAAACGAATCCAACTGAGTTCCTTGATCCTCGTCTGCTTGTGGGTGTCGGCTTGCGGCAAACAAGTGGTTGAATTTCCCCTTTCCGGTGCGGAAGCTGATGTGACCGATAGCGACCTCGCCGTTGGCGATTCCGCCGACGCGAGCGACAGTGCCGCCGATAGCGGCGACGCGGACGTGGGCGAAGATGCCCTGGACGGCGCGGACAGTGCCCCGGACGCGGCTGATGTGGCGGATGCCAATGACATCGGACCGGACTCGGCTGATGTGGCGGATACCCATGACACCGCGCCGGATGTGGCTGATGTGGCGGATGCCAATGACATCGGACCGGACTCGGCTGATGGGGCGGACGTCGCGCCAGACGCGCAGCCGGATAGCGCTGACACGGCAGACGTGACGCCGGATGTGCCGGATGCCACGCCGGACGTTGCCCAGGCGCCGACGGTCATGCTGACCAACCCGGCGGATCTGGCCACGGACGTGACCCTCGGCGTGCAGCTGACGGCCAAGTTCAGTGAGTCGATGGCCCAGAACAGCGTGACGGAGCTGACGTTCACGCTCATGCAGGATGCCACGCCGGTGACGGGCGTCGTGACCTACGACGACCTGACCCACATCGCGACGTTCGTCCCGGTTGAGCCGCTGCTGTTGAACCTGCCGTATCAGGCGACGATTACGACGGGCGCGAAGTCCGCGCTGGGTGTGGCGATGCTCGCGAACTTTGCGTGGAGCTTCAAAACCGGCGATGCAACGCTGTTGAAAGTGACGGCGACCAACCCGGCGGACCTCGCGAAGGACGTGACCGTGGCGGTGCAATTGACCGCGACGTTCAACAAGGCGATGCAGCCGGGCAGCATCAACGACCTGACGTTCACGCTCATGCAGGACGCGACGCCGGTCACGGGCCTGGTGACCTACGACGACCTGACCCACACGGCGACCTTCCTGCCGCTGCAGCCGCTGAGCCTTGACCTGGCGTACCAGGCGACGATCACCACCGGCGCGACGGATTCCGGTGGCAAGCCCTTGCTGGCGAACTATGGCTGGACGTTCAAGACGGGCGATGCGACGCCGGCGATGGTGCTCTCGACCACGCCGACCGACACCGCGCAGAATGTGGCGATTACCACCCACTTGACCGCGCTGTTCAACAAGGCGATGGACGGCACGACGATCAATGACCAGACGTTCATCCTGATGCAGGGGACGACGCAAATTTTTGGCCAGGTCAGCTACGACCTGCTGACGAAGACCGCGACGTTCGTGCCCAACAATCCGCTCGCCCTCGATCTGGCGTTCCAGGCGACCATCACGACGGGCGCGCTGGATTCGGGCGGCAAACCGCTGAGCGCGGGCTACGGCTGGACGTTCCAGACGTCGGCTTGTGGCCAGAATATCGTCGCGTTGTCGTCGGCGGGCAACTTCGCGGTGCTCGGTGGTTCCACGGTCACCAACACGGGACCGACAAGCGTGACCGGTGACTTGGGCGTCTTCTCCGGCACGGCGGTCACGGGCTTCCCGCCGGGCGGCATTATCGGCGCGATTCACGCGGGCGATACCACCGCGCAATTGGCGATGGCCAACCTGACGGTCGCCTACAATGACGCGGCCGGCCGCTCGCTGTGCGCAGTGACCGTGGACGGCAATCTGGGTGGCCAAACGCTGTACCCAGGCCTGTACAAGTCCACCTCGTCGCTGGAAGTTTCCTCCGGCGACCTGACGCTTGACGCGCAGGGCGACAGTTCCGCGGTGTTCATTTTCCAGATGGCGTCCACGCTGACCACGACGGACGGCCGGCAGGTCTTCCTCACCGGCGGCGCGAAGGCGACCAACGTGTTCTGGCAGGTGGGCAGTTCGGCGACGATCGGCACCACGTCGGCCTTCTTCGGCACCATCATGGCGGATCAGTCCATCACGATGAAGACCGGCGCAACGCTGACGGGTCGGCTCCTGGCGCGCATTGGCGCCGTGACCTTGGACAGCAACACGATCGTGCTGCCGCCGCTGTAGTGCTTCGGCCAAAAGTGGCCATGCGTCGATGACGCGCTGCGCGCCAATCAACTGCCCGACCCGGTGAGGGGGAAGGCGGTTGGTTGGCGCTGCAGTTTTTGGATCTCGCTTGCTAACTATGCAAAAATAAAAGTGATTATCTCGATTCTGCGGTTGACTGAGCGCGGCCGCGACTTACCTTGAATACGTGGTGGCAGAGGCTCCATTTCATCGGCTCACATTCTTGTGGGTGCAGCATCGGGTCTCAGGAGTCCGGGGAATGGCCCGGCGTTGAGCAGTGCCGCTGACAACCGCGGTGGCTGATTTTGGCGTTGACTGGTCTCGATGTCCTCCGGGCTGGGCAATTCACACGAATTGCCCGGCCCGCAGGCGATTGGCGGAAGGTGTGTGATGACCAGCGGCGCGCAAATGCGGAAAATGGAGCGCGTAACGGCGGCGCGCCCGCGGGCGGTCCGCGTCCAACAGTCGGTGACGACGCGCGCGGCGTCGGGGAGCAGTGAAATGCGGCCCACGATGCGGGCGATCTTGCGCGAGGACCTCGGACCGGCGCTCCGCGACGACGCCACCGCGGAGTACCTCCACGACTTGTGGCGGGACAACGACGCTGTTCGCCTCGCCGCGGGAAAGCCGGCGACCGCCCGCTTGGCGGAGGCGCCCCATGTTCGCTGAGTGGCAAATCGACCTTCCGAACCCAAGGCTTCCCCTGGACCGTCGCCTTCGCCGTCGGTGGCTCGGGACGCATCGTCGCAACGCGTCACCGTTCTTCCCGTTCCCGAGAAACAGCTTGACTGCCCATGGGATCGCGCGCCCACTTGTCGCCGTGGTCCCGGCAGGGCTGCGCCTCCGCCGTGTGCCGAAATCTCCCGCGCACCGGCCCCTCAGCTCTTGGCTCGCCTTGCCCGCTTGTCGCAACGCCGCTATGCGGAGGTCTGCTATTCCGGGAAAACCACTCACCCCTAAGGGGATCGGCGTCGATGCGGGCACTCTCGACGGGGCGACCGAGGTCGAGCGCAAAGAGAACCTGCTCAAGACGGGCGCGCTGCAGAACGCGATTCTCCACAGCGCCAACTTCTCCAGCATCGCAACGGACGAAAAGGGCGTCATCCAGATCTTCAACGTCGGCGCAGAGCGGATGCTCGGCTATGCCGCCGCGGACGTCGTCGACAAGATCACGCCTGCGGACATCTCCGACTCCCAGGAGCTCATTACCCGCGCCGAAGCGCTGAGCCTGGAGCTTGGCACCACGATCACGCCCGGCTTCCAGGCGCTCGTGTTCAAGGCGTCGCGCGGCATTGAGGACATCTACGAGCTGACCTACATCCGCAAGGACGGCAGCCGCTTTCCTGCGGTCGTGTCGGTGACGGCGCTGCGCGATGGCTTGGGCGCCATCATCGGCTACCTGCTCATCGGAACGGACAACACCGCGCGCAAACAAATCGAGGCGGAACGCCGTAGCCTCGACGAACGGCTGCGCGATTCGCTCCTGGCGCTGCAGGAAAAGAACGTCGAGTTGGGGCGGGCCAAGGGTGCCGCTGACAAGGCCAACCTCGCGAAGTCGGATTTCCTCTCCAGCATGAGCCACGAGCTGCGCAGTCCGCTGAACGCGATTCTCGGCTTCGCGCAGCTCATGGACTCCGATTCGCCGCCGCCGTCGGCCGCTGCCCGCGCGAGCATCGACCAGATCCTGCACGCGGGCTGGTACCTCCTCAAGCTCATCAACGAGATTCTCGACCTCGCCGTCATCGAATCCGGGCGCATTTCGCTCTCGCCCGAGCCGGTGTCGCTCGCTGCGGTCCTGCATGAATGCCAGACGATGATCGAGCCCCAGGCGATTCGGCGCGGCATCACGATGACGTTTCCGGATTTCATCGCGCCCGTCTTCGTGCACGTGGACAGGACGCGGCTCAAACAGGTCATCATCAACCTGCTCTCCAACGCGATCAAGTACAACGTGACCGATGGCGAGGTCGACGTGGCGTACGACATGACGGCCACAGGCGGCGTGCGGATTCGCGTCACGGACACCGGCGCGGGCTTGCCGGGCGAGAAAGTCGCCCAGCTCTTCCAGTCGTTCAACCGTCTGGGGCAGGAGCACGGCACGGAAGAGGGAACCGGCATCGGCCTCATGGTGTCCAAGCAGCTCGTCGAGTTGATGGGCGGCACGATCGGCGTGTCGAGCACCGTCGGCGTCGGCAGCGTCTTCTGGGTCGAGTTTGCAGAGTGCCTCGAGCCGCACCTGCTGATGCGCGAAGACTTGCCGGAAGCGGCCATGCCGTTGGAGTCCACGGAGAGCATGCGCGTGCACACGCTGCTCTACGTCGAGGACAATCCGGCCAACCTGAAGCTCGTCGAGCAGCTCATCGCGCGGCGATCCGACATGAAGCTGCTGACGGCAATTGAAGCGATGCGCGGGATTGAGCTGGCGCGCTCGGCGCGACCGGAAGTCATCCTGATGGACATCAACCTGCCCGGCATCAGCGGGATGGAAGCGCTGCGGATTCTGCGCGACGACCCGGCGACCCGTCACATCCCCGTCGTGGCATTGAGCGCCAACGCGCTGCCGCGCGACGTGGAGCGCGGGCTCGAAGCGGGCTTCTTCCGCTACCTGACCAAGCCGATTCGTGTGCCTGAATTCATGAGCACGCTGACCGACGCCCTTGAGTTCGCCGCGGAGATGGCCCGCCAGTCGCGCGCTGCGGGCGACAGCGGCACGCAAAAAATACCAGAGAGGACTTGATGATAACTGCAACTGAAATCCACGCCGCCCGTATCCTGATCGTCGACGACCGCGAGGCCAACATCGCGCTGCTGGAGGGAATCCTCTACCGGGACGGCTACACTGCCATCGACCGCACGCTCGATCCCCGCGAAGTCTGCGAGTTGCACGCGCAGAATCGCTACGACCTGATCCTGCTCGACCTGCACATGCCGGCGATGGACGGTTTTGAGGTGATGGCCGGCTTGAAGGCGCTTGGCACGGATCCGTGGCTGCCCGTGCTCGTGATTACGGCCCAGCCCGGGCACCTGCTGCGGGCGCTGCAGTCGGGCGCGCGCGACTTTATCAGCAAGCCGTTCGACTTGGCAGAAGTGCTGATGCGCGTGCACAACCTGTTGGAAATTGGCTTGTTGCACAAGGAGTTGCTCAGATACACCAAGAAGCTGGAGCTCCGCAACGCATTCATCTGCGAGACCGTCGGTCGCCACCTCTCGGAGGAGGCCATGGAAGCGCTGATGGCCGTGCCGGATCTGCTGGAGCTCAGCGGGCAGACCAACCGCGTCACGATGATGACGGCCGACCTGCGCGGCTTCACGCTTGCAGCCAGCGGCGTGGCGCCGGAAAAAGTGACTGCGGCGGTCAACGCGTACCAGGACAAGATGGTCGAGATTCTGCTGGACCATGGCGGGACGATCGACGGCTTCACAGCCGATGGCATTCTGGGGCTCTTTGGCGCGCTGGTGGCTCGGCCGGATGATGCCCACCGCGCGGTTGCGTGTTCCGTCGCCATGCAGCGCGCGATGGCTGCGGTCAATGTCCAAAATCACGAGCTGGGCGTGCCGCCGATGGCGATGGGCGTGGGGCTGCACAGCGGCGACGTCATCGTCAGCAATATCGGTTCGACGCAGCGCGCGAAGTACGGCGCGTTGGGAAGCGCGGTCAAGCTCACCGCGCGGGTTGGTTCCTGTAGCCTGGGCGGCCAAGTGTTGATTTCGCAATCGACGTTCGACGCCGTGCGCGACTACGTGGACATCGAGCCGTCATTCGCGCCCAGCGGGGAGAGGGTGCCGATGCCGTTCCCGATCTATTCGATCAGCGGCGTGACGGGACAGGCGGAGCAGGTCCTGCCGCGGATGTGAGCGAGCTCCCGCCGCCCGCCGCCTGATTGGCGCCTGACGCGGTGGAAGCCCGCGGCCCGCGCATCCCGTCAGGGCGCGATCTTGCGCTTCAATCCCGCGGCGATCGGCTGCGGCAGGCTGCCCATCGACTGCAGCACGTACGGCAGCGCCAGCAGCTTGAGGCCGCCCAGCGCGTTGGGAACAATCGCCTCGATCAGATGCGGCCCCGGATTGGCGAACGCCTGCTCCAGCGCCGCCAGAAACTCGTCGCACGTCGTCGCGCGCGTCGCGGGCACGCCCATGCCCCGGCTCATCGACACGAAGTCGAGGTTCGGGTTGCTGATGTCCAACTGGGACTTGGCTGCCGCACCGGCGCCGCCCGCGCCCACACGCTGCAACTCCACGTTCAGGATCGCGTAGGAGCGGTTGCTGAACACCACGGTCACCACGTTCAGCCGCTCGCGCGCCATCGTCCACAGCGCCTGGATCGTGTACATCGCCGAGCCGTCGCCCACCAGCGCCAGCACCGGACGGTCCGGACACGCGACCGCCGCGCCCACTGCGAGCGGTAGGCCCAAGCCAATCGCGCCGCCGGTCAGCGCCAGCAGATCGTGACGGGGCGCGCCCGCCGTACTCGTCGGCAGCATGACCCCGGACGTCTGCGCTTCGTCGACGATGATCGCGCGCTCCGGCAGCAAGTGGCCAATCGCCTTGCAGACTTTCTCCGCCGTCAGCTTGCCGCCCGGTCGACCCGGACGTTCCGCCGCTTGCAGCGCTGGCGTCGCATGCTCGGCACCGAGCCGCTGCACAAGGGCATCCAGCCCGCCTTGCACGTCCTGCGTGAAGCTCGCGAGCGTGTGCACCGTACAGCCATCCGGGACGAGGTAGCTCTTCTTGCCCGGGTACGCGAAAAACGACACCGGCGCCTTGGCGTCCACGAGGATGAGGTGCTCGATGCCGGCCAACTGCACGGACGCCAGTTCAGCCAAATACGCGATGCGCTCGACATGCGGCAGGCCCGCGCCGCGCTCGATGCGGGTCGGAAAAACCTCCGCAAACAGCTGGGCGCCCGTCTGGGCGGCGATGCGCGCGGCCGCCAGCAACGCCGGTTCCCGCAGCGCCCGGCCACCCAGCAGGAACGCCGTCTTCCCCGGGCGTTTGAGCGCCTCGGCGATCGCGGCGATTGTCGCGTCGGTGGCGCGCTCCGGCTGCAGCGGCTGCGGCAACTGCCCGACGACGCCGCCCTCACTCCAGGAGACGTCCGCGGGCAGGATCAACGTCGCCACCTGTCCCGGCGGCCCCATCGACGTCGCGATGGCCTCGGCGGCATCCCGCCCCAAGTCCTCGGTCTTCTGCGTCGTTCGCACCCACGTCGACACGTTGCGCGCCGCCGTCTCAATGTCCGACTGCAGCTGGGCGTCGTATTGCACGTGGTAGGTCGCATGGTCGCCGACGATGTTCACCACCGGCACCTTGCCCTTGCGCGCGTTGTGAAGGTTGGCCAGGCCATTGCCCAGCCCGCAGCCGAGGTGCAGCAGCGTCGCCGCCGGCTTGCCCGCCATCCGCGCATAGCCGTCCGCGGCGCCCGTCGCGACGCCCTCAAACAGCGCCAGCACCGCCCGCATCTCCGGCACCGAGTCCAGCGCGGCGACGAAGTGCATCTCCGACGTGCCGGGATTTGTAAAGCAGACGTCGACGCCGGCATCAACCAGCGTGCGCAACAGGGTCTGAGCACCGTTCACCATGGCAATCTCACCTCACGCGTGCGCATCTGCCCCGCCGCGTGCGCGCCAGTGTGCCGCTTCCAGCGCCATCGTCAAGCCCGGGAAATCGACGTCGTTTTGCCAAGTTCAGACCGGCGCGTCCGGGGCCTTGGCTTTCTTGGACCGCTTCGCCTTGCCTGCGCTGTTGAGCGCGACTGCTTGGAGAATGAGCGCTTTGAATGCGGACGCGTCGATGGTTTCGCCTGCGCGGATGTCGATCGCGCGGCGGACGTTGCCCTCGAGACTTGAGTTGAAGAGGTGGTCCGGATCCTGCAGCGCCGCGCCCTTGGCGAACGTGAGCTTCACCACCGCCTTGTAGGATTCGCCCGTGCACAGGATGCCATCGTGCGACCAGACCGGCGTGCCCATCCACTTCCACTCCTCGACCGCGTCCGGGTCCGCCTCCAGAATCAGGTTGCGCATCCTGCTGAGCGTTTCCCCGCGCCAGTCGCCGAGTTCAGCGATGCGTTTCGCGATGAGCTCAGATGCCGACGGGCCCTGGCTCGCGTCCGTTGTCTTCATGTTCGCCTCCTCACAATCCCGCCGATGGGGCCTACTTCGCCGTTTCCACGCAAACACCGCCTTCTGCCGTGCACCGGTCGTCCACAAGGCACGCGCGCGCCTTCTTGCAGTCCTTGTCTTTCATTGCGCCGCAGCTCAGGTCCATCCGCACGTCCGGGTCCAGCACGCTCTTGACCGCGTGGCCGAGCTTGTCCACGACCGTCTCCCGCACGCTGCACGCGCCTTCTTTCTCGCAGGGCTCGGACTTGCGGCAATCGGCGCTGCTGGCGACGACGCACCAGCCATTGCGCGGCGTGCAGCGGCCTTCCTTGGCGCACGAGTCGTTGTTCACGCAGTCGGCCTTGGCCTTGGCGAGGCACCGGTCGCCGATGACGCTGCAGAAGCCCCACGTCTTGCAGTGCGTCGATTTCTGGCAGTCGCTGTCGCGCCCGACCACGCACTTGCCGTCCCGCGACGCGCATCGGCCGTCGATTCGGCAGTCCACGGAGCGCTCGCAGTCGAGGTGATCGCCCACGACGCACTGGCCGCCGATCGCCGTGCACCGGCCGAACTGGTGGCACAGCGGCGTGCCCTGGCAGTCGCGTTCAGAGACGGCGCGACAGACGCCTTTGACCTCTGTGCACAGGCCTTCATTCAAGCATTGCGGCTGGTTGCTGCACCAGATGTCGCCGGTCTTGACGCACACGCCGTTCAACGCCCGGCACGCGCCGCCTTCCTTGCAGACCGCGGCGTTGGCGCAATCGCCGTCGTTGAGCGCGTGGCACGCGTGGTCTTTCTCGTCCAGGCTGCAGAGGCCTTCATGGCTGCAGGCGTAGGAAGGCGGGCAATCGTCCTTGCCGGCGATGCAGTGGCCTTCGCCGTCGATGCTGCACCGGCCATAGACCAGGCACTGGTTGCCGCAGTGGACCATCCCGTTGGCTTCGGTCGCGTGGCCGCCGAACGCGCATGCCCCCATGTCCGCGCGGCATGAGCCGTTGTCCCGGCAGCCGAGCGATTTGCTGCAGTCGCCGTCGTCCTTGGCCTTGCACGTGAGGCGCGCGGCGGTGCACAGGCCGTGTTCCGCGCAGGCCTTGGCGGATTCGCAGTCGCGGTCGGTCTCCGCCACGCAGTTCTTGCCCCACGCGGTGCACAACCCGTCGACGACGCATTCGCGCCGCGTGCGGCAGCCTTCCGGATTGCTGCACTGGTTGCCCTGGCAGACGAGCTCGCCGCGGCAGTCCGTGCGCTTGGTGCACGGCGCGCCGACGTCCCCATAGCCAAAGCAGCCGGTGGCGAGGAAGAAGCAGGCGAAGGTGCTGAGGGTGCGCAAAAGCATCGGACTGGCGTTGTAGCGGGAGCGGCGAGTGGAGGCAAGCGCGCGGTTGGTTCAGATCCAGCCGCGCGCGCCGTTTGACGCGCACGCAACATCTCTGCGCGCGGTTGCCGTCCCCGTCGCCACGCCGTAGAGTGTTCCCGCTGGCCGCCCGTCGCGGGCCGGGAAGTTTCATGACGTCACTGCTGAGCTTCCTTTTCCTCCTGGCCGCGCCGCCTGCAGCGCCCACGCCGGCGCCCACTCCTGAGCCACCCTTTGCGGCTTGGGTGCTCCCCGGCTTGGTCTACGTCCGCCATCAGCCCAAGGTGCCGTCGGAATTGGCGGGCGCGCTGCGCCGCGGGGACCTTGTGCAGGTGGAGAAGATTGTCCGCGACGCCGAGGGCAAGCACCCCTGGGCGCTCATCAATGGCGGAGGCGCGGTCCCGCTGGGGGCGCTGCGGCCGGGGACGGACCGGCCAGAAGATGCGCGGGTCAACGGGTCAGACGCGACGTTTGTCTACGCCCGTGTGTCGCGACCCAAGTCGCCGGTCTTTGCCGCGCCGGACGCGCATGCGGCCGTCAAGAAGCACGAAAAAGCCGCGTATCTGCTGGCGTTCGTGCCGGATCCCGAGCTTCAGGCCAAGGGCTGGCTCCGGCGTTCAAGCGGTGGGTTCATGCGCGTGCGCGACCTGAGCCTGCTCACCGCGTCAACCTTCACTGGCGAGCCCAAGCCGATGCTGCCGTTGGCGTTTGTCCGCCGCACGACGCGCTTGCTGGGACCGGACAAGTCGGCGCCGGCGCAGCTTCTCCATCGCTACGACCGCCTGCCGGTGCTGGGCGAGCGCGCGGGCCGCGTGCTGGTGAAGGATGGCGCGTTGCAGCGGCAGTTTGTGCGGATCGCGTACCTGCACAAGCGCCCGGCTGGCATTCCGCGCAACGCCAGGTGGGTGCGCGTTGACCTCGCCGAGCAGACGCTGGTGGCCTATGAGGGCGACACGCCGGTCTTTGCGACGCTCGTTTCCGCGGGCCGCGACCCGCATCCGACCAAGAAGGGCGTCTTTCGCATCTTTGCCAAGACGGTCCACAGCACGATGCGCGGCACGGGCTGGGCCGATTACGTCGCGGAAGAAGTGCCGTGGCCAATGCACTTCTATCAAGGTCAGGCGTTGCACGGCGCCTTCTGGCACGATCAGTTTGGCATCGTGAAGTCGCATGGCTGCGTGAACCTGTCCGTGGCGGACGCGAAGTGGCTGTTTGACTGGATGCCGCCGCCGTTGCCTGCGGGCTGGCACACGCTGCTGCCGGGCGTGACGGATCCGGCGGTGTACATCGACGTGGATCGCGGGGGTGACAAGCCGCATCCGCCGACGCAGCCGAATGCGCCCAAGGCGGGCTACCAATGGGCCATTGACCATAAGGGCGCCAAGAAAGTGTTGCTCAAGGGCGTGGGGGAGTAGGGCATGAAGATGTGGCAAATCAGTCTGGTCGCCTTGGCGGCATTCACGGCATGTGGCACGCCAGCGGCGCAGTCGACGGATGACGCGGCGACGGCGGACGTGGCGGCGGACGAGAGTGCGGCGGTCGACGTTGCGCAGGACGTGAGCGCGGGGACGCCGTCGCCGGTCACGGTCGTCTTGCACAAGGAGACCGGGACGTTTGACGTCCTGCGGTCGGGCAAGCCGCTGTTCCTCGGCGCGACGGCTGACGTGAGCTACCGCGACGCCAAAGGCGCGCAGCTGCTCTCCATGCGCGGGCCGTGCGAGCACGCGATGCCGGCGGTCGATACGCTGACGTGCCGCGCCGATGGCCTGCTGTTGACGCTGAAGCTGACGACGCCGTCCGACGCCCAGCACCTCGTGGCGGCCATGACGGTGACAAACGAGCGGACTGACGCTGTGACAATCGACAAGCTGACGCCGCTGCTCATGCTGACGGTCGACGGTGCTTCCCTGCAATTGGCCAGCGATCCCAAGGATATCCGCGTGCTGGAGAATGGCCGGATGGTCGTGCTGGACACGTCCGTGATGCTGGCGCACGGCGATGACGAACGGCCGACGCTGGCTGACGTCCTCCCGCTGGACCTGCGCGGCGCTTCCTTGAGCAACTGGAATCACATCGTCGCGGATCCGGCGCACCTGGATCACAGCCTCGTGGCGGGCTGGCTGACGTTTGACCTGTGCATGCCAACGTTGGGCATTGGCATGGAGCCGGCGGTCAAGCCGGATGCGACGGGGCTGCGGCCGTTCACGACGTACGCGGCGGAGAACCGCTACCTGTTTGACGGCAAGCCGCTGCAGCCGGGTGCGACGCTGGCGTCGGAACTGCTGTGGCTGGAGCCGTTTCCGGCGGATCCCTTGGCTTCCGTTGAGCAGTACGCGCTGGATGTGGCGACGCAGAATCACGTGGTGCCGTGGACCAAGCGCGGTCCGGGGCATCCGGCGCCGGCGGGCTGGAATTCCTGGTCAGGCGGCGGCGGCACGGGCGGCCACGGCAGCGACATCACCGAGCCGCTGATCCTCGATTCGCTGGAGATCTACCGCCGCGAGTTCGGCTCGTTTGGCACCAACTTCTTTCAGGTCGACGACGGCTGGCAGGTGGATCACGGCGGCTGGACGTTCCGCCCGGACACGTTTCCCCATGGCGGCAAGTGGCTGGCCGAGCAGATCGTCGCCGCGGGCTTCCGTCCGGGCCTGTGGTTCTCGCCGTTCCTCGTCGATCTGGATTCGCAGGTCATGAAGGACCATCCCGATTGGCTGCAGCCCAAGGTGCCGGTCGTGCCGGATTTCCTCATCGGCGACAAGCACACGCTGGACACGTCCAACCCGGCCATGCACGCGTGGTCGCACCAGCTCGGCGCGGACCTGCGCACGCAAGGGTGGCAATGGCTGAAGGTCGATTTCAGCTACTGGGCGATCCTCGGCGAGCACACGTACGACCCGAGCAAGACGCACATTGAGGCGTGGCGCGAGGCGTGGAAGGCGCTGCGCGACGGCATGGACACGGGCGGCGAGACGTACGTCTGCGGCATCGGTGCGCTGGGCCTGAACACCGGGCGCGTGGAGGCGATGCGGCTGACGGCGGACAATGGCCCGGAGTGGGACGAGGGCATCCCGGACGACATGCTGGGCGTCCCGCGGGCGTTCCTGCCAACGATTCGCGCGGGCGCTCGCCGCTGGTTCTACCAAAATCGCATTTGGCAAAATCACGACGACCTCATCTTCTTTCGCTCCTGGCCGGACGTCACCAAGAAGCCGGTCGCGTTCATTGAAAGCCGCGCTTTCGCCACGTGGATCGGCCTGATGTCGAGCATCGTCAAGATCGGCGACAAGCTCACCGACATGGCCCAGCACCCGGCGTGGATTGACGTAGTGCGGCGGCTGACGCCGATTTGGCCCGACGGCGCGCGGCCCTTGGACGTGCTGATCAAGGACGAGCCGGAGATCTTTGAGCAGAAGATCGTGGCGCCCGCGGGCGTCTGGACCAACATCGGCCTGTGCAACTGGGGCAAGAATCGCGACCACAGCACGGCGATCCCCACGGACTTGCCGGACAACACGACGCGGACGTACACCGTGCATTGCCCGGACGACAAACCGTGTGCGGCGTATGAATTCTGGTCGGAGACCTACCTGGGCGAGCAGACGAGCGCGTTTCAGGTGAAAGTGGCGTCGCACGATTGTCAGGTGCTGGCGTTGCGGCCGCTGGAAAACCATCCGCAGTTGATTGGCGACAGCCGGCACGTGACCCAAGGCGCGGCGGATTTGGGACCGATGGTGTGGGACGCGGCGCAGCATTCGCTGAGCACGACGCTGACCGTGGCGATTGGCTCGCCGACCGTGCCGTGGGCGTATCACTTGGCCTACCGCGTGCCCAAGGGCTTTGATTGCCCGTCGGCGGCGATTGACGGTCTGGACGTGCCGGTCGTCCTGCAGCACGACGGCATCGCGGACATCGTCTTCGCCTTCCCGGCGGCGATGGCGGGCAAGCAGGCCAATGTGCGGCTGCTGTGCCAGACGAAATAGCCGTTACCAGCCGCAGCCGATTTTGAAGTAGTCCGGCCCGGCTTTGGTGTTCTCGTCCAGCCACGCCGGCCAAAAGTCCTTGGCGCGCGCGACAAAATCCGCAATCTCCGGATCCGCGCTCGCCGCTTGCGCCATCGCCGCGCCTTCCGGGTCGATCAGGCCTGCCGGCGCGCCAAGCCCCGGGATCTTCGCCGACATCCGGTGGACGCTCGCGCCTTCGCCCCACAGGTCGGCCTTGTCGGCCATCGGCAGCGCGCCGGGCTGGTCCGACCACGCTTCGATGAACGTCATCTCGCCGGCGTCGTTGAAGGTGAATTCCTCGTAGATGGGACAGCCCTTGCCGCCGCCCTGGTTGTCGTAGTCAAACGAGACGCGGCAGCGGCAAAACGGCTGGACGGCAAAGGCGCGGCAATCGCGGTGGGAGACGATGGCGGGCGCTTGGCTCTTGACCAACTTGTCCGTGCCTTCCATCTGCGTCCGCGTGTAACCGGTCAGCTTGAGCCATGGCGGCCATTCCCAGCGCGCCACGCGTTCCGCGTACGTCGGCTGGTTCTCCGCGGGCGCGCTGCGGTCCAGCGCGTCAAAGTATTTGTTGCCCTGCGCGACGTAGTACGCGGCCGATTGCGTTGGCGTGAGGCAGCTGGCCAGCGCGGCAGCGCCGTTGTTGTCCGTGCAAGGTGAGCCGACGTCAGCGGTCGTCGCGGCGTTCGCATCGGTCGCCGCGGTCGTCGCCGTGCCGCACGCTGCAGACAAGAGCAGGGCGGCTGCCCACAGTGGATTCCCGACACTCCGCATCACGGTGACCTCCCCGTTGCGTCGGATTTCCCAAACGCGTCAGCAGCGTAGCCGCAACCTGCGCCGTGCGCTATCCTCCGCGGCGCCCCAGCCTCCCGCGCACACACGGAGCCGCATGTCCCGCCTTCGCCTTGATGCCGTGCTCCCCGCGCGCCCGCTGCGCCGCGTCGGGCTCGTGTTTGCGCTGCTCCTGACGGCGTGCACGAGTCGGTGGCTGCCGATTCAGTTCTCCACGCTGCCGGGTGCGGAAGAGGCCAACGGCGCGCCGGGCTTTGTGCTGAGCGAGCGGACGGAGGTCCGGTTTCACCTCGGTGGTCCCGATGGCGGGCCGATCGCCGACGAGGGCTACGACGAGAGCGTGCGGGTGTACACGACCGCCGGGCAGCAGCAGATCCGCCATGTTGAATCCTATAACGCCGGCTTTTCCGAAGTGCTGGCGATGGAGGCGCAGGTCGTCAAGCCCGATGGCGCCAAGACGCGCCTGCAGATGCACGATGCCGCGGATCTGCCGATGTCTGGCGCCAGCGTGCTGTTCAGCTCCAACCGCGCGCGGGTGCTTGATGCGGCCGCGGCGACGCCGGGCAGCGTGTGGCAGTACCACTCCGAGTCGCGGGAATTGCATCCGCAGCTCTTTCCAATCCGGCACGCGTTCCAGGGGCTGTTGCCCAAGCAGCGCGACGTGTTCGTCGTGCGCTATCCGGCGGACTGGGAAGTCGATTGCACGGTCTGGCAAGGCGCGCAGCGGTTGTCGTGGCAGCCTGTGGCGACGCAGGACGGCGACGAGCGCATGCTCACGTGGACGCGCGAGGACGTGCCCGCGCAGGTGGACGAGCCGAACATGCCGCCGCTGTGGGCGCTGGTGCCGGTCATTCACGTGCGGCTGCTGAAGTGGCGCGAGAACGGCGTCGAGAAACGCAGTTTCGCGGACAACAAGGCGCTTTCGGCTTGGCTTCACGCGTCGATGGCGCCGTCGCGGCTGCTGAGCCCGGCGCTGGCGGCGCACGCGGATGCGTTGGTGAAAGGCGCGACCTCGCCGCAGCAGAAACTGGCGATCCTGGAAGCGTGGGTGCGGCGGGAGGTGAGCTACTGCGCGGTTGAGATCGGCATGGGCGGCTGGATTCCGCATCCCGCCACGCAGGTCTATGACGTGCGCAATGGCGACTGCAAAGACAAGGCCAATCTCCTGCAGGTGCTGCTGGCGCACGTTGGCGTCCCGAGTCGACCGGCGATCCTCTTTGCCCACGACGGTGTCCCGCGGCCGTTTGTCGCGCCGACGCTGGCCAACTGCAACCATGAGATTCTGGTTGTCGATCTGCCCGATGGGCCGGTGGTCGTCGATCCGACGGCGCGGTATGTGCCGGTGGGCGAGCTGCCCGATGGTGACAGCGGCACGGTCCTCCTGCCGATTTCCGCGACGGGCAGCGACCTGATGGAAGTGCCGCCGCGGTTGGCGGCCATCAACCAGAGCGATTGGCGCGCGACCGTGCGTTGGACGCCTGAACCGCAGTTCGACGGCCGCCTGGAAGCGACGGGCTCGAACGCGTGGGGGCTGCGCGCGCTCTTTATCGCGCTGCCGCCCGACAAACGCGACAAGGAGCTGCCGGAGCGCCTGCTGCTGCCGCCGATGGTGCTGGAGCACGCCGATCTGCAGCCTTTGGATCCGGATGCGGCCGCGCCGGCGGTGATTGCGGTTCGCGGCAAGCTGCCAGCGCTGACGGAGGCGGCGGGCGCCCATCGCCTTCTGCTGCGCGCGGTCAAGGCGTTTGGCGGCTGGCTGCCGCTGATTGCGCCGACGCGGAAACAGCCATTCGTGCTGGGGCGGCGGCGCGCGCTGCGGGCGGAGGTGACTTTTGAGCTGCCGGAGACGTGGCAGGTTGTGCAGGTGCCGCCGCCGGTGACGCACACGGACGGCAACCTCGCGTTCAAGGTGACGTGGCGCACCGACGGCCACAAGCTGATCCTGCAGCGCGAGCTGGCCATTCACGCGCTGGTGATTCCGGTCGCCGAGCAGGCGGCGTGGCGCGCGGCGCAAGGCGAGTGGATCCAGGCGAACAGCGCGGCCGTCGTGCTGCAGACGACGGAGAAGCCATGAACGCGCGTGCCCTGGTCCTTGTCCTCGCGTGCGGTGCGTCGGCGTGCGCAGCGCACATCGATGAAGCGTGGTTTGACGCCGCGGGCCTACGCGCCGCTGCAGCTGCTGAGACGGACCGGGAAGCCGTTGCCGTGGCCCTGGAAAACCATGAGCGAGTGGCGACCTACGTGGAGGGACGCAACCGCGCGCAGCTGGAAATCGTCGGGCATCGGGCGGTGCTGATTCGCGCGGAAGCGGGCATGGACCTCGCCAACATGCGCGTCGGCTACGATCCCAAAGCGAACTTCTCGCTGCGGGCGCGGACGCTCCTGCCGGACGGGACGATCCGCGACGTGACGCCCGCCGAGACGCTGGAAACAGACGCGAACCTCGGCGGCGACAAGGCGTTCAAGGCGCGTATCTTCCGGTTTCCCAACGTCAGCGTCGGCAGCATCCTGGAAGTCATCACCGTGAAGCACTGGGAGAGCGCGCTGAGCGGTTGGCGGGAGGACATCTCCGAGGCGATTCCGGTGCGGCACTACCACGCGGACGTGTGGCTGCCCGACGCCGTCGAGTCGGCGACGAAGGTGTATCGGCTGGCGACGGATTGGACCAAGACGCGGGAGGGCGACACCCAGCACCTGGCGCTGGACGCTCGCGACATTCGCGCCGATCCGGACGAAGAGTGGACGCCGCCCCCGTACCTGCGCGACCCGTTCTGGACCCTGCGCATCACGGCCTATCCGATTGACGGCTACGTCTACCCGTTTGAGCGCGACTGGAATGAGGTGCTGGGCAAGTTGGCGCAGCGACTGTACATCGACCAGCCCAAGCTCGCGCCCGATGCGCTGAGAGTGGACCTGACCGGCGAGCGCGACGCGGTGATTGACCGGCTGTTCGTGCGCATCCGCGACAACATGCGGCTGACCGGTTTTGACGGCTGGGACACGCCGCGCGCGCCGGGGGCGATTCTGAGCACCAACGGGACGGCCGCGGAGAAGACCGTGTTGCTGTGGGCGGCGCTCGACGCCGCGGGCATCCATGCGCATTTCGCCGCGGTCACGCGCACCGGGACGAACTTCTTTGACGCGGCGCAGCCGTCGACGAACTGGCTGAACCACCTGATCCTCTACATTCCGGCGGTGAAAGGTCCGGAGCGCTGGCTGGATCCGAGCTGCGAGGCCTGCGCACCGGGCGAATTGCCGTTCTGGCTGCGCGATGCGACGGCGGTGACGTTCACGGCCAAAGCGCGCTACGGCGGCGCGGAAGCCATCGCCAAGGTGCTGCCGGTGACCGGGACGCTGCGCACGGACGGGCTCACGTCGAGCCGCACGCGGCTGGTGATCGACGCGGCTGGCCAGGCGAACGTCGAGATGAAGACGGCGCACACCGGCGCCGCGGCGATGGTGCGGCTGCGGCAGACGCGGACGTGGACGGACGTCGACCGCCGCAAGGATGCCGAGGACGCGATGCGGGCGCGCGATGCCCGCGGGGAGGCGGACAAGTTGGGGCTGCTGCAATGCGATGCCCAGGCCGTGAAGTGCACGCGCAAGCTGCAATTCCACGTGCCGCAGTCGGTGAACGTGGCGAGCGAGCAACTGTTGCTGTCCCTGTCGCTGGTCGGCGACCGGTTTGCCAAGCTGTTTGCGTCCGAGGCGCCGCGTCGCGGTCCGGCGCTCATCGACATGCCGGTGAACGAGCATGAAGTGTTGATTGTGGCGTTGCCGCCGGGCTTTGCCGTTCATGAATCGCCGCCGGACGTCGCGGTGACGGCCGGTGGCTTCACCGCCAAGTGCTACGCGGGCCACGCGGACAAGGATTGGACGTGGACGCGCGAAATGACGCTGCCGTCCGGGCTGGTTCCGGTGGAGAAGTTCGGCGATCTGCGCCGGGTCGTGCGCGCGTACGCCGCATGTCGCGAGGCCAACCTCGTGGCGAAGCGCGAGAAAAACTAGCCGCCGTCCGCCGAGCCAAAACAGCCGCCTTCCACGCTGAGGCCGGCCACTTCGCTCATCAGCCGGTCGCCGGGAAACAGCGTCGCGATCCAGACTTTGCCCCACAGCGCGCGGTCGTTGCGGAAGACGAGGTCCGTGAACGTCGTCTCCTGCAGATCCGCCACCGCCAGCCCGTGCGCGCTCGCGTCCGCCTGCGCCAGCCAGCGCACCATCCGCGTGCCCGCCACGTAGCCCGGATTCGCCCACGCGTTGCCCGTCAGCGGCCGACCGCTGCGGACGATCCACGGCCCCGTCGCCTTGTCGGCGCTGTCCGCGTCGGGGACCACCAAAAACGGCGGCTCCGTCAGCGCCGACGCCTGCTCGCCTGCCGGAAACGCCCGCCAGTCGCCGAACAGGGCTTCGAGACGCGCCAACGACTGCTGCGGCAACAGCACCGGCAGCCCCAGCAGGTGGCCCCAGCGCAAGGGCAGGACCTGCGCCACCGGAAAGTCGTAGTTGCCCGGATAATCCGCCTGCAGCTTGGCGCTCATGGCGTTCTTCAGCGTCGCGTCGACCTGGTTGTAGCAGACCAGATCGATGCCCAGCGAGCCATCGGGCACGTCGGCGAACAGGATCGCGCACGCACCCTCGGGATCTTCGTAGTAGTCTTTGTGCAGCACCAGCTCGCCGATCCGCCCGCCGGACGCCTCAAAGATGCCAATCAGCTTCTGGTAGTCCGCCGCTGGCATGCACAGGTCGACGTCGTAGTCCCACGGGATCACGTTCTGGTGGCGTTCTGCGCCCAGCAGCGTGCCCCAATCGGGCCAATAGACCAGCTCCTTCTGGTGCAAGAGAAACAGGAGCTGTTCCAAGCGAACCATCAGCGTCCGCTGCGATTGCGCCATTTGTGCAAAGTCCGTCATGTCGTCCTTATCAGCCTGCGCCGCCGTAGCGACTCGCCGCGGGCAATGCCTGCCAGTCAGCAAAGAGTTGAATCGCCGCGGCCGTGCGGGATGCGCAATCGGGTGTGCGCGGTCGCGTTGCGGCGCCTGCCGCGAGAAACTCGATAAAGTCAAAATCGCCGGGGCCGGACTGCGAATACTCCCACAGCCAGCTGCGCGTACTCTCAATCACTTGAAAATCGTTGACGACTGCCCCGCCGATGCCGAAGCTCTCCTCAAAGGTCACCACTTCATGCGCCCAGCCGGCGGGGAAGTAGAGCAAATCGCCAGCGGCAATCTCGCATTCCCAATAATCCGCCATCTCCAGCAGCGGGAACTTCGCCGGCGCGTCAAAACGGCGGTGGAAGAAGCGTCGCGACGTCATGTCATACAGCAGCGGAATCTGCTCCGGCGCGTAGAGCCGCCAGCGCTTGCGGCCAAACAGCAGACACATCCAGCCCTGCATGCCGTACGGGTCAACGTGGATCGGCGAGTAGCTATCGCGGACGGAGCAGTTGACGCTCGCCACGAAGCGGTCGGTGTCGTGCGGGCTGCCGGCAAACCAGTTGTGGCGCAGGAACGCCGGCGGGTGGAAGTGATCGGCCAGCGGCGTTTCCAGGATGGAGTGATCCACGACGTTGAAGCGCGCCTGCCCGGCCGTCATGTCGGCAAACAGCACGTCCGCTTTGACGTATTCACCCCGGGTCAGCGTCGCTGAATCGTAGGCCCAGAGGTCAAAGCCGTGGAGCAGCTTCTCGATGGCGGGGCGATCGAGTTCGGCGATCCCTGGGCTGTCGGCCAGCGCGCCGCGGACAATCACCGGATGGTGCGCGTGCCGGGCGTAGAACCATTCAATGTTGTTGCTAAAGTCGCTCGCGTGCAGGATTGGCACCGCGTAAGCTTCGCCGGGATGTGGCATGGGGAAGGCCAGACGCCGCCACTCGATCGGCAGCGCCAGCAGGGTAGTGCCGCGGTGGCGATTGGGTCAAGGAAGCAGCGGAGTTGTGACGTTCACGCGACGGGCGCAGGGTTGCTCGCTGGCGGTCATCGTGTTAGACCAAGGCGGCCTATCGGGAGAAGAAGGGGAGACCATGACCGCAGACAACGCCGCAAAGCTCAAAGTCAATGAAGTTCTGGACGCCACCGTTCGCGCCTACGCGGATCAACCCGCGATCAAGGTGAAACGCGACGGGACGTGGCAAGCCTACACGTGGAAGGAGTACCGGGAGCACGCCCGTCTCGCCGCCCGCGGCTTCATGGCGCTCGGTCTGGAACCCAAGCAGGGCGTGGCCATCATCGGCTACAACTGTCCGCAGTGGTTCTTCAGCGACGTCGGCGCGATTCTCGCTGGCGGCATCCCGGCGGGCATCTACACGACCAACAGCCCGGAGCAGTGCGCGTACATCGTCGCCCATGCCGAGTCGCCGATCGCCGTTGTGGAAGACGCCAAGCAGCTCGCCAAGTTCAAGGAAGTGTGGGCGGAAATGCCCAGCCTCAAGCACATCGTGATGATGTACGGCAGCGACACCGATCCGCGCGTGATCTCTTGGGACAAGCTGCTGGAGCTCGGCGGCAACGTTGCGGAGGCGGATCTGGACGCGCGCATCGCCGCGCAGGGAGCGGACGACGTCTGCACGCTGATCTACACGTCTGGCACGACGGGCAACCCGAAGGCCGTGATGATCAGCCACGACAACCTGACGTGGACCGCGCGCACGACCCTGCGCGCGCTGGGCGTCAATGCGGGCGACGACGGCCTCAGCTACTTGCCGCTCTCCCACGTTGCCGAGCAAATCACCGCGATCCACGGGCCCATGGCCGCCGCGGCGTGCATCTGGTTTGCGGAGAGCCTGGACAAGCTCGGCGAGAACCTCAAGGAAGTCCGGCCGACGTACTTCCTCGGCGTGCCGCGCGTGTGGGAGAAGATTCAGGCCAAGATGGAAGCGGCGGGCGCGCAGAATTCGCCGATCAAGAAGGCGATCGCCAAGTGGGCGCGCGGCGTCGGCCTGCAGGCTGGCTACGCGAAACAGCGCGGTGAACCGACTCCCGCACTCTACGGCCTGGCTGGCAAGCTTGTGTTCTCCAAGGTTAAACAGGCGCTCGGTCTGGACCGCTGCCGCATCCAGGTGACGTCCGCGGCGCCGATCTCGCGCTCAACGCTGGAGTTCTTCCTCTCGCTCGATATCGTCATCTACGAAGTCTTTGGCATGTCCGAATGCACCGGTCCCGGCACGATCTCCTCGCCCGACAAGTGGGCGACGGGCAAGGCCGGCTACGCGCTTCCGGGAACGGAAGTGAAGATTTTCCCCGACGGCGAGATTTGCCTGCGCGGTCGCAACGTCTTCAAGGGCTACCTCAAGAACCCGGAATCGACCGCTGAGACGATCGATGGCGAAGGCTGGCTGCACTCGGGCGACATCGGCACGATTGACGACCGCGGACTGCTGCAAATCACCGACCGCAAGAAGGACCTGCTGATTACCGCCGGCGGCGAAAACATCGCGCCGCAGGTGCTGGAAGGCTTGCTCAAGGGCATTCCGGTCGTCGCGCAGGCGTGCGTTGTCGGCGATGCCCGCAAGTACCTGGGCGCGCTGCTCACGCTGGATCCGGAAAAGGTGCCGGCGATTTGCCAGCAGATCGGCTCAAGCGCGCGCGACGTGACGTCAGCGGCGCAGGACGAGACGTTCCGGCGTTTCCTGCAGGGCGAAATCGACCAGATCAACGGCAAGCTCGCGCAGGTGCAGTCGATCAAGCGTTGGGTGATTATCACCAATGAATTCACGATTGACGGCGGCGAACTCACGCCGACGATGAAAATGAAGCGCAAAGTGATCCGCGAGAAGTACGGGACGCAGATCGAGTCGCTGTACCACTAGGACCGCGGCAGCAATCGCCAGAAAATCAACCGGGAGCGCATCATGAAGCTGTGGCAAAAGATTCTGCTGGTGCTGGGGGTGCTGATTCTCGGCCTGCTCATCTTCGTCGCGACGCGGCCGAGTCACTTCGCCGTTTCGCGCAGCGCGGAGATGAGCGTGCCGGCGGCGAAAATCTACCCGCTGGTGGCGGATTTCCGCCAATGGCCCAAGTGGTCGCCGTGGGAGAAAAAAGACCTCGCGATGAAGAAGACCTACTCCGGCGCGCCGACCGGCGTGGGGCAGATCTACGAATGGCAGGGCAACAAGGATATTGGCAAGGGGCGCATGACGATGTTGGCCGCCGAGCCGAACCGCGAGCTGCGCATCAAGCTGGAGTTCCTCGATCCGGGACCGTTTACCAACGACGCGCGCTTCACTTTTGTGGAGAACGGCGGCAAGACGACCGTGTTCTGGCGCATGGAGGGCGAGTCGGACGGGCTGATGCAGAAGGCTTTTGGCCTGATGATGGATACGCTGGTCGGGCCGGATTTTGAAGCGGGCCTCGCGGCGATGAAGGCGGCGGCTGAAGCGAACTAGCCGCGCGTGCCCCCGCTACTTGCCCGCGACGTTGACGTCGCCAAACACCAGGGTCGGCGTGCCGAGCGCGGAGTAGCGGTACGGGTCGTCGCCCACGGCAAGCAGGGATGGCCAGAGCGTCAGGTGGTTGCCGGAGATGTTGGCCTCGCCGATTGGCTCCGCGACCTGGCCGCCGCGGATGGCGAACCCCTGGATGCCCCATGAGAAGTCGCCAGTCGTGCCGTTGGCGTTGCCGCCGAGGAAGCCGGTGACGAGGATGCCGTCGCCGACGTCCCGCAGCAGCGCTGTGCGGTCCTTGTCGCCGAGCTGCCAGCGCAGGTTGGACATCCGGCCAGTGGTCGGCGCCATCTGCAGCTTCTTGCCATAGTACGTGTCGATGAAGCCGTTCTGCATCACGCCGCCGGCGAATAGCGGCATCGCGTGGGAGGCCATCCCTTCGCCGTCAAAGCGCCGCGAGCCCAGTCCACGCACCACCAGCGGATCATCGGTGATGTCCAGCAGGCTGTTGCCGATGGCCTGACCGAGCTTGCCCTCCAGGAACGACCGCTTCTGCTGCCAGCCCGACGCCGCGAGGCCGCCCAGCAGCGACGACACCATGCGCCCCGCCGCGCGCGCGTCCACAAGCAACGTCATCTGCCCCGACGCCGGCTTCTGCGATCCCAGCCGACTCAGCGTCCGCCGCGTCGCTTCTTCGCCGATGCCCTGCGGATCCGGCACGTCGCCGCGCCAACGCCCGCCGGCATAGCAGGCGTCTTCCGGGCGTCGGCCATCGGGATCCTGCACGCTCACTTCCGCGCCCAACCAGTAGCTTGTGCCCGCCTTCTCGCCGGCGAACCCGTCCGAATGCACGCGCCACGCCTGGCTCTGGCTGTCGGACACGCTCGTCGTCACGGACAAAATGCGCGCACCGTCCGTCGTGTTCCGCGCCGCCACTTCCAGCTGCTGTGCCAGATCGCGGCGCTGTACGGCCGTCAGATTGGCGTAGTGCGGGTCGGCCAACTGCAGGTCCACGCCCGCTTGACCGGCGTACAGGTGCGGATCGGGCAGCGAGCGGAATGGGTCCTCCGCCAGCGCGCGCGTCATCGCCACGGCGTCGGCAAGAAACGTGTCCAGCGCTTCCGGCCGCAGGTCGCTCGTCGACACCGACGCGTATCGGCCATCGACGTACAACTCCACGCCAACGCCGCGCGTCGTCGCTTCAGTCAGCTTCTCAACCGCGCCATCACGCCACTGCACGGACACTTCGCGCACCTGGTACGCGCTCGCCGCCGCCTGCTGCGCACCGTGAACCTGCGCGCGCTCCACCACTTTTCCCGCGATATCCAGCATCTTCAACCTCGCCCGCCAACGGTCATGGCGCGCACGCGCGTGGTCGGCATTCCCTGGGACACCGGCACCGATTGGCCGTCCTTGCCGCAAGTCCAGCCGCCGTCGTCGATCTTCAAGTCGTTGCCGACCATGTCGATTTGCTCCAGCACCTTGGGGCCGTTGCCAATCAGGTTGACGTCCTTGATCGGCCGCGTGAGCTTGCCGTTTTCGATCAGCCAGCCGTTCTTGACGTAGAACGTGAAGTCGCCCGCGCCGATTTGCACCTGGCCATTGGCGAAGTTGCCGCAGTAGATGCCGCGCTCCACTGACGCGATGATCTCCTCGGGCGTGTGCGGGCCGGGCAGCATGTACGTCGAGCGCATGCGCGGGAGCGGCGCGTGGCGGAAGCTTTCGCGGCGGCCGTTGCCCGTGGGCGCGACGCCGTAGTGGCGGGCGGAGATGCTGTCGTGCAAATAGGTTTGGAGGACGCCGTCGTGGATGAGCGTGGTGACGCCGGCGGCATTGCCTTCATCGTCGACGTTGATGGCCCCGCGCGCGCCTTCATTCGTGGCGTCATCCACCACGGTGACAAACGGCGCGGCGATCGACTTGCCCAGTTTGTCGGCGTAGATCGACACGCCCTTGCGGTTGAAGTCCGCCTCCAGGCCGTGGCCGATCGCCTCGTGCAGCAGAATGCCGGAACTGCCGGCGCCCAGCACCACCGGCATTTCACCCGCGGGCGGCTGGCCGGCTTCAAACAGGATTGTCGTGCGGTCCACGGCGTCCTTGACCAGCTTGTCCAGCTTGGCGTCCGTGTAGAACTCCAGCCCGGCGCGGCCAGCGATATTGCCGCCGTTGGACTCGCGCCGCCCGTTCTCCTCGGCCATGCAGGAGAGGTGAATGAGCGTCATCGGCTGTTCGTCAAACGCCACGCGGCCGTCGCTATCGACCATCAGCACGGCGCCTTCCTCGTCGGAGAAATGCACGGTGACCTTCTGGACCCGCGGATCGGCCGCGTGCGCACGCTCTTGCACGCGTTGCAGGAGCGGCAGACGCGTCGCGGCAGCCACCTTGTCCCACGGCGTCTTGGCCAAGTAGCGCTGCGGAATCGCCGTCGCCACCAGCTGCGGAATCGGCCGGTCGCGCGCTGGCCCATCGGCAATCGCCGCGGCGGTCAGCGCGGCCTGGCGCACAGACTCGGGCGACAGATCCTCCGTGTAGCCATATCCCGTTTGATCGCCGCGCAGCACGCGAATGCCCACGCCCAGCTCAATCCCGGACCACGCGCGATTGACCGCGCCATCTTCCAGGCCGAGCGAATGCGCGACGCGGTGCTGAAAATAGACGTCCGCGCGATCCCCGCCGCGCGCCAACGCCGCGGACAAGGCCGTGCGAATCAGCGATTCATCGACACCAAACCTGCCAAAATACTGCAACGCGGCGGCAAGGGCTGTGGACACGCGACCTCCAGATGAACGGGTAGACGAGCGAACGCCCGACCGCCTCCAAGATAGCGCCTGCCGGCGAGGTCACAAGCTTTCGCGGCAAAATGCCAAGGAACGCCATGAGGCTGGCTGGCAATGCGCGAATCTGGCGGATTGGGTCAGGTGGCGATTACCGGTCCGCGCGCGCGAAATGCGGGCACGCGCGGACCGGAACGCGCAACGAGCAGGGTGCTTACGGGGCCTGGAAGAGGACGCCGCAGCGGTAGTAGGTCGACGAGACGTCGGCCGCCTGGCTACCGGCGGTGAGCTTGATGTACAGCTTGGCGCCGTCGGCCGGGGTCGTCAGGTCCTTGATGTAGACGCCGTCGACGGGCTCAACCTGGCTGCCGTTGGCGATGGCCGTGGTGCCGGCGTCGCTGAACAGCTCCGTCTTGAAGTTGCGCAGGCCAGAACCGGACGACTGCGCGCCGCAGAACACGTACATCTTGCCGCCGCCCACGCCGGTCGGGACCGTGCTGACCCACCAGTCGGTGTCCGCGCCGCTCTTGAGCAGGTCGCCTTCAAAGTAGCCGCGCTGGTTGCCGCTGTCGGCCTTGAACGTGACAACTTCCGCGCCCGCAGCCGCGTCGTTGCCGGCGTCGTTGGCTTCCACCGGGTTGCTGCCGCCGGCGATCGCGTCAAAGAAGTAGAACTCGGCGGCCGTCTCAGCGCCGGTCGCACGCGTCACAAACAGGTAGTAGCCCACGCCGAACGGCAGCGGCGGCGCGATGCCCGTGCTCTTGCCGTCGCCCAGATCCGCCAGCGCAATCATCGCCGTCGGGGTCGCTTCCGACGCGATCCACGCCGCGCCCATCAGCGCCGTCGAACCGTTGCCGTCGACGCCGCCCTTGGTCAGGTCAAAGTAGACAACGGAGCGACCCGACGTGATCGTCATGTCAGCCGGAACGTTGAAGTGATAGACGTCAACGTCGACCGGGCCCTTGAACGTGCCGATGAGCGTCGGGGTGACGTACTTGCCCTGCGTGTTCTTCTCCCACATGATTTCAGTGGCTTCCTTGATCGTGTCGCCGACTTCTTTCTCAAGCGTGATGCCCGGGTCGGAATCCGTGAACGTCGCGACGCCGATGTTGTAGTCGACGTTGCCCTTGTCCTTCGGGTCCGCGCAGGAAACGCCGGTCTTCTCCGGGTGCGCGCCCAGCCACGTCCAGCATTCTTCAACCCGGACGTAGTAGGTGCCGTCAGCCGGCAGGTACGTGAACAGTTCGCTGTCGTTGTTCAGGCGGCTCGCCGGGTCGTCGTCAAACGCGATCTGCTTCTTGTCCGGACCGTACAGCGTCAGGATCGTGTCCAGCGTGTCCGGGTCAAACGCCGTCGTCAGCGACTGCGCCTGCAGGTAGATGTAGATGAGGTCGCCCTTCTTGCCGGTGAAGCTGTAGTAGTCCACGTCGCCCGTCGGGTCGAGCGTGTCCGAAGCCGGATTCTGCGGCGCAGCGGTCGACGCCACGGTCAGCGCGGTCGCGGTCTCAATCGTGTTGTCCTTGTCCACGGCAACCTGGACGTCAACCTTCTTGATGTCCTTCGCGACATCGGCCGTTGCGTCCGTACCGCCGCTCGTCGCGTCGGTGCCACCGGCGGTATCCGCCAGCGTGTCCGTCGTCGTTGTATCGGTCGTCGTCGCGCCGCCGTCACCGGTGGTGCTGCTGCCGCAGGCGCTGATCGACGCCGCGAGGGCGAGACCAGCGGTGAGAAGGGTCAAGGCGCGTCGCACGCCGTAGAAACTGGGGTTCAAGCGATTCATGGGCATGTCCTATGGCAAAAGGAATTCGGTTGACGGTCCACAGGGCGGACCGCGCGAAAGACTAACAGAACTGTCAGGGGGTTGTCACGGAGAAGAAAGCGTGCCGTCGAGCGTTTTGAGCGCTGCCATCACGCAATTTTTGTGTTTCATCGTCGACTCGACGGCGTGGGCGTCCGCGAGCGCCTGCTTGCGCGCCGCGCCAATTGGCAGGCCTTCGTCAAACAGGCCAATGTCCTGCGCGGATTTGGCGTCGCGGCCGCAGCGATCGTCCAGCACTTGCGCGAGGCAGCGCTGGCCCAGCGGCTGGCCGATCAGAAACTCGACGACATTGTTCGACGTGAGCAGCTCCGGCTGCTTGGTCAGCACGCCGCAGTCAAAGTTGCTGGGACGGCTGAGCGCGTTGTTCAGCCAGCGCGCCAGAAACAGGTCCGTCGTCGCGATGTCGGCGAACTTGTAGGCGCCCTTGCCGTCAGCCGGCACAAAAAGCGCGGATTGGAACGTCTTTTCGCACACATGCTTGCGGCGCTCTTCCGGCGTGCCAGCCACGCCCGCGTCCACCGCCGTCGTGCCCCAGCGCGCGTCGATCGCCTTCGCGCAGCTTTCCAGATCAAAATGCGGCTCGCGGAAACCCTTGGTTTCCACCTGCACGCGCAGCATCCGGTCCACCATGTCCAGCGCTTCCGTTTGCGTCCAGCCGAGGTTCTCCAGTTCTTTTTTCAGCCGCACGCCGATCAGCGTTTCGTAGACGTTGCTGCGGCTGGCGATAATGCCCGACGCCGGATCCTGCGATTTCTGGTGGAAATCAGCCATTGTCAGCACGTCGCGGTAGGTCGAGAGGTACGGGAACGTGCACTGCACGCCGAACTTGGACTGCTCGTCCAGGCCATAGCGCTTGAGGAAGAGCTTGAACTGCGCGCGGGTCACGTCGTCCTTGTAGCTCCGCGCGACAAACGCCTCCGTGGTCTTGCATTCCAGCGGCTGGATTTCCAGGCGGGCGTCAACCGGCGTGAACCCGTAATCGGCGTCCAGCACCGGCGGCCGTGCCAGCAGCACGATCTGCGCGGCGGGCACCAGCGCGGACAGTTCCCGGAGCGCCGCAATCACTTTGCCGCGGCTGACGAGATCAACTTCCTCAATGCCGTCCGCCAGCACCAGCAGGCGGCCTTCCGCGAGCTGCGGTGTCAATTGCGCTGCGTCCACGCCCGCTTCCTTCGCGATAACGGCGATGACCGGATTGCCCGGCGCCGTCACAGCGGCGACTTCCTTGAGGTCGACCGAAAACACCGGCAGCACGGCGCACAAGTCCGCACGCACGGACTCCGCCAACCGCGTTTTGCCCAAGCCACCGCGCGCCAGCACGGACATCGTCTTGACTTCACCCGCTTCAAGCGCCGCGATAACACGCGATTCTGGAAGCAAATTTTGTGACTGCCCCTGCCAATCGTGGACGTACAGCACCGGCGGATTGTACGCGCCGCTGGACAGGTCGGACGCCTGCCGCGCCGCGCGCTCTTCGCACACTTTCAAGTACGTGGAGTTTCCGCGGTCCGCCAGGCTCTTGGCGATTTGGCTCTGGCCTCCGCCACAGGCGGTCAGTGCCACCAGCGCGCAAGTGCTCGGAATAGTCTGCAAAAGAGTCGACAGGCGAAAATTCACGGGAGTCTCCTGATGGCGCAAGAACGGCTGCGTTTGTAACCCATACAACTGGGGCGCGCAAACCTCGTGGCGGACTACCAGTCGGGCGCGCGCACCTGCCAGCCGGCACCTTCCAGCCGCGTTCGCAGCCGTGTCGCCAGCGCCAGCGCCTCGGGCGTGTCGCCGTGCACGCACAGGGAATCGATGCGCGTCGGCAGCCACCCGCCACGCGCCAGCGGCAACGCCTGCCGCTGCAGCATCTCCAGCGCGCGATCCGCCACGTGCTCGGGATCGTGCAGCACCGCGCCGGGCTTGTCGCGCGGGGTCAGCAGGCCATCTTCGCCATAGCTGCGATCCGCGAAGGCCTCCGTCCGGTGCGGGATCGCCATCGCCTCCGCCGCGGCGTGCATCGCCGTTTGTGCCATCACCAGCCAACCCAAACCCGCCGCGCGCGTCGCCTCGCCGACCGTCCGGGCCATGTCCGCGTTTTCCGCCACTTGATTGGCCAGCGCGCCATGGAGTTTCACGTAGCGCACGGGCCATTCCAGCAAGTGGGCGATGGCCGTCAGCGCCGCCACCTGGCTTTGGAGTTCCGCGCGCAAGTCTGCGAGCGGCATGGCGATTCGCCGTCGGCCAAAATGCTGCCGATCGGGCCAGCCCGGATGCGCGCCCACGACGACGTGCCGTTGCTTGGCCACCCGCAGTGTTTCGTGCATCGTCGCCGCGTCGCCCGCATGCCCGCCGCACGCCACGTTGGCTGACGTCACAACCGCCAGCAGCGCCGCGTCAAACGGCATCCCTTCGCCCAGATCCGCATTCAGGTCGACTCGCGCCATGTCGCGACGGTAGCGACCCCGCGGCGTTCCGGCAAGGCTTGACCGGCGGCACAGCGCGACTACGCTTGGGAGCAGGCGGCGGGAGAATGAGCGATGGCGGATTTGCCCCTGACAATGGTGCTGCGGAAGATCCCGGCTTTTGGCCAGTTGACGGACCGCGACCTCCTGACGCTGGCCGGTTCACTGCGCCGTCGGCGTCTGGATCTCGGAGCCCAGCTGTTTGAACAGGGTGATCCGGGCGGGACGATGCACCTCGTGACCCAAGGTGAGCTGTCCGTGCGCTGGCAAGAAGGCGTGTCGCAGGATGAACTGGAAGTGGCGCGCGTTGGACCGGGCGAGTTTGTCGGTGAAATGGCGCTCCTGGACTTGGGGCCGCGCTCAGCGAGCGTCGTGGCGCGCCGCGATTGCGTACTCTACGAATTGGCGGTCGAGGACCTGATGCTGCTGGAGGAGACCGCGCCGGCGGCGGCATCGGCGGTGCTGGCGTCTGTGACCGCGCTGCTGACCGACCGGATTCGCCAGGTGAACGGCCAGATTGAGGCCCTGCTGGGCGGACACGCGCCGGTGGAGGAAACGACGGCGAGCGCGACGGATTCTGGCGTCTTTGGCCGACTGTGGTCGCGGCTCAGCAAAAGCTAGGAGCATGGAATGAACGAACGCCTGGATCCGCAAACGATGGAGCGCCTGCGCGCGATCGCTGAGACACGGCGGTTTCCGGCCGAGACGTTCCTGTGCACGCAGGGCCAGCCCGGTGATTGCTGTTACCTCATTTTGTCGGGCGAAGTGGAAGTGCGGCGGGACGTCGGCACGGAGATCCTGAGCGTGGCGCGCCTGGGGCCGGGCGCGATGGTCGGGCAGTTGGCGCTGGTGGACGGTTCACCGCGCGCGGCGTCGGTTGTCGTGACGGCGCCGGTCACGGCGTTGGTGCTGACGCGAGAGGTCTTTGAGACGCTGCGTTCCGCGCACAGCACGCTTGCGCTGCATTTCCAGCGGCAGGTGGCGTTGGCGGGCATCCGGCAGCTGCGGCACGCGACCGCGCACTTGGCGCGCCTGCAATTGCAGCGGGCCCACCAACCGGGCGGCACGCCGCTGCTGCGCCGCGATCGCCGCGTGGCGACAATCACGATTGCAGGGTTGTCTGAGCTCTCCGTGGATCTGCAGGCGCTGGCGCGCGAGCTGGAGACCGTCGACCCCTGAGCGCAACTGCTCCTGCCCGAGAGGACCGCCCGTTGATGACCCTCACGCCGATGGGTGATGCCGCGCTGCTCGTGACGTGCGCCGCGCAACCGGGCGCCGAGGCGTCAGCCGTCGTGCATGCGCTCGCTGCGGCGATGACTGCGGCGGCGCTGCCTGGCGTACTGGCGTTGGTGCCTGCGTACACGACCTTGCTTGTGCACTTCGATCCGCGCACGACCGATGTTGCGCTGCTGACGGGGGCTGTGCATGCGGTGAATTCCGGCCCGCCTGGCCATGGGCTGGCGCATCGCGCGGCAGCGCTGCGATCCAAGTCGGCGCCTGGTGCGGCGCGGCGGTGGCACATTGCGGCCGTGTACGACGGCGAGGACCTGCCGTGGGTCGCCGCGCAGCTGGGGTGTGCGGCAGCCGAGGTCGTCGCGCGCCACAGCGCCGTCGAGTATGCGGTCGCGTGTCTGGGCTTCGCGCCCGGATTCGCCTATCTGGCTGGCTTGCCGGCCAACCTCCACGTGCCGCGTCTCGCCAACCCGCGCGCGCAGATTCCCGCCGGTTCGCTGATTCTCGGAGGCCAACAAACCGCCATCATGCCGCTGCCCATGCCGTCAGGCTGGCACATGCTGGGGCGAACGGCCGTGCGGCTTTTTGACGTGAGCCGCGCCGCGCCGTCGCTCCTGATGCCCGGTGACCGCGTGCGTTTCCTGCCGACAGCCGCGGCGGACTTGACCGGCGCGCCGCCGCGTTGCGAGGTGCTGCCGTGACGCACCTGCGGGTCGAGCATGCCGGCCCGGCGACGACCGTGCAGGATGCGGGGCGTCTGGCGTGGCAGCACGTTGGCGTCTCCCCCGCTGGTTTTGCCGATCCGCTGCTGGCGTCGCTGGCGAACGCGTTGGTCGGCAATCCGCCGGAAATGGCCGTACTGGAGTGGACGCTGCACGGCGACACGCTGCGCGTCGTTGGCGGTCCCGTGCGCGTTGCCGTCGCGGCTTGGGCGGAAGTTCAGGTGGATGGCCAGCCCGCTCCGACTTTTCGCAGTCTGCGGCTGCACGATGGCCAGGTGCTGACCGTAGGGCCACTGACGCAGGGGCGGCACGGCGTGCTGGCGGTGGCAGGCGGCATCCTGACGCCGCTGGTGCTTGGCAGCCGCGCCGCGCATGTGCGCACTGGCGTGGGCGTGGGCGCGCTGTTGCCCGGGGATTGCCTGCCGGTCAGCGCCGATCCCGCGCACGACGAGCCCGACCGCCGTCTGCCACCCGAGCACCTGCCCACGCGCGTCGACACGCTGCGCGTCCTGCCCGCACCGCAGCTGCCGCTTTTCCAGCCCCAGGCGCTCCCGCTCCTGCTCGCCCAGCCGTGGCGCGTGCTCGCCGCCGATCGGATGGGGCTGCGTTTGGCGGGACCGCCGTTGCTGCTGCTCCCCGGGGTGGAGCCCGTCTCGGAAGGCGTGGTGACTGGCGCGCTTCAGGTGCCGCCATCGGGCCAGCCCATCGCGCTCGGTCCGGATCGCCAGACGATGGGCGGGTACGCCAAGCTGGCGGTTGTCGTCACGGCGGACCTGCGGCATCTGGCGCAGTTGCGGGACGGCGATGCCGTGCGTTTTGTCGCCGTTGACCCACCGACGGCCCACGCGGCGCGCTCGTACGCGGACGCGGCGTTGGCAGCAGCGCTGGCGGCAATTCATTGCGTCCACGACGTGCTGCCGTTTGAATCGGGGCGGCTCCTGCGGCTGCTTTCGTAATCGCAAATTGACCGCATCGTCCGCCAGCCCTACGCTTGGCTCTGCAACGCGCGCCCGCCTTGCCGGGTCTGCCAGGTTGAACGCATGACGGAACAGATACCTTTTGCCGCGGTAGAATTCGCCGCCAATCCAGAGCCGCGGTGCGCGTGCGTCCTGCTGCTGGACACGTCCGCGTCCATGTCCGGCGCGCGCATCAGTGAACTGCAGGAAGGTCTGGCGGTGCTCAAGAATGAGCTGAGCCAGGATCTGCTGGCGCGCAAGCGGGTGGAACTCGCCGTCGTGACGTTTGGCGGGTCCGTGCGCATGCTCAGCGAATTCATGACGGTCGATCAGTTTGAGCCGCCCATCCTGCACGCCGACGGCCTGACGCCGTTGGGCGCCGCAGTGACGACGGGCTTGGAGCTCGTGCGCAATCGCAAGCGCGTCTACCGGCAAAACGGCATCGCGTGCTACCGGCCGTGGGTGTTTTTGCTGACGGACGGCGAGCCTTCCGACCCGTGGCAGCCCGCAGCCGCAGCCGTGCGCCATGCCGAAACCGCGCGGGAATCGGCGTTTTTCGCGGTCGGCGTGGGCGAGGCCAACCTGGACATCCTCGGCAAGCTGAGCGTGCGCCAACCGCTGATGCTGCGCGGCCTGCAGTTCCGCCAGATGTTCCAGTGGTTGTCGACGTCGCTGAAATCCGTTTCTCATTCTGGCGTTTCAGATGAGTTGTCGCTGCAGAATCCGACGGCGCCGGACGGCTGGGCGAAACTGTAGGTGACGGCCATCGCCAGCGACTGGAAAACGGTCTCGGCCGCAGTAGCCGGACCCAAAAAAGGCGAGCGTGGCTGCCAGGATGCCGTCGCGGTGCGGCTCGTGCGCGGTGGCGGGCGGCAGGCGCTGATCCTTGCGCTGGCGGACGGTGCGGGCTCAGCGTCCCATGGCGGTGACGCGGCGCGGCTCATCGTGCGGACGTTTGCGTCCCTGGCGACGGGTCGGCTGCGACACCGAATGGAGCGCGGCGATCGGCCCGTGCTTTGGGATCTGGACGACATGGCGGCGCTCTTCCAGCGCGCCCGCGAGCGCGTGACGGACGCGGCGCGGACGCACCACCACGCGCTGCGCGAGTGGGGCAGTACGGGGCTGTTGGCGGTCGTGACCGACGAGGCGACCGTGCTGGCTCAGATGGGCGATGGCGCGATGTGCCTGCGCCACACCGGGCAATGGACCTGTCCAATTTGGCCTGACCTGGACGGCTACGTGAACGTCACGACCTTTGTGACCCACGGCCACGCACCGTTGCGCACGCACGTGGGCGGGCCGACCGAGGCGATCCTGCTGTTCAGCGATGGCCTGCAGGCGCTGGCGCTCGACTATCCCGCGGGCCGGCCACACGTGCCGTTTTGCCACGGAGTGGTCGCGGAACTGGCGAAATCGGCCGATCACCGCAAGCTGCAGCGGGATTTGACGGCGTGGCTGGCGTCGGATGCGATTCGCGCGCGCTCAGACGATGACATCAGCCTGGCGATGGCGATCCGCGACCCGACGGCGAGGCTGCACGCGTGAAAGTCTACGGCGTGGACCGCAACCCAATCGAACTCGGCGCCGTGCTTGGCCGCGGCGGTGAAGGCGTTGTGTACACGCGCCTCGGCCGCGAGGGCGACGCCTGCAAGATCTACACGCGCTCGCCGACGGCAGCGCGCACGGCCAAGCTGACGTGGATGGTCAGCCGTCTGCAGCAGCACCCGGATCTGGCGCAATGGTGCACGTGGCCGCAGGAACTGCTGTTTGACGCGCAGCAGGAGTGCATCGGCTTCGCCATGGCGCGGCTGGAGCAGCTGCGGCCGATTCACGAGGTCTACCAGCCCGACCAGCGCAAGTCCGTGCTGCCATCCGCCGGCTGGGATTTTCTGGTGCGCGTGGCGACGAATTGCGCGCGCATGTTTGAGACGCTGCACAAGTACGACGTGATCGTCGGCGACGTGAACGAGCGCAACATCTTCGTCGATGCCGACGCGACCGTGCACCTCGTGGACTGCGATTCCTTCCAGATCACCGATGGCGACCAGTTCTTTGGCACCGGCGTCGGCGTTGTCGACTACACGCCGCCGGAAATGCAGGGCAAGGATTTTCGCGTGGTCCCGCGCACTGTGGAGCACGACCGTTTTGGCCTCGCCGTCATCGCTTTCAAGCTGCTGTTGATGGGCCGCCACCCGTTCAGCGGCGGTGCGTCGGGCGATCTGCATCAGGCGATCGCCAACAAGGACTGGGACTATCCGCAGTTGGCGCAGCGGCTGCGGCATCTGCTGCCGTGGTCGGTGATCGGAGCACCGGTGCGCGCGGCGTTTGTCAGCGCGTTCACGGAGGAACAGCGGCCGTCCGCGGCGGTGTGGGTCGAGCGGCTGACGGCGTTTGAAGCGACCCTCCAGCCGTGTCGGCGGGAGCCGCTGCACAAGGTCCCGAACGGCTTGGGCAATTGCCCGTGGTGCACGATCGAGCAGGTCGCGGGCTATGCCTACTTCTCGCGCCCGCAGACGCAGTTCCACTCCAACTGGCAAGGTCCGGACGCGCTGCTGGCGCCGCTGCTCGCTGAGCTGCAGGAGCTGCCCGCCCCGCGCCAGCCCGAGGAATGGCAAGCGCCACAGGGCATGGAGGCGGCGATCGCGACGGCGCGGGCGATGCTCCAGGCTGAACGTCCGCCGGATTTGGTGAGCTGGTACCTGGCGCTGGGCGGCGGTCTTGTGGCGTTTGGCGGTGTGGCGATGGCGCTGTTCCAGCCGACCCGCGGGGTTGTCGTCGGCGGCGCGGGCGTGCTGGCGCTCGTGGCGTCGCGCTGGCTGTCGGTGCGGCGGCAGCTGCCGTGGCATCGGGTGAATTTGGAAATCGAAAATAAAATCAAATTGATGCGCGAAATTGAAGCGGAGTGGAAAGGCGAGGCGCTGCGGTTTCGCGATCAGGATCGGCGGCTGCGGGCGTGGCTGGCGGACCTGCGCGGCCAGGTGATGGCGGTGGGCGCGCAACGCCAGCGGGAGATCGACAAGCTGGAGGGCGACGAAGTTTCCGCGGGTCTGCGCGCCGGGCTGATGCGGTACCCGCTTGCGTCCGTGTCGATTCCCAACGTGCCGGTCGAGAAGAAACGCGCGCTGGCCATTCGCGGCGTGCTGACGGCGGCGGACCTTGATCGCGGCAAGCTGGCCGTCATTCCCGGCTTGGCCGATGCGCAGATCGACGCGCTGATCGCCTGGCGCCGCAGCGTTGAAGGGCAGCTGACCGGCACGCGCGCGCAGGAGCCGAATCCGGCGCAGTTGGGCGCCATCGACAGCAACTTCCAGCACTTGCGGGATAACCTGCTGGGGGAGATGCGCGGCGCATTGGGCACGCTGCGCGATGCCGGAAGTCTCGCCGATGGCCGGATGGCGGAGTTGCTGGCGCAGGGGCGGTCGGCCGGTCTGGCGCTGCAGGAGCGCGTGGATGCAGTGCGACGCGAGTTCATCGAGCACTGACGCCGAGACGCCTTTTGATTGCCGCCCACGGCAAAGCCTGCGAGGATCGACCCGCCGTGCGCCACGCTGCGGGTGCTGGAAGATGCCATGTTGCTGAACAAGAAACTGACGCTGCCGGCCAATGAGCCGCGGATTGACCTGCTGGTGCAGCGGTTGACGGAAGTCACGCGGTCGGAGTTGCGCGGCCTTTTTGACCACGCGTGCGTGCGGCTGGACGGCCACGTGTGCGCGCAGCCCAACGCGACCGGGCGCGCCGGCCAGACGCTGGAGGTGACCTGGGAGGCCGGGCGCCGCTACAAAGAGAAGCCCAAGGAACGGCAGAACCGCGATTTCATCATCGCTTTTGAGGACAAGCACCTCATCGTCGTGAACAAGCGCGCCGGCGTGTTGACGGTGCCGACCGATCGCAAGGAAGACGACACGCTTGTGCACGCCGTGGCGCGCCATTTCAGCCGGGGCGAACGGATCACGCACCGCGCCTGGATCGTGCACCGGCTGGATCGCGACACGTCAGGGCTGCTGGTCTTTGCCCGTACCGAGGCGGTCGCGTCGGCCATCAAGGACCAATTTGAGGCGCGCAAGCCGGAGCGCGAGTACGTCGTGGTTGTCGCCGGGCGGGTGCCGAACGACGCCGGGACGATCCGCAGTTATCTGATGACGAACGACGATCTGGACCAGTATTCCACGAACGTGCCCGGCGAGGGCAAGCTGGCGATCACGCATTACAAGGTGCTGGAGCGCCTGCGCGGCGCGACGCTGCTGCAGGTGAACCTGGAAACGGGCCGGCGCAACCAGATCCGCGTGCATTTTGCCGAACGCGGCCATCCGGTGCTGGGCGACGTGCGGTACCGGCCGGAGCTGGCCAGGCATCCCGCGTGGCACGAGAGACGCCTGGCGCTGCACGCGCGGACGTTGGGATTCAAGCATCCGGTGACGGGGCAGGCGATTCGGCTGATCGCGGAGACGCCGGTGTGCTTTGCCGCGTTTGTGCGGGCGGCGCGGTAGGGTCGGTTGCGGGCGACCGCTGGAACCAACCGCGGACGACGTCGCGATCAGCCGCGCTGAGCAGATCCAGCCGCCAGAATGCCGTCAGCGCCAGCGTGGCATAGAGCGCTGTTCGCCAGACCAGATTGGCGATTTCGCCGCTTGGACCCGACAGCGGAAGCGCCGGCAGGAGCGCCACGGGCCCCATGGCGCCCGCTGCGACGCCCATGCGGATTGCCCACGCGCGCCACGGAAACGCCGCGGACCACGCGACGCCCGCGCCGCCCGCAATGCCGCGCAGGAGCAGGGCGATCGCCACGAATTGGCTGAGCACGAACGCCGCACAGCCGCCAATGAGCGCGCCGTGCGCGGTCAGGAACCCTTGGCCATGCGCCAGCCAGAGCAGACCGCAGCCCAGGAGCGTTGTTGCCAGCGCGGCCAACTGCGCTCTCAGCACCACGCGCGGCAACCCGAGGGCGAGCAGGACCGTCCCGTATGCCGTCAGGCGCAGCGGCAGCAGCAGGGCGGTGAGGCGGAACGGCACGGCGGCGCTCGCCCAGCGCGGCCCACCCATCGCGGTCAGCAGCGGCGCGGTCTCCACGCTGCACCAAACCCATACGGGCAGGACGACCAGCGCGACCCGCAGCATGCTCGCGTGCCACAGCGCCAGGCCCTCCCGGCGCTGGACAGGCTGGCGCATCAGGTGCGTCAGGTGCGGCAACATCGCGACGGCCACGGCGTTGGGCAGCATGGCCACGAGCGGCAGTTCCTGCGCACCAACAGCAAAATCGGCGAAAAGCGCGGCCGGGAGCAGAAAGCCCGCAGTCCATGTCGTGAGTTGCCGGTTCAACGTCGCGGTCAGGCCGGTCAGGGAAAGCGGAATCGCCATCTCCAGTTGTGCGCGCAGGCCGCCGGCAAACGGCTCAGGTGCCGCATCCGGAAAAGCGCGGAACACCGTTCCGACAGTGACCAACAGGCGCACGATCGACGCGAGGGCAAAACAAGCTGCGACTTGCCACAACGGCGCGCCCAGCAGAACCGGAACGAGCAGCGCGAGATTGGCGACGGCAGCGAGGCCCAACGCGCGGGTGGCGGCGCGACGGTGCTGGCGAATCCCGAGCAGGAAGGCCTGCAGCATCTGCGCCGGCAAGTCGGCGGCGATGGCGAGGGCGAGCCAGGGCAACAGCCTCGGGAGCGCCGGCAGACCGGCTGGCAGGAGCGCAGGAATGTGGCCCGCAGCGAGTACGGCCAGCGCGGCGAGCACGCCGAGCGTACCCAGCAACTGGAGCGATTGCCGGGCCAGCGCCGCCTGTTGCCCCGTCGACGCGCGCGGCAGAAGCGCCAGAAGCGAGTCAGGCACCGCCAGCGTGCCAAGCGTCATCGCGCTGACGTGCAGCGCAAGGGCAAACGCGAGCGTTCCGTACGCCGACTTGTCCAGAAGCCGGACGAGCGCAAAGAACTTCACGGAGTCCAGCGCTGCAACGGCGACGCGGCCTGCCACGACCGCGCCGACGTCGGACGCGACCCGATTGGCCGTGGGCGGGTTGCCGATGCGGGGCTCGTCCGGATCGTCGCGCTCCAGCAGCAACGTCATCCAGTACGGCCGGACTGTCCTGCGCTGGGCCACGCGCCAGATGCCGTCGGCAACCGCGGCTGCGCCCGACAGCGCCCACTGCGCCGCCCCCACGTGCGGCAACGCGAAGCGCTGGCACGCACAGCCAGGGCACGTCACGTGCAGCCCTGGGTAGACGAACCAGCGACCGGCGCGCTGCTGGCGGAATTGTTCGATACGCGGATGCGTGAGGCGTTCAGGGCGGCCATGCTCCAACCGCGCGCGGACCGAGAAGCCTGGGAATTGCCCGGCGAGGTCCGCTGTCGAGAACGACTGCAGATGGCCATAGACGTGGAATTCCAGACCGCATGCCGGGCATCGCGCAAAGCGGCGCCGCAGCACCTCCTCGTTCGGGACCGAGACCAAGACCCAGCGCCGCGTGACGCGCGCCATCTCGCGCACCGCGCGCTCCCGCGTCGCAGCCGGCAAGTGCTCCAACAGCTCGCTGGAGAAGACGAGATCGGCGCTCTGATCGGCCATCGGGAGCTGCTCGGCGCTCGCGCACACCCGGGCAACATGCGGCGCTCGCACGGCCAGACGCGCGAGGGCGGCCTCGCTGCGATCCACCGCTTGCACGTGATAGCGCTGCGCCAGCGCCGTCGTCAGCACGCCATCGCCGCAGCCGACGTCGACGATGGTGCGGACGCCGTCGGGCACCAAGCGCAGCAGCTCCTCGGCCTTGCGCACGACGTGCGGATCGACGTCGCTCCGCGCGGCCTGCCAGTACGCATCGTAGAAGGCTGGGCTATCGGGTTCCGCTCGCGGCTTGGCCAGCGCGGTCTTGTCGACGGGGCGCCGCAAGGCCGGCAAAAAAACGTGCATGAAAGGCTCCGCCCGCGCCTGTTGCGCAGTCGCGGAAATGAGCCTATCGCCGGGAATCACCGGTTCGTGTTTCGGGGCTGTGAAGAACTGCGATGGGCGCGCGGATCAGCTCGCTCGCGCGTCTGGATGGCGCGGGAGCGTCACTCCTGCGGGTCAATCGCGACGAATTCCGGTTGGTTGTTCAGCACGCAATTGTCCAGCCGCGCGCCCGAATCGCCGTGGTGCGTGAAGCGAAACGTGGAATAGTGCCCGTCGCAATCGGCGTCGCCATACGCGGAGACTTCCAGTGTCGCGTCGGCCAATGTCCCGCCCGCCTTGATTTCATAGACGAACCAGTGCGGCTCATCCATTTTGAATTTCAAGGTCTTCCACAGCGAGCGGTTCCACTCGATCTTGGCCGGATCGCAGCGGCCGTGGCCGTCGTTCACGCTCGGATCGCAGCAACTCTTGGCCAGCGTGCTGCGGATTTCACCCACCGGGAACTGGCACACCATCCGCTCGCCGTTCGCGCCGAGCTTCGGCTTCACGTAGTAGACGTCGGAAATCCGCGTCAGCCGCGCCAGGTTGAGAATCGCCTCCTCAGCGTGGGCGCGGCGCATGAGGACCGGCACGCCCCAAAAGAGCGTCGTGAGAGTGGCCAGCGCCAAAAGCGCCGCGATGATCTGCCGCGGTTTCATGGACACCCACTTTGCGAATCTGCCTGGCATGCATACCAGTTGCAGGTTGTTTTGGAGCAGAATTGCCAGCTTCCCGGCGCACAGCACTGATGGTTGGTGCCGCTCTTCCATGCGCACGTCGCGCCGGTCTTGAGCGCGCAACCCTGCCACTGGCAGTCCTTGCCGCAGACGTTTTCCTCGCACGGCTCGGTGCATGCGGCGATGGCGCCGGGTTGGCACACGCCAGCGGTTCCCGCGGTAACGCACTTGCCGCCGACGCAGGTGGCGATCCCGCACGCGCTGCTCTCGTTGCTGCAGTCTACAGCGGCGCCGTGGCATGTGCCGTCGGTGCAGACGTCGCCGGTCGTGCAGGCGTCGCCGTCGTCGCACGCGAGACCTTTTTGGCTGACGTAGTCGGTCTTGGACTGGAGCGGATTGCACACCCTGCACGAATTCTGCGGATCCTTGCTGCCGGCGCCGACGCACGCGCCGCCGATCGAGCAGCCGAGCGGTCCGGGCGTGTGGCTGCACTTCGCGGCGCTGCAACTGTCGGCGGTGCACGCGTCGCCGTCGTCGCACAGGTCTTTCTGCGCACATTGGCCGATCTTGCAGTAGCCGACGGTGCACGGATCGCCGTCCTCGCACAGGTTGTCGTCTGTCACGCCGTTGCAGTCATCGTCCACGCCGTTGCAGGACTCCGCGGTCGGTGTGGCTGCGCTGCAGCTCGGCGCGCCGTTCTTGCAGGCCGTGACGGTCCCCGTGCAGGTACCAAAGTCGCTGTTCTTTGCGCACGCCGCGCCGATCTGGCAAGTCGCGATGGTCGCCTCGTCTACGCCGCCCGCGCCGTCCTCGCCATCAATCGTCCACGTGTCGACTGCGATCGTCGCCGCGTCGCCGCTGCCACCAGCGGGTGGGCTGCTGGCGCAAGCGGTCAGAACGATGGAGAAGATCAGCCAGCCGCGCATGGTGCCTTGGCGGCGCGCCTCGGCGCCGGAGGGTCCAAGCGTAGCCAGCCTGCGGCAAAGCGGCAATCAGGCGTCCAGTCCGGTGGTCACGCGCTGCCATGCCGCGTAGTACGTCGCCATTTTCACGTCGTACGCGTTCTTGGCATACGCCGGGCCGTTGTACAGCCGCGCGAAATTCGGCCAATCTTTGCCCTGCGCCGCCTGATGCAACGCCTTGGACGTGCGGATGAATTCAAAGAAGCCGATGGCCTGGGCGTCCTCTGACGCCGACAAAGCGGCGAACATCGTCTTGCCATCCGCGTAGCCCAAGCGCCCGGCGTTGAAGCCCATGACCTGCGCGGTCCCCATGCTGATGCTGTCGTACGCGGCGCTCTCGTCGATGGCCTTGGCCGCGTCAAAAGCCAGCCATTCCGCCGCCTGATTGGCGTGCGTGTCGGCCACGGTCTGCCGCGTGTAGCGGTGGAAGACCGCAGGCTCAAAACGAATTGTCATCTGACCGCTCTTCTGCCGCCGCCCGCCCGTCTCCGTCATCATGCACGCCGCCGCCACGCCGGGTTCAATCGCGATGCGCGCGGCCTCGCTGGCGATCAACGGCCCTTTGTCGTTGTACAACCCCGCCGCCATCCGCTCCGCCGGCGTCTTGCCGACGGCCTTCTTGCGATCCTGTGGCATCGGCGGCGGCACGTTGGCGGGCTGACCCGGCGTCGCCGGCGGCGCGCGCGTCGGCGCAGGCTGGGGCGTCTCGCCCGCGGCGGGCTTGGCCGGCTGCGCGTGCGCCTCCGGCAGCACAAGGACCTGACCGCGGCGGACTTGATTCGGATTGGGCACCGCGGCGCGGTTCAGATCCCAGATGTCGCTCCAGCGCGACCCTTGGCCGAGTTTGGCCTGGGCGATCGCGATCAGCGTCTCGCCTGCCTGCACGGTGTGCGTTCTTGCATGCGCGGGAGGGGCCGCTCGCGGCTCAGTCGGCGGCGGCACCTGCGTTTGCGGCGGTTTGTCGCGCAGCGGCGGCAGCACCAGCACCGTTCCCGGCCGCAGTTGATGGGCGTTGGGCACACGCGCGCGGTTGGCGTTCCACAGCTCAATCCAGTAATGGCCGTCGCCGTACACCGCTTCCGAGATATCCCACAGCGTCTCGCCGTCGTCGACAACCCGCGTCGGCAGCGCTGGGTCCAGTCCGTCCGCTGGCCGCGCGTCCGCTTGCTGTTGGCCGTTGCCGCGCGCCTTTTGCGCCCCAGCTGGCTGGGTGTCGGGCCGTTGCTTGGGCTTGTCCTGCAGGTCCTGGGCCATCGTCGCCTCCCGTCACAGGACTACCGCCAAATCGCTCAGCCGACAAGCACTTCCCGCGTCAGGTTGCGCACGCCACTTTCCAGCACCTGCAGATCGTCCTCGATGCGCACCCCGCCAAACGGCGTCAGGGCGTCGATCAGCGACCAGTCCAGCAGCGCCGCTTGCGCGCCTCGCCGCAGCGGTTCCAGCAGCGCCTCAATGAAATAGACGCCCGGTTCGATCGTGAAGACCTGCTGTGCGGCGATCACGGACGTATTGCGCAACCACGGATTGTCCGCCTTGGGCGGCACAAGCGCGCAGCCGACGTCGTGGCACTGCAGACCCAGCGAATGGCCGAGGCCATGGGGCAAAAATGTGCGGCTGAATTTGTGGGCCACGGCTTCGTCGGGCGAACAGCGCAGCAGGCGCAGGTCGCAGAGCAGGGCGGTCACGTGCTGGTGCGCGCGCTCGTGCAGGTCCTCGTACGGCATGCCCACGCGCACGTCGGCGCAGAGCCGCAACTGCAGCGCCTCGACGCCGTCCACGAGCTGGCGAAACGCGTCAGAAGCCGCGCCCGTGCCCCGCACCCACGTGCGGGTGATGTCCGAGGCGTAGCCAAACGACGACGCACCCGCATCCACAAGCAGCGAGCCCGCGCCCGTGACCGTGCGACCGTACGCGATGTGGTGCAGCGTCGCGGCGTTCTGCCCCAGCGCGATGATGTTCTTGTACGGCGTCTCCGGATCGTCCTGCGCCGTCGCGCGGAGATAGGCGAGGTGCAACTCAAGCTCGCTGGCGTCGCTCGTGCGAAAGGCATCGCGGAGCGCAATGTGGCCCGTCGCAGCGCGGCGATTGGCGGCAGCGAGGCACGCGATCTCATACGGCGACTTGTGCACCCGCAGCGCATCCAGTTGCCGCAGCAGTTCCGACGGGTTGAGCGCCGCCTCGGCCAGGTGCCACGACGCCGCGCGCGCGCGATCCTCGCCGATGAACGCAACCTTGCCGGTCGGCAGCGTATCCGCCACATCTTCCGCGCGGAGCAGGCCGCGCACGTCAAAGTGCGGCCACACGTGCGGCGCGTCGAGCGGCGTCGGCCCTTCCCAGAAGCTCGTCGCGGTCAACCGATGCAGCACGGGGCGCTGACCGGCGACGATGACGAGCGCGCAATCGGCCTCAGCCAGCGGCAGCCAATGCTGAAAATGCGGCACGGGGCGCAGCGGCCAGTACTGGTCGTCAAACTGTGAACGCTTGAGCGCGCTGCCGGAGTGAATGACCACCGCGTCCCAACCCGTCGCATGGAGCGCCGCGCCGTACGCGGCGGTCAGGTCGGCGATGTGATCGCGATAAAGATCCGGCAATTCGGTGGAAATGGGCATGGCGGTCCGGGGTGACGAAGGACTAGTCGTTGTCCGCGGAAATGCCCGAGCCACCCGCGGGCGCCACGCCAGCGACGGCGGTTGGCGACACGAGATGCTTGGCCACGAGCCATGCGGGCCAGAACTGCGCAGGATTGGCGCGTGCACCGCGGCCGATGACCGGCTTCTGCTGGGCGATCCGCTCAATCCAGCGCGACGCATTGTCGCGATACGGCGCCGGCAAGAGCAGGGCGCGCACAAGGTCCGGCAGCGCGCCGCGATCCAAACTGCCCACGCGGATGCCGCGCCGCGCCAGACCCGTCAGCGCCACAGCGTCGCGGCTGGCGTCCTCGGGCAGCATCTCCAGGAAGTGCGCCCACACAACGCGCTCCAGATCGCGGCCGATGTTGTCGGCGCCCATGTCCGCCATCGACTCGATGCCCATGCCCGTCAGCAAGCCCGGCTCAGCCAGCAAATCCGCCGTCGTCCGGTTGGCGATCCGACCAAGCGTCTCGCGCGCCGTGTCCCGCACATCCATGCGATCGTCGGTCAGCAGCGGCAGCACGGCGCGGGCAACCGCAAATGAACCGCAATCTGCCAATAATTCCGAAGATGTCTTGCGCACGACGACCGTTGGCGTGTCAAAGCGATCGGACTCCAGCACGCGAAAGTCCTGCAGTCGCGCAACCATCTCAGGAATCGCGTCCAGCGCCACAAGCGCGCGCATCTCCGCCATCGCGACCGCCGCATCCACTTCGCCGTCCAGGCCGGCATTCAGCGCCGCCACCGCACCCGCCGGCTTCCATTGCGCCAGCGCATCCGCCGCGGCCTTTCGCACCGTCGCGTCCACGTCGCCGAGCGCCTTCTCGATGCCCGCGATCGAGGCATCGTCGCGGTACAGCGTCAGCAAGCGCACCGCACCCGCCCGCACTTCCGCCCGCGCCGAACGCAGCGCCTGACGAATCGCGCCCAAGCGCGCCTGCACACCGGGCGTGCGACCGACCGCGTCCACCGGCGCGCGCGAGGCGTCGATGCAGCCTTCCGTCATGTCATCGCCCGTGCAGCCGATGCGGATGTGCAGGTGATCGTCATGCGGCAACGCGCCGTGCGGTTGCGCGAGGATGTTGGCCGCCTGCGCGATCAACTCCTTGGGCTCCTTTTTGTCATGGGCATAGCGGAGGATCGCGTCGCGCAGCCACGACGCGACAAAAAGGTGCTGGATGTCCGGGCGATTTGGGCAGGTCAGCAGCGCCTTCACGAGGTACCAGTTCGCCTGCGTGTCGAAATGCATCGGGGACGGCGAATCGGCCGCCTGCAGGTCGCGGCCAAAGTGGTACAGGTGCTCCGGTACCGCGACCGCGCCCGTCGGCGTGCGGGCGAAGAACGCCAGGTCGCCATCGCGACCGTTGTGGTGCGAGACCGACCACGGCAGCGGGCCACCGCCCTGACGGGACAAATTGCCGATGCCGAGCTTCTGCCCACGCACCTCGTGGTCGACGGATTTCGCTGCGCACATCAGCAGATCGCGCATCTCGTCGGTCGTGAACCGGGTCTGGCGATCGCTGACCTTGACGAGCACGCGGTGGTGCGCGCCCTCGATCGGAATCTCAGCGGCCTGCACGAGGAAGCCGCTCGTCACGGTGCCCACGGATATTGAGCCCTTGGCATGGCTCGCCAGCCGCGGATACGGCTGTTCGCCCAGCGGCATGATCAGCGGATGGAGACCCTCATCCAGGGCCTTGCGATCCTCGCGGTGACTCGACTCTGCCACGCGCAGATCGCCTTCCGTTTCATTGGCTTCCGTTGGCCACTCGCGCGACGCGCGGGCCGCCAGTTCGCCCAACGAGAGCCACTTGCCCGACGGCGCCGACGCGGTCTGCGAGGCGTCCTCCGGCAGCGATTCGGCCTGGACTTGCGGCAACGTCGAGGCGCACGTCGCCAGCGTCAAAGCGCTGCCGGCCACCGTCAAGTGCTTGAAAATCCGGATAAAACGCTGGTTAAGCACGCATTCGTCCTGGTGCGGCAGTCAACTCTCCCGCTAAGCACAAGATAGCGCCGGACGCTCGGCCGTCCACTGAAATCACGTGAAGAACCGCAAATGCTACACGCCTGTCAACTGGCGGAGCGGGCCTTGGCGGCGTGGACCTGGAACGTCGTGCGGATGAACGATGCCATGTAACCAATGGCGCTGATGAGGGAAAATACCATGCTGATGAGGAGGAGGACCATGCCGACGCGGTGGTAGTCGACGACGCCGGCGAAGAAGACGAAGTCGGTGTAGGCGGGGAAGTGGACGAGCAGGCCGATCAGGCCGCACATCTGCAACGCGGTCTTCCATTTGCCAAAGCGATCGGACGGCAGGACAAACCCTTCCTCGGCGGCGAGCGCGCGCAAACCGGTAATCGCCACCTCACGCGACAACAGCAGGACCACGAGCCAATCCGGCGTCCGATCGAGCGCCACGAGCTCAATCAGGCAGGCCATCACCAGCAGTTTGTCCGCCAGCGGGTCGAGAAAACGGCCGAACGAGGACTGCATGTCGAGGTTGCGTGCGAGCCAGCCGTCGAGGAAATCCGTAACCGAAGCCGCCGAGAAGAGGGCCGTTGCCCAGAACGCCATCCGCCGCGCCGGACCGGGACCGGAGAGCAGATCGTCGCTGGCCGCCATGCACCAGATCACCAGCGGAATACAGAGCACGCGGCCGATCGTCAGCATGTTGGGCAGGTTGAGGATCTCGTCGCGCAGCGCGGATCGCGGTCCACGCCCTCGTTTCTTCTTGCGCCGCAACTTGCCGTCGTCTGCCACTTGCTACCTCCGAGGCCCGCGAGCATACACAAGACGCCGCAGCGCGGGAATGCGGCGGGCAGACGGCGCGTTGCGGCCCCAAGGTGTTGCTGCTGCGTGCGGTGTCGGTACACTGTCGTTCCTGCGCCGCGCGCGGACGGCGTGAACCCCAACCATCGCCCGGCGGCTCCCACTTCAGGCCACGGACAGGCACCGAGACAGTAGGGAAATGGCTAGTCTTCTTGAATACATCGGCATCGGCCTTCTGGGCGGCCTCATTCTGAACGTGATGCCCTGCGTGTTGCCGGTGCTGACGATGAAGCTGTTCCACGTGCTGGAACACGGCTCCAACGACGCGCGCGCGCGGAAAATGCACGGCGTGGCCTATGCCGCGGGCATCCTGACCGCGTTTCTGGTGCTGGCGATCGCGGTGATTGTGCTGCGCGCCTCCGGTGAGCGGGTCGGCTGGGGCATGCAGTTCCAGCACCCGCCGTTCGTGGCGACGATGATCGCGCTGATTTTCGCCTTTGGTCTCAACGCGCTTGGCGTGTTTGAGTTCAACATCTCCGTGCACGGCCATCATCACCAGGGCTACACGGCGTCCTACTTCAACGGCATCTTTGCGGCCGTCATGTCCACGCCGTGCTCGGCGCCATTCCTCGGCACAGCGGCGGCTTTTGCCCTCGGCGCGGGCGCGATCTGGTGGCAAACACTGGCGATGTTCCTGGCGATCGGCTTTGGCCTCGCCAGCCCGTTCCTCCTCGTCAGCTTCGTGCCGAGCCTTGCCAAGGCGCTGCCGCGTCCCGGCCAGTGGATGGAAACCTTCAAGTCGCTGATGGGCTTTACGCTGCTGGCCGCGGCGGTGTGGCTGTTTGGCACGCTGCAGGCGCAGGTTACGGCGGATTCCGCGCGCGACTTCCTGGCGTTTCTGCTCGTCCTGGCGATCGCGCTCTGGGGTACGCACCATTTTGGCGGCGTCATCTACGGCAACGCGCGGCGGGCATTCGTGCGCGTGGTTGCGCTTGGGCTTGTCGTGGCGGCCGGGACGCAGACGCTGTCGCTGGAGCAAGCCACGCGGGCGATCGCGCCGGCACATGGCGCGGGCAGCGGGCAGGCAGGGGCCAAAGCGGCGGACGGGCACATTCCGTGGACCGCCTTTGATTTGGCGCAGATCGGCGTCGAGAACAAGCGCGGTCGACCGATCTTCGCCGATTTCACCGCCGAGTGGTGCGCCAACTGCAAGACGAACGACAAGCTCTTCGTCGATACGCAAATCGTGCGCGATCGGCTGCGGACGTCAGGGATCCTGCCGATGAAGGCCGACCTGACCAACAACGACGACGCGCTGTGGGACGAGGCGAACGCCCTGGGCCGCACCGGCATTCCGATTTACGTCCTGTACTTGCCGGACGGTACCCGGGATTTGCTGCCGGAGGCGATCACGACGGATATGCTCGTTGCGCACCTGGAAGCGGCCGCCAAAAAGTTCCCGCCAGAGCACGTTGCGAAGCAGTAGCCGCGCGACGGTCGCGCCGGTTGTTGCAATTCCGATCACTTGTCCGAGGAGAAGTCGTTGACAGCATGGAGCCGAAGCCCTACACTTCGCCTCCCCAACCGACGGGTTAACCCGTTCGGCGACAGGCGCGTAGCTCAGCTGGTTAGAGCACCACGTTGACATCGTGGGGGTCAGCGGTTCAAATCCGCTCGTGCCTACCGGGGAATGGTTGATTGGACCGCAAGTGCGGAAAAATCAATCGGTTTGGTTCATCAGTCAGTTCGTTCGAGCGAACTGCCTTCGTGTCACTGGCAGCCTGACCGGGCGGTCCGGATGAGTTGGCAGCAGCTTCCAAAGGCACACATGGCAGGTCCGTACAGCTCGGCACCAGATCCCTCGCGCGGCGCTCCTCCGGGAGCTCCTGCCGGCGATCCGTCGCGCGGTCCTGCTGGTCCTGGCGCCCCAAGTGGTCCCAGCGGCCCAGGTGGCCCCGGTGGTCGCGGCGGTGATCGCGACTCCCGGGATCGCGAGCCGCGCGTCAATCATCGCATTCGCGTGCCAGAAGTGCGCCTCGTCGGTGTGGAAGGCGAACAGCTGGGCGTTGTCGGCATCGATGAAGCGATGCGGATGGCGACCGAGTTGAACGTGGACCTGGTGGAAGTGGCTGCGGCCGCGCGTCCGCCAGTGTGCCGCCTGATGGACTACGGCAAGTTCAAGTACTTGCAGAAGAAGCGGACCGCCGATGCCAAGCGCTCGGCGACCCACGTGGAAGTGAAAGAGGTCAAGCTTCGGCCCAAGACCGACCATCACGACTACGAAACCAAGATGAACCAGGCGCGGCGCTTCCTCTCGGAAGGCAACCGCGTCAAGGTGACGGTCATGTTCCGCGGTCGTGAAATGGCGTACGCCAACACGCAGCGCGAGCGCCTGATGGAAGTTGCGGCGTTGCTTGCGGATTGCTCCGCGCTCGACGTCACGCCCAAAGTCGAGGGTCGCAACATGTCCATGATGCTGAACCCGAAGCGGACGGGCGGTGCGGCCAAGCCTGCGCAGGAAGCGACGGCTCCGTCGGCGACGCCGGTTGCGGCACAGCCCGTGGCCCCGGCGCCGCAAGCGCATCAGCCCCACCAACCGGCGGTTCAAACGCGCGGCTCGCAAACCCGCGTGCCAAGCCCCACAGACCGCGGTCCGTCGTCAGGCGGAAACGGTTAAGACGGGTCACAGACCTGAACGCGCGCCGGTTTGCGGACAACTGGCGCGTCTGGAATCACACGACCGGAGACGGTCGTCGCCCGCGAATGGAGACGGCAATGCCCAAGATCAAGACCCGCCGCTGCGCAGCCAAGCGCTTTCGCATCGTCGGCAACGGCCGCATCAAGTGCGGCAAGGCCAACAAGCGGCACCTGCTGTCGAATCGCACGACCAAGCGCAAGCGTCAGCTGCGCGCCCCCGGCGTCGTTCCGGCTGGTCTGCAGCGCTCAATCCATCGCCAGATTCCGTACGCGTAGTCTGCCCGCGGGCAGTACTGACCGCGGCGACTGTGCAAAAACCTGCATGGGCGCTGTGAAATAACGCAACAGCCGAGAATATTTGGCTGACACGGTTGGTCGATTGGGCTACGATGCGCAGACTTCGAGCCCGACCTAGCAGGTTGGGTAACCGAACGAATGGTGAGACAAGTCGAGCCAGGCAGCGAGAGCAGTCAGACAGCAGTGCAGCCAGATAGACAATCTAGTCAGATAGGCAGGAGCCGGTTCGGCTCATTAGTCAGGAGAATGTGAGATGCCACGCGTCAAAAGAGGCTTTAAAGGCCGCCGTCGTCACAACAAAGTCTTGAAAATGGCCAAGGGCATGCGGGGCGCGCGTTCGCGTTTGTTCCGTACGGCTCGCGAACAGGTCTATCGCGGCCTGAAGCTGGCTTTCAAGGAGCGCAAGCGCAAGAAGCGTGAGTATCGCGCGCTGTGGATCGTTCGCATCAATGCGGCGGTTCGTCTGCTCGGTACGCGCTACTCGGTGTTTGCTGGCTGGCTGACCAAGTCCGGCGTCGGCATCGATCGCAAGGCGCTCGCTGAACTGGCACTGAACGACATGGACGCCTTCAAGGCGGTCTTCGAGCGTGTTCGGGCGCTCGGCGCGCCGGCTTGATCGCGACTGCGTCTGGTGAACCAGGTGCAACGCCCGGTTCGCCGCGTGTGGGGCGCAGGGTTCGCTAACGGCGGGCAGCGCGCGAGTCAGAAAAGTGTGGGTACAGAACGTGTTCTTCGGGTACGACTGTTTCCGGTTTCCTGATGGCGGCTTGGGCAAGTGCCCGGGCGCCGTCTGGTATCTTGATCGCCCCTAACCCTGCGATCGGCCCCCTGCTGCACCGACGACTACGACCGACGCGTCGTAGCGAAAGGCGGCACCGGGTCAAACTCGCTGGGCGGTAGTGGACCGCCTGACGGGATCAACCTGTAGCTACTGAGGATTTTAGCCATGACCAAGGCAGACATCATCGAGACCGTGTACGACAAACTGGGCGGCTACTCCAAGCGCGAAGCGGCCGAATTGGTCGAGATCGTGTTCGAGACCCTCAAGGACACGCTGGCGAAGTCCGAGAAAGTGAAGATCTCGGGTTTTGGCAACTTCGTCGTTCGCGAGAAGAAAGCCCGCATGGGCCGCAATCCGCAGACCAAGAAGCCGATTGAAATCTCGGCCCGCAAGGTGCTGACGTTCAAGCCGTCGCAGGTTCTGAAGACGACGCTGAACAAGTAAGTTCGGCTGCTCGATTGGCGTCAGGCCGGCCGTCTCCCCGTGAGACCGCTGGCCTGACGTCTTTTTGCCATTCAGCATCGGCAGCGCCGCGCGGTTGTGCGGCGGATGGGATTCGAGCTACCCTCAGGCTCGGAGGTTCTCATGGCCCAGGAAATGCCGATCGTTCTGCCGGAAGGTCGCAAAGCCCCGGACAAGCACTTCTTCCGCATTGGCGAAGTGGCGGACATGCTCGGCGTGGAGCCGCACGTCGTGCGCTTCTGGCAACAGCAGTTTGCCCAGGTTCGGCCTGAACGGTCGAGCACGGGGCGGCTGTTGTTTGGGCGTCCGGCGCTGGCTCGGCTCGCGCGCATCCGCACGCTGCTGTACGACGAGGGCTTCACGATCGCCGGCGCCAAGAAGGCGCTGTCGCACGAAGCCGCGCCGCCCAAGCCGCCTGAAGTCGTCTACGTTGAGACCAAGGTAACGCAACCGCACGATGATACGGTGGAAATCGCGTTGCGCGCGGAGTTGGACCACCTGGGGCGCGGGTTGCGATCGCTGGAAGCGCGGCTCGCGGCGGCGGAAGCGAGCGAAGCCGCAGTGCGGCAGCAATTGGCCGGCGCAGAAGCCATGCTGGACGCGGAGTTGCGGGCAGCCTTGGGCGAGGTCGAAGCGATGCTCACGGTCTGGCCAAGCTGACGTGCCTGAAATGACGGATCTCCCGGCGGCTGGCCTGTGATCTGGCCGTTCGTTGTGCTATTCACCGCGCCCGCATCAGCGGCAGCGACCCGGAACAACGATGGAACTCGACACTTTGCCGGTTGGCCCGGCAGACAAACACGATGCAGAACGCGAGAATCGGGCACGGGAGATCTGCGGGCAACTGCTGATCGACCGCTGGGTGGCGAAGCGCGCCTGCCGTGACCTGCTCATCGACGACGAACTGCGCGCGATCGTCAGTCGGCGCCTGGACGGCGTGGGGCTGGAGCTCGTGGAGTCGTTCACCTCGGACTACTTTGCCGTGCGCCTGCGCCGCGACATCGAAGCGGACATCCGGCTGGACTGGGCGACCAACGCGCGCGTGCCACGCGGCGCGGTGGCGCTGCTTGTGATCCTGTGGGCCAAGCTCGTGCTGCCCAAGCGGATTGCGTCGACGGAAGCCGCGCTCAAGCGCCAGAATCCGGACATGCCGGTGGATCCCGACGCGCCGACGGAAAATGGCCCGCTGTCCCTGCCGCGCGACGCGCTCTACGCGGAGTTCGGCCGCAAGTTCGGCAAGACGGCGTTTTCCCGCTACGTGGGCCAACTCAAGACGTCGGGTTTTATCCGCGAGGATCGCCGCGGCAACATCACGGAAGGTCCGGTGCTGGACCTGCTGATCGACGGCGTGCAGATGGCGCAGAAGCTGCGCGATTCCGTGCTGTGGGACGTGCTGGAGCGCGGCGGCGCGGACATGCCGGAAGCGGCCGATTCAGACGACGGCGACGAATTGGGCGAAGACGAGGATTGAGCCAGCATGTTCACGTTCAAATGGCTCGAATTGATGAACTGGGACTTCTGGGGGCACATCCGCCTCCCGGTTGACGAACAGGTCGTGCTCATCGCCGGGCCCAATGGCTCTGGCAAGACGACGCTGCTCGACGCCCTGCGCGTGTTGCTGAACGCCCGCAAGCTCTCGACGGCGCGCAAGATGCCGCAGTACCTGCGCGATGATACCGGCGTGGCGATCGTGAAAGCGGTGGTCAGCAATCCGCTGAAGCGCGGAACGGGACGTCGGCCGTTTTCCAGCCGTGGCTTGTACGATGAAGACGTGACGCTGGCGTGCATCCTGGAGCGCAAGCAGGGGCAGTGGCAGCGCCGCTATCACATCCTGTCGGGCGACGCGTCGATTGAGCAGCTGCGCGCCGCGCCGCACGGCATGGGCCCGGAAGAGTATTCGCGCGCGCTGGAAGAGGCGGGAACGCCGCGGACGCTGCTGAAGATCCTCGCGCTGGAGCAGGGTGAAACGCACAAGCTGGCGCAGCGCACGCCCGAGCAGCTGCTGGAGTACGTGCTGGAGCTGCAGGGCGACAAGCAGGTGCTGGACCGCTATTCGGACGCGCGCGGGACGTATCTGGCGGGCGAACGCGAGCTGGAGCAGTTTGACAATCGGCTGAAGACGATGGCGCTTCACGTTGACGTGCTGCGGCGCGATGCCGAGCAGTTCCGCGAATACCAGTCGTTGGTGGAGCAGGAAAAGGAGCTGCGGGATGTCCGCCTGCCGGCCGCGCGCCTGAAGGCGGTGCTGCGCGAGCAGGCTGATCTGACCCGCGAGCTGGAGCGCGCCGAGGCGTTGCTCAAGGCCGCGGAAGCGACGCTGCACGGGTTTACCGGCGAAGCGGAGACGCTGCAGCAGGACTCCGAGACGATCAAGAAGCGCATTGAGCAGACGCGCGCAGACTACCAGACGCTGATGAAAGAGAAGGAGCGGCTGGACGGCGAGCACCGCGACCTGAAGCGCTACGAGGCGGAGCTGGCGGAGCTGGGTCCGAGCCAGTCCGCGGATTTGGCGGCGATCGAGGTGCTCAAGCAGGAGCGCGAGAAGCACGTGGCGTCGGAAGCGAGTACGCGGCGGCAACTGGGCGAGGTGATCGAGCAGATCAGCCGCCTGCGCGCGGAGCTGTCGACCCTGGATACGGGGCAGTCGCGCCGCAATCCGCCGGAGAATTCCCAGCAGGTGTTGCGCGAGCTGAGCCGTGAAGGCATCACCGGCACGCTCGTGGCGGATTGCCTGGAGATTCAGGAGCCGCATTGGCAGGTCGCGGTCGAGTCGATTCTCGGCTCCGCGCGTTTCACCGTGCTCGTTGATGGCCAGCATGAGCTCGCCGGCCGCAAGGTGGGCCAGAAGCTCAAGTACCGCAACTACATCGCGGCGTGGGAGCCGGCCAAGCGCCATCCCGTCCGCGCGGGTTCGGCGCTGTCGGTTGTCACGCTGACGGACGCGCGGCTGCCGGAGTACATCGTGCAGATGCTGGCCAGCGTCCAGCTCGTCAACTCGGTGGAGGAGGGCCACAAGCTCGGCCGCCAGACAAGCATCACGCCCGACGGCTATCGGCAGGACACACGCGGCGGCATTTTCGTCGGCACGAGCGATCTGTACTGCGGCACGTCCGCGGGCGGCCATCGCAAGGCGCAGGTTGAGTCCGAGCTCGGCAAGCTGCGGCAGTTGCGGGAGAGCCTGGAAGCCTCGATTGCGCCCACGTCCCGGCGGATCGCGGCGATCGACGAGCAGCTTGTGCAGGCGCGCGTTGCCGATCGGCTGATCCTGAAGATCGGCGATCCGGCGCTGCTGCACGCGCGCATCGAGACGCTGACGGCGGAGCGCCGCGCGAGTTCGGAGCGGCTTGTGGCGATGCTCGGCGCGGTGGACGCTGACAACGCGCTGGTGCTGGACAAGCAGCAACGCGTCGCGCTGCTGGAATACCGCAATCGGGAGGCGCTGTTGGAGCGCGACCGCGCGCGGACGACCGTCGGCTCGGTGACAGCGAAACACGCGCGGCTGCAGCTGGAGTTCGAGGAACTGCGCCTGCAAGTTCGCCCGGAAATGCAGACGGAAGCGGCGCTGGAGCTGCTGGAGTCGGAGATTTCTCTCATCGAGCGGCTCAACCTGCTGCGCGAGCGTGTCCAGCGCTTTGAGGGCAACCGCGATGCGCGCGCCCTGCAAGTGTGGGAGCGCGCGGCGTCTGAGTTGCAGGAGCACGAGCGGTCCCTGACTTCGCAGCGGCGCGAGCTGGCGGCGGGCGCAGACGAACTGAAGCTGGCGCGGCAGGCGTACAAGCGCGTGGTGCAGGAGACGATTCGCCGCTACCGCCAGAACGTGACGCGTTTGGGCGAGCTTTGCCGCGTGGAAGTGCAGGTGAAGATCCCCGGCGCGGAGTTCCTGAAGGACGACAACGACGACATGATCGGCAAAGCCGGGCTGGAAGTACGCATCGGCTTTGACGGCAAGAAGCCGGTGGCGGTGGACGATCCCAAGCTCTCCGGCGGCCAGTCCGTCGTCGCGTCGCTGATCCTGCTGATGGCGCTGACGATGCAGGAAGGCGAATCGGCGGCGGGCTTCTTCATCCTCGATGAGCCTTTTGCCCACTTGTCCGTCGAGCGCATCGACGAGGTCGCGCGCTTCCTGACGGTGACCCGCGCGCAGTTCCTGATTACCACGCCGACGACGCACAACCTGCTCGTCTACAATCCGGCTGGCCTGACGCTGAACCTGCGCAAGAAAGGCGCCACGGAGCGCCACGCGCCGGTACCGACGTTCCTGCGGCGGTAGGTGTTGGCCATCTCAGCACGACGACAAGAAATGACCAGCCTGCTGACGCTGGCGGCGCCGCTCGTCGTGGCCCAGCTCGCGCAGATGGCGATGGGCGTGGTCGGCACGATGGTGGCCGGCCAGCTTGGCGTGCGGCAATTGGCGGCGCAGGGCTTGGGCGCGACGGCGTTTTCGCTGGTGCTCATCATGGCGTTTGGCCTGATGGCGGGGCTGGATCCGCACGTCGCGCGCGCCGTCGGCGAGGATGACCCGCAGCGCGCCGGGCGGCTCTTCTATCAGGGCCTCTGGACCGCGACGCTTGGCGCGCTTCCTCTCATGGCGCTCATCGGGCTTTCCGGCCATGGGCTGCGCTGGATGGGCCAGGATCCGCGGCTGATGGATGACGTTGAGGTGCTCCTCGACTGGTCCGCCATCGGCATCCTGCCGGCCATGTGGTTCGCCGCGTCGCGCTCGTTCCTGTCGGCGATCGGCCAGCCCGCCATCGTGATGCGCGCCGCCGTGCTCTCCAACGTCGTTCACGCCGCGCTCTGCCTGTGGCTCGGGCTGGGCGGCTTGGGGCTGCCGCCCATGGGGATCCGCGGCATCGCGCTGGCGTCGGTGCTCGGCCGCGTGCTCATGGTGGCGCTCCTGTGGCTCGGCGTGCGCTACAGCAAGTCGCTCGCGCCGTTCCGTTCGCCGTTCGCCTGGCCGGAGTGGCCGCTGCTGCACACGGTCCTCCGTTCCGGGCTGCCGTTGGCGCTGCAGTATGGTCTCGAGGCGTCCGGCTTCGCGCTCGTCACGTTCTGGATGGGCCTGCTGGGGCCGGAAACGCTGGCGGCGCATGAGGTGGCGCTGAACATCGCCTCGCTGGCGTTCCAGGTGCCGTTCGCCGTCTCGACCGCGGCGGCCATGCGCGTCGGGTACGCGGTCGGTCGCCGCGATGGCCCGGGCATCGGTCTCGCCGGCTGGACGGCGCTGCGCGTCGGCGTCGCGTATTCCGCGCTGTCGGGCTGCGTCATGCTGCTCCTGCGCACGCCGATGGCGCAGCTGTACTTGCCGCACGGCGATCCGCTCGTGCTCGCTGTCACCTGCCATTTCCTCGGCATCGCGGCGGCGTTCCAGTTGGCAGATGGCGCACAGGCCATCGGTTTTGGCGTCCTGCGCGGGCTGGACGACACGCGCGTGCCGGTGCTTTTCAACCTGCTCGGCTTCAGCCTTCTTGGGCTGCCGCTGGGTTATTGGCAAGTGTTTGTCCGGCACGGCGATCCGGCGTGGCTGTGGTGGGGCCTGTCGCTGGCGCTGGGTGTGGTGGCGGTGTCCCTGGCGCTGCGCTTTGCCTGGCTGCTGCGGATGCGCCGCCTGCTCCCGTAGGCGCTATTTTCCCGGCCACAAAAGCGGCGCTGCGGCCTTTGCGAGGTGCTCCGCCATCCGCTGGTGCCCGGCCGCGTTTGGGTGCGTCACGTCAAGCTCTTCACCGGGCTTCTGGTACTTGTGGAAGTCCTCGCCGCGGAAGGAGTCGACAACGCGCGTCGTCGTGAACCCCTGGTCCTTGGCCGCGGCAATCGCGCGATCGTACAGCCCCATGCAGACCGGGTTGTCAAAACGCTCCACGATGGGCAGCGTCGCAAACAGCACGCGGAGGTGATCGCGCTCGGCGATGAGCCGCATCCGCTCCAGGCTGTTGCGCACCACGAGGTCAAAAGCGTAGTCCGTGTGCAGGTACGCGAAGCCGTCGCAGAACGTCCCGCCGGTCGCCAGCAGCAGCAGCGGCGCAAACTGAAACAGGAAGAAGCTGTTGCCCATGCGGCGAAAGCCGCCATTTTGCAGGAACGGATCGTTGAGCACGTACGTCCACAGGACCAGGTCGGGCTCGTAGCGCAGGCCCACCTTCTCCAGCAGCCGCTCTTCCTGGATCGAGTTGTAGCCCTCGCAGGACACGTTCACGACCTCCGGCTTGATGCCCGGCGGCGCGGCGGCCCGCAGGAGCTGTTCCAGCAGATGTGGAAAACGTTGGGCAAACGGCAGCGAACCTTCATTGGGCACGGAATCGCCCAGCAGCACGATGCGCACCACGCCAGGCGGTTTGGGCACGGCGTGCGGCACGTCAAAGAGCCCGTCGTCGGTAATGCGCATGCTCCAGGCGTTGCCACGCGCCCGCACTTCCGCGCCCGGACGGTAGGTGAAGCGCAGCAGCCCGTCCTTGGAGAGCGCGATGCGCGAATTGGCGATGTCGACGTCCCGCGAGGCCAGGCGCCACTCCGCGACAAGCACGAGCGTCGGCACCGCAAAGACCACCGTCAGCAGCGCGATCCGGACGATCTTCTGGCGGATGAACGCGGCGCCGATGAAAAGCGCGACGAGCAGCACCGTGAGGACGTGGAACGGATCGCCGATGGGGAAATCCGGGTCCGTCGCCCGCACGGCCCAGATCTCCAGCAGCACGACGAGCAGGAGGAAGGCGAGCGTCGTCCGCGGGCCAAAGCGCTGCGGCTGCGGGGATTTGGTCGAGGGCACGGCGTGACTCAGCAGGGCAAAGGCCCGCCAAATGACCATAACAACCCGATGCGGGAAGTCAATCGCGCTTACGGAACCGCGCCGTTGGCGATCCAGTCCTTGATCTGCTGGATTTGCGGCGCGGTCAGGCTGCCCGGATTGTTTTGCGGCATGCGGCTGCCACAACCGGCGGTCAGCGGAATGCTCGTGTCGACCTTCATCACAATCTCGCTCTGCAACGGTTGGCCCTTGACGACCCACTTGGGCAGGGCGCACGCCGCCTTGGCCGTCTGACCGACGAGCGCTGCGGCGGTCCACGCGCCGTGGCAGGTCGCGCAGACGGGCTTGAAGATGGCGGTGTTGACGTCGTCAAACGTCGGCCCGCAGCCGGGGACCGACGTGCTGCTGTCGCACGCGCCGCTGCTGGCGTTGCAGGTATCGGCTGTGCAGAGCATCCCGTCGTCGCAGCTCTTGGCGGTTCCGGGCGTGCATGCGCCTCCGAGGCAGAGGTCGTTGAGCGTGCAAGCGTTGCCGTCTGAGCAAGCCGTCATGTCCGGGCCGCTGCCGTGGGTGCAGGTGCCCGCCGCGTCGCAGGTGTCGAGGGTGCAGGTGTTCCCGTCGTCGCAGTTCTTGGGTGCGCCGGGCGCGCAGGTGCCGCCGCCGCAGGCGTCGCCGATCGTGCACGGGTTGTTGTCGTCGCAGCTCCCGATCGCGTTGGGGTGCTGGCAGCCGCTCTGCGGGTTGCAGCTGTCCGTGGTGCAGCTGTTGCTGTCGTCGCAGGTCTTGGTGTTGCCGGGCGCGCCGGAGCCGCCGCATTGGCCCGCCGTGCAGGTGTCGAAGAGCGTGCACGGATTGCCGTCGTCACACGTCGTCCCGTTGGCGGCAGCGACGTGGGTGCAGGCGTTGGTGCCCACGGTGCAGTTGTCCAGCGTGCACCACTCGCCGTCGTCGCAGGAGACGGTGCCAAAGCTGAGTTGGCCGGTGACCGGATCGCAGCTCACAAGCTGGCAAGGCTGCAAAGGCACGGTGGCAATGACCGGCGTTCCCGCGCACGCACCGGACGCGAGGCACACGTCATTGGACGTGCACGGGTCCGAGTCATTGCACGCGATGGGCAAGCCGCCCGTGGCGGCGAAAGGCTTGAACACGCAGCCTTTTACCTTGTCGCACGACGCGAGCACGCAGCCCGACGTGTTGCTGCACATCACGGGCGCACTCCCGCCGCAATCGCCCGCGTTGCAGGTCTCGCCCTCCGTACAGGCGTCGCCGTCGTCACAGGCCGCGCCATCGGTGCCTGGCTTGACCTTGGGCACGCATTGACCGGACTTCGGGTCGCAGACGTTGAGGGTGCAAACCGACGTCGGATCCGCGCAAAGGCCTACCGCGCCAACGCAGATTCCGCCCGCCGCGCAGACGTCGCCGTTCGTGCAGGCATTGCCGTCGTCACAGTTGGTTCCGAGCGGGATCGGCGTGCTGTCGTCGCACTTGTCATTGATGCACGCCCATTTGTGGCACGTCGCAGGTTTGCCGGCGCACTTCATCGGGTCGCACGCGGCTGTCGCGTCCACGTCAACACTCGCGTCAGTCCCCGGCGCCGCGTCGCTGCCCTGAGCGTCGATTGCATCCGCGGCTGCGTCGGCGTCGGCTGCGGCGTCTGTGGCCCCTGACGCATCGGTTCCTGCGGCGTCCGTGCCCGCCGCGTCAGCTGCGTCGGCGCTCGCGGCGTCCTCCGCGGTCACGGCCGTGTCACCGCCCTCCGTTGCTGTCGTCGGTGAGCTGCACGCACCCAGCCAGAAGCAGGCCACAAAAATCCCTACCGTTTCCTTGCGCATCGTCCACCGCTTGATTTGTTCTACCCAAAAAGGCCGCCGGCCCGCATGCACACATCTGCTCACACACTACGGGAAGCCTTGGGTTCCTGCAATCAGTAATCGCCGCGCGCGGGTGGACATCCGTCGTTGGCCAACCTAGCATAGCCGCGCGGTTGGCCGTTTCGACCGACAGGTGCAGCGCGTGCGTCTCTTTCCTCCCGTGCCCTGGCGCACCATCCCGCCAAACCTCATCACCGCCACGGCGATGGCATGCGGTCTCTACTCGATCTTTCTGTCGCTCTCCGGCGGCAGTCTCAGCCACGCTGCGTGGTACGTCCTGCTCGCCACCTTGCTCGACAAAGCCGACGGCAGCGTCGCCCGCGCGCTCAAGGGCTCGTCCGAATTTGGCGTGCAGTTTGACAGCTTCGCCGACGCCGTCGCCTTTGGCCACGCACCCGCCGCGCTCGTGTTCGCGTCCGCGCAACAGCTCGCGCCGCTCGCGTGGGGGCAGGGCACCCGCGTGCTGGGCCTGCCGTCCGTCGGCCTGCTCGGCGGCATTTGCCTCGTCTACGCCATCATGACGTCGGTGCGGCTCGCGCGCTTCAACGTCATCACCGCAGAGATGGGGCCCAACCTGTTTCTCGGCTTGCCTTCCACGCTGTCCGGCGGGCTGATCTGCAGCGCGTTCCTTTCGCTGGAAGAACTCAACATCGGTTCACCGGTGTTCTATCAGCTGTTCCCGGCGTTGCTCGTCCTCAACGCCGCGCTGATGGTCTCCAACCTGCCGTTGCCCAAGCTGCACCTCTCTGCCCATCCGCTGGCCAAAGTGCTGCAGATCGGCGCGGGCGTTGCGGTGTACGTGACGATTCTGGCGCGCATGGGCTTTGTGTTCGTGCTTGCACTCCTGCTCGGCTATCTGGCCGTGGGATTTGGTATCCAGGGCCCGCGCATGTGGCGCGAACGGCAGCAGCACAGCTGATTTGGCGATCTCATGGCGCTCCTGACAATCGCTGCGGCGGACGGCACGGAACTGAGCGTGCGCGACACGGGGCGCCGCAATGGCCCGACCGTGCTCCTGTGCGACGGCGTCGGCTGCGACGGCTACATCTGGCGCTACCTCCGGCCGCATCTTGAAAAGACCTGCCGCGTCGTGCACTTTCACTACCGCGGCCACGGCCAGTCTGAAATCCCGGCGGATCGCACCACGTTGAGCATCGAGCAATGCGCGGACGACGCGTGGCACGTGCTCGACCAGCTCGGCGTGGCGGACGCGGTGCTCATGGGCCATTCCATGGGCGTCCAGGTCATCCTGGAAGCGGCGTGGCGGCAGCGCGCCCGTACGCGTGCAGTCGTCGCGCTGTGCGGCGCGTTTGAGAGGCCGCTGGACACGTTCCACGGTTCGGACTTTGGTCACCGCATCCTGCCGCTGGTGACCGGCGCGGCGTTTCGCTGGCCCGCCAAGCTGCGCGACCTCTGGCAGCGCGTTGTGCCGACCGAGACCGCGTGGAAGATGGCGGTCGCAACGGAGCTGAACGCCGCGATGGTGCGCCGCGACGATTTCCTGCCCTATCTCCAGCACATGGCGCGCATGGACCCGGTGATCTTTGTCCACTATCTGCAAAGCGTGGCAGATCACAGCGCGCGGCCTTGGCTGCGCAGTCTGCGGATGCCAGTGCTTGTGGTGGCGGGTGAGCGGGACAACTTCACGCCGGCGCACGTTTCGCAGCGGATGACGCTGCTCTTGCCGAATGCGGAGTATTGCCTCGTGCCGTCAGGCTCGCACGCGGCGCCGATTGAACTGCCGGACTTGATTGAGCTGCGTCTGGACGCGTTCGTTCGGCGTCACGAGCTGTGGTAGGCGCGAAAGCAGGCGCCGCGCCGAGTCACACGTCGTAGAAAATCGGATCGTGCACCTTGAGGAACGCGTCGAGGATGCGCGATTCTTCCTCAGTCAGGTCTTCAAACTTCACGCCCGCGCCGGCCCGCGCGTGGCTCTGGCCGCCGGCGTCAAACGGCCGCGTCCAGCAGACAACCGCGTTCTTGTGAAACACGTGGTTGGCGCCGGGGATTGAGAAGCGCACTTCAACCTTGTCGCCTTTCTTGAATGGCTCGTCGGACGCGATGAAGAGGCCGCCCGTCGAGATGTTGGCGGTCAGGCCGACAAAAAGCCGGTGATCGGTCGCGACGCCCACCTGGATGTCGTAGCCCTGGCGACCGTTGTCGCGACGCTCGGAACTGCTGGGGGCACGCTGGTTGGGGACGGAACTCATGATCGCCTCGAACGGTGAGAGAGTGGGAGCACTCTCGGGGCTGACTGATGTCTTGCGCGCTCACGGAATCCGGTGCCGGAAACCAGCGGTCGCTGTGATGGGACAGGTTACTCCGTATTTCCAAACGCGCATCCGTCTAAATCTTTTTTCACAACCCACGGCGCCGTTGCAGCGCTTGGGTCGCAAACGGCGCGCTCAGTTGCCCAAGCGGACCCGCAGCAGATTGCGGCCGAGCAGGAACAAATCGCCCGCGCGGAGCGGCGTATCCTGCTTGACGCGCACAAAGGTGCCGTTGGAGCTGCCGAGATCCTTGAGGAAAGCCCGGCCGTTGCGATCCGAGAGGACGGCGTGGGATCCGGAGACAAAGCCATCCTTGGGGAAGAGGATGTCGCCGCGCTCGCGGCCAAGGAAGACGTCCGGATTGGCGAGCAGATACGCGTTGGCGATCTGGCGCTGCAGGCCGATCTGGCACAGGCGGCCCCAAACGCCGCGGGGAACCGGCCAGCCGACGACTTCCTGGTCGCCATGGCGGCCGTGTTCCGGCGTCATGCGCTCGAGGCGTTCAAAGCACAGGACTTCCTGACCGACGCGCATGAAGTCGCCGTGGTGAATCTCGATGGGCGTCGTGATGCGCAGGTACGTGCCGTTGGCGCTGTCGATCGGCCGGAGCACGACGCGGCCAGGGGCGGCGTCAATCGCGCAGTGGAGTTCGGCGAGGAAGCCGTCGTCGCCGAAGCGGAGTTGGCAGTCCTCGCCGGCGCCGATGCGGTTTTCCCCGACGTACAGCGGAAACTGTTGGGATTCCTGGCCATTGTCGTCGATGAGCGCCAGCATGCCGATGCGTTCAGCGCGGGTGCCCGTGACAAACGACGACGAGGTCGCCGTCGCGTGGCGGACGTTGGGGGTCCCGCAGGCACCGCAGAAGCTGTGGCTTGGCGGAACCGGAGTGCCGCAGCGCTCGCAGACGAGACCCGTCGAGGGGTTGCCGCTGGGCGCGCGCGCGGCGTTCACCTGCACGACGTTCGCGGGTGCCTGCGCGGCGGGCGCGGAGATGTGCCCCGCCGATGTGCTGGGGGCAATGCGCGGGTTGACCGTGATCGAGCGCGGCGGCGGCGGCATCTGGCCCGCGGCCCCGAGGGGCTGCGGCGACGGAACCGTTGGGCGCGAGACCGGTACGCCGGAATGCGTCGGCGCCGCGATCGGCGTCAAATGGCGCGGCGGCGCGATGCCCGTGACGTGCCCGGGCGGATGCACCGGTCCGGTCGCAACGCGCGGGGTCGGCTGCATGATCGCGCTGGGCTGTTGAATTGTACCAGTCACCGGACGGTGAAGGGTGCCGGTCACGGGGCGGGGAACACGGCGCACGGTCCCCGTCTCCAGTTCGGACACCGTCGACGCGCGATTGGGCCGCAGGGGCTGGGGCGTCGGCGGCTCGGCCAGCCCGCCGGGCAACGGTTCCGTCGTGCTGGACTGCAGATCCTGATACTCCGTCGGCGGCGGCGGGGGCAGGCGACCGTCCACGCGGCCATCGCTCGCGTCCAGCGTCCGGCCGCGATCGGCGGCGTGCAGGTCCGTGGACTGCGTCGTCCGGTGGGGCGGCGTCAGGCTCGACGGGCGCAAGACCGCGGGGTTTGTCACCGGCGGCGGAACGGGATGCAGCGACGATCGGAGCGCAGGGGCGTGCGACGGCGCGGATGGCACGGGAGAAGGCACCGTCGGCGGGCTGACGTAGCCGGACGAAAGCCGCGCGTCGGGGTTCAGCGAAGCGCCGCACCCCAAGCAAAATCGGTACTTGCCTTCATTGCTGCGGCCGCAGCGTGGGCAGGTGACCATCCGGTTGACTCCCTCAGTCAGTTGGCAATAGGTGGGTCAAAGCTGACCGGGCTCGGAGTGTCGCTGATCTTGCGTTGCGACGGCAAGGGCTTCTGCGCCATTCCGCGCGCAGGGCTTGCCAAGGGTCGCCGGATGCGGCACAAGACGCTTCGGCTCCGTCTTGCCCTGAGGCCATGATGGCAATTGCGCTCCGCACCTTCATCATCTTGGACAGTCTGCAACCGCAGCTGGCGTCATTCATCGGCAAGACCGCGCGTGGCTTCTTGCCGCTGCCGAACATGGCGAGTTTGTTCGTGGAAATCGCTCCGGGCATCGCGATCAATCGCGTGACCGACGTGGCGCTCAAAGCGACGACCGTGGCTCCCGCCATTCAGGTTGTGGAGCGCGCGTTCGGCCTGCTTGAAGTCCATGACGCGGATCAGGGCGCCGTGCGCTCCGCCGGCAAGGCCATCCTCGCCGATCTCGGTCTGGAAGAAGGCCAGCGGATGAAGCCGAAGATCGCGACCAATCAGGTGATTCGCTCGATTGAGCCGTACCAGGCGCAGATCATCAACCGCGATTCAAACGGCATGATGATTCTGCCGGGCGACAGCCTGTTCATTCTGGAAACGGAACCGGCGGGCTACGCTGCCTACGCGGCCAACGAAGCGGAAAAAGCCGCGAACGTAAAGTTGATCGAGGTCCGGCCGTTCGGCGCCTTTGGGCGACTGTGGATGGCGGGTTCTGAGAGCGAGATCGACTCAGCGCGAGAGGCCGCGATGGCCGCGCTGAACAACGTCGATGGCATTACCAAGTAACCATTCTTGCAGAAGTAAGGAGTAGCTCATGTCGGACGCACTGGGAATGATTGAAACGCGCGGCTTTGTCGGCCTGGTTGAAGCTGCAGACGCGATGGTGAAGGCGGCCAAGGTCGAACTCATCGGCTACGAAAAGATCGGCGGCGGCTACGTTACCGCGATCGTTCGCGGCGACGTCGCGGCAGTCAAGGCCGCCACGGAAGCCGGCCAGCGCGCGGCGGAACGCGTGGGCGAGCTGATCAGCGTGCACGTGATCCCGCGTCCGCACGGCAACGTCGACGCGGTGCTCCCGCTCGGTCGTGGCAAAAAGACGGACCTCTCCGCTACCTGAACCGCGTTGCCCGCCTGACGCGTTCGTCCGTAGGGGATGCGCTGCGTCCGCGCGCAAGTTGAGGAAGCAAGATGCTGCTCGGCAAAGTCATCGGCACGGTCGTTGCGACCCGCAAAGAGCCAGAACTCAATGGCTTGCGCATGTTGGTCGTGCGTGAATTGGACGGCGCTTACCAGCCCACCGGCAAGATCGTCGTCGCGATCGACGCGGTTGGCGCGGGTGACGGTGAAATCGTCCTGTTTGCTGCAGGTTCCAGCGCCCGACTGACGGCGGTCACCAAGGACCGCCCGGTCGACCACGTCATCATGGCGATCGTGGACGCCGTGCAGGCCGATGGCGCGACCGTCTACGACAAGTCGCAAAGCTAGACTGAGGGCCAACGATGGACGACGCCCGTATTCAAGCCATCGTCGCGGAAGTCGTCCGGCGCATTGCCACGCCGACCGCCGCAGGGCCGATTGTCTCGACGCCGAAGTATGGCGCGGGCCGCTCGGGTCTGTTTGACGACGTCGATTCCGCCGTTCAGGCCGCCCAGGTCGCCTACCAGCAACTGCACCGGGTGCCCGTCCACGTTCGCCAGCGCGCGATCGAGAACATGCGGCAGGTCTCGCTCCAAAACCTGGAGGAGATGTCCCGGCGCGCTGTGGAAGAGACCGGCCTGGGCCGCGTCGCGGACAAGATCGAGAAGAACCGGCTTGTGGCGCTGAAGACCCCGGGCATGGAAATCCTGCAGCCGGCGGCGTTTTCCGGCGATGCGGGGCTGACGCTGGACGAATTTGGCCCGCTGGGCGTCATTGGCTCGATCACGCCGACGACAAACGCGACCGAGACGATCCTCAACAACGCGATTTCCATGATCGCGGGCGGCAATACGGTTGTCTTCAACGTCCACCCGAGCGCCAAGCGCACGCTGGCGTGGTACGTGCAGCTGCTGAATCAGGCGTGCGTGGCGGCCGGCGCGCCGGACAACCTGATGACGATGGTGACCGAGCCGTCGATCGAGAGCGCCAATCAGGTCATGAAGCACCCGGGTGTGCGGCTGTTGGCCGTGACGGGCGGCGGGCCGGTGGTCAAGGCCGCGCTGAATTCCGGCAAGCGCGCCGTGTGCGCGGGTCCGGGCAATCCGCCGGCGGTTGTCGACGAGACGGCGGATCTCAAGACCGCCGCGCGCAACATCATCGACGGCGCGAGCTTGGACAACAACATCGTCTGCATCGTCGAGAAAGAGATCATCGCCGTGGCGTCGATCGCCGATCGCCTCAAGCAGGAGCTCGTCGCGGCGGGCGCCTATGAAGTGAAGGATCGCGAGCTGGCGGCGCTTGAAAAAGTGCTGATTGAAGACGGCCACGTGAACCGCAAGTTCGTCGGCAAGAACGTGAGCGTGATTCTGCGCGAAATCGGCGTGACGGTCGGCGACGATTGCCGCCTGGCGTTTGCTGAAGTGGACGAGGCGCACCCGTTCGTGCAGCTGGAGATGCTCCTGCCCGTCGTCGGTTTTTTCCGCGTGCCCAACTGGGAAGAGGCCATCGCCGCCGCCGTCCGCGTCGAGCACGGCTTCTTCCACACCGCCACGATGCACTCGATGGCGATCGACCGGTTGGACCGCATGGCCAAGGCCGTCAACACCTCGATCTTCATCAAGAACGCGCCGAGTTTCGCCGGCCTCGGCATGCGCGGAGAAGGCTACACCGCGTGGACCATCGCCGGCACGACCGGCGAAGGCCTGACCAACGCCCGCACCTGGACCAAACAACGCCGGTGCACGCTCCACGGCTTCTTCCGGATCGTGTGAACATGCCTGTTCTCGCGGGATTGGACCTGCTTCATGTGCCCGCGGGTCTGGCCGCGTTGGATGCCGCCTGCAAGGAAGCGCCGGTCCGCGTGCTGTTTGCGGGCGACATCGATCCGGGGCGTTTTCTGCTGATTTTTGCCGGCGATCTGGCGTCGGTTGAAGCGGCCCTGCACAAAGCCATTGGCGTCTCCGCTGACGCGCTCCTCGAGTCCCTGCTGCTGCCCCAAGCGCACGCGCACCTGCACGCCGCGCTGCGCGGGACGCTCGCTGATGCGGGCGCGATCCTGCGGGCGGAACACGCGCTGGGTACGCTCCATGCCCACACGCCGCTGACGTTGCTGGCGGCCATTGACCGCGCGCTGAAGGTCGCCGATGTGTCGCTGCTGCGGCTGCGCATGGCATCCGAACTGGCCGGGCAGGGCCACGCGGTGCTGGCGGGCGAGCAATCCGATGTTGAAGCGGCGATTGAAGCCGCGCAAACGGGCCTGCCGTCGGGCGTCGTGCTGCAAACGCGGCTGATTGCCCGGCCCGCGCCTGAAGTCGTCGCCGCGGCGATGCAAAGACCCGCAGGGGCACGCAGTTTGCGTCCCCTCGATGCTTGATTCCCTTTCACTACGAGAATTGCCATGGCCAAGATTGCCCCCATCCGCCAAGCCATCGCCGACATTGCCGCCGGTCGCATGGTTATTTTGGTCGACGATGAAGACCGCGAAAACGAAGGCGATCTCGTCATCGCCGCGGAAAAAGTCACGCCTGAAGCCATCGCGTTCATGGCGGAGCACGGTCGCGGGCTGATTTGCCTCGCGATGGACTCCAAGCTCTGCTCGCGGCTGGAACTGACGCCGATGGCGCCGCAGAACGAAGCGCAGCTGAGCACCGCGTTCACCGTGTCGATTGATGCGGTCGATTGTCACGGCCCCGCGGTGTCCCCGCGCAACCGGGCGCATACGATCCTCAAGGCGATTTCGGCGTCGGCGCGGCCGCAGGATTTCTCGGTTCCCGGGCACATTTTTCCGCTGGCGGCGCGCGACGGCGGTGTGCTGGTGCGGACGGGCCAGACGGAAGGCAGCGTCGATCTCGCGCGGCTCGCTGGCCTGACGCCCGCGGGCGTGATTTGCGAAGTGATGGAGCCAGACGGCTCGATGTCCCGCCTGCCCAGCCTCCTGGAATTGGGCGAGAAGTACGGCATCCTCGTGGTGACGGTCGCGGACCTGATTCAGCACCGGCTCAAGTCAGAGCCGCTTGTCGTGCGCGACGCCCAGAGCACGCTCGCGACGGACTACGGTCAGTTCGACATCGCGATCTACCGCTCGCTGATCGACGGCACGACGCACGCCGCGCTGACGTACGGCAAAATTGACCCGGAGAAGCCGACGCTGATGCGCGTGCACCGCGCCAACCTGCTGAGCGACGCTTTTGGCTTTGCGCTGTCGTCGGGGCGCAAGCACCTCGCCGCGGCGATGGCGGCGATTGCCAAGGAAGGCTCCGGCGTCATCATCTACCTGGACGTGGATCGCGACGCGGCGGAGCTGTCCGCGGCGCTGCAGCAATACGTTTCGCGCGGCGAAGGCCAGCCGTGGCCGCCGCCCGATTCTGGCAACCAGACGTCGAAATTCCGCGAATTTGGCTTGGGCGCGCAGATCCTCGTGGATCTGGGCGTGCGGCAACTCCGGGTGATGACCAATCATCCTCGGCGGTTGCGCGGCGTTGCCGGTTACGGTCTGGAAGTCGTCGAGTGGCTGCCGATCCCCGAGGACGACGCGCCGGTGTCAGAACGGGGCATCGCGTGAATCGCTGGCTCGCGTGTGCGGCCGGTCTGACCCTCGCGGCGTGCGCGAGCCCGTGCGACTCGCTCGCTGACCGCGTGTGTGCGCAAAGGCCCGCGCCGGATCCCGTGTGCGTGCGCCTGCGCGCGGTGGCACAAGCGCCCTCGGCGGCGGACCGACAGGCGTGCGAGAGCGGCAATGCCGTCGCCGATGACTTGCAGAAGCACTGACCGCGCTTCAAGCCGCAACAGCGCTTGACTTTACTGCCTTTGCTGCCCACGATTAGCCCAGACAAACGGGTTGTGCGCGGCATGCAGCGTGTTTCGAAAGCACCGCAATTGGTTCTGACGTGGCGGCGACGCCTCGGCGTGGTGGCGATGCTGCTTCTCGTGGCGTTGTCAGCGCCCGCGTGGGCGATCGACAGCGCGCGGACGGCGGTGACGTTGGTTCAACAGGCCGCGAAGTCGTACGAGTCCGGTGATTTTGTCAAAGCCGCGGATCTCTATCAAAAAGCGTTTCGCCTCGATCCGTCCCCGGCGTATCTCTGGGCGTTGGCCCGCTCGGAGCACCTCGCCGGGCTGAACGAGGGCGCGATTGAGCACTACCACCAATTCATCGCCAATCCGGGGGCGGAGACCGCGCGTGTGCCGAAGGCGCAGGCGTATCTTGCCGATGTGGAACAGGAAGTGAACAAGACGCGGCTGCGTGAAGCCGATGCCGCGAGCCGTTCAGGCAACCCGGCGTTGGCGGCGGAGCTGTACCTGCAAGCCTACAAGACGGCGCCGACGCGGTTGGATTGGCTGTTCAAGGCGGCCGTCGCCGAGCAGATGGCGGAGGCGTGGGAGCCGGCGCTGCAGCATCTGGACAGCTACCTGGCGCTCGCGCCGCCCAACGCCGATGAGCGCATGCAGGCGCAGACGCGCGAGCTTTGGCTGCGGCAGAAGCTCGGGCTCAAGCCGTTGGTGCGGGCGGAGCAGGCGGCGCCGGGCGTGCTGCAGCCCGCGGCGGTCGCGAATCCGGCGATGCCGGTGCTGGCCAAGACTGCGGAACTCCATCCGCCGCCGGCTTGGCCGGGTTGGACGACGCTCGGCATCGGCGCGGTGGCGCTCGCAGGCGGCGTTGTGCTGCTGATCGGCGCAGAAGCGGACGCGGCGCAGTTGACGCGCGAGCAAAACCACGACGCCGGACAGCTGATTACCGGCCTCAGTCGGGAAACCGCGCTCAACCGGGCCAGCGCAATCAACACGCGCGCGGCGGTGGGATGGACGGCGACGGGCGTTGGCCTCGCGGCCTCGGGCTTTGGCGTCTGGTGGCTGACGCAGCATCCCGCGCAGGCCGCGGTCGTCCTGCCAACTCCCAATGGCGCGCTGCTCGCGGTGAGGTTCTAGTCGATGATGCGTCGCGCCGTGGGTAATTGGCTTTTGGTCGTCCTGCTCGGTGCGGGCTGCGCACAGGTCAAGCCAGCCGAGGACTTTGCCTTCCAGACGGAAGCCGAGCGCCTGGATGCGGCGGCGCAGTTGGATGACGCGGATGCTGGCGATGGCGTCGATGCGGTGAGCACGGACGCGGCGGACACGGCAGATTCCGCTGACACGACAGACGCTGGCGACGTCGACGACGCCGTTGATGTCCCCGATGCAGCGGACACGGCGGATACCGCGGACACGCCGGACACCGCGGATTCCGCTGACGCGGCTGATGTCGGCGACGCGGTCGATGTCCCGGACGCGGCGGACGTGGCCGACGTGGCCGACGCGCCGGATGCCGCCGACCCGTGCGCGGGCAAGAACTGCGACGACGGCAGCCCGTGCACGGCGGACACCTGCAAGTTGGGCGTGTGCGACCACGCGGCAGCCAGCGGCGGGGCATGTGACACGGACAAGTGCAACGTCGACGGCGTGTGCGTCGCCGGTACCTGCACCGCGACAAAGAAAGTGAGCTGCGACGACGGACTGGGCTGCACGCTCGATTCTTGCGACGCCGGCAGCGGCTGCGGCCACTTTGCCTTGAACAACAGCGCAGCGTGCGCCGACGACCCCTGCATGACCGGCCAGACCTGCGTTGGCGGCGCTTGCCAGGGCGGCGCGGCCACGAACTGCGACGACGGCGATGTCTGCACCGACGACACGTGCGCGGCTCCCACCGGCTGCGCGCACGTGGCCAACACCGCGCCGTGCGACGACGGCGATGCGTGCACGGCCCCGGACTTCTGCAGCGGCGGCCAGTGCGCGGGCGCGTCCAAGTTCACGGACGCGACGGTCGGCGGCGGGGGCAACGATGCGGTCGCTCAGTTGTTGGGCGTCGGCGGCGGTTTTGTCTGGGCCGGCACGACGGACTCGCAGGGCGCGGGTCAGCAGGATTTCTGGCTTGTCCACACCGATTTGGCCGGCAAGGCGATCTGGGAGACGACCTACGGCGGGGCGCAGGCCGACCAGGCCAGCGACGCGCGCGCGCTCAGCGACGGCTACCTCGTGCTGGGCAGCACGCTCTCCAAGGGCAACGGCGCGCTGGACGCTTGGCTCATCCGCACGGATTTGAACGGCGTCGTGCTCTGGGACCAGACTTACGGCAGCAACCTGGACGACACGGGCTTGGGGCTGACGACCGACGCCAGCGGGATCGCCTTCGTCGGGACAACGACAACCGCTGCGGGCTTTACCGACGCCGCGCTCAGGCACGTCAGCCTCGCTGGCGACGCGACGTGGAGCGTCACGCTCGGCGGCACCGGCGAGGACAGCCTCAGCGGCATTGGCGCGCTCAGCGACGGCTACATCCTCGCTGGCCACACCTCGTCCAGCGGCGCGGGCGGCAATGATGTTTGGCTCGTGCGCACCGATTTGAACGGCGCCGTCGTCTGGCAAAAGACCTATGGAACCGCGGGCGACGACGGCGCAAACGCGGTGATCGCGCTCCCGAACGGCTACCTCGCCGCGGGCACGACCAACGGCAAGGGCTTTGGCGGCAGCGACGCCTGGCTCGTGCGCACCGACTTGAACGGCGTCAAGCTCTGGGACAAGACCTATGGCGGCAAGCTCTACGACGACGCGCGCCGGATCATCGCCACGCCCAACGGCTTCGCCTTTTCCGGAACGACCGCGTCGACGGGCGCGGGCGGCAATGAAATGTGGCTCGTGCGCATCGACGGTTTTGGCAACAAGGTCTACGGATTTCCCTACGGCGGCACCGGCGATGACGGCAACGCCAACCTCGTCGCCTTGACGGACGGCTTTGCCCTCGGCGGCTACGCCGGGTCCAAGGGCGCGGGCGGCACCGACGCGTGGTTGCGCCGCGTCGATCTGTTTGGCAACGCCACGTGTGCGCTCTCGGGCGCGTGCACCGGCAAGCTGACGAGCGACTGCAGCGACGGCAACGCCTGCACCACGGACCTCTGCGACGCGGCCCACAGCGGCTGTTGGCACGGCGGCGCGGACGGCATGTTGTGCGACGACGGCCTCCAATGCACCGCGACCGACGTCTGCACCAGCAAGGTGTGCAGCGGCGTTGTGTTGAACTGCGACGACGCCAACGCGTGCACCGCCGACAGCTGCGATCCTGAGTTTGGCTGCGTCAACGAATCGCTCAACACCGGCCCGTGCGGCGGCGACGCGTGCGCGAGCGCGGGCGTCTGCGCCAACGGCACGTGCGTGGGCGCGCTGCCGATCAACTGCGACGACGGCAAGGCGTGCACGGACGACAGCTGCGCGCCGGCGACGGGATGCAAGAACATCAACAACGACGCGAATGCGTGCAGTGACGGCAATGCGTGCACGGTGGCGGACCACTGCGCCGCGGGACAGTGCGTCGGCGGGACGAGCGCCTGCGACGACGGCAACGTGTGTACGGACGACAGCTGCAATCCGACGACCGGCTGCGTGAACGCGAACAACAACGGCGCGTGCGACGACGGGAATTCGTGCACGACGGAAGCGTGCGCGGGCGGCAAGTGCGGCGCGACGGCGTTGGCCGACGGCGTGACGTGTGCGACTGGCGGCTGTGCCGTGGGCGAGACCTGCAGCGCGGGCGTGTGTGGTGGCGGCGGGGCGAAGTTGTTCACCGCGACGTTTGGCACCAGCACCTACAATTCGTTCGGGGGGATTGCCAGCGATGCCGACGGATTCCTGCTCGGTGGCTCGAAACAGAATGCCAGCGCAGTCGGCGACTCGTGGCTGGTACGCACGGACCGGACCGGCAAGCTGATCTGGGAGAACACGTACCCGGTTGCCTTCGGGTTGGATGACGACATCGCCGGCGTCGGGGTGACCGCGACGGGCTACGCATTCGGTGGCGACTGCGCGTCCTCCTCCACCGAGCGTGACTTGCGCATCGTCACGACCGACTCCGCCGGCAAGGTCGTCTTTGACACGCACTACGCCGTGGCGGACACGCAGAACGGCGCCTCGTTCGTCCCCACTGCCGACGGCGGGTATGCACTCGCTGGCGAAACCTACGCGTCCGTCTCGAAGGAGCACATCTACCTGCTGCGCACCGACAGCGCCGGGGTTCAGCTATGGGCGAACTCGTACGGCACCGCGGCTTCGCAAAGCGCCTATGCAGCCGTACAGAAAGCTGACGGAGGTTTCGCTCTGGCTGGTCAGACTTTTGACGGCAATCAGTCGGACGTGATGCTGCTCCTGACCGACAAGGATGGCGTCCAGCAGACGCTCAAGAAGTTCAGTGCAGTCGGAGCTGAAGAGGCGTACGCGATTGCCAATGTGCCCGGCGGCGGGTTCATCATTGCTGGCCGTGCTTTTGGAACTTCAGAGCAGATGTTCCTGCAACGCGTGGACAGTGCTGGCACGCAGGTGTGGCTGAGGCAGTTGCCGGCCAGCTTGAGCCAGAGTTACGCCAGTTCTGTTCTCGCGTTGAGCGACGGCTACGTCGTCGTCGGCGGTGCTGGTGAGGCCAAATCCGTCAATAATGTTGCGCGGTTGGTGCGTGCCGACCTCCTGGGCACCAAGCTGTGGGAACGGAGCTACGGCGGACCTGAATTCGATACCTTCACGCGAATCGTCCCATTGCCCGATGGCTTTGCGATCGCTGGCACCACGAATTCTGTTGTCCCCTCCAGCAATCGGGCTTGGCTCCTCCGCACCGACGCCTTTGGCAACACGGACTGCGGCGCTTCCGGCGGCTGCGCGAGCCAGACCCTCACCAGCTGCGACGACACCAACCCGTGCACCGCCGATATCTGCGACGCGGCCGGCTGCAAGCATCCGAATCTGGCCGATGGCAGCCCGTGCGGCACCAACCAGACGTGCGTCCTCGGCACGTGCTTCTGAATGCGGCGCCACCCCACAAATCACACCTTTCCGCGGCTCGCCCCTTGACACACCCGCACCACATCGGAAGGATCTAGCGCCTTCGCCGCTAGCGCAAAAGGCACGGAGCTCCCTTTGTCGACGATGTTCGGCCGCTTTGAACTTCTCGACCGCATTGGCATGGGCGGTATGGCCGAGGTTTGGCGTGCGCGCGTCGCGGGTGTTGGCGGCTTTGAGAAGATTCTCGTCGTCAAGAAGATCCTGCCGGCTTTTGCCCAGAACAAGACGTTCATCGACATGTTGCTGGCAGAAGCCCGTCTTTGCGCGGTGTTGCAGCACGCCAACATCGTCCAGACGTACGAAAACGGCGAGATCGACGGGAACTACTACATCGCCATGGAGTACGTCGCCGGGCCGGATCTCTTCAAGGTCCTGTCCCGCTGTACCCAGGTGCAGATGCGCATCCCCACGGAAATGTGCCTGTTCATCGCCGCGGAGGTCGCCAAAGGGCTGCACTACGCGCACAACGCCAAGGACCATTACGGTCGGCCGCTGCACATCATCCACCGCGACGTTTCGCCGTCGAACATCATCATTTCTGAGGCCGGTGAGGTCAAAGTCATGGACTTTGGCGTGGCGCGCGCGACGCCGGGTGGCCAGCCCGCCGACAACGCGACGCGATCGGGCGTGCTCAAGGGCAAGCTTGGCTACATGAGCCCAGAGCAGGTCACCGGCCAGCCTTTTGATCACCGCAGCGACATCTTTTCGCTCGGCATCATTCTTTACGAATCGCTGACGCTCAAGCGCCTGTTCCTCGCCAAGACGGACCTGGAAACGCTCGTCAACATCCGCGACGCGCGGCTGGAGCACAAGTTCAAGAAGCACGCGTACATCGACGAGCCGGTGCGCACCGTGCTGCGGCGGGCGCTGGCGCGGGACGTGAACGAGCGGTATCCGACCGCGATGGCGATGCACGACGACATCATGACGTTGCTGTTCCAGCAGCAGATTCAGGTGTCGAACAACGGCCTCTCCAATTTCATCACCAAGCTTTTTGACCCGGCGCTCCAGGTCACGCCGCTGCCGAACGTGCATCCTGATTCGCCGGGCGTCGATCCGCTTGGGCCGATCACCAAGCCGCAGCGGGTGCTGCCCGCGACGCCGCAGGAATCCTCGGCACCGCGTCCACAGGTCGTCGTGCCGGCGTCCCAGATGGTGACCGCGCAGGTGGCGACGGGGCTCGACGTCAAGGCGTACGGCCCATCGTCGGCGTCGCTGACGTTTTCCGCGGATGACATGAAGCGGATCCGCGACAAGATCGCGGTGAAGCGCGCCTCGCTCAGTTCCACGGATGCCTTGGCGGATCTGGAGGCGATTCGCCTGCCGCCGGTGCCGGAACTCGCTGCGGTGGAACGGCGTCGCGAATCGGAGCCGACCGCGCAGCAGCCGAAACGCTCGGGATTGCGCGAGACGATGCCGGTTGGCCAGATGCGCCACACGCTGACGCCGCCGATGACGGAAGCGCCGGACTTGAGCGCATTGCGGCAGATCCATTCGGCCACCGACGATGGGCGCGCCCAGAGCGCGGGAGGCGATGTCGCGTCGACGGCGGGATTTGCCATTTCCGGGCCGCCGGAGCCGGAGAGCTACACCGTCGTGTCGATGGCGCGCGCCAACAAGACGCCGACGTTCCGGCTGCGGACCCGCGACGGCAAGGAATTCGGCCCGCTGAGCCAGGACAACCTGGAGACGATGCTGCGGGCGCGCACGGCGACCCTCGAGGATCTGGTCAGCGTCAACGACGGCCCCTTCCTGGCGATTGGCACCATTGCGTCGCTGGACGCGCTGGTCGCGTCAGCGCTGGCGGCGCCCGGCACGCCCAAGCTGCAGGGGCCGCTCTCGCAGTGGATGTTCGTGCGGCTCGTCTACCGGATGTACGCCGATCGCGCGACCGGTTGCCTTGAACTGCGCCGCGGCGAGTTTGTGAAGTCGATTTTCTTCCGCCGTGGCCGTACGCAGTACATCGCGTCCAACCAGCACAATGAGTTGCTCGGGCCGTTTATGGTGCAAAATGGCTTCATCAGTCAGGCCGACGTGGACATGGCGATGCAGCGCGCGCGGCAGACCGGCGGGCGCCTGGGCGACCTGCTGATCGGTCTGAACCTCATCAAGCCGTTCCAACTGTACCAGGTGCTGGAACGCCAGCTGCGCGCCAAGTTTATCGACGCGTTTGGCTGGGATTCCGGCACGTTTGCCTACTTTGAGGACGCTGCGCCGCCGGGTGACATCGTGCCGCTGGACATCGATCCGGTGACGGTGCTGGCGGAAGGCGTGCGCGAGCGGATTCCGCTGTCGGTGCTGGAGCCGATGCTCGTCGACAAGCTCGACCGGCCGATTTACCGCAACAAGAATGCGGTGATTGGCGTGGGCGCGCTGAAGCTCTCGGCGCGCGAATCCAAGGCGCTGTCCTCGCTCCTGAGCGCGACGACCCCGCGCGCGGCGTATGAGGACGCGTACAACAATCGCCAACAGCGGCTGGCGCTCCTGCACATGCTGACGCTGATGTTGCAGACGGACCTCATGACCTTCGATCCAGCCAAGGCGGCGCAGTAATTGATGACGCCGTTTGTGATTGGCCACCGCGGCGCGCGTCGCCTCGCAGTCGAGAATACCAAGGAATCGCTGCGGATTGCGCTTGATCTTGGCGCAGACGGCGTGGAGTTTGACGTGCAGCTCACCGCGGACGGCGAGCTGGTGCTGTTCCACGACGACGACCTGCAGCGCCTCGCCAATCGCCCGGATGCGGTCACGGCGCTGGCCTGGCGCGACCTGCGGGCGATGACGATCGGCGACGGCGAACTGCGGACGCAGCGGGTGACGCATTTTGACGAAGCGCTGGAGCTGCTGTCCGGCCGCAACGTGCAGGTGAACGCGGAGCTCAAGGTCAACGGCAACGACCGGAGCGGCGGGTTGCACCTCGCGGACGCGTTCGCGCGGCGCATGGAAGGCGTGCGGGACGGCAATTGGCTGATTTCCTCGTTCAACAAGGCGCCGCTCGCCCAGGTGGCGCTCGCGCAGATCGCCCGGCCGCTCGCCGCGCTCGTGGACGACAAGCCGCCGGGTGACTTCTGGCCGCTGGCGGAGCGGACCGCAGAACTGGATTGGCCGGTGGCGAGCATCAATCCGCACGTCGCGCTTGTGAACGCGGAGCGGCTGACGCTGTGGCGGGCGCAGGCGTGGCAGATCTGGACGTGGACCGTGAACGCGCCGCGCGCTTGGGAATACCTGTGCGAAGAAGCGGTTTCAGCGATAATTACCGACGACCCTGACGGCCTGTTGCACTTTCTGCGGCGACACGGCAAACGGTAGCCCCGGTTCGACCGGCTGAGGAACACATGAACGCTTTTTGCCCCTCCTGCGACAAGACTGTCGAAGTCAAAGACCTGACGGAACGCTGCCCGTTGTGCCATCGCACCGTGCTCGGTGGCCCGCAAGCGCCTGCTGCGCCGGCTGGCAACAAACGGCGCAACGTCGCCATCGCGGGCGTCGCGATCGTCGCCATCGGCGCGGGCGTGGCGTGGTGGACGTGCGGCGGATGCTGCAGCAAGAAGCCGGCAGCGGCGGGGGCAGCGGCAACGGCACCTTCGGGCGAATCGATGTCCGCGCGGCTGACCAAGGCGGGCCTCGCGGGCGATGCGGCCGTCGCGCCGGGCACGCCCGACGAAGCGATGAAGAAGGCGGCTGCGGCGGCAAAAGACGGTCCTGCGCTGGCGGCGTACGTCAAGTCGCTCGCGGTGCCGGGCAAGCTGCAACTGCAGCCGACGACCCAGCGGCGCGGTCATCCGGCCCTGGCGACGGCCAAGCTGTTTGGTGAGGTGGTCGCGGGTACGGCGCGGCCGGTGCACGCAGTGGAAGCGGCGTTCCTCGTGGCGGCGCTGGCGCAGGCGCGCGGGGAGACGGTTTCGTTCCTGACGGACGCGGGCGGCATCCAGTCGCCGCTGCTGCTGTCCAAGACGCGCGTGGCCGTGAAGCTGGCGGATGGCACCGTGATTGAACCGTTCGCCACGGGCGCGATGCTCAAGCCGCAGGCGATTTCAACCGAGCAGGCGACTGCCTGGTGGTTGGTCCTGCGCGCCCACGCCAACCGGATGACCTTTGATTTCAAGGCCGCGAACGCCGATCTCGCGGCCGCCGACGCGATTTGGCCGGGCCATGCGATCGTCGCGTTCGCGCGCGGTGTGGCGCAGCTCGATCAGGGCCTCATCGATCAGGGGCTGCCGACGTGTGAAGCCGCGCTCGCCAAGGAAGACGACCCGCTGGCGCGCCTGTCGCTCGTGCAGATGGCGCTGCAGCTGGACCAGCCGGTCAAGGCGTGGACGCTCGCGGAGCAGGTGCTGAAGTCGCAGCCGGAGCTTCCGGAAGCGCACCTCGCCATCGGCGTGCTGAACCTGCAGCGCTCCGTGACCGCGCCTGATACGCAGAAGCCTGGCTTGCTGGCTGAGGCCAAGAAAGAACTGGAGAAAGCCAAGCAGCTGGACCCCAAAGTCGTGGGCGTGAACGCCGCGCTGGCGCAGTTGCTCATGCAGCAAAAAGACATGGATGGCGCGGAGAAGCTCCTTCAGGAAGCCGCGGCGCAAAAAGACCCGGACGCGGCGCTCCTGCTGTCGGAGATCCTGCGCGGCAAGGGCAAGTCGGAAGAGGCGCTGAAGGTCCTGCAGACCGCGGGCGCGACCGTGGAGGACGAACGCGTGGCCGTGGCGATGGCGCAGAACCAGATGGCGCTGAAGAAGACGGACGACGCGATGGCGACCGTGGATGCGGCCATCAAGGCCAATCCCGCGAGCCGCCAGTTGATGATGGTGCGGGCGGAGTTGCTGCGCGCGTCGGGCAAGCTGGAAGAAGCGGCGGCGGCGCTCAAGCCGTTGACTGAGTCGGGGCCGGATGCGGAGCGCGCGCGGTTGCTGCAGGCGCAGCTCTACCTGCAGAACCACGACGTGGAGAAGGCGCTGGCGCTCCTGGAGCCCGCGCTCAAGGCCAAGCCGACGGATCGCGAGACGATGATGCTGCTGCTGATCGCCTACGCCGTCGGCGAACAGGGCGAGAAGGCGGATGCGCTGGCGACGACGGCGATCAGTCAGAAGGTGCTGACCGCGATGGACGTGGCGGGCGTGTGGCTGCAAGTGCAGCAGCCGGATCGCGCGCAGAAGCTGCTGGAAGGCCTGATGACGGCGGAGACGCCGGACGCGGATCAGGTGACGCTGCTGGCGATGCTGTACGCGGCGTCGGGCAAGAAGGACGAGGCGCTGAAGCTGCGCGATCGCATGGCCAAGAAAGCGGGCGACAAGGGCGCGGCGATCAAGGACTCGGTCGACAAAGGCCTGGCGGCGGCGGAAGCGGAAATGGCGCGCGTGAAGGCGGCGCAGGACGCGGCAGGCAAGCAGCCGTGAGTACGCTCGAATCGCTCTCGGCTGTGTGCGCGGCGGCCGATTTGCCGTATGCGCCAGAATGGCTCCCGCCGCTGCAGAAGCTTGCGGGCTTGCTGGCGGCGGGTCAGGTGCGCAGCAATCTCGTCGGCGATGCGTCCGAGGCGGGGCTTCTGGGGCACGTGCGGGAAGCTCTGGCGGTCGCCGCGGCGACGCTGGAAGTGCTCGGTCATCCGCCGCAAAACGCCCTCGACGTGGGCGCAGGTGCGGGCCTGGAAGCGCTCACGCTGGCGATCCTGTGGCCGCAAACGCGCGTCGTCGCTGTTGAGCCGCGCAAGTTGCGCGCGGCGTTCATCGCGGAGACTGCCGAAGCGCTGGGCTTGCGCAACCTGGAAGTCATCGCCAAGTCGCTGCATTCCGCAGGTTTGCGGCAGGCTTTTCAGCTGGCCAACGCCCGGGCGGTGTGGCCGGTCCCGGAATGGCCGGAGCGCGCACGCAGCATCCTCGCGCCGCAGGGCGTCGTTGCGATCCACGCTTTTGGCCCGGCGGCGACGCTGGGTGAGCGCCTGGAGACCCCGGGTTGGCAATTGCGGGCGACGCGTGACGTGCCCGGCGAGAAGCCGTATGCCATTGCGCTCGTGCAGTTGGCCTGAGCCGCGCATCGATGCGCGCCGCCTGAACGTGCAAGCGCAGACGTCGGCAAGGCGCGGGGTGCCACCGCAGGTCCATGTTTGAGGTCCAAGTCGGAACTGCAACAGCTCTGACCGACGAACTGTGGCACGGGACCGACATCGTTCTGGCTAGTCGATTTCCAGTCCCGACGCCCGACCCTTGGGCGGCGCGATCGGCGACGGTGCGGGCGGATTCGGCGGCGTCTGAGCCGGCACCGGCAGGGGAACGGCCATCTGCGGCGCCACGCGCTGCTGTTGGGAGCCGCTCGTCAGCCGCACTTCATCGCCGGTATGCGCGGTCGCCCACACGTGTTCACCGTCGACCCGCAGCCGCGCCAGCTCCGCCGGACCACCGCGCCCCTGCAGTTCGCGTACCAGCGCCGGAAAATTCAGCTTCAGCAGGTTGCCCACCGCATCACCCGAATTGGCTGTCTGCGGCGCACTCTCGCGATCCGGCGACCGCTCGCTGGGCCGCGCCAGGAGTGCCGCCGCGATGGCAAGCACCTGATCGGGAGCCAAATGGCCGAGGCGCGCGAGAATCTGCGCCGTCGTCGCCTGCTGCTGCGCCAGCTCGGCAAATTCCGTGCGATCGAGCCGACAGCCCACGAGCAGCGCGCCGGCAAAGCGCACGTCCCGCAAATTGGCATCGCGCAAATCCACGTCGACGAGGATGGCGCCCTCAAAGTTGGCGCGCAGCAAGTTGGCGCCGCGCAGATCCACGCGGCACAGCACAGCGTCGCGCAAATCCGTGTTGTCCAGCACGGCGCCGCCCTGGCGCGCGTCTTCAAAACGGCACTGGAGGATGAACGCCTCCGCGAGCACCACGTGGTTCAGATCGGCCTGCTGGAACGTGCAGTTCAGCCACTGCGCGCGGCGGAAATTGCTGTTCGTCAACGGCGTATCGACGAACTGGCAATCCTCCAGACGCGCGCCTGGCAGCTGCATCTCCTGCGCTTGGCTCGCGGAAACGTGCCAGCGGCTCAACTGCGCGTTGGGCCACCGCACCGCGCGCAACAGCACGCCGCGCGCCTGCACGTGGCTGGCCTGCAGCGCGTCAATCGCCAGTCCCGTCAGCCGCGGACCGACCATGCGCACGTGGGACATCGTCACCGCGGGCACGTGCAGGGGCGGCAAATCGAGGGAATCAATCGCGACGCGCGCCAGTTGCCCGTTCTGGAGGGCGAGGCGCAAGTCGGCGGCATTGGCGAGGGTGTGCAGGTCGCTCATGCTGCGCAGTGTAGCGCGACCCGGGCCTTGCCGGAAGCGGTAGCGACTCCGGCGCAGGCGCGCTATCCTCAGTCTTGCGCGCTTGGCCAAATGCCGGGCGCACGGCACACGGAGTCCCCCCTTGGCCACCAAACCGATCGAGCCAGAGATGCCGCACGCGCTGCCGCAAGCCCCGCGCGGTTTGCTGCAGACGCGGCCGAGCCAGACCAATCATCCGGTCGCGGCTACCCATCCGCTTCCGACGCCAGGTCCGGTCACGCCGCGGTCGACGTCGCGCAGCGGCCTGGACGGGCTCATCGGGCAGGTCATCGGCGGCGAGTTCGAGGTCGTGCGCGTGCTGGGTACGGGCAGCCACGCGGACGTGTACCTGTGCCGACAAGTCAGCTTGGGCAATCGGGAAGTGGCGCTGAAGGTCCTGAGCCGGCTGTACCTGACCCTGCCGGAGATGGATGTGCGCCGCGCGTCACAGGCGCTGCAGCGGGAAGGGCAACTGCTGGGCGAACTCCACGCCGGCTGCTTTGTGGATGTGTACTGCGCGGGCGTCCTGCCGGATCAGCGGCCGTTCATCGCGCTGGAGCACGTGGAAGGCAAGATGCTCTCCGAGTTCATTGAGAAGGACGTGCGGATGCCGCCGGATGTCCTGCTCGACTTGCTGCAGCAGTGGGCGGACGGGCTCGCCGAGTTGCACGGCCGCGGCTGGGTGCACCGCGACGTGACGCCGCGCAACGCGATGGTTGAGACGACGAGCTTTGGTACGCGCCGCCTGATGACCTACGATTTTGGCACCGCAACCGCGATCACGGGCCGTCCCGACCGCTTCCGCATGGGCTGGGATCGCGACCGTCCCGCTGGCACGGCGACGTACATGAGCCCGGAGCAGGCCAGCGGCGGCGTTGTCGACGGCCGGAGCGACCAATTCGCCTTGGCGACGATCGCGTACGAACTGCTGTGCGGCGTCCGCGCGGTGCGCGCTGAAGGTACGAGCGCGGCGGCGGTCCTGCAGTATCTCCGCGGTCAGGGGCCGATTCCGGTCCAGCCGCTGCAGGAACTGCGGCCAGATCTGCCCGCGGCCGTGTGCAACGTGATCCACGCCGCGCTGGATCGGCTGCCCGAGCGCCGGTTTGACGACGTCGAGGCGTTTGTCCACGCGCTCACAACGGCGTTCCAGGACTTCGCACCGCCGGCGCCCAAGTCCAGCGGGTTCCTGGGACGCCTGTTCGGGAGCAAGAAGTGAAGGCGGTCCTCGCGTTCGTCGCGATTGCTGCCCTGGGGCTTCTGACGCTCGCGGCGTTGCTGCAAGGGCTGCGGATGCTGCTGGCGATGCGCGACGCCCGGCAGATTGAAGTCGCCTACGACGCGGAGCGTACGCGGCTCGCCGATGAACGCGACCGACTGCTCAATCACCTGCGTGAAATCCGCTTTGACCGGGAGACGGGCAAGCTCGACGGCCGCGATTACCAGCAGCTCGCCGATCGCTACGCCAATGAAGCCGCGACCGTTCTGGATGCGCTGGAGCGGCTGGACGCCCGTCACGACCGGCTCGATGGGGTGCGCGCGTGAGCCCGATGCGTCGCCTCGGCGCGATCCTGCTGGTCCTCACGTGGCTGGGCGCGCTGCCGGCGCACGCGGTGGACTTGCCGCAAGCGTCCACGCCCGTGCTGGCCATCGCCGCGCTTGCCCTGGACGTGCAGGTGCAAGCCCGCGTAGAGGAAGGCCGACTGCTCTTTCAGGAGGACCTGCGTTGGACACTGCCTGAGGCGATCGGGCGCGTGCGGCTGGATGGCGTGACGGTGCCGTTGCTGTTCCCGGCGGTGGGCGATCCGCCGGTTGTTGTCGATCGCGGCATTCTCCCGCCGACCACCCAGTCCGTGGAGATTGAGGCGACGGGCGCGCTGCACGTGACGCGCACCGCTGACAGCCTCGTGCTGAACGGCGCGGTCGATGCCGGCAAGACGGAGACCCTGCGCGTGCGGTTTGCCCTGCCGCTCAGCGCGAGCACGCTGCGGCTGGGTTTCTCTGGTCACGCCGCGGGGCGGACCTGGCTGGCGCTGGCGATGGTGGGCAGCCCGCCGGTGCGCTTGACGCTGGCGCTGGACCGGCCGGGGCGATTGACGCGGTTTGAGGAAGGCCGGGAGCGGTTGGTGGGCGCGAGCCTGGCGCAGCCGCTGGCGCAATCGGACGTCGCGACGGTGACGATCGGCGATTTGCCGACCCCGGCGCGTCAGCCGGCGCGGACGCTCGCGTGGCTGGCCGGCGCGGTGGCGTTGACGGGGCTGGCGAGTCTGGCCGCGCGCCGCAAGCCGGGGCAGCCGGAGCCGAGGACATGACGCGCCTGCTCGCCGAAGGCGTGGGTTGGGCCGTGGACGGGCGCTTTGTGCTCGTCGACGTTGAGCTGGCGCTGGAGCCCGCGACGCTGACCGTGCTGACCGGCGAGAACGGCGCGGGCAAATCGTCCCTCCTGGAGATCCTCGCGGGCACGCGCCAGCCAGCGCGCGGGGCCGTCAAGCTGGACGGTGTGCCTTTGCCGGAGATCGCGCCCGCGCACCTGGCCCGGCGGATTGCCCGGCTTGACCACGCGCCCGGGCTGTACCTGGAGCTCTCGGCGCTGGAGAACGTGCAGCTCTTTCACGCGCTGTTGCATCCCGGGACTGTCGCGCTGGACGCGGCGGCGCTGCTGACGGACGTTGGCCTCGCGTCACGCGATCACGCGCGCCCGGTGCGCGGCTTCTCGCGCGGGATGCTGCAACGCACGGCGCTGGCGCGGGTACTCGCGTCCGGCGCGGATGTGTGGCTCCTCGACGAGCCGTCGACCGGCCTGGATCGCGCCGGTTGTGCGCTGCTGGCGGACGTGCTCCAGCGCGTGCGTGCCCAAGGTGCGACCCTCCTGGTGGCGACCCACGACCCGGCGCTGCTCCCGCTGGCTGACCGCCGCCTCCACCTGGACCATGGCCACCTCCAGCCAGCGCAGGTGGCCTCAACATGCTGACGTACGTCCAACACCAGCTGCTTCCGGTCAGACTTGTTGCATTGCGGACTGGATCCGCGAGCGTGCGCGTCCGGTGGCAGGCCGCGGATGGAAGCGGTTTGATCTCGAACCTCGGGCGGAGTGTATAGATGCTGCTCCGCCTCACCTGGCTGCTGCTGCAGAAGGACTTGCGCGTTGCCGCCCGTTCCCGGGAAGTCTTTGGCTTCATGCTGCTCTTTGCGCTGCTGTGCGTCGTAGTCTTCGCATTTGGCTTCCTGCGCGAAGGCGAGGCGGCCGCGGCCCAGGTGCCCGGCGTGCTGTGGGTGACGCTGCTTTTTTCCGGCACAGTGGGTCTGCTGCGCCTGTTCGCCGCCGAGGAGGAAGGTGGCACGCTGATGCTGGCCGAGCGCACGCTGGCGGGCGCGACGCCGTTGCTGCTGTCCAAAGCCCTGATGCAGCTGCTGTTTTCTGGCGTGACCACGCTCTTGCTCCTGCCCGTGGTGCTTGTGTTCTTTGACGCCTCGCTGGCGCAGCCGGCTTGGGTGTTGGCGGCGCTTGCGCTCGGGCTCGTCGGTCAGGCCATGCTCGGCGCCCTCGTCGCGGCGCTGCTGGTCCATGTGCGCCTGCGCGAGGTCCTGCTGCCGTTGGTGCTGTATCCGCTGCTCGCGCCGTTGGTCATCGCGGGGGTGCGCATCACGGTGCTGACGCAGGCCGGGGCGCCGATGGAGGCGCTGGATGGCTGGCTCGCGCTCATGCTCGGCTTTGATGCGCTGGTCCTCGTGGCGGCACCGTGGCTGCACGCCCGCGTCGTCGAATTGTAGCGCCGTCACCCAGATTGACCCGCCGCGATGGCAAAATCGCCAGCGCTTTGTTACCGTCCTTTCCGCGTCGACGTTCCGACATCCACAGTGGCATGGCCAAGATCGCATCTCCCCGACCGACCGGCTTCCTCGCGCTCCTCAGCGTCGCCACGCTGTTGGTCCTGGCCGCGCTGTACTGCGTCGCGTTCGTCGCGCGGCCGGACGTGACCCTTGGCATCGTCCAGAAGATCTTCTACTTCCACGTGTCCTCCGCCATCGCGATGATGCTCTGCCTCTCGTGCGGGTCCATGCTTTCGCTGATCGACCTGTTCGCGCCTTCTGACCGCATCGACGCGCTCGCGCATTCCGCCATCGAGACAGGCCTGGCGTTTGCCCTGATGGTGCTGACGTCCGGGCCGCTGTGGGCGCGCAAGTCCTGGGGCGCGTGGTGGACGTGGGAGCCGCGCCTCACGCTGACCTTGATGCTCCTGCTTCTGGCCGCGGCGGTCCTCGGCATCCGTTCGATGGCCGCGGACGGCTCGGGACGCAAGATCGCCGCGGCGTTGGCCTCGCTCGCCGCGCCAATCGCCTACCTGATCCACGTCGCCGTTGAAAAATGGGGCGGCACGCATCCGATGGTCCTCAAGGGCGGCGGCATCCAGAGCCCGGGGATGCAGCTGACATTTCGTGTGGCGATGCTGGCGATCCTGCTTTTTGCCGCGACGCTGTGGACGCTCCGGTTTCGCGTGCTGCGGCTGGAGCAACGCCTCCACGCGCTGCGACTGGAACTCTCCGCCCAGGATGTGCGCAAACAGCGCCCAGGAGCCCCGACATGAGGCGATTTGTCACGGCCGCCGCGGTCTTTTTGCTGCCCATGCTGGCGTTTGCGGACGCGCCGCCGGAGGACCTCAACCGCTTCAAGGAGGCGCCGGTGTCGGGCGGGCTACTGCTCATCGCCGCGTATTTCGTGATGTGGCTCGTGCTCGCCGGGTACGTGGCGCGCACGGCGCTGAAGCAGGCGCGGCTGGAAGCGGAGCTGCGCGCGCTGGAAGACCGGCTGGACGGCAAGTCATGACCTCCGCGCACCTGTTTTTCATTCCGGCGGTGCTGTTGGCGGGTGCGGCGTTTGGCTACGTCATGGGGCGCAAGCTGCTGCTTGCTGAGCAGGACGAACAGCGGCGGCAGGACGAGCGGCAGGCAAAGCGCCGCGCAGCGGAGAGTCAGCGCACGGCGGGATGACCATCGACGCGCAATTGCCGCAAGAAATACGGTGGCATGCACGCGCCCTGGCCTTGCGGTCCACGGCTGCAGACAAAATGGGCGCGGCACGGCGTTTCAGTGGAACAGCTGCGAACCAGCACGTCGATCGCGGTGGCTGTCACGCAGTCGGTGAACGGCTTGTGCTGCGCCAGGCAACGGTTGAACGGCGTCAGTTGCGGAATGCCGGTGCACGTCGTGCCGTCGGCCGGGTTAGCGCACCCCGCGGCACAGACTCCGGCGGGAAAGCCGGCGGCGCTGCTGTTGCAGAAGCTGCCGGTCGGGCAGGGCAAGGCGGTGCGGTGGCTCATGGCGTCGCGCTCGGGGCTGGCGTTGCTGCGCAACTGCCCGGCTTCGCAGACGCTGCCGATGTCGCCGGCCTCGGGCACACAGACGCCAAGTTCGTCGTCGTCGATCTGCGCGCACCGGAGCTTGGCGGTCGGCAGGTCGATGCACGCCGCAAACCCCGGGTCGCTGAGGCCGCACGGACCGTTGGGCAGCCCCATCTCCAGCAAGTCCGCCGATTCCAGCCGCCGCGGGGGCGGCATCTCCGGCCAGCGATCCATGTCCGCCTGCCGCGCCGCGACTTCATGCGCCAAGTGCGCCGATCGCCCGACCGCCAGCGCATCCAGCCGCTGCGCCGCCGGGTGCTCGCCCAGCAAGTGAAAGCCCGCGAGGCTGTTGGACTGATGGCATCCGGTGCAGGACATCGCATCGAGCCGGCGCAGGAACGCGGCCGGCGTCGCCATCTGCGGAAACTTGCGCAGGTCCAGATCGGCCAGATCCGCGGGCGAGAACAGCTGCCTGAACGGCCGGTTCTGTTGGCGCGCCAGGCCGCGCGGCGCGACTGAGGTCGCCGCGGTCGCGAGGAATTCGTCCGGGAGAACCGCCGTGCCTGCGTCGATCGCCGGCAAGTGCGCCGGTTCGCGCAGCCAGGCGATCAGCCGCGCGCGCAGGTCTGGATCGCGCCGGATTCGCGCCACGTCCGGCTGGTTTTCCATGGGCGCTGCGGCAAAATCGCCATCCGCCGTGCGCCGCAACACGCGCAACAGGTACGCCGCGTGGCCGCCCAGATCCGGCTTCACCGTCGACGGCCAGCGCACGCTCTGCAGATTCACCTCCACCGCGAGCAGGTTCTCCGCTGTCAGCAGCGCCGGGGCCAGCGCGCTCTCCGGTTTGCGCAGGAATTCCGGGTGGCGATTGGCTTGCCACGGCCAGCGCTTCCACGCTTCAAAGCAGGTGCCGGGCTGGCGAAAGACCACGTTGACCGTCATCGGCAGCCGCGACGCGTCATCGCCGCGATCATACGCCAGCCGGTAGATCAGCCGCGTTTCGCCGCAACCCTCGGCCGCAAAGGCCGCGCGGTCGAGCCGATTCACCGCGGCGATGAGGTCAAAGCGGGCCTGCCGCGCGGTCAGCCAGCGGACGTCAAAGAGGCGGTGCGTGAAGCGGATGCCGACGCCGAGCTTGCGGTCGACTTTCTTCTGCGCCGTGAGCGCCTCGTCGATCAGCCGGACGATGCTTGCCCAGCCGGTCGAGCGGCGCAGCTCCGCGTTGCTCGCAGCCTTGGCGCCAAAAGCCACGCTGCCGAGGTCCAGGCCATCCTGCTGCAAATACGCGACGGCGGCCGGCGCGTCGATCACCACATCGCGGTGCGAATCGGTCGGTTGCGCCCACGCGGGCAGCGTCAGCAGCAGGCCGCAGAGCATCGCCATCGCTGTTTGCCGCCTCGCCATGGCGCGACGCTACGCCGCCGCGCGTCCAGCCGCAAGCCGTGAAGATTTTGCCGCCGCCGGGCGTTGAACCACCGGGAGCGGCAAAGACTTGACCGCGCGCTATTTTGTCGTCAGATCAGCAGGCGGCGCTCGCCGTTGGGGTTCCTATGCAACGTTTGCCTCTCACTTTTGCGCTTCTTGTCGTTTTCGCTGTTCCGCACGTCGCCACGGCGCAAGCCGGCATTGGTCCTGGCCAGGAAGTCGCGGACCTGAACGCGTACATCGCGGCGCACGAGGATGATCGCGGCCTGGGCGCTGACGTTGCCCGCGCGATGGAGCGGCTCGGTCGGCTGGAGGACGAACAGAAGCACATGGAAGCCGCGACGGCCGTGTGGAAGCGCGCACGGCACTGGTTTGAGAAGCACCACTACGAGCGCAATGGCAGCCCGGAGGCGCATCTCGCGGCCGAGGCGACGCGGCGTCTGTTGGCGCCGCAGGTGGCGATGGCGGGGGATTTGCGCCTGCGCACCACGCCGCAGTCCACGCCTGAGGCGGCCGTTGCGGAGCGGGCGACCGAGTTGGACGAATTCCTGACGCATTACCTGGGCAAGCGCGCGACGGCTTCGGCTGACGCGGTGCGCCAAGGTGGCTTGTTCGCCGAACTGGCCGCCGTGCACACCTACGGGGCACTGTCGGAGACGCGCGCTGCGGCGATGACGATCGCCAAGCTGGAAGAATACGCGGCGGGGCACCTCGCGACGCTGCCGATTCCCGATGGCCTGCAGCCCGCCGAACAGACCGCGCAGCAGGCGGCAGTGAAGCAGGCGATTGGCGATCTGGAGGGCCGCGCATTCACCGCGATTGAAGCGGCTTGGCTGGCCGGGCCGGACAAGAAAAACGCCGACGCGATGGCGCTGCGCAAGCACCTGACGCGGCTGCGGCCGCTGAAGTATCCGCAACTGGAGGAAGCCGCGACGGACATGGTCAACGTCACGCCGGCGCAGGCGGAGGCCTCGCGTCTCGCGGGGTTGGCGCAGAAGACCGAGAACCTCGTGCTGCGCGTGAAGTATCTGGAAAAGGCCGTGAAGCTGGACCCGCAGAACCCGAATTACCTCCAGCTGCTCCAAGCGGCCAAGCTGCAGGCGGGCCAGCCGTAGCGCGCGGACTCTACACGCTGACCGAATTCCAACGTCACACCCTCCGGCACCGCGGCGTGCCACCGGAAGTGCCCGCTCGCGGTCTCCGTCCGAAATGCGACAGGTCTGACCGTTCGAGTTTGGTGTCCAGCTGAGGTCAGCCTGTGTCGCCCGCCTTCCGTCGCCCGGCGTCAATCGCCGACAAGCTTCTCCACTTCCTGGATCGCCTCTTGCTCGACGCGCAGCCGTTCGTTTTCCGCGGCCAACTCCGCCGCGGTGCCGGCCAGATCCAGAAACCGTGCGCCCTGACGCAGCTCATCGATTTGGCTCAGCGCCGGCCCCGGCAGCACGCCCGCGTCAAACGCCTCGTGAATCCCTGGCGTCGCTTGCGCGAGCGCCGTCGCCTGCCGCAACAGGACCGCCTGCCGCAGATGCGCCACCGCCGCCAGCAGCCGCTGCTGCTGCTCCATCGCCCGCTGACCGCGCGGGTCTTCCGCTTCTGGCGCCTGCTGCCACGCGTGGACCATCCGCTCGCCGTCGGCGGTCATCTTGTCCAGCGTCGCCACCGCGGTCTCGCAATCCGCCGCGTTGAAATGCCGCCACTGCGCCAGGACCGGCTGCGCCTGGTTCTGCCACAGCGCCGTCGTGAGCTGCCACGCGTGGATCACGTGGCTGTGGTACTGCGCCTCGGTCGCCTGAACGGCCGTGCGCAGCGTCGCCAGCGCCGGATGCTGCCCGCCGCCGGGCAGTTGCTGCGCCAGCCGGAGCCCCAGCATCCGCATCTTCTCGCGGGACGCGCGCAGCTCATCCAGGCGCTTCTCCAGCGCCGCGCGGGTCGCCAGCACGTTGCGCGGCTGGCGGAATTCCCATTGCTCCGCGGCGATCGCCGGGCCAAAAATTCGCCCCAGCAGCCAGCCCAGTGCGCCGAGCCCCAGCGTCAGCGCCGTGCCCATCACGCCGTCCGGAAAGGTCAGCAACCACTGGCCGTGCAGCGCCACGGGCATCGCCAGCGCCAGCGCGCCACAGCTGAGGAAAAACGCCGTGCGCGGGGATGTCAGCGCGCGGCCGAGCGCGTACGCGAACGCAGTGCTGGCGAGGACGAAGATCAAACGCAGCGGCCCGGGAGCACCCAGGCGAATCGACTCCTGCCAAAACCACCAGAGCAGGAACCCGCCGATCAGGCCGGTGAATCCGCCCAGACCCGCGGCCAGTTCGCGCCACGGGAGGCCGCTCTCCTGTCGCAGCCGGAGCCAGCGCGCCGTTGGCCACGCGATTCCGCACAGGGGGCATTGCTCGGCGCGGGCGTCCACCCACGCGTTGCAGTCGCGGCAATGCTCAAACGGAGCGTGGGAGGGCGAGACAGACACCAGCAACCTCGCGCGGCGCCGCCGCACCGCCATGATGCGTCGCGAGTGGCGTCTCAGCAAGTGCTTGAGTGTCGCGGCCAACGCGTGGACAATGGCGCCATGACGAACCTCCGCCGCGTGTGTGTCTTGCTTGTGATGGTCGCTTGCAGCAAGCAAACGACCGCGGATCCCGATGCCCAGCTCGCCGCGGAGACGCTGGGCGACGCGACGCTGGCGGACGCGCCCGATGGGCAGACGGACGCGGCCATCCAACTGCCGCCGGGACCGCCGCTGCTGACGGAGCGCGGTTGGCTGTTGGGCAAGACCGTCGTGCACATTCACAGCGCGTACAGCCATGACGCGTGCGACGGCCAGGTGAGCAAGACCGGCAAGATCGATCTCGTGTGCCTTGGGCAGCTGCGCGATGGCCTGTGCGCTGCGGGCTTGGACGTCGCGTTCATGACCGATCATCCGAGCACGATGAACGACCGGACGTTTGAGGAGTTGCTGTTCTTTGACGCCGCCAAAGGCGACAAGCTGCTGGGGCCCGCTGGGCAGCCGTACGGCAACGTGATCCAGTGCCCGCAGACGCAGACCTGGGCAGCGCATGAGCTTGTGGTGACGGTTGGCTACGAGGCGACGCACATCATGCCGGTCGGCTTGCACGCGCACGTCACGGTCACGGCGATGGAAGGCGGCAGTATTGCCGACGATGTGACGCTCACGGACGCGCGCACGCGGGTGGACATGGCGCACGCCGCGGGCGCGCTGGTCGTCAATGCCCACTCGGAGCAGGACGAGATTGGCTTTGAGCGGATCCTCGATTTGGGCGTTGACGCGATGGAAATCTACAACATCCACGCCAACTTCAACACGATCTTGGGCAAGTCGAGCGGGATTTCCGGTGCGCCCAAGCTGAACCTCGCGCGGATCTTTGAGCTGGAGAACTTCCTGGGCGATCCCAAGGATTCGCCGCTGCCGGATTTGCTGCTGATGGTGATGCTGGATATCCAGCCGGAGCAGGCGTTCTTCAAGTGGCAGCAGGTGTTGGCGCACAAGCACGTGACCGGCGTGATTGGCAATGACGTGCATCAGGACGTGACATTGGACGCCTATTGCGGGCCGGGCGGGCAGTTTGAGGGCGCGTGCGACGGCTTCAAGGATCAGTATCCGCACCTCGTGAAGCTGCTGACGGAAGGTGGGACGCCCATGCTGGCGGACGGCGCGCGCATCGACAGCTACCTGCGGATGCTCAAAGCGATCAGCGATCGGCCGATGGTGGCCAAGGCGACCGCGACGGCGGATCGGCCGGACGTGTACAAGCAGGCGCTGAAAGAAGGCCGCAATTGGATCGTTTTTGACCTGCTTGGACAGCCGACGGATTTTGACTTTCTGGCGGAGCAGGCCGGCAAGTACTTGGAAATGGGCGAGACGCTGCCGCTCGGGGCCAAGCTGTGGCTGCGCACGCCGAGCACTTGCACGCCGCTGCCATCTGCGCCGTGGACGCGGGCGGAGACCCAGAACGCTGCGGATCTGACTGAAATTCGCACGATTGTCTGGTACATCGCCCCGGGTGCGGCGAAAGCGCTGAACATCCTGGAGGTCAAAGGTTTCGCCCAGCTGGCGAGCCTGGTGGCCGACAAGCCGGGGCGCTACCATTTGGAAACCCGCATCACCCCGCGACACCTGCGCAAGTGGCTGAAAGGTCTAGGCGATCACGCCGATTCCGAGCAGCGCTGGCTTGTCTCCAACCCCATCGCCATCCAGTAGAGCCACATGGAACTGTTGAAACTGCCGCAATTGACGTTCAAAGGGTCCGTGACCGCGATTGGTGAGGCGCACGGCGCGGAACTGCGCGCGAGGATTCGCGATTTTGTGCCGATGCGCTTTGACGCGACGATGGCGTACCTGCGCGCCCTGGGTCACAGCGACGTGGGGCCGCTCGTCGACGTGGGGCGGCGCTGTCTGGAAGTCTACGCGCGGTGGCATCCGGCGGGGCACGCGGAGCACTGTGCGATCGCCCGCGGGGCAGGTGTCGATGCGGCGGAACTGTACACGGCGGCCAACATGACGGACATGCGCGACGTGCTGGCGCTGGGCGCGGGACTGCCGGCGGACGCGGAAGGGTGCACGGCGGTGCTGATTCCACCGGCGTGGAGCAAGTCCGGCCACGCGCTTGCGGCGCAGACGTGGGACCTCAATCCGCAGGATTTGGACTACGTGGTCGCGATCCACCGCCTGCCGGACGACGCGCCGGCGACGTGGAGCGTGACGTGCATGGGCTGCCTGTCGCTTGTGGGCATAAACGACCGCGGCCTGGCGGTGGGCACGACCAACATCAAGACGCACGGCTCCCAGGTCGGCATTGGCTACATGGGCGTGCTGCACAAAATGCTGGCGAGCCGGACGTTCGCGGAAGCGGCTCACGTCTGTGAGACGGCGCCGCGCGCGGCTGCGCACACGTACTGGCTGGCGAGCCCGGAGCAGTTGGCGGAGTGGGAGACGACGGCGTGGTCGGCGGTGCGGCGGGATGCCGTCGATGGGCCGCTGGGCCGGACGAACCACTGCCTTGTGGAACAGCACGCGGCGCGGCAGGGTGAGCCGGCGAGCGCGTCCAGCACGGCGCGTCTCGCGCGGGTAGGCGACCGGCTGCGCGCGGATGCGCCGCACGACGTGGCGTCCCTGCAGGCGATGTTTGCGGACCGTGCCGACGGGATCGATTCGATCAACCGCTTTGCCGAGGACGGGGAGGGCACGTCGACCAACTCCGTCGTCGTGGCGATTCCGGCGCTGCGGACGCTCTGGACCTGCCGCGGCTCCGCGGATCGCGGCGAGTGGGTCGAGCTGAAGGTCTAGCCTATTTGGCCGGAGCAGGCACCGGAGCGGCCGTCGGCTTGGCGACTTCCGCGCCCTTGGCGACGCCAATCACGCCGCACGCGACGCGACCGCCGGCATTGCCCGTCGGCTGGCCGCCGTCGTCCGCCTTGGCGTGGACGATGACGCTGCGACCCGCGACGCCGTTCCACTTGGAAACCGTCAGGTTGTCGACGACCAGCGAGAACTTGGCCTTGCCCGCGGCATCCGCCGTGACGTTGCCAAAGTCGCCCGCGTGGCGCTTTTCGGTCGCCGGCAGGCCGTGGTCATGGCCTTCCGGGTTGAAATGACCGCCCGCCGAGGCGCCATCGGCCGCGCTGCAATCGCCAAACTCGTGGACGTGCATCGCGTGCTGTTGGCCGGCATTCAGGCCTTCCAGTTCGGCCGTGACGGTCACTTTGCCGTCCTCCGCTTCAGCAAACGTCACGGTGCCTTTGACCTTGTTGCCGGCCGTTGGCGCGAGGATCGCCGCAGCGAGTCGTGGCTTGTTGGCGCAACCGGGGCAGCAGCCGCCAGCGTCGCCCTTGCCTTCGCACGGTTTGCCCGCGTGGTCGCCGTGCATGCCGGCGTGATCACACGGCTTGCCTGCGTGGTCGCACGGCTTCTTGTCGTGGTCGCCGTCTTTGCCGTGATCGCAAGGCTTCTCCGCCGCGGCGGCTTTGTCGGACTTCTTCTTGCCATCGGCATACGCCGGCATCGCCAGAAGCGCGCCCGCACCCAAGATCACAAGCCATTTGGACATCTGCATCTTTCTTCCCCCAAGTTCTGTCAATTTCAGCTCGCGAACGCGCCCGCCAAACGTTTGGCGATCGAGTTCTGCAGCTTGCCAGCGTCAACCCCTGCGGCGCGCGCCAGCATTCCCAGTTCCAGATTGACGGCGACGTGCGCATCGGTCACCTGCACTTGCCCGGACACGCCAATGCCCTTGACTTGCGCGGTGTTGCCCGACCAATCGAGCCGCGCCTTGAACTTGGCGAGATCGGCTTCAAACGACGCCAACTTGGCCTTTGCCGCCGTCGCACCGAGCGCGTGGGCCTGTTGCACTTTCACAGTAGCCATCTTTCCTCCTCCACGTTAAGCGGAAACTCTGTCCCGTCTAGCCTGACTTCTCAACGTTGGCAAGCGCGGGGCCTTGCTCACTGCATCGGGCCGCGTAAACTGCGCGCGCAGGCCGACCGGCCGGAGGTTCCGATGGCAATCGCGATTTTGGGCATGGGTTTGATGGGCGCGGGTCTGGCGGAAGCAGCGCTGGCGCGCGGCGAGACGGTGACGGTGTGGAATCGCACGCGGAGCAAAGCGGAGCCGCTGGCGAAGCTCGGCGCGCGCGTGGCCAACACGCCGGCGGAGGCGGTCGCGGGCGCGTCGCGGGTGCACCTGTTCATGCACGCGGATGCTGCGGTTGACACCGTTCTGGGCGACCTGCTCGCGGCGGTGGAAGCGGACACTGTGGTGATCGACCACACGACGACCTCGCCGGAGCGCACGGCCGATCGCGCCGAGATGCTCGACACCGCGGGCATCGCATTCCTGCACGTGCCGGTGTTCATGTCGCCGGCCAATTGCCGCAACGGGACGGGCCTGATGGTTGCCGCCGGCTCCCAAGCGGTATTCGACCAGGTCGAGGCGGAACTGCGCAAGATGACCGGCGACGTGTGGTATTTGGGCGAGCGCCCGGATCTTGCGGCGTGCTACAAGCTCTTTGGCAACGCGATGTTGCTTGGCGTCGCGGGCCTGCTGGGTGACGTGTACGCGATGGCGCGCGCCAACAAGATCGACCCGCTGCAGGCCCATGAGCTGTTCAGCAAGCTGGACGTCGGCATGGCGGTGAAGGTGCGCGGGCTGAAGATGGCCAAGAACGACTTTACTCCGTCGTTCCAATTGGCTACGGCGCGCAAGGACATCGGGCTGATGATCGAGGCCGGGCAGCCGCACGAATTGGCGATGCTTCCGGGGCTCGCCGCGCGCATGGACGTGGGCTTGGCCAAAGGGTTGGCGGAGGCCGATTTTGGCGTCGTGTGCGCGCCTGAGATGGAGCAGCCGTGACCGCGCCGTCGGTCCAGGTTGTCCGCCTTCATCCAGTGCGCGATGCGGATCTTCCCCTGCCGGCCTATCAAACGGCCGGTGCTGCCGGTGCGGATCTGTGCGCCGCGATCGCTGAACCCCTGACGTTGCAGCCGCTCCAGCGCGTGCTCGTGCCGACCGGCTTGGCGCTGGCGATTCCCGCGGGCTTTGAGGGGCAAGTGCGGCCGCGCTCCGGGATCGCCGTGAAGCGCGGGCTGACCGTGCCCAATGCGCCGGGGACGATCGACAGCGACTACCGCGGCGAGCTCTTCGTCGCGCTCGTCAACCTGGACCCGCAGCCGCAGACGATTGTGCGCGGTGAACGCATCGCCCAGTTGGTTATCGCGCCGGTTGTGCAGGCGCAGTTCGCCGTCGTGGACGCCCTGGATAGCACCGATCGCGGCACCGGCGGTTTTGGCTCGACTGGGCGTCATGCCTGAGCCCCGCGCATCCACGCGCCACGCGCCGCATCCAACGCGTGGGCGACTCGTTGAGTCGTGCTCCGTTCTCTTTTGCCAGGCGTTGCGCATGACCCGTGTGAAGTCCCTTTGCCTCGCCTTGCTGCTGTTCACGGCGCAGCCGCTTTTGGCGCAATCGCCGCCGTCGGCGATCGTGGAGCCGGAGCTGCTGGCGCGGGCATTTCCGGCCTACCCGGCCAAGTTCGCGGGGCAGGACAAGATCGGCGTTGTCGTCGTGGAGCTGGATATCGACGGCGCAGGCAAGGTGCTGCGCGTGCAGGTCGTGGAATCGGCCGGTGCGGATTTTGACAAGTCGGCCGTGGATGCCGCCAAGAAGCTGCAGTTTTCGCCCGCGACGCAAGACGGCAAGCCCGTGCCCGTGCGCATCCGGTTCCGCTTTGAGATTGCGCCGGAGGTGAAGCTGGACCGGCGCGACGTTTCGCCGTCGCTGGGCAAGTACGACCGCCGCGACATGGAGTTGGCGCCCGCCGGCTTTTCCAGCCTGGAAGGTCGGCTGATCGAGCGCGGCACGGGCAAGCCGGTCAGCGGCAGTCTGGTGACGGTCGCCGCGCTCAAGGCGGAGACCGTGTCCGACGGTACCGGCCATTTCCGTTTTGGCCTGCTCGCGCCGGGAAAACACCAGCTGTACGTGCCGGGAACGGAGCACAAGCCGGTGCGACAGGACGTGACGATCGTCGAGGGCAAGACCGCCACCGTCGATCTGCGCGTGGAGCGACTGAGCTACACGCTGTACCGCGCGACGGCGGAAGCGCCGCCGGAAGCCGGGGAAATGGCGCGGCGTTCGCTGTCCGTTGAGGAAATCCAGAAGCTGCCGGGCACCAACGGCGACGCCTTCAAGGTCGTGCAGAATCTGCCCGGCGTGTCGCGCGCTTCGGCGGGCAGTGGCCAAATCATCGTGCGCGGATCCGCGCCGGGCGACACCATCATCAGCGTGGAAGGCGTCAAGATCCCGCTTCTGTACCACTTTGGCGGCGTCTACTCGATCATCAACACGGACATCCTGGACGGCATCGACTTCTATCCCGGCGGCTACGCAGTCAAGTACGGTCGGCAGACCGGCGGTGTGCTGAACGCGCGGCTGCAAGTGCCCAAGCAGGGCGACCCATGGAACGGCTACGTGGAGAGCAACATCTTTCACACCGGGTTCCTGTTGCGCGGGCCAATTGGCGAGAACACCAACATCGCGGTCGCGGCGCGGCGCTCGTACATCGACGCGGTGCTGGCGGCGGCGGTGCCGGCGGGGACGCTGCCGTTTACGGTTGCGCCGCGCTACTACGACTACCAGCTCAAGCTGGATCACCGCTTCTCCAAGCACACGGACATGACCTGGTTTGGTTTTGGCACCGACGATGCGCTCTCCGCCGTGCTGAAGAATCCGCCCGCGGCCTTTCCGCAGGCGCGCGGCGGCTTGGAGACGACGACGCGTTTTGGCGCGCTGATGGGCATTCTCCGTCACCGCGGCGAAGGCTGGACAAGCACGACGACGGTCGCTGGCCTGCTGAGCGGCATCAACGCCAGCTTTGGCGACCTGTTCCGTTTTGACCTGCTGAACCGCGAATACACGCTGCGTCAGGACTTTACGATTGGCGAAGGGCCGGTCTCCTGGCGTGCGGGCCTGGACGTCCTGTGCAACCCGTTCAGCATCCAGGTCTATGCGCCGCCGCAGCGCGGGACGGGCGAACGCGGGACGGGCGGGTCGTCGCAGGCGGCCGACAACCGCCAGATTTTCGTTGAGCAAAAAGGCTGGTTCGTCTCGCCCGCGCTGTGGTTTGACACCGTGCTGAAGCTCCATCCGCGGCTGGAAGTGGTGCCGGGCGTGCGGCTTGACCTGTACCGTGGCGACGCCAAAGGCGAATCCCTGTTGCCGCGCCTGAACGTGCGGTACAAGCTGAACGACGACTGGACGTTGAAGGCCTCGACCGGGCAAATCTCCCAGCGCGCTGACCCGCAATATTTGGGAAACACTTTCGGGAATCCCAATCTCCTGCCGTTTCGCAGCTTTGAAACCGCCGTCGGCTTTGAATGGCACGTGGGCGACTGGTTTGACGTCGACGTCCAAGGCTTCAAGAAGCTCCTGAGCGGCGTCATCGTCGCGGGCCAGGGCCTCTTCCCGTCGCCGCCGTACACCAATGAAGGCAAGGGCGACATCACCGGCATGGAAGTCCTGATCCGTCGCAAGCCGGGCAGTCAGTTCTTTGGCTGGATCAGCTATACGCTGCAGAAAGCCACGCGCATCGACCACCCGGGCGATCCGGAGCGCCTCTTTGGCTGGGACCAGACGCACATCCTGACGGCGCTGGGCACGTACAAGCTGCCGTTCAACATCGAAGTGGGCGCGCGGTTCCGGCTCGTGACGGGCAATCCAGCGACGGCGAACGCGACGGCTGTCTACAACGAGCAGACGGATACGTACCAACGCGTCGCCTCGGGATGTCAGTTGTGCACGCGGTTGCCGACGTTCCATCAGCTCGATTTGCGGGTGGACAAGAAATTCGTGTTTGATTCTTGGATCCTGAATGTCTATCTGGACTTGCAGAACGCGTACAATCGCGGGAATCCGGAAGGCGTCCAGTACAACTACGACGCGACGTTGGCGCAGTACGCGACGGGCTTGCCGATCATTCCGTCGTTTGGCATTCGCGGCGAATTCTAGCTGGGTGAATCTCGACGCCTCGCGCCCCGTCCTTGCCGTTTGCGTCGGCCGCAGTCTGACTCCCGGCCGGTCGGCAATTCGGTTGCCAACCGTCCCGCCCCGCGATAGAACCGGCGGCCCCGCTGGCCCCAGCGCCTGGAGACGCATTTCATGCTTGGCTTCTTGACTTGGAATCTCGACCCGATCCTGCTTCACCTTGGGCCCCTGCAGATCCGCTACTACGGCGTGATGTTCGCCCTCACCATCTACACCGGCTTCTGGGTGTGGCAGCGGCAGGCCTTGCGCAACCGCGAGACGCCCGCCTTTGCCGAAGAATTCCTGTGGTACGGCGTGGTCGCCATCGTCGGCGGCGCGCGCTTGGGTCATTGCCTGTTCTATGAACCGATGACCTATCTCAAGAACCCGATCACGATTCTGTACTTCTGGCAGGGCGGCTTGGCTTCTCACGGTGCGACGGTGGGCCTCATCCTCGCGCTCTGGCTTTTTGCCCGCAAGCACAAGACCAGCTGGTTCCGCGTCAGTGACTACCTCGCACCGGCGATCGCCATCGCGGCGGGCGGCGTGCGCGTCGGCAACTTCTTCAATTCAGAAATCGTTGGCCGCGTGACGGACGTGCCGTGGGGCGTGCAGTTCCTCCGCTATTGCCAGATGGAAGGCATTCCGGCCGCCGAATGCGCGCCGCGGCATCCGTCGCAGGCCTATGAGTTCTTCATGGGCGTCCTCACGTATTTTGTCCTGATGGGACTGCAGAAGGCGGACATCCGCCGCGCCGGTTCGGGCTTCTTTGGCGGCGTCTTCCTGACGATGTACTTCAGCTTCCGGTTTCTCGTGGAATTCTTCAAGGAATTCCAGACGGAACAGCTGCGCACGGAAGGTCCGCTGGGCGCGATCGAGCAGTCGATCGGCTACCACTTCACGATGGGCCAGTGGCTGAGCGTGATTCCCGTGGCCATGGGCCTCTGGATGATCGCCCGGGCGATGCTGCAGAAGAAGGACGATTTCGCCGCGCCGATGTCGCTCGAGGAGCTCAAGCCGATCCTCGCGGCCGCGCGCGCCAATCCGGGTCAGCCGACGCCGGCGCCCGCCAAGACCAAGAACAAGAAATAGCCGCACACGTCGCTGCTGACGCTGGACCATCACCTCCACCATGCCCGCGCGCCGTGGCGGAGCATGGAAATTTGCGCGCTGGTGCGGCACACTCCGATGCGGTTCGCGTCCTGTACCCCTGACGCGCCGAGGATTGCCATGCGCATCGCGAATATCCTGCCAATTCTGTTGGTTGTGTTGCTCGGCCTGCCGGCCTGCGGCGACAAGTCCCTGGACGCCGCCGATGATGCGGCTGCCGCCGACGACGACGGGCAGGGCGATGCCGCGTTGGCCGACCTCGCCGACGACGCGACGCCACTTGCGGAGGATGCGACCGCCGTCGCCGACGTTGCGCCAGACGCCGGGCTACCGGACGTTGCGCCTGATGACGCCGCCGCGGGGACCGATGGTGCCGCCGGCACGGACGCTGCGGCGGATGCGGCGCCCGATTCAGCGGTTGATGCCGCCCCCGATGTTGCCGTTCCACTCGGCTGTGGTGGCGCCGTCGCGCCCGGCACCAAGGCGACGACCATCGGCTTTGGCGGCAAGACGCGCAGCTACCTGGTGCACGTGCCCAAGGGCTATTCCGGCAGCAAGCCGACCGCCGTGGTCTTTGCGCTCCACGGTCTCAGCGACAGCGCCGGCAAGATGGAGAGCATGACCGGCTTTGACAGCCTCGCTGACAAGGAAGGCTTCCTCGTCGTCTACCCGGAAGGCCTCACGGACTTCACCGGCGGCAGTTGGAACGCCGGCAACTGCTGCGGCGCGGCCAAGAGCGCCAGTTCGGACGATGTCGGCTTCATCCTCAGCGTCCTCGCCGACCTCAACGCGCACTTTTGCACCGACCCCAAGCGCGTCTTTGCCACCGGCTTCTCCAACGGCGCGTACATGGCGCAGCGCCTCGCGTGCGAGAAAGCGGACGTGTTCGCGGCCATCGCGCCGGTGTCTGGCGAGATCAACATGAAGACCTGTACGCCGTCGCGGGCGATCTCCGTGCTGGAATTCCACGGGACGTCCGATGCCGTCGTGCCGTACGGCGGCGGCGGGATGACCGGCGGCGCATGGAGCGTTGACGAGACGTTTGGCTTCTGGCGGGACAACGCGATTTGCGCGGAGCCCAAGGCCGCCGCGATGTACAAGAAGGGCGACACGACGTGCACCGGCTTCAGCTTGTGCAAGGACGGCGCGGTCGTGGAATTGTGCAGCATCGACAAGGGCGGCCATCAGTGGCCGAGCAGCCCCGCGGGCGCCAATCCGTTTCTGGGCAAGATGTCGACGGACATCGACGCCACCGCGGCGATCTGGCAGTTCTTCCTCGATCATCCGATGCCGTAGCGGCGCTACTTGATGGACGGCGCGGAGCCCAGCAGGATCTTCAGATCGTTGTCCGTGAAGGAGACGCCGAGGCCGTAGTAGAGGTCCGTGCGCGTCGACGGGAACAGCAGTTCGTCGCCGCCGGCCCACGCGTAGAGGAACGGCAGGAATTTCCACGTGAGGCCCGCACGCAGGCGCGGTCGGATGTCGTCGGTAAAGCGAAAGACGTCCGCGCTGGCGATGAGCGTGTCGCGAAACAGGTACAGGTCGGCGCCGCCGCCGGCTGTCGATTCAATCAGTCCGCCGCGCAGGGTCACGGGACCGAAGCGCCGCGCGTATTGCAGGCCCAGCGTCCAGGACGAATCGGTCTGCCGCAGCTGCTCCGTCAATTGCGGTTGCGACGCCGAGCCGCCCGCGCCTGAGACCGTCGAGGACGTGACGCGCGTGAACGTGGTCGTCTTGCCGAGGTTGTTGCCCGACAGCGTCACGAGCACCGCCTTGTCCTCGCGCATCTGCAGCCGCAGCGTCAGGTGGGACTGCCACGACAGGTTGTCCGGGTTGTTCTGGCGAAACGCATAGGCCGCCAACCGGTAGTCGATGCCCGTCTCCAGCGCCTGGTAGCGGTGGATCAGGTCCTTGGCGTCGCTGACGACTGACTCCGCGTTCTTGACCAGCGTGTCATCCGTCAACAACCGGCCAATGTCGCCTTTCCCATCCGCGACGCCCTTGGTCACCTGATTGACGTTCTTCGCGGCGCCGGACAGATCCTCCATGATGACCGAGGCCTTGGCGATGCCGGCGCGCAGCTGCTCCATCGTCGCCTTGAACGCGCCGATCGTGGAATTGACGTCGTCCTTGTTCTCGCCCACCAGTTCGCGGACGTTGCGGGTCACGACCTCCACGTTGCTCAAGCTGCGCATGGCGCTCGAGCCACCGCGGTCCAGGATCACGTTGGCGCGGTCGGCGAGGACGTCGAGCTTGGCGGTCGTCGTCGCAAACGAGTGGAGCCCGCGGTCAAGATCGCCGTCTTTCGCGAAGACGCCGGTGCTCAGGCGCGCCCGCAGCGCAGTGACTGTCGCGCTCAAATCGTGGCTCGCCGTGACCAGATTGTCGGCGATTTCTTCCATCTTCTTCTGGCCTTCATCGGAACCAAAGACCTTCGCGGCCTTGTCGGTAATCTTGGCCACGTCGCTTGCGATGCGGTCGAGCTTGGGAAGAATGTCGCCCGCCGACTGCAGCTTCTCGATGGTCTGCTGCAGCGCAGTCGCCGTAATCACGATGGGAATCCGGTGGCCGTCGCGCAGTTGTGCGCCCGTGGCGCCCGGCGTCAGTTCCAGATAGTAATCGCCCAGCATGGACGCCTGCAGCCGTTGCAGGACCGCGCCGTTCTTGGCATAGCCGCGTTCGTCCTTGATTCCGCTCCACGCCGTCACGCTCTTCATCAGCCGCACGTCGACGCGCACGAGCGTGCCCTTGAGCTTGAGTTCCTCCACGCGGCCGACCGTGAAGCCGGCAATCGTGACCTTGGTGCCGGGCGCGATGCCGGTCACGTCGTCAAACATGGCGTAGAGGCGGTAGGTGTCGTCCCCGCTGCCAATGCCGCGCTGGGTCCAGGCCACGCCCACGACGACGAGCACGAGGCTGACGATCACAAAGATGCCAACCGCGATGGCGGAGCGGGCCGTGTTCATGCGACACCTGCCGCAGCAGAGGGCGACTGAGCTTGTTGCAGCGGGCCGGTGCCGCTCACGAAGATGAACTTGCGCACGACTTCATTGGTGCTCGCACGGAATTCGTCAGGCGTCCCGTATTCGACGATGCGTCCCTCGTAGAGCATCGCGATGTGGTGCGCGATTCGGAACGTGCTGGCCATGTCGTGGGAAATCACCACGGACGTCACGTTGTGTCGCTCCTGTGTTTCCGCAATCATGTCATCCACTTGGGAGATCATCATCGGATCCAGGCCGGTCGTCGGTTCGTCGTAGATGATGATCTCCGGGTCGAGAATCGTCGCCCGCGCCAGCGCCACGCGCTTCTTCATGCCGCCGGAAAGCTCAGCGGGATACTTGTGGTCGACGTTGACGAGGTTCAGTTCAGCCAGCCGCGCGTGCACAAGGTCGCGCTCCTCCTGCCGCGGCATGGGCCGATGTTCGCGCAGCGGAAATGCGATGTTTTCGTAGACGGTCATCGAATCAAACAGCGCCCCGGCCTGAAACAGCATGCCGAACTGCCGCCGCGCCTTGAGCAGCGCGTCGGGCGGCATCGCGAACAGGTCCTGACCGTGCAGCTTGACCTGGCCGCTGTCCGGCCGCAGCAGCCCGACGAGGTGCTTGACCAGCACACTCTTGCCACTGCCTGAGCCGCCGATGATGACGGTGACCTTGCCGGTCGCGATCGTCAAATCCACGCCGCGCAGGACCGGCTGGCCGCCGAACGACTTGTGCAAATCGACGACCTGCATGATCGGCGTTTCCACAGCGCTTTCAGTCGGTTGATCTGTCATCGGCTTCGTCGCAGACCTCGCGTTCACGCGCATTCCACCGCCCATCATAACGCCATGCCATCGCGCGGAAAGAAAACAGCCCCGGCAGCGGCGGATCGGTGCGCAGCCGCAATTGCGCGTGTGGCGGCGCCAAGCGGTTGACTCGTGAACGGGACGGGCTAGCATCACAGCAAGCGGAGTCCCTGCCGCGTCGCCGCCCGTCCCCTCTTGCCGGTTTTCAACGCCCGATGACCACTGCACCTACCGCATCGCTGCGCGCCATCACCGGAGACCTGCAGGGCCAGGTGTTCTCCGTCGATTCCGAAATTCTCATAGGTCGATCAACAACTTGTGGCATCTTTGTGCCAGACCGGCGCATCAGCCGCGAGCACGCGCGGGTCTTCTTTGACGGCGAGCGCCTCTTCGTCGAGGACCTGCAGAGTCACAACGGCGTCTACGTGAACGGCCAGCGCGTCGCCAAGGCGGAGCTGTTCAACGGCGATTTGATCCGCATGGGCATGTCCCAGTTCAGCGTGTCAGGTCTGAACCGTCGGGATTCACAAGTGATTCAGGTGGTGCACGACACCCGGCCGCTGCAGCCCCGCGTGGTGCGGCCGGTCGAGAGCGTGACGACGGATTTGGGCGGCTTTGTCGCGGACGACTACTTCGCGGCGATGGGCATGGTCGATACCGACCGCTACTTGACCGCCGATCGCGTGCAGCAGCTTTTGCAGCGAACGCGTAACTTCGCGATTCTGCATGAGATTTCCAAGGCGTTGCAGCGCTACACGGATCTGCGCGAGACGATGCCGCCGCTGCTGGACTTGATCCTGCAGGTTGTGCGGGGCGACCGCGCAGCGATTGTGTTGCTGGACGAGGAAGGTCGCCTCGCGCCCAAGAGCGTGCGCTACCGCGATCGCACGACGCCGCCGGCCGATACCGGTCAGCTGCGCATCTCCAAGACGGTCGCGGATTACGTGCTGAAACAGCGCTGCGCGATCATCACGGCGGACGCCTCGGCGGATGAGCGTTTTTCGTCGTCAGAATCGGTGATGTTGGCCAATATTCGCTCGCTGATGGTCGTGCCGATCCTCGTGAGCAACCGCTTGCTGGGCCTCATCGAGGTCGAGAACAATCGCAATATCAACGGTTTTGATGACAATGACCTGCACCTGCTGACGGTCGTGGCGTCGATGCTGGGCGTCGGCCTCGATCACCTGGACGCAACGCAGGCGCGCGAGCGCGCGATGGCGCAGCTGCAGGAGACGCACGAGCAACTGCTGGCGACCCAGGAGCGGCTCGTGGTGAGCGAGCGCATGGGCCTGCTGGGGCGGCTGGCGAGCGGCATCGCCCACGAGGTCAAGAACCACCTGAGTCCGTTCATGCTGGCCGACATGATCGCCAGCAAGTACCCGCAGGATCAAGAGATTCAAGAGGCGGCGGAGTTGATGCTGGAGGCGCAGCAGCGCATTCTCGGGCTCGTCGACGAAATCCGCTCCTTTGCCGCAGGTGGCGCCCGGCAAGTCAACATCGCGCCGCATGACATGGTCGAGGTGATTGAAGGCGTGCTGCGGTTTGTGCGCTGCGACCGCGCCGTCAAGCTTGCGGACATCCGCTTTGAGTTCGGCGATCGGCCGGAAGTCTTCATCGACGCGCAGCGCATTCGTCAGGTGCTGATCAACCTGATCCGCAACGCCGCGGACGCCCTGCCGCCATCGGGCGGCCACATCGACATCCGCGTCCGCAGTGAGGGCGACAGCGTCGTCGTGGAAGTTGCGGACAACGGCGCCGGCATTGCCGGGGATCTGGCCGACAAAGTCTTTGAGCCGTTCTTCTCGACAAAGGGCGAAAAAGGCCTCGGCTTGGGTCTCGACATCTCCCGGCAGATTGTCCAGGCGCACCACGGGGCGCTGACGTTCGATTCCGTCCTCAATACCGGCACGACTTTCCGCATGACGATTCCGCTCGTGCAGCCCGAGCGCGAGCCGCAGCCTTTTGACGACATGCTGACCGACCCGAGCGGCGCGGCCATCAGCGCGGCCCTCAATCAGGCTGGCCACCGCGAATGAAGCGTGAGCGTCCCAGCCATCGCGTGGGCGATGTGGTTCGTCTGGGCCACGTCGTCGTTGTGCGCAAGACGACCGCCGTGGAGCAGCAGGCGGACCGGCCCGATCGGCGCCTGGCGCGTCTGATTGGCAGCCGCGATCCGCTGGCGTCGCGCGTCGTGGGCGCGCATGAGGAGCATCTGGCGTCGCTCGCGCGCGTGGAGGCCGAGTTGCAGGCGCGGGGGATTGATCACCGCGTCGTCACGCATTTTGGCCGCCGCGACGCGGCAGGTGCCAGTCTGGTGGTGACGGTCGGCGGCGACGGCACGTTCTTGCGCGCCTCCCACGCGATTGCCGCGACGCCCGCGAGCGATGGTCCGCCGATGCTCGGCATCAACAGCGCGGCGAGTTCGTCCGTCGGCTACTTCTGCGCGGCAGGCCCCGAGCGCTTCGGCGCGCTGCTTGACCAGATCGCCGCTGGCGAGATTCGCAGCCGGGGTCTGTGGCGTTTGCAGGTGGCGATCAACGGCAAGCCGATTCGCGACCTTGCCCTCAATGACGTGCTCCTCGCCCACCAGTCGCCGGCGGAGACGTCCCGCTACGTGCTGAAAGTGGCTGAGAAGACGCAGGATCACAAGTCGTCTGGCCTGTGGATTGCGACCGCAGCGGGCTCGACGGCGGCGATTCGCTCGGCGGGCGGCCAGATGCTGGACGTCGACGCGCGGAAGGTGCAATTCCGGGCGCGCGAGCTGATGTCCTGGGCGCTGGAAGGCGATCCGCTGGAAGGCGGCGTGGTGGATGAGCTTGAAGTGATTTCACGCATGTACACCGGCATGGTGTACCTGGACGGCGGGCACTTGCGGCAGTCTTTTGGCTTTGGCGACCGGATTTCGTTCAAGCTTGCCGACCGGCCGATGCCGTGGGTCGCGCCGCATGAACTGGATGAACGCCGCCAGCGTTGGATTGACAAGCCGGAGTTGCGCGCGGGCTGAGCTACGCTTCAGCGGCCCGATCCGGCCTCGCCGCGAGCCGCGCCACGAGCCCGCCGCCGCCACTCCCCAACGTTCGACTGCGATACTGCACAAGCGCCAGGCCCTCGCGCTGCGTGTGACCCGCACTGCACGATTCACGCAGCAACTCGGGCCCCGTGGCACTCGCAGCAAATTCTGGCGGGGGTACGTCGCCGGTGGCCCACGCCATCGCCAGCCGCTGCGCTTCATCCGCGCTCACACGGCCTACGCGCGTTCGGCGCAGGTAGCGCCCGCAGACGGCACAGCGCGGCTCGGAGGCCAGGTGCAACAGCGCGCGCCGCAACAGCACGGTGAGAAAGGCCAGCGTCGCGGCGAGCAGGAGCGCCTGGACCAACGGCTGCGGCGGCAAGCGCCGTTCGAGGCCGATCGCCCGCAGCATGAGCGGACCCGCGCGCCATTCGACCAGGAGCGCGCCGCGTATGCCATCCGCGCCGGTCTCCGCGTTCAGGCCCAAATCGACGAGCTGGAGGGGCGTATCGGCGCCCGACACCAGAAAATCCTCGGCGAGATCGTGGGATTCCCGAAGCACGGCCTGGGCCTGCTCGGCACGAAAGGCCCACGCGTCGGTCAGGCGATGCGCCGTGAGCCAAGCCGCTCCAGCCACCAGCGCGATGAGCAGCGCGCCCGCCTGAGGCCGCCAGCGCAGCAAATGCGCGACGGCCACGGCGGCGACGGAGAGCGCCAACGCCGCGAGCACCTCATAGAAGCCGAAGATGGTGAGAATCCGCCCCGCCAGTCCCGTCGCCACGCCGAGAACGGCGGCAACGCCAAGCATCGTCAGAAGCGCCACGCTGCCGCGCAACAGCGCTTGCGGCCAATTCGTCGGGTTGCGCTGGGGCTGCGGGGGATTCACGGCAGGGCTTTACGCCTGCGGGTACTGCTTGGCGCAGTTCACCGCAAGCTCGATGAACTCGATGACCCGGTCCGCCGATTGCGGCACCTGCCAGCAGGTCACGCCGCACACGCCGTCGTGCACGCGAACGTCCACCGGATCGTAGTCGCGCAGCTGGAAGGCCAAATCGCCGGCCAGCATCGCTTCAGCGCTCGCACCCTGCGAAAGACGCAGCTTATAGCCTTCCGGCACGCGGCCATCGTGCACTTCCGGCGCATTCAGGTCCGGCAGGTCGAGGCCAGTCGGCGGCGCCAGCGGGCCAAAACGAACCAGCGTATGCGGGTCGACCTTGGACATCACCAGCACGCGCAGGAATCCATCGCCTTCGCCCACTTCTGGCGCCGACGCCTCAATGCGGAGCACGTGGCCCTTGTAGTCGCCCGTGACGATGGTCTCCTTGTCGCCCTGCTGGACGGCAAGGTTCACTTTCTGGCCGGCTTGCGCCACCGGATCGATGCGCCGACGGGCCGACCGGAACACCGCGAACAGCACCACCGCCAAGCCGATGACGCCAAGCGCCAACAAGCCCGCCTTCATCGGGTCAATCGTCGCCGCCGGCGTCGACGTCACGCAGCGGTCAATGTCATCCGCCGACGCGCCCGCTTTCGCCTTGGTCAGGCACTGGCCCACAACATCCGCGGACAGCTCCTTGTAGCGGTCCACCTTGGCGTCGAAGACCTCTTTCTTGCGCTTTTCCCACAGTTCCTTGAACCGGGTTTCTTCCTTCAGCGGCGCGGCGTTATCCAAGCTGTCGGGGTTTTCGCCCTTGGCCTCGATCTCCTTCTTGCGCACCTTCTGGTATTCCACGAGCACGTTGTCCTGCTCGCGATCCGCGCGCAGCGCAGCGAGGCCCTCGGCGTCCTCCGGCTTGGCCGCACGGATCTCCGCGCAGGCGGTCGCCGCCAGCATCGCGCCGAGGAGCAGGGCCGTCAGGGCCGACTGGGAAGCCAACACCCGTTTCTGCAAGTCGTTATTCTGCATGAGATCCTCTCCGCGCCGAATGCTTGTTGCCTGATAAGTGCCAGATCCCCGTCGGGCTCGATCGCGTTGCCGCTTGGCCAGCGGGTCCACTCGGACGCGGTTGGCCCGCAGTCTGTTTGACACGATTCGTGGATTTTGTCACGAAGCCCACCTTTGTCCCCGATTCGCATCGCTCCGGTCGATTGGGTCGCGGCGCGTGAACCGATCGGCGCGCGTGTGCGTCGAACCCGGGGGACGCCGCAATTGGCGACGGCCTTCAGTGCACCGACGGTCCTTCACCGTCACTTTGGAACGATGCAAGGCTACCACGGCGTCAGATCGCGCGCAAACGCGCTGGCGCGGCGGCGGTGGACTCGGCATCATGTGCTGCTGGGCGCGTCGTCGTCCGCGCTGCAGGTGGGGCAAACGCGTCGGAGAGTGATTGCAGCTTGGCTTGTGTTGGCGACCGCGCTGCTCGCAGTGCCCGGCTTGGCGCTCCGCGTGCAGCTGCGCGCGCGCACGCGTCTGGAGCTGATGGTCGTCCCCGCGGGCGGTGAGCTGGAAGTGCGGGGAACCTTGCGGGACAGTCGGGAGCAGCCAGTGGCCAACGCCGCGGTGGCGCTCCTGGTGGCTGGAAGCCCGCCGCCCGCAGAGACGCACCGCATCCGCGAGGATCTTGTGGCGACGACGGCAGCCGATGGCCATTTTGCCGTGCGCGTGCCGCTGGGTGACTGGCTGGGCGCTGACCGGTTGGCGCACGTGGAAGCGCGCTTTGCCGGCGGTCCAACCTTGGGCGAGGCGACTGCGGAGACGCTGTTCGACCTGCGCAAGCAGGACGCCGCGCTGGAGTTGCACGCCCAGCCGACGCAACTGCGTACCGATAGCGGCGACCTGGAATTGACGGCGGAAGTGCGCTCGGGCGACCTGCCGCTGGCGGCGCTGGAAGTGCAGTGGGCCGTGGATGGCAAGCCCGTCGTGGTGTCGCGCTCGGACGGCGATGGCATTGCCCGGGCGGTGCTACCGGCGACGGCGTTGGGCGCGCCGGGGCCGCGGGTTGTCTCCGCGCATCTCGCCGGCAACGAGCAGGTCAATGCGGCGGACGCATCGCTGCAGATCGACCTGCTGGGCGCGGTGCAGGTTGACCTCGTCCAGCACGCTGGCAACACGAAGAACGCGTGTGCGGCGGCTGGCGCGCAGTTGGCTGACGCCGATTGGTGCCTGGAGGGCAGGGTGCGCACGGCGCGGCTGGGCGCGTGGCGACCGGTTGGCAACGCGGCGGTTTCCCTGCACATGGAGCGCCACCTGCTGGCGACGCTGACGACGGACGTCGACGGGCGATTCTTTGCCGTCGCCCGCGGCGATGCCTTGACGCGGCTGTTCCCGCCCGGTGCGGTTGGCCTCGTGGCGCGCGCGCAGGTGCCGGAGCCGTGGCATGAAACGGGCTGGAGCCCCGTCGTGTCGCTGGAGATTCCGCCGCCGCCGGAACTCTCGAGTTGGCTCTACGCCGTGCCGCTGCTCGCGCTGATCGCCGCCGTTGTTGTGCAGCGCTGGCGGGCGCGGCGCCGTGAGCTGGCCCTGCAGGCGTGGCGGGAGGCGAGCTCCGCGGGCTTGCCCGATGAACACGTGCGCTCGATCGCCGCGGGCGAGCCGTCGTGTCGGCTGCGCGGGCGGGTGGTCCACGGCGAGACGGGGCGGCCGTGCGCGAGCACGCTGGTGCTGCAGTCCCGCGACGATCCCGATCAGGTGACGCGGATCGCCGTGCCTGAAGGCGATTTTGACGTCGCCGAGCTGCCCGCGGGTCGCTATCTGTGGCACGTGCTGGCCGATGAGCACATGACGCTGGAATTCGCGTTGGAACTGCCGCACGACGGGTTCTACGACGGCTGCGAACTCCTGCCAGCGAGTTGTCGTGCCGTTGTGCGCGGAACGTTCAGCGCCAGCGTGCGGTCGTGGACCCAAAAACCGGTGGACTGGACCCGCGAGACGCCGCGCGATGTGGAGCCGCGGGTGACCGGGGCCATTCGCCGTGGTCACGCCGATTTGCGCGACGCCGTCCGGCGCGTGGAGCGGGCGCTGTACGGCCGGCGGACGGATGCGGATGTGGCGGATGCCGCGCGTTCAGCGCTCAACCGGGTGGAGGATGGCCAATGAGGCGCATGCTTTTCGCCCTGTGTGCGTGCCTGCCGGTTGCTGCGCTCGCCGCGGATTTCGATCCCACGTCGCACGACTGGAACGGTTTGAACAACTTGCAGGCGGTCGCGGGCCTCGTCGACCTGCAAATCCACACGCTGGACAAGCTGGATTGGGCACAGGTGGATGAACACGACGTGCTCCTCGTCGTTTCGCCCCAGGTGGCGCCTCAGGGCGCGGCGCTGGACAGCCTGACCCGGTTTGTGGAATCCGGCGGTCGGCTGATTGTCGCGGACGACTTTGCCAAGGGCGCCGCGTGGCTGCGGCCGTTTGGCGTGAATCTCGTCGAGGCGCCGGCGCGCGCGTTGCAGCACTATGAAGGCGTGGACGGCCTGCCGATGGTGACGATCGCGCCGGACCGGGAGTCTGAGCAGCTCGCGGCGCGTTGGCAGTTGCACGGCGCGAAGCTGTCATTGGCGGCGTTCCTGAGCCATGAGATCCACGCGCCCATCGTCCTGAACCATCCGGCGACGCTGCGTTTTCAGGACGGTGACCGTCCGATCGTGGCGTGGGGCCGCTTTGACGAGCCGGGCGCGGCGTGGCTGGCGGAGACGGATCTGGGCGCAGGCCGCGTGCTGGCGCTTTCCGATCCCAGCGCCTGGCTCAACGCGATGCTGGAGCGCTTTCACGACAACAAGCAGTTCGCCGCCAACGTGTTGCGCTATTATTGCGTCGCCGATCGGCCGTGCCGCGTCACCTTGCTTGCCAATGCGACGGCAGTGACGGGCACGTTTGCGCCGCGGCATGTCGTCCAACGCGCGGGCCTGCGCGCGGGCCTGGAGCAACTGTCCGACCTGCTCCGGCAACTGGCGCATCTCCTCGCGGGGCGGCTCGTGGGGCCGGCGCTGGTGTTGATGGTGCTGCTGCTGCTGGGCATGCCGATCCTGCTGCAGGCGCGGACCGGTCCGCCGATTGTGCCGCCGGAAGCGACGCCGCTGCGCGAACGCACGGCGCTCATGGACACGGTGCTGGCGTGGCTGGGCAACCTGAACGCGGACTACCGCAAGCCCGCGCGCCTGCTGGCGGCCCACCTGGAGCGGCGGATTCGCCTCATCGACCGCGAGCCCATGACGCGCGAGCATGGCGACCCGGTCGCCGCGATGATTCGCCAGGGCCGCGTGCATCCCAAGGCGGGGCCGCGCCTGCGCAGCGTGCTGGATGGCGTGCGGGAAGCGGCGGAAATCGACGATGCGCCGCTTTCCCGGGCGCGCTTTGGCCAACTGGCCGCGGACGTGGAGTGGGCGGAATCCCTGCTCGCCCAGACTGACAGGACCGCGACCGATGGGCTGTGAGGCTGGCAATCGCACACGACCTCGGGCATCGTGCGCGCGGTTTGAACCCTGGAGAAGCAGATGACGACAAGCGGCGCGCTCGATCACCCACGGCTGGCGGCGGCAGTTGCGATGCGCGATCGCGTGCTGGCGGAGGTCGGCAAGGTCTACATTGGCGGCGAGGACGTGCCGCTGCTCATTCTGGCGGCGATGCTGGCGCGGGGCCACGTGCTGCTGGAAGGCGTGCCGGGCTTGGCCAAGACGACGCTCGCCAAGGCGATGGCGCAGGCGACGGGCTGCGCGTTCCGGCGCATTCAGTTCACGCCGGACTTGCTGCCGGCGGACATCACGGGCACGTACATCTTCAACCAGAAGATCCACGAGTTTGAACTGCGCCGCGGGCCGTTGTTCGCGCAGATCGTGCTGGCCGATGAGATCAACCGCGCGCCGGCCAAGACGCAATCGGCGCTGCTGGAGGCGATGCAGGAACGCCAGGTGACGATCGAGGGCGCGACGCAGCCGCTGCCGGAGCCGTTCCTCGTGCTGGCGACCCAGAACCCGGTGGAGCAGGAGGGTGTGTACCTGCTGCCGGAAGCGCAGATCGACCGCTTTCTGGTGCGCATCCAGCTGGAGTATCCGAGCGCGGCGGACGAGGCGCGGATGCTGCAGACGTACGACAAGCCGGTGCCGGCGGTGGAGTCGGCGGTCAGCGTCGACGAGCTGCTGGGTTTTGCCGCGTCGGTGGATGCGGTGCACGTGGAAGAAAAGCTGATGCAGTACATCGTGCGGCTCGTGCAGGCGACGCGCACGCATCCGCGCGTGGCGTTGGGCGCGTCGCCGCGGGCGTCCCTGGCGCTGATGCGGCAGTCCAAAGCGTGGGCGTTGCTGCAGGGCCGCGACTACGTGACGCCGGACGACGTGCGCAAGATGCTGCGGCCGGTGCTGGAACACCGCGTCATGGTGACGACGGACGCGGCGATCGAGGGCGTGACGTCGGCGGCGGTCGTGAAAGACGTTGCGGTGCGCACGCGCTTGAGCGATGCCCAGCCGGGCGTGGCGCCGCCGCGGCCGGACGTGGTCATCGTCGACCCGGAAGCGCAGGCCTGACGGATGCTGGAAGCGCGCGGGCGAATGCTGCTGACGGTGGCGCTGGGCTTGGTTGGCGCGGGCCTTTTGCTGGCCGTGCCGGGCGCGGTGCTGGCGGGTGTGCTGCTGCTGGTCCTGATGCTGCTGGAAGTCCTGCGGATTCGCCGTGCGCTCGCGCCGATGCAGGCGCCGTGCGGCGTGATGGCGACGCTGGCGGTTGATCGCGAGCAGGACGACGGCGAGATCCAGCGCGGGGTGACGCACCGCGTGGACGCGTTGATTCGGCTGCGCCTGCAGTTGCACGTGCCGGCGGAGTTTGACGGCCTGCGCATCGACTTGCAGAAATGGTGGACCAGTGCCGGTCTGGAGCTGAGCGATGACAGCCGCCGCTCGCTGTACCTGCGCCATTCCGGCACGCGGGTGGCGCTGGTCGTGCTGCCCAAGCTCGCCGCGGTGCACCGGATCCTCGGCGTGCAGGCGCGGCTGACCGACGCGATGGGCCTCCTGTCCGCGGACATTTTTCTGCCTTGCCCGTGCGAATTGGCGGTTCTGCCCCGGTCGCTGCCGTTGGACCTGCGGCGGCTGGCGGAAACGCGGCGGATGTCGCCGCGGCCGACCGGGTCGGAGAAGCCGGATCGCGTCCCCGGCGTGGGCGACGATCTGCGCGAGCTGCGCGAACACGTGCCGGGCGATCCGTTCAAGCACATCGCCTGGAAAGCATCCGCGGCGCGCGGCCGACTGATGAGCCGCAGTTTTGAGCGGGAGCGGACGCGGGCGCTCTACGCGGTGCTCGACGCCGGCGCGACGATGCGCGACGGTCGGCCGGGCCACGGCGCGCTGGATCAGGCGATGGACCTCGTGCACTCGCTGGCGGAGGCGTGCGCGCGCAGTCACGATCCATTTGGCATGGCGCTTGTCGACGGGCGCGTTGTCGATCGGCGGCCGGTGCTGGAGGGGCTGGCGGCGCTGCGCGATGCCGACCGGGCGCTGCTGGATCTGCGCCGCACCGTCGCGGAAGACTTGACGCCGATGCTCGATGACGAGCTTGTGGCGACGGTCGCGGACTACCTGACGGCGGTGGAGCGGCTGGCGTTGCCCGCACTGGATGGCACGCCCGAGGCGGTGCTCCGCCGGCGCCAGCGCGTGGTGATGGCGGCGATGGCGCGCCTGCCGGAACGCGAGCGTTCGCCACTGCTGAGGGGGCCGGAGCCGGCCACGCGTCAGGACATCGCGATCCTCCGGCGGTATTGCCGGGCGATGGAGTTGGCGTTGCCGTATCGGCCGCGGCTGTCGGCGCAGGAGCGCGTCGCCGGGCTTGTGGACGGGCTGCGGGCGGCGGCGACGGCGCGCAAAGGTCCATTCGCGATTGTGCTCATCTCCGATTTTCGCGCCCTGTCCCACGCGTGCGAGCCGCTGTGGAAGGCGTGCGCGGCCGTGCGCGTGCAGGGCCATCGCGTGCTGGCCGTGACCCTGCGCGAATCCGACGACCGCGCGGTGCTGGATGGCCTGACCGATCCCGAAGATATCGACGCGGCGCGCGGATTGCTGCGGTCCGATGCGGCGGCGCGGCAGCAGGCGCTCGATGAATTGGCTGACGGGTTTCGCAACGCAGGCGCGACGTTCCTCGCCGATCCGGATCCGCAGACGCTGGTGACGCTCTGGCGGCACGCGTAAAGATCTGGGCGGCGGCGAGCTGCCGGCCGCGGGCTTTGGGTTCAGTCAGTCACACCGCGCCCCGCGGGCCGTTCCTTGACATTGCGCGCGCGCCCGCCATGCTAAGATGGCCGCACTTCTGCGGTTTTGCCACCCCGCCCGCAGGAGCTTCATGAATCGCATTTTCGCCACCTTCGTCTTTTGTGTCGCCGCCTTCTCCACGACCGCCTGTGGCACGACCACAAGCAGCGGCGGCGGCGGCTCACTCACCACCGACACCCAGGCTGGCACGGACACTGGCGTGACCGCCGACATCGCCGGTCTGGGCGCTGACACCGCCGGCACGGACGCCGCAACCGCCGACGCCGCGAAAGACACGGCGATGCCCATGGACACGATGATGGACACGGGCGCGATGGACACCGGCATGATGGACAGCGGCCCGATCGACACCGGCGCCTCCACCGACACCGCCGCCGCGGGCGCGTGCACCAACGCCGCGGACAAGACCATCCTCGATTCCGGCAAAGTCCAGGACGCCACGACGACCTGCGCGATGCAGAGCATGGGCGACGCCACCAAGGCCGCTGCGTGCGTCAAGACGCAGACCGGTCTGAGCGACGGCTGCTCGACGTGCTTCGCCGGCATCCTCTCCTGCACCTTCAAGAACTGCCTGTCGAGCTGCATGGGCGGCAAAACCCCGGCGTGCGACCAGTGCATGATCGACAAGGGCTGCAACGCTGATTTCGGCGTCTGCGCCGGCGTCTCCCCGTAACGGTCAGACTACGCTGGCTTCTCGACCTGCCCATCGGGTCGTTTGGCAAAGCGCTGCGGCTCGGCGCCGTGGACCGGATCGTCGCGGTTCCACGGCCAGCCGCCAAAGCGCGTGCGCTGGTAATCCTGATAAGTCTGCTGAATTTCCTGCATCGTGTTCATCACGAACGGGCCGTGCTGCGCCACCGGCTCGCCGATCGGCCGCCCTTGCAACATCAACAGCTGGGCGCCTTGCGCGCTTGCCTGCAGGACCGCGGGCACGTCCGCGCGCATCGTGATCGCCTGATTCGCGGGGATCTGGCGTTCGCCGATCTGCAGCGTGTCGCCCTCAAAGAAGTACAGCATCCGGTTGCTGCCCTTCGCGGCCGCCGGCACCGTCCACTGGGCATGCGGCGCGAGCTTGAGCGTCCAGATCGCCACGTCCGTATCCGCACGCGCGGCCCACGAGGACGGCGGCGGTGAGGGCGGCGTCTGCTGCTGTAGGCGGCCGGCAACCATCACGATTTCCGTCGTCCGGCCCTGGGCATCGCGCTCCGTCGCGTGCGGAATCGTGTCCGCCCACAGCATCTTGAAGTAGGGCTTGGCCATCTTGTCCTGCCGCGGCAGGTTCAGCCAAATCTGGAAGAGTTCGACCGGATTGGGCCCTTGACGGTCCAGGAGCGGGAACATCTCCGCGTGCTGGATGCCGGCGCCCGCGGTCAGCCACTGCACGTCGCCATGGCCATAGCGCGCGGCGGCGCCGAGGGAATCCGAGTGGTCAATCAGGCCGCGGCGCACGACGGTGACCGTCTCAAACCCGCGGTGTGGATGGGACGGAAAGCCGGGCACCACGCGACCGTGGTACATGCGCCAGCCATCCTTGCCGGCGAAATCCTGGCCCATCTGCCGACCGTCCAGCGGCGCATCCGGGCCAAACTTCTCATTGGCCGCGGGGTAGGCGTCGTCGTGGTGCACACAAAAGAGGAACGGATCGGGCGTCTGCCATGGAAACCGCAGCGGCTCGAACTTTGCGACGGCGTCAACGGCGGGCGGTGGCGTGGGCACGATGGATTCCTTCGGTGAAGTAGACGTTTGCGCGGCGGCAGGGGGCGTCGGCCCGGTGCAGCCTGCGGTCGCGGCAGCCACGCCGACGGTGGCAAGGCTCTTGAGGGCGTCGCGACGGGAAACGTGGGCCATGGCTTGGGCTCCATTGGGCGCGAGAGCGCGACGTGAGTGTCAGGGCTGGCGCGACGTGGGTCAACGGCAGGGCCGGGGAACCGCGGTGTCAGGTCCGTTCAACAAGCGCCGAAACGCCGTTATTCCGCGGAGACCGTGTACAGGAACAGGCCGACGCCCGCTGCCACGAGCCCGCCACCGATGCCGGCGAACGCGAGGAAGGAGAGCGCTTTCAGCGCGTACAGGCTGCCGGCCTCGACGAGCAGGCCAAGGCTGATCAGGCTGCCTGCCCAGCGGAGTCGCCGCGTGAGTTGTGCTTCTGGCTGGGTCATTTCTTGGGCTCCTCCCACAGCTTGGCGCCGGCCTGGTGGTCGATGTCATGAACCGGGCTGTGGCATTCCAGGCATGACGTCTTGTTGCTCGTCAGTTCGCCGCGGATGTCCTGGTGGTCGGACTGCGCTTCAAAAGACCGCGCGCCATCGTGGCAATGCAGGCATTCGCGGTTCTGGAACGGCTCGTACAGCTTGATCTTGGCGGGCGCGTGGCCCAGGTAGTTGATGTAGATGTGCTTCAAGCCCTTCAGCTTGGCCTTGTAGTCGCCGAACATCGTGTAGGTTGTGTGGCACGTGAAGCACGCGTGCTCGCGATCGACGCGGCCATTTTGGAAATGCGCAGCGGCGAGGTGGTCCTGATCGGCCAAGTGCAGGCTGGTCCCGTATTTTTCCATGATGTGGCAGGAAAGGCAGAATTCAGTGGTCTTGGAGTGTTCTACGTGCACCGCGAGGCCGCTGACGGACGCCAGCACCGGCAGGAGAAAGAACGCGACGAACGCGAGGATTTTGCCGCCGCGGGCGTGAAAGGAGCCCGGACGCCACGCGATCGCGACGATCAGCGCAACAATCGCGAGCACAAAGCCCGTAAACGCTTGCTCTACCGTTGGCATGCACCAACCTCACTGGTTTTGAATGACCCCGCGGTCGCGCATCCGTCACCCGAATGACGTGCGCGAAACCGGCGAAAGCGTACGAGCGTTCGTTCGTGCGGTCGTTGCCAAACTCCGCAACTGCTTGGACCGCATCGGTTTAGCCTGTCGCGGCGATTGTACAGCTGCTTCGGCGATTCTTTGCGCATCCGACGGCGCTTGGGTGCATCCAACGTTGCGGAAGCGGCGGCAACGCCCCGAACCGAGCCGCCCTTCCGCCTTGTCCGCGTGCAATCCAAGCCGATGGCCGCGCGACTTCTCCTGAACCGACCTCGCTCCCCACCCGCGAGGTCGGTTCAGGCATTTTTGCCCGCCTCACGCGCGCTTGTGCAGCCGCACGACAAACGCCGAGACCGCCGCGCACAGCGCAGTTCCCCACAGCATGTCCACGGCGCACAGCAGCGGCGGCCACTTGGCCAGCGTCGCGAGGTTCGTCAGGTCGTACGTCGCGTAGGTCACGAGCCCGAACAGGCCGCCCGTGAAACCCGCGAGCCGCGGCGATTGGTGGCGCACGCCGGGCACGATCACGAACGCGAGCAGGCCAAGAATGAAGAGCAAATAGAACAGCGCCGCCGCGGGCCAATTCGGTTGCGGCGCCATCAAGAAGCCGATCTGCTCGGCGTAGAACGTCTTCGCCACGACGCCAATCCACAGCGCGTCGAGCACAAGCAAGGTCGCAAAGGCCTGCGCGTAAAGCTTGCCAAAGGTTGCTGCGGTCATAGGTCGTGCCTCCGTCCCGGTGGGTGCTGGCTCCTTAGCGCAGTGGCGCGCGATTGTCGATACTGCCCCGCGCGAGGGCAATTGACTGCGGCGGTCGCCGCGCGCACGCTGTCGGGGTCGCCACATTCGACCGTGGTGTTCCCGCGAGAGTCCTGCCATGAGCGCGAGCCTTGCCGCCATCTCAAGCGATTCGCTGTGCCTCGTCGTCGCGCTGTTGGTCGGCGCGCTGATCGGCGCTGAACGCGAGTACCGCAGCAAATCCGCCGGATTTCGCACGCTCATCCTCATCTGCGTCGGCTCGGCGTTGTTCACGTTGCTCTCCCGCCGGTTGGGCACGGATGCGTCGCACGACCGCATCGCGTCCAACATCATCACCGGCATCGGCTTCATCGGCGCGGGCGCGATCTTCAAGGACGGCGCCAACATCGCCGGTCTCACGACCGCCACGTCGATCTGGGTCACTTCCGCGCTCGGCATGGCCGCGGGCGCCGGCGAGTTCGCGCTCGCCTTCGTCGGCGTCGTGCTCGTGCTCGTCGTGCTCGCGTTGTTTGAGAAGCTGCAGCTTGTCATTGACCGCATGAACCACATGCGCCCGTGCCGCATCCAGTTTCGCGCGAGCAACGCGACCGTCAGCGCCATCGACGAGGCCATCCGCGCGTGCGGCTTGCACCGCGGCTATCGCCGTTTCACCCGCGACAATGACCGCTTCTCCGTGTCGTACCAACTTTCTGGCAACGCGGACGCGCACCGCCGGTTCAGCGACTACCTGCTGGCCAACGACCAGGTCGACGGCTTTGAGTACTGAGGCGTTCTCCAGTCCGTACGCACTGCGTCGGGCTGGCCGTGATGTGCAAAAATCGCCGACTGCGGATACACTTCTTTACGCTGGCGCGGCCTGAAACCGCTACAGTTTGGCGGGCGTGCCCCTCGCGGCCGATCGCCTTCCCGCTCCCGTTTTCCCTGTCCGGAGGTCCTGATGTTCCGCTGTACGCGCTCCTTTGTCGTTTTGCTCGGTTCTGCGCTGTTCTTGTCGGCCGCGCTCGTCGGCTGTTCCGATGACACGCCCGCGGTGGTTGCGGCGACTGACGTGGAAGGCGGCACGGATCAAGGCGACGTCCTGCTCCAGGACGGGACGGGCGATGCGGCGGTGGGCGATGGCGTCGCGATCGACGTCAGCCAATTGGACACGACGGACACGGACACGAACGGCGACGAATTCGGCCCGCCGGACATCCATCAGGATGCGGACGCTTCTGACACGGACATCCACGTTCCCGCCAAGTGCGTGAGCGACGCGGACTGCGCCGACAAGAACCCGTGCACGTTTGATACCTGCGATCCCAAAGCGCAGGTGTGCAGCAACTCGATTCTCGCCGGCCAAGCGTGCGACGACGGCAGCGCCTGCACGACCGGCGATGTCTGCGGCAAGGACGGCACGTGCGGCGGCGCGACGCAGTTGGCGTGCGACGATACCAACACCTGCACCGACGACGCGTGCGACCCGACGACGGGCAAGTGCGTCTTCAAGCCCGCCAGCCACCCGTGCGACGACGGCAACCTCTGCACGCTCGGCGACAAGTGCGAGAGCGGCGCGTGCTCCGGCGGCGCCAACACGCTGTGCGACGACAAGAACGCGTGCACCAGCGACGCGTGCAGCCCGACGACGGGCAAGTGCGAACACACGGCACTCAACGCGGGCGCGTGCTCGGACGGCGACGCGTGCACGAGCGGCGACACGTGCGTGGCGGGCGCATGCGCCGGCTCGGCGATCGGCTGCGACGACAACAACGCCTGCACCTTGGACAGCTGCGACAAGACCAGCGGGACGTGCACCAACGCGGCGATCCCGAATTGCGGCGCGGCGTGCACCGCCGACGTCCAGTGCGATGACGGCAACCCGTGCACCAAAGACACGTGTCTGAACGGCATTTGCGGCCAGACGCCCACGGACGGCGGTGTCTGCGACGACGGCAATCCGTGCACGACGGACGGATGCGCGGGCGGCCTGTGCGTCGGCAAGGCGATCAGCTGCGACGACAGCAATCCGTGCACCACGGACGCGTGCGACCCGAGCAGCGGCGCGTGCGTCCATCCCGCCGGCGCCGACAACGTCCCGTGCGATGACGGCAGCGCCTGCACCCTGGCCGACGGCTGCAAGGCCGGCAAGTGCGTGGGCGGCTCGCCCAAGTCCTGCGATGACAGCAATGCCTGCACAACCGACGTGTGCGACCCCAAGACCGCGGCGTGCTCGTCCACGCTAACCCCGCAATGCGGCGGAACGTGCGCCGTGGACGCCGACTGCAATGACAGCAACGCGTGCACGTCTGACCTTTGCGTCGCGGGCAAATGCGTGTCCAAGTCCGCGGATGGCGGCGCGTGCAGCGACGGCAACGGCTGCACGACCGGCGACACCTGCTTTGGCGGCGCATGCCAGGCCGGCAGCCAGGTTGCGTGCGACGACGGCAATCCGTGCACCCTCGACCAGTGCGACGTCGCGCAGGGCAAGTGCGTCGGCACGCCGGGCAATGAGGGCGCCGCCTGCACCGACGGCAACAACTGCACCATCACCGACGTGTGCACCAAGGGCAGCTGCATCGGGCAAGTGCTGACCTGCAACGACAACAACGCGTGCACCAACGACGCGTGCAATCCGTCGACCGGCATCTGCGCGTACGCCAACATTCCCAATTGCCAGGGCAATTGCGGCGGCGGCGGTGGCGGCGGCGGCGGCCCCGGCGGTGGCTTTGGCTGCAACGACAACAACGTGTGCACCAAGGACGCGTGCGTCAACAACAAGTGCGAACACACGTTTGTGACCGGCGCGTGCACGGACAACAACCTGTGCACGACCAATGAGACGTGCGTCACCGGCGTTTGCGTCTCCAGCCCGGTGAAATGCGATGACGGGAACCCGTGCACTTCTGAACTCTGCAATCCGGTGACTGGCGCGTGCGTCGTGACCGCGACCAAGGCCGCGTTGCCCTGCACGGACGGCGACGCCTGCACCATCACGGATACCTGCGCGGGCGGGTTGTGCATCGGCGCGGACCCCGTCAACTGCGACGACGGCGACGGCTGCACTGCGGACACGTGCGACGCTGCGAGCGGCAAATGCGCGCACAAGGCGATTCCCGGCTGCGGCGGCAACTGCGTCACGGCCGCCGACTGCAACGACAACAATCCCTGCACCGGCGAGGCGTGCACGGCCGGCAAGTGCGCGACGTCGTTCCTCGACGGCGCCGCGTGCAACGACGGCAACGTCTGCACGGTCAGCGAGACCTGCCAGGCCGCGACGTGCGGCAACGGCAAACCCGTGACGTGCGACGACGGCAACGCCTGCACAACCGACACGTGCAATCCCAAGGACGGCGCATGCGCGCACGCGTTGCTCCCCGGCGGCACCGCTTGCGACGACGGCGACAAGTGCACGACGGGCGACGCGTGCAGCAGCACGATTTGCATCGGCATCGCGGTGAACTGCGACGACGGCGACGCGTGCACGCTGGACACCTGCAGCGCGGCCAACGGCACGTGCAGCCACAGCGCGATCAACAACTGCGGCAACAACTGCCAAGGCGGCGGCGGTGGCCCGGGCCCCGGCGGCAACCAGTGCAATGACAACAACCCGTGCACCGCGGACGCATGCGTGCAGGGCAAGTGCGAGCACACCGTCAACGACGGCGGCAACTGCAACACCGGCAGCGCCTGCAAGGTGAACGGCACGTGCGTCGCGGGCGTGTGCGAGGGCTCGCTGCCCGCCGACTGCGACGACGGCAACACCTGCACCACTGACCTGTGCCAGCAGACCGGCGGCGGTGGCGGTCCTGGCGGCGGCGGCGGCGGCCACACGTGCGGCCACGCGGTGACCATCGATGGCACGACCTGCAGCGACGGCCTCGCGTGCACGGCGGCGGATGCGTGCAAGTCCGGCCAATGCGTCGGCACGGCCAAGACGTGTGACGACGGCAACGCCTGCACCGCGGACAGCTGCGACAGCCAGACGGGCGGGTGCGTCTCGGCGGCCATCGCTGGCTGCGGCAAGGCGTGCGCGACGACCGCGGATTGCAGCGACGGCAACAGCTGCACGACCGACAGCTGCACGGCGGGCGCGTGCGCCTACCTCGCGCTTGACGCGACGACGTGCTCTGACAACAACCTGTGCACCGCCAACGACACGTGCGTGGCCGGCCAGTGCGTGACCGGCATCACGGTCCTCTGCGACGACGCCAACCCGTGCACCAACGGCGCGTGCGATGCGGCAACCGGGTTGTGCGCCTTCACGCCCGCCAATGACGGCGGCACGTGCGACGACGGCGCGGTCTGCACCACGGGCGACGCGTGCAAGGCGGGCAAATGCGCCGGCGCGGCCGTCGTGTGCAATGACAACAACCCGTGCACCACGGACAGCTGCTACACGGGTGGCCCTGGCGGCGGCGGCGGTGGCCCCGGCAACCCGGGCTTGACGGCCGGTAGCTGCCAGTTCCAGAACATCCCGGGCTGCACGCAGTGCCTCATCACCGGCGTCTGCAACGACAACAACGCGTGCACCGCCGACGCGTGCGTCAATGGCGCGTGCCAATACACCGCGCTCGCCGACGGCATCACGTGCACGGACGGCCAGGCTTGCACGATTCTGGACCAGTGCACGGCGGGCAAATGCGCGGGCACGGCCAAGACGTGTGACGACGGCAATTCCTGCACCAAGGACACCTGCCAGACGTCGACGGGCGCGTGCACCAACCAGAAAATCACCGGCTGCGGCGCGGGCTGCCTCGTGACGACGGACTGCACGGACAACAACCCTTGCACGCTGGACATCTGCAACACGTTCACCGGCGGCTGCGTGTACCAGACGCTGCAGAACTGCGTCGCGACGCCAGAGTGCACCGTCAACGCCGACTGCAATGACAGCAACCCGTGCACCAACGACGTGTGCAATCCTTCCAACAGCTCGTGCGCGCACGTGGCCATCCCCGGCTGCAATCCCAACGCGATTTGCGCGACGGACGCGGACTGCAATGACAACAACGCGTGCACCGTCGACGCGTGCAACACGTTCAACAAGGCGTGCGTGCACGTGGCGTTGCCCGGCTGCAATTGACGGTCGCGGCGGAGTCGTAGACGCTTCGCTGCATGACTGCACAGCCTCAGCCGCCACCGGATCAGCCCCCCGCGCGCGTGACGCTCGCGCAGGCGACGCGCGTGTGGGCGAAAATCGGCTTCCTGAGCTTTGGCGGACCGGCGGGGCAAGTCGCGCTGATGCACGAGGAGCTCGTCGAGCGGCGCAAATGGATTGACGAAGACCGGTTCCTCCACGCGCTCAATTACTGCATGTTGTTGCCGGGCCCGGAGGCGCAGCAGCTCGCGGTGTACATTGGCTGGCTGATGCACCGTACGGCGGGCGGCCTGATCGCCGGGCTGCTGTTTGTCCTGCCCGGCTTCCTCGGCATCCTCGCGCTGAGCATGCTGTACGCTGGCTTTCGCGAACTCGCGGTCGTCGCCGCCCTCTTCTTTGGCCTCAAAGCCGCCGTCCTCGCCGTCGTCGTCGAGGCCGTCCAGCGCATCGGCAAGCGCGCGCTCAAGAACCGGCTGATGGTCGGCATCGCCGCCGCCGCCTTCGTCGCGATCTGCTTCTTTGACGTCGCGTTTCCGTGGGTCATCGTCGGCGCCGGCACTTTTGGCTTCGTCGCCAGCAAGCAATGGCCCGCGCTCTTTCCCGCGCCGCAGCTGGCCAAACCCGGCGGTTCACAAGCGACGGTCATCGACCAGATGGCCGCCGCGGGCGAACTGGCCCACACCCGACCGTCCACCGCCCGCGCGCTGCGGATCGCCGCGGTCTGCCTCCTGTTGTGGGCGCTGCCGATTCTCGGCCTCTCCGCCATCTTCGGCCCGTCGTCGGTCTTTGTGCAGGAAGGCGTGTTCTTCTCCAAAGCCGCGGTTGTCACGTTCGGCGGCGCGTATGCCGTCCTTGCGTACATCGCCCAGCGCGCCGTGGAGACCTATGGCTGGCTCCAGCCCGGGGAAATGCTCGACGGCCTTGGGCTGGCGGAGACCACGCCCGGCCCGCTCATTCTCGTCGTCCAATTCGTCGGCTTTCTCGGCGCCTATCGCCATCCCGCCGGCCTTGCCCCCATGCTCGCCGGCGTCCTCGGCGCGGTCACGACGGTCTGGGTGACTTTTGTCCCGTGCTTCCTGTGGATTTTCCTCGGCGCGCCGTACATTGAAGCGCTGCGCGGTCACCGCGGTCTCTCGGCGGCGCTTTCGTCGATCACCGCGGCCGTCGTCGGCGTCGTGCTGAACTTGTCGCTCTGGTTTGGCCTGCACGTCGTCTTTCACGTCGTGGATGAACGCCACGTTGGCCCGCTGCGGCTGATGGCGCCCGCTTGGCGCACGCTGGACGTCGCCTCGGCGTTCCTGACCCTCGGCGCGCTGCTGGCGATGTTCCGGTTCAAGCTCGGGCTGCCGCGGACGTTGGCCCTCAGCGCGGCGGTGGGCGCGGCGTTCAAGCTGCTCTTCTAGCGCTTATTTCCCGGCGTTCTGGCGGATCCAGGCCGCCGTCGCCGTCATCTGCGCCGCCAGCGGCGTCGGCAGCAGGCCCAACCGCGTCCGAATCTTGGTGTCGATCACCACCATCGGCGCGTCGAACTGGTACAGCATCTCGTCAAACTCGCGCATCGTCGGCGACATCAACCCGATGCTCCGCAGCAGCCACCGCGGCATCACGCGCACGGTCAACGGCACGTCCAGCGCGTTGGCCAGCGCCTGCAGTTGCTGGCGCGCCGTCTGCGGCGGCAGCACCGGCAGGTGAAAGATCTCGCCGTCGGTCTCCGGATGCTCGCCCAGCGCGTGCAGCCCTGCCGCGACATCCGGCACGTAGCTCCAACTGTGCAGCTGGTCGGCGTTGCCCAGCAGGTCGACCGTCTTGCCGCCCAGCAGCTGCGCCATCGACCGTGGGTGCTGGATCGCGCCCTGATCCACGCCCGGGCCAAAGAAGTCGCTCGCGCGCCCAAACACAACGCGCAGGTCCCCGCGCGCGTGCATCGCCCGCAGTTCATCGGCCAACTCCTTGCGAATCTGGCCCTTCTTGCTGCACGGCTGTTCGGTCACCGTCTCCACAAACGGCGCGCTGGTCTTGCCAACCATGTACAGATTGTCCAGCACCACAAGCCGCGCCCCCGCCGCCTGCGCCGCTGCCGCGATGTGCCGGTACAGCGGCGGCAACTGCGTCGGCCACGCGTGGTACGGCGCATTCGTGCACTGGTAGACGACGTTCGCACCGGCGGCCGCGCGAATCGCCGCCTCACGGTCATAGACGTCCGCTTGTACAAATTCCAGGTCGGCCTGCTGGCTTGTCTGCGCCTTGCGCCGGACGACGCGCACGCGGTGCCCTGCCTCGACAAGGCGATTCGCGAGGAGACTGCCGACCTGACCGGCGCCAAAAACGACGTGCAACTGCTTCTGGTTCATGAGAAATCCTTGGACGGCATCTGCCGCGATGGGTCCAGTTTAATCTTGCGCGATTGCATGTAAAGAACGATCATGACAAGGATGCGTTGCAAGAACGCAACGATGAGGCTTGACCCGATGGCGCGCGATCGCACCTTTCGCTGGGACGACCTGGCGCTCCTGATGGCCTGCCGGCGCGCGGGAACGCTGACGGCGGCGGCGCAGAACCTGGGCTTGGATCCGGCGACGGCGAGCCGGCGGTTGACGCAACTGGAGACGGCGCTGGACGTGGTGCTGTTTCACCGGAGCCGCGACGGGCTTGTCGAGACGGCCGCGTTGCAGGCGCTGGTGCCGATGGCGGAGGCGGCGGAGGCGGCGATGCTGCGATTCGTGCAGGCCGCGGACGGCGTGGAGACGGAAGTGCAGGGGACGGTGCGGATGTCGATGCCGCCCGGCGTGGCGGACACGCTGCTGGTGCCATTGCTGCCGCGGCTGCTGGCGCGCCATCCGCAGCTGCGGCTGGAAATCGATGCGTCCACGGGCTATGTCGACCTGGAGCGCCGCGAGGCGGATCTGGTGTTGCGCAGCCATCGCCCGGAGCACGGCGATCTCGTCGCGGCGCGGCTGCTGGAAGCGCGGCTGGCGGTGATGGGCGCGCCGGGCAACGTCGACAATGCGCCGCCGTCGGAGCTTGCGGCGCTGCCGTGGATCGCCTGGGATCATCTGCTCGCGCATTTGCCCGAGGCGCGCTGGCTGGCGGCGAACGTGCCGGATGCCAACATCGTGCTGCGGTCGAGTGCGCTGGCGGTGCAGCTTGCGGCCGCGCGCAGCGGGGTCGGTGCGGTGCTGGCCGTGGAAGTGCAAGGGCGGCACGCCGGGCTGGTGCCGGTGCCGCTGATGGCCGCCGATCAGGCCAAGGTGGATGCGCTGCCGCCCGGCGCGCTCTGGCTCGTATGCCATCGCGCGCTGCGCGACGTGCCGCGGGTGAGCGCCGTGTGGAATTTTTTGCGGGACGAAGTCGCGGAGATGCAGCGAACCGGCGTGTTGTGAAAAGCCGGCAAACGCCGGGTGGCCCTGTGCGGCAATTCTTTCCCGAGTCCGCGCCGCCTGCTACGATGCCGTTTGATCCGCCGCGCGGCGCAACTTCTGGGGCCTGATGAGCAACCTTCGCCGCATCTTCTTGACCGTCAGCCTCGGTTTGCTCGCCATCGCGTGCGAATCGCGCAACGGCGCACCGCTTCCCGGCAGCGAAGACGCGATGTTGGACAGCACCGACGACGCCGCGTTGCCCGACGCCGCCACGCCCGAGGTCAATCCCTACATCGGCAAATGCGCCAAAGGTCCGAGCACGTGCGACGACGGCAACCCGTGCACGATCGACGACTGTGACCCCGCGCAGGGCTGCGTCACCACCGTCAAGCCGTGCGCGGACAGCGACCCGTGCACGTTGGACCGCTGCGACGTCAAGACCGGCGAATGCGCGCACGATCCCGATCCGTGCGACGACGGCAACGCCTGTACCACCGGTTCATGCACGCCGGGCAGCGGCTGCAGCTTCGCCGCGGTGGACTGCAGCGACAGCGACGCGTGCACATCGGATGGCTGCACCCCCGCGACCGGCTGCCTCCACGCCAAGCTCAACTGCGACGACAACCTGACGTGCACCGTCGACAGCTGCGACGTGCTGACCGGCTGCGCCCACAAGCAACCGACCGGCGGGAAATGCTGCGAAGCCGACACGGATTGCGACGACAACAACGTCTGCACGGACGAGCACTGCGTCGCCGGTTTGTGCGCCAGTCAGGGCATCTTTGGCTGCTGCAAGGCGGACGCCGACTGCAACGACGACAACGCGTGCACAGCCGACAAGTGCGACCTCGGCAACGGCGCGTGCGGCAACTCGATCCAGGCCAGCGCCGGCTGCTGCCAGACCGACGCGGACTGCAACGACCAGAAGGCGTGCACGCTGGACCGCTGCGTCGCCAACAGCTGCGCCCATGAAATCACGTGCTGCAAGGCGACGAGCGACTGTTCCGCGTTTGCTACGGCGATCGATTCCTGCGGCGACGCAACGTGCACGAGCGCGGGCTGCGGCGTCATGCCGGTCAGCGGCGCGGGCTGCTGCACGCCGGCGGTCAAGTCGACGGGCTTTGAGGGCGGCGACGCGTGGACGGTCAACACCGCGCCGGCGAGCGTTGGCGGCTGGAGCATCGAGAGCGGCAAGACGCCGGTCAAGACGGGCAGCGGGGCGCTTGTATACCGCGGCGCGGCCAAGGCGATCCTGGGCGGCGGCACGACCGCGCTGGCCAAGATGGCGCCGATGCACGTGCCGGAAGGGACGAGCGCGACGCTGCAATTCCAGTTCCAGAGCCAGCTCAACAGCGCGGAGATCGTGCGGCTGCGCGCGGTCACAGCGATGGGCGCGTGGGTGATCTGGCAGGGCAGCAACACGGCAGGCGGCTGGCAGAAAGTCAGCATCAACCTCAGCAGCTTTGCCGGTCGCACGGGCACGCAGGTCATCAAGCTGCAGTGGGAAGTGCTGCCAAAATCCGCCGCGCCGGGCAACGGCACGCTGATTGCCATCGACGACGTGCAAGTCACCAGCTCGTGCGCCGCGACCGCGTGCAAAGCCGACAGCGACTGCGACGACGGCCTCAGCGCCACCAAGGAAACCTGCAGCAACAAGCAGTGCGTCTACGTGACCGCCAGCGACTACTGCGAATCCGCCACCGTCTGCGACGACGGCAACGCGTGCACCGCGGACAGCTGCCTCCCCAACAAGTACCAGTGCAACCACGGCAAGATCGCCAACTGCTGCCTGGATACCGCGACGTGCGACGACAGCAACGTCTGCACGATTGACGCCTGCACTGCCTCCCACCAGTGCCAGCATCAGAAATTGCCCAGCGACACGTGCTGCAACGCGCCGGGCGACTGCGACGACGCCAACCTGTGCACGCTGGACAGCTGCCCCAGCGTCGGTTTGCCGTGCGCGCACACGCAGCCGGACGCGAACTGCTGCATGTCGGCCAAGAACTGCAACGACGCGGACAAGTGCACCGTGGACACGTGCAAGGCCAACCAATGCGGCCACGCGTACGTCTGCTGCGCCAAGGACGCCGACTGCAACGACGGCGATGACGTGTGCACCAATGACAGCTGCGTCAACCTCTTTTGCGAGCACACGCCGACGGGCGCCGCGGGCTGCTGCACGCCGTTGATGTGGCAGCAGGACATGGAGAGCGACATTCCGGCGATGTGGACGGCGAGCGCGTCGGGCGCCCCGAAGTGGCAGTGGACCCAGAAGAAGGCGCACGGCGGCACCGGTGCGCTCTGGTATGGCAACGCGACGACGGGCGATTTCTCCGACGGCAGCAACGCCAACACGGGCGCGCTGCAATCCACGGCGATCAACTTGCCGGCGAACGACGTCTACACGTTCTCCATGTGGGTCTGGCTGGACACGGAAAATGGCCCGCCTTACGACGAACTGACGCTGAGCGCGCAGGTCGACGGCAAGACGTTCGTGCTGTGGACCAAGCACAAGGATTTGGACGGCAGTGGGCTGGACCTGTGGAAGCTGCAGACGTGGTACCAGGCGCAGGTGAACCTCTCCGCGTTCGCGGGCAAGTCGGTCGTGCTGAACCTGAAGTTCGACACGGTGGACGGCGTGGGCAACAGCGGGCAGGGCGTCTTCGTCGACGATTTCCAACTCTCGCGCGCGTGTGCGCCGCTCACGTGCAGCGCGCCCGCCGATTGCGACGACAAACTGCCCGACACGCAGGACGGCTGCGCTGGCGGCAAATGCACCTATGCGTATTGAACTGCTGCGCTATTGTCCGCGCTGTGGCAAGGCGACGGAGCTGCTGACCTGCCCCGACGACGAGACGCCGACCGTGCGCAACGTCGAAGGCAAGGGCCAGAACCTGGCGCCGGGCGCGGTCGTCGGCGGCCGTTACCGCGTGCTGGGCGAGCTGGGGCGCGGCGGTTTTGGCGTCGTGCTGGACGCGATTCACGTGACGACAGGTCACCCGGTCGCGATCAAGGTGCTGACGCCAGTCGCGGGCGTCGATGGCCAGGAGCTGGCGCGGCGGTTTTTCCAGGAGGCGTCGACGACGTCGCGCCTGTCGCATCCGTCCACCGTGCGGGTCTTTGACTTTGGCCAGACCGAGGAAGGCGACCTGTTCCTGGCGATGGAGCGGCTGACCGGCGAGACGCTGCAGGAGCAAATCGAGCGCGGGCCTCTGTCTGAGGCCGACAGCGTGGCGATTGCCGTCGACGTGCTGCGGAGCCTGGCTGAGGCGCATTCGCAGGGGCTCGTGCACCGCGATCTGAAGCCGGCCAACATCTTTTTGCACGAGATCCCCGGCGGCGATCGCGTCGTCAAGGTGCTGGATTTTGGCATCGTCAAGCACACCGACAGCGGCATGACGCAGGCCGGCAAGGCGCTGGGCACGCCGACGCACATGGCGCCGGAGCAGTCGATGGGCAAGCCGGTTGACGCGCGCACGGACCTGTACGCGCTGGGCGTGGTGCTGTTTGAGTGCCTGACGGGCGATTTGCCGTTCATGGCGGAGAGCGCGCTGGCGCTGCTGATGCTGCACATCACGGAGCCGGTGCCGAGCGTGGCGGAGCGCGCCCCGGGGAAAGTGCGGCTGGCGCTGGCGGCGGTTGTGGAGAAGGCGCTGGCCAAGGAAGCGTCGGCGCGCTGGCAGAACGCGGTGGAGATGCGCGTGGCGCTGCAGGCGGCGATGGGCGAGCCGGTGGACACGTCGACGTACCGCACGGTGAATCCGGTGCTGGCGGCGGGACGGATGCCGGTCGTGGGGCCGATGACGTCCTCGGGCGAGGGCGCGCGGTCGGTGGCGACGTTGCAGGGTCCGGTGGCGAAGGCGGTGGATCGGAATCAGGGCGACAGCGCGATGCTGCACCTTGGCGAAGCGCCGGCGGCGAGCACGCAGCAATGGGGCGCGGTGGCGCCGGCGCATCCAGTCGAACTGCCGCCGACACGACCGGAGCGGACGCTGCGACCGCAGCCGACGGGCGAAGTCGATGCGTCGGAGCGGTTGACGGCGTGGACGGCGGCGGATGACGGCAGTCGCGTGTGGTGGTCGGATCAGACGGGCGTGGTGCGGACGGCGGCGCTCGCGGGGCTGCACGATGCGCCGATGCGCCTGCGCGACCTGACGGACAGCCTGGAGATCGGTCGCCACGAGGCGCTGGTGACGGCGGTCGTGGCGTCGGCGGATGGTCGGCTGGTTGTCTCGGGCGCAATGGATGGCGTCGTGCGCGCGTGGGACCCGGTCGCGGGCGTGCGTCTCGCGGAATGGCGCGTCGATGGCGCCGTGACGTCGCTCGCGCTGGCCAGCGAAGGAACGCTGCTGGTCGTTGGCTGTCAGGATGGCGGCGCGTCGCTCGTGGACGTGCCCGGTTTTCGCGTTCGCCGCGTGCTGCGCGGCCATCGCGGCGCGGTGACTGCGGTGGCGGTGCTGGGCGCGCGGCGGCTGGTGGCGACCGCTGGCGAGGACGGGATTGTCCGCACGTGGGATCCCGTGGGCGGCGGCGCGCGTCTCGCGTTGCGCGGGCAGGGTTCGCCCGTCGTGGCCGTCGCGCTGGGCAATCAGGCGCAAGTGCTGGCATCGGCGACGTGGGATGGCGTGCTGACGCTGTGGCAGACGCGCACGGGCGACGCGCTGTGGAAGTTGCAGGCGCACACGGACGTGATCGCTGGCGTGGCGTTGGACCGCGCGGGCGCATTTGTCGCCACGGCTTCTGACGACCGCACCGCCAAGGTCTTTCGCGTCGGCGGCGGCGAACTTCTTGCCGAGCGCGGCGATTTCGAGTCCGGCGCCAAGGCCGTCCGCTTCGTTGACGGCGCGCTGGCTGCGGTCGTCGCGAGCTGGGACGGCACCGTTCGCCGCATGAGCTGGTAGCCCCGCCGCATCCCCGCATTCGCCAAAAACGCCGCGCGCCCGGGAGGTTGACCTGCCCGGGCGCGCGATTCTCTACCGCAACTGACTACTGCGCGCCGATGACCGCAAACTCGATGCGGCGGTTCTGCGCCCGACCCGGCTTGGTCTTGTTGTCCGCGATCGGCTTGCTGTCGCCTTCGCCAACGGTCTCAAAGCGGCTGGCCTCGATGCCGTGTTCCGCAAAGAACGTCCGCACCGCGTCCGCGCGCTCCTGCGACAGCTTCTTGTTGGCCGCCGGCTCGCCGACGTTGTCGGTGTGGCCTTCAATCCGCAGGCGCAGGCTGGCGTACTGCTTGAGGACCGGCAGCGCGCTCTCCAGCACTTTGTGCGAGCTCTTCATGATGCTCGCCTTGCCCGTGTCAAAGTTGATGCCCTTGATGACGCCGGCAAACGCCTGCACCGCCTTGGGCAGGCAACCGTCGGCTTCTTTCACGCCAGCCACGTCCGGGCACTTGTCGTCCGCGTCCAGAATGCCGTCGCCGTCGCGATCCGGGCAGCCGCGGCGGTTGGCCGTGCCAGCGAGCGTCGGGCACTTGTCGTCCGCGTCGGCGATGCCGTCGTTGTCGCTGTCCGGGCAGCCCGCGAGCTCCTTCTTGCCAGCCACGGTCGGGCACTTATCGTCGCCATCGGCGATGCCGTCGCCGTCCTTGTCCGGGCAGCCGTTGAGTTCTTTCTTGCCGGCGACGTCCGGGCACTTGTCGTCCGCATCGAGGATGCCGTCGCCATCGCGGTCCGCCGGGGCCGGGCAACCCGCGCGCTCCGCCGTTCCCGCCACGTCCGGGCACTTGTCGTCCACGTCGAGGATGCCATCGTGGTCGCGGTCGTTCTCAACGACGACGGGCGCCGGCGCTTTTTCGGCTTTTTTGCCACCAAAGAAGATGTCCACGCCCGCGGTCACGCCCAGGTTCCACGCATTGGCGGCGTCAAAGCCATCGGTCCACATTTCCCGCGCTTCCGCACGCAGCGCCAGCCACGGCAGGATCAAGCCACGGACACCAACGCCGGCGTGGACTTGCGGATCGACGTCCTTGCCCAGTGCGCCGCCAGTTGAATGGTACGCGCCAAAGCCGGCGACGATAAACGGCGTCCAATCCGACGTCAGGAGATGGAACAACACGTCCGCATCATAACGGAAAGCGTGGGTTTTTCCGCCGACATCCGCGGTGATGGGCAGATAGCCCGCACCCAATTCAACCGCCCAGCGCTTGGACAGCTGGTAGCCGAGGCGCACGCCCATGTCCGCCGACCACGTCGGCAGCGGCTGCGGGTTCTGCGTGTCGTCGCCGAAGTCCCAATTGCGCTCCGGCAGGTGCACGCCGCCGAAGAGTCCGAGGTACACCTCGTTTTCCGGGTAGTCCGCAAATGCTTGTACAGCAAACAGCGTGCTCATCGCACAAATGGCGACAATCAGACGACTAAACGATAGGTTGCGCATCACTTCTTCTCCAAAGTTGAGGCCAAACAGTGCTTGGCGCGCAGCAAGATGCAGATTTGTGTGGAGGAATGCAAATTCTTTCGCAGATTGCAGGGGCTTATTTTGCCGTTGTCGTCGCAAGTTTGTCACACGGGGCGGCGTCCTCGCGCGGCCAGCCAAGTCCGGCTTCGCCTCGTCACGACCGAATGGAGTTGCTTGCTTGTGATCGGCGCTACGGCGCGGCGACGTTGACTTGCACGTCGTCGACGAACCAACCCGCGCCGTTTGGCTGGATGGGCAGCGGGCCAGCGGAGTCGGAGAAGCGCAGTTGCACCGTGACGGTGTGGCCCAACGCGGACGTGCAATCGATCTGCACCGGCGTCCAGACCTTGGCGTCGACCGTGCTGGCGATGCCGAACGTGACGAGGTCGAGGCCGGTCGTGGCGTCCAGGAGCGCGATCGCCCGCGTCTCGCCGTTGAACATGCCCACGTCGGACCAGCTGTAGAGGTTCAGTTTGCACGCGCTCGCCTTGGCGGGCAGGACAAAGCCAGGCGAGGTGGCGAACGCGACCGCGGGTAGGACTGTGCCGTACGTCGTGCCGTCGTTGAAGTTCAACGAGCAGCTTGGCGAGTAGTAGCCCGGCGTCGCCGGCGTGGCATCGACGGCCCACGCGAGGCCGCTGGTGCCGACGCCCTGGAGCTTCCAGTTGTTGGCCGCGCCGCACGCGAAGGCCTCGCTGTAGACGGTGCTGTAGGCGCACGTGTCGGGGCCCGTGCAGACGCCCGATGTGCAAGCGTCGGGGGTGGTGCACGCGTTGCCGTCGTTGCACGGCGTCGTGTCCGGCAAAATCTTGGTGCTGCAGGACGCCGCGCCGTTCAGGTTGGCGCACACGTCGGTGGTGCAGGCGTTGTTGTCATTGCACGGGCTCGTGCCGCCAATGCAGCTTACGCCGGCGCACGCGTCGTTGGTCGTGCAGGGGTTGTTGTCGTCGCACGTGGTGCCGTTGCCGATTGCGGCGTGCGTGCACTTGCCGGTGGTGCCGTCGCACGCGTCGAGCGAGCAGGCGTTGCCGTCGTCGCAGTTGGTGGCCGTGCCGCTGCAGACGCCGAGCTTGCACGCATCGCCGCTCGTGCACGCGTTGCCGTCGTTGCAGACCAGCGCGTTGGCGGTAAACGTGCACTGGCCGCTCAGCTTGTCGCACGCGTCCGTCGTGCAGGCGTTCTTGTCGTCGCACGCCACCGTCGCGCTGCAGTGGGTCGTGTAGATGGCGAGGTCGTCAATGAAGCCACCCGCGGTCGCGTTGAGGATGCAATCCGTGGTGGCGAAGCGGAACCGCAGCTGCAGCGCCTTGCCGACGTACGGCGTCAGATCGAGCGTCTGCATCGTCCACACGGCGTTGGCGGGCGCGGGGATGTTGAGCAGCTCCAGCCAGTTGACGCCGCTGTTCGTGGTGATTTCGACGCTCATCTTGTCGTACGCGGCGGCTTCATACGCGCCATTGTTGAAGAAGCGCAGCGCGAGGTGGCTGCCCGCCGGCAAGCTCGTGGCGTTGATGACCGGGGAGATGGCCGACGCGTCCAGCGGGTTCACGCACTGGAAGTCCTTGCCGTTGTTGAAGTTCAGCGAACACAGCGGCGAGAGATAGCCGGGCGCCGCGGGCGTGCCATCGACGCCCCAGCCGACGGTGGTCTCCGCGGTCTGGCCAAGCGTCCAGCCGGTGGCGCCGCCGCAGTTGAACGGCTCGACGTAGGGCACGCCGACGGTCACGCAGTTGGTGAGCGCGGTGTGCAGGCAGCCTTTGGCGCCGTCGCACGTGTCGACCGTGCACGGGTCGCCGTCGTCGCAGCTGATGAGCGGGGCGACGCAGCCGATGACCGGGTCGCACGCGTCCGCGGTGCAGGGGTTCTTGTCGTCGCACACGGCGGGCGTGACGCTGCCGCATTTGCCGCCGCTGCACGTGTCGCTGAGCGTGCAGGCGTTGTTGTCATTGCACGGTGCGCTGTTGGCGGTCGAGGCGCAGCCGCCGGGCAATTGGCAGAAGTCGTTGGTGCACGGATTGGCGTCGTCGCACAGGATGGCAGCGCCCGCGCACGTGTACTTGCTCCAGTCGCTGGATGTGCAGACGCCGGTGTTGCACTTGTCCGTCGCGCTTGAACAGTCCGGTGCGCCGCCGCCCTGGCACTTGCCGCCCTGGCAAGTGTCCAGCGTGCAGCCGTTGTTGTCGGCGTTGCACGTGGTGCCGTCCGGCTTGTTGGCGCCGCCCTTGCACGTGTAGCTGGCCGCGCCGGTCGAGAGGCATCCGCCGGCGGTGCAATACGCCGGGTCGAGGTTGCAGTCGATCGTCGGCCCCGGCACGCAGGCGCCCAGCGCGTTGCATTTGTCGCCCGCGGTGCAGCCATTGCTGTCGGCGTTGCACGTCGTGCCGGTGGTGGCGGCGACGACCGCGCACGTGTTGCTGCTGTTGCTGAGCGACTGGCACACGCCGATCTGGCAGCCGTCAGCCGAGCCCGCCGCGCTGCAGTCCTTGACCGCGCCAGCCGTGCATGCGCCGGCTTTGCAGGCGTCGTTCACGGTGCAGCCGTTGCCATCCGCGTCGCACGCTGTGCCGTCGGGTTGCGCGGCGATGCTGCACGTGAACGACTGGCTGCCGGTTGATTTGCACACGCCGCTCCCGCAGCCCTTGGAGTCCGATGCGCAGTTGACGGCCACGCCGCCGGTGCACGCGCCGGCGACGCAGGTGTCGCCCGCGGTGCAGCCGTTGTTGTCGTCGCAGGCGCCGGTGACGTTGGTGTGCTTGCACGTCCCGCCCATGCAGCTGTCGACCGTGCACGGGTTCGTGTCGTTGCAGTCGATCGCCGCGCCCTTGCACGCGCCGGCTGCGCAGACGTCGATCAGCGTGCACGGGTCGCCGTCATCGCACGCGGTCTTGTCGGTGAGCGGGCTGTGCGTGCAGCCGCCTTTGCCGTCGCATGCGTCCGCGGTGCAGGGCTGGCCGTCGTCGCAGTTGATCGCGGTGCCGCCCTTGCACGCGCCGTCCTGGCAGTGCGTGCCCACGGTGCAGGCGTCGTTGTCGTCGCACGGTGACGCGTCGCCCGGCAGGTTGTGGCAGCCGCTCACCGCGTCGCACGAATCGACGGTGCAGAACTGGCCGTCCTCACAGGAAATCGCCTTGCCGGTGCACGCGCTGTCCACGCACTGGTCGCCGACCGTGCAAACGCTGCCATCGTCGCAGGGGCCGATGGCGGCGGCGTGCTGGCAGCCCTTCGTCGGCTCGCAGCTGTCGGCGGTGCAGGCGTTCTTGTCGTTGCAGTCCATCGCGGCGCCGGTGCACAGGCCGGACGCGCAGGCATCGCCAACCGTGCAGGCGTTGCCGTCGTCACACGCCAGCGCGTTGAGGACCTTCTTGCAGCCGCTGTTGTTGAGGCAGGAATCCGTCGTGCAGTTGTTGCCGTCGTCGCACTCGCCGCCCGCGCCGTAGGACCAGCCGCCGCCCGCGCACGCGAACGCCGCGGTGCCGGCGCAGGTCGTCGCCTTGCACGTCGCGGGAACGCACGCGTGGTTGTTGCTGCAGGCTTGGCCCGCGCCGCAGTCGATGGCGTCCAGGCAATCCACGCACAGCCCGGCTTGCAGGTTGCACACGGCCGGGCAGTCCTTGCTGCTGCCGCACGGGGTCGCCGCCTGGCACTTGCTGGCGACGCACTGGTTGCCCTTGCCGCAATCGCCGTCGACGACACAGTCCGCGCACACGCCCGCGTCCTTGTTGCAGACCTGACCGTAGCCTTTGCACGCGACGTCCGACTTGCACGGGACGGCCGGCATGCACGCGTTCTGGAGGCAGGCATGGCCGGCGCCGCAGTCGCTCGCGGTCACACACGGCACGCACGCGTTGCGCACGGGGTCGCACACGCCTGTGGCGCACGCGTGGAGATCGTCGCACGGCGCGAGCGGGCCCGCACAGGCGACAATGCCGACGTGCTGGCAGGCGACGTCCCAGCAGAGGTCCAGCGTGCACGGGTCGCCGTCCTCGCAGGAAACGCCGCTTGTGCACGGTGTCCAGGTGTCAGACAGCGCGCCGTCAGCCGCGTCCGCGCTGGCATCAGCGGCGTCATCGTCGGCATCGGCGACGTCGGTCGCGGCGGCATCGGCCGCTGTCGCATCCGTTCCAGCCGCAGCGTCGGTCACTGGCGTGGCGTCCGCGGCCGCATCGGCAGGTTCGGCGCTGTCCGGCGCGGCATCCGCGTCGGGCGGGGACACGTCGCCATCCGCGGCGGCGTCCTCGCTCGTTTCCGCGGTCGCCGCATCCGGCAGGAGGGTGGCATCGGCGTCCAGCGCGGCATCGGCACTGTCGCCCGTGCTCGTCACGTCGCCAGCGGTTGCAGTCGCGTCATCGGCGGTATCGGCGGCGACCTGCACGTCGTCAGTCGCGCTGCTGGCGATGTCGCTCGTCGGCTTGACGACAACGTCGTCCCCGCAGCCCGCCAAGACGCACAAGCCCACGAAAATCACCAAGAAACGCAAATTTGACCGCATGCCCACTTCCCCACAAGAGGCGCGCAGTCTAGTCAGCCTGCAGCGGTAAAAGCAAGGCAAGACTCTGAAATTGCGGTCATCCGCGGTGCACATGCAGGCGATGCGCACCCACCTGCAGCCACACATTGCCATCGTCCGTCAGCTCCAGACCCTCGGCCAGCGCGTGCCAGGCCCGCCGACCAAACCGCGCCACGTGTCCGGGCTGTGGCAGCGCGACGGTCAGGTCGTGCTCGCCGTGCAACTGCAGGTCCACCGCGGCCGCCGGGACCGCCACCGTCGTCCCCGTGTTCAGCTCAAACGCCAGATCCGCGCCCGCGTCGCGCATCCGCTGCACCACAAACGGCGAACCGCGGCTCTGCACGTACGCCCACTGGTCGCCTACGCGCACGATCGCCTCGCCGGTCGGCTGCACGTCCAGGCCCGACTGGAACAGGCGGTGCAGCCCCGGATGGCGAATCGGCTCGCCCTCGTGCAGCAGTTCGCCTTCGGCGTCCAGCGCCATGCCCGAGGCGCGGCGGATGAGTTCAAGCTGTTCCGGGGATGGCGGCATGGCGGCCAAGGTACGCAGACGGCGTTGCACGCGCAAGCAGAGCGTCGTAACTTCCAGCCCGAGGTGAGCATTATGTCGTTTTTGTGGGACATGGCGCAGGACAAGCGCATTGGCGATGTGAGCTCCAAGGCGTCAACCGCGCGCACGCAGGCGCAGACGGCGCAGGAGCAGGCAGAGCAGCTGGAATCGCGGCTGGAAGCGCTGCAGCTGGTCAGCGCGGCGATGTGGTCGCTGCTGCGCGACCGGCTGGGCGTGACGGAAGCGGAGTTGATTGAGCGCATGCGGCAAATCGACTTGCTGGACGGCAAGGCCGACGGCAAGATGAGCGCGCGGGTGCTGGAATGCGCGGCGTGCAAGCGCACGATGTCCACCCGATTCCGCCGCTGCGTGTATTGCGGCACGCCGATTGCGGGCGGCTCGCCCTTCCCTGGAGTGTAAACGTGCTGACCTCTGTCCAACGCCCAGTTCTCCCAGTCAGACCAGGTGCCTTTCGGACTGGATCCGCGAGCGCGCACCGCCGGTGGCACGTCGCGGATGGAAACGGTTTGATCTCGAACTTTGGTCGGAGTGTCTAGATGGCCTCTGTGACCCTGGAAGCGCTGCACCGCGCGTGGCTCAAGCGCCTGCGCGACGAATGGCAGACCCTGAACCGCGACAAGCTCGCCAATCGCCTCAAACTGCCGGTGTTCCTGATTGACCGCGCCAACCGGCGCCTGGGCTTCTGGGACGACCGCCAGCGCACGCTGGGCATCAGCGAACAGCATATTTGGCAGCATCCATGGCTGGACGTCGTGGAGACCCTCAAGCACGAGATGGCGCACCAGTACGTGACCGAGGCGCTGGGGATCCGCGATGAGACCTCCCACGGCGGCGCGTGGAAGGAGGCTTGCCGGCTGTTGGACATCCCCGCGCAGGCGACGGCGACGCCGGGGCACGCGGCGGAGACCGAGACAGACCGGATGCTGGCCAAGGTGAAGAAGCTGCTGGCGCTGGCGGAGAGTCCCAACGTCAACGAGGCGGAGAGCGCGATGGCGGCGGCGCACGCGCTGATCCTGCGCTACAACCTGGACGCGACAAAAGCTGTGGAGGCGCCGGATTTCGCCTGGCGGCGGATTGGCCAGACGGCGGCGGCGATTGGGCTGGACGCCAAGCTCGTGGCGTCGATTCTCTCGCGCTGGTTCTTTGTCGAGTGCGTGTGGGTCAGCGTGTACGTGGCGCCCAAGGATCGGATGGAGCGGCAGCTGGAGATCCTCGGCACGCAGACCAATCTGGAATTGGCGCACTACGCCCACGATTTTCTGCACGCGGCGTGTGAATCGCTGTGGCGGTCCCATGCCCGGGCCGGGGTAAAGGGCAGTCGGCGGGAATTTGTCGCGGGCGTGCTGACGGGCTTCTCGCAGAAACTGCAGTCGGAGCGGCAGGTGCAGGCCGGGCGCGGGCTTGTGTGGCTGGGCGATCCGGCGCTGGGCGGGTACGTGAAGTCGCGGTACCGGCATTTGCGGTCGATGACGAGCACGGGCGTGCGGCAGTCGGATGCGCACCAGGCGGGTGTGAGCGCGGGGCAGAAGCTGCGGATCCATCAGGGGATGGAGGGGAAGGGGCGCGCCGGCGGCGGGGGGCTGCTGGGGAGGGAGTAGGGCTCCGCCCAGGGGTTTGTTTTGCTGCGGGGCCGGCGCCGCAGGCGCGCCGGATGCGAGAGAAACCGCAGGTTTCTCTCGCGCTCTCTTCCTGGCCGGGCGGTTGGTGGGGAGGTTGGCTGGGTGGTGGGTGGCCTGCGCTTGCGCTGCGCGCAGTGCTCGGCCCCGCTTGGCGCCGGGTGGGTGGCTCGGCTGGGCGTGGGGAGCTGCGCTTACCCGACGCGCTCACGCGCGGGGTGCTCGCTTGGGAAGGGCGTTTTGGGGAGGACTAGCTTGCGCTTCGGGCTTGTTGGGGATTGAGCGGCTCTGCGCTTCCGCGCATCGCTCGGGGCACGGGGTGGGTGCGTCGCGGGTTGTTGGCGAATGGCCGGCTCTGCGCTTCCGCGCATCGCAGGGGACTTGGGGCGGGTGGAATCGCCGGACGGTGGAAAATGAGCGGCTCTGCGCTTCCGCGCATCGCTCGGGGC
>CAIMLR010000021.1 GCA_903842345.1 uncultured Myxococcales bacterium
CCCCGCCAGCCCGCCCGTCATGTACCCCACCACGCTGCCGCCGAGCATCGCGCGCAAGCCGAGCGTGGCCAGGTCCTTCCGGCGTTCCGGCGCCATCGCCGCGATGCCGCCGATTTGGATGGCGATGGACGCGAAGTTGGCAAAACCGCACAAGGCGTACGCCGTGATGATGGCGGCGCGCGGGGAGAGCGCTTGCGGCGAGGCGAGGTTCTTGGCGAGGTCGAGGTAGGCGACGAACTCGTTCAGCACAATCTTGACGCCCAGCAGGCTGCCGACCGCGGGCGATTCCTCCGCCGAGATGCCGATGAGCCAGGCGACGGGCGTGAAGAAGTAGCCGAGCAGCTTCTGCAGCGTCACGCCCTCAAAGCCGAAGAGGCCAAGCGTCCACCCGAGCATCGCGTTGGCCAGCGCCACGAGCGCGATGAAGGCGATGAGCATCGCGCCGACGTTCAGCGCCAGATGCAGGCCTTCGGAAGCGCCCGCCGCCGCCGCGTCGATGACGTTTTCGTGCAGCCGCGGCACTTCGATCGTTGAATCCGGACCGGTTTCAGGAACTTCCGTCTCCGGCACGAGCAGCTTGGACACAAGCACCGTCGCCGGCGCCGCCATGATGGACGCCGCGAGCAGGTGCCCCGCGATGTCCGGGAAGGCCTTGTGCAACATGCCGACGTAGGCCGCCATGACGCCGCCGGCGACCGTGCCAAAGCCGCCGACCATGATGCAGTGGAGCTCCGAGCGCGTCATCTTGGGCAGGAACGGGCGGACCATCAGCGGCGCTTCCGTTTGGCCGAGGAAGATGTTGCCGACGGTGGAGAGCGACTCCGCGCCCGACGTGCCCATGAAGCGCGCGAGGCCTTTGGCGAACACGCGGACGATGCGGACCATGATGCCGCTGTGGTAGCCGACGGTCATGAGCGACGAGAAGAAGATGATGGTCGGCAGGACGCTGAACGCCACGACGGCGGTGCCGCTGACGAGATCGCCAAAGAGGAAGCGCGCGCCGTCGTTGGAGAAGTTCATGAGCGCGACGAAGGCGTCATTGACCCACGAGAAGAACTTGTTGGCCTGCGAGGACTTGAGGACCAACGCCGCGAAGACGAGCTGCATCGTGACGCCCGCGCCGACGACCCGCCACGGAAATTTCTGGCCGGGGCGCTTGTCGCGGAAGATCCAGCACCCGGCGATCATGACGATGAGGCCGAGGACCGCCTGCAAACGCGGCAGAATGCCGGCGTCGCCGACGTCGTGAACAAAGGCGTGCGGGGCAGTTGCCGGATCGGCGCTGGCAACCAGCGGAAATGCCAGACAAAGCGCGACAAGAACGACGAGGCGAATCGGCATCGCGGACTCCGGTCGCAGCGGATGGCGACGGACCGAGCGTGCGTGGTTGTGCGCACGCCGTCAACGCTTGCCCGCAGACACGGCAGCGTGCCACCATCGCGGTCCCATGGCGCGTCGTCCTCACATCCTCATCATCGGCGGCGCTTCCGTGGACAGCCTGCGCGCGGACGGCCAGGCCATCACGACGCCAGGCGGCGCGGCGCTCTACACCGCGATTGCCGCGCGAAAAGCCGGCGCGGACGTGCGGTTTTTCGGCTTCAAGCCCGATCCCCTGCCCGAACTCTTCCGCGAGCCGGCGCGCATGGTCGATTGGGTCGGCCCGCCGTGCCGGCTGGACGACATTCCGCACTTTGAAATCATCTACGACGAGCGCGGCGATGCCCGCATGGGCGCGGCGTCCTGGGGCAAGGAAGACCAGCTCGATCCGGCGATGGTCCCGGACGCGTTGCTGGAGAGCGTCGACTACATCCACATTGCGGCGATCCACGATCCGTCGCTGCAGATGAAGTTCGTGCAGACGCTGCGGCGGCGTTCGTCGGCGAAGCTGTCGGCGGGCACGTTTGGCTACATGGTGCACCGCGCGCCGGATGCGGTGCGGGCGCTGCAGGAAGCGACGGACCTGTTCTTCCTGAACGGCTTTGAGGCCGATCTGGTGTTTGGCCGGCAGGCGCCAACCGTGCGACCCGGGCAGATCCTCGTGATTACCCGCGGCGCGGAAGGCGCGGACGTGTGGCAGGGCGATTGGTGCACGCGGGTGCCGTGCTATCCGGCCCAGCCGCTCGACCTCACGGGCGCGGGCGATTCCGTGTGCGGCGGCGCGCTGGCGGGGCTTGTGGACGGCCTGCATCCGACCCAAGCGGTGCAACTGGGCGCGGCTGTCGCGGCGCTGACCATCGAGTCCCCGGGCATGACGGGGCTGCTGAAAGCGACGCGGATGACCATCGTCCAGCGCCAGACGCAGACCGTGGACGCGCGCGTGAGCGTGGATGAGGCGCAAGTGGAGCGCATTGGCGCGATCCTCGCCGACCTGCCGCACATCGCGCCGTTTGATTTTACTGGCCCGCACTTTCCGCCGGTCGGCGATCCGCTGGCGATCCCGTGGTTCTTCGCCACGATGCTGCACCAGTTTGGCTTCTGGAGCCCGCGCGAAGGCCGTTGGGACCAGCCGATGCTGGCGAACCTCGATGGCGAGCGGCTCAAGGGCTCGGACTACGTCTTTGCAGCCTTTGCCCGCGTGCTGCGGGACAATCCCGACCTGCTGGCGCCGCGCGCGCAGGCGACGTTGCGCTGGAGCGACACGGAAGACACGTTCCGCGCGGACGACGGCAACGTGCCGGTGCCGGTGCTGGCCAACCACCACGCGTTGGCGCGCAGCTATGGCCGCGACTTGTGGGAATTGGGCTGGACGCCGGAGCTTTTGGTGACGCTTGCGCAGGAGGCCGCGAATCCGGTCGCGGCGCTCGTGGAAAAGCTCGACCACATCGCCGGCTACCGCGAGGATCCGCTGCGGAAGAAGTCGATGTTGCTTGTGGCGGCGCTGGGCCAACGCCCGGAGAAGTTCCTGGATCTGGCCGACGGCCGCGATCTGGCGCCCATTATCGACTACCACCTCATGCGCTCCTGCCTGCGCACGGGCCTGGTGCGCGTGCATGACGACGCGCTGCGGGCGACGCTGCTGGGCCGCAAACTGTGCACGCCGGCCGACGAAAACGCGGTGCGGGTGGCGAGCTACGACGCGATTCAACGCCTGTGCGCGCACTCCGGGCGGGACGTGGGCACGGTCGACTATTTCTTCTTTGGTGCGCGCAAACGCTGCCCGGAGCTGACCGAGCCCGATTGCGCGAATTGCCCGCTGGAGAGCGCGTGCGCGAAGGACAAGGGGCTGTTCCAGCCGGTCCTGCGGACGACTTTCTACTGACGCGCGCGGCTACTTCCGCCGCCGCGCCAGAAACGTATCCATCCGCCGAAACTTCTCGGGATTCTCAAACAGCGCCGCCTGCGTCGCGTTGGCAAAGCGCGTCTGCGCCGCCGTATCGCCTTCATACTGCGCCAGCGCCAGCTTGGTCATGCGCGTCGCCATCGGATCGTTGTTGCTGATCATGTCGGCGATGCCGAGCGCCGCCTCCAGCACGTCGTTGTCGTCCACGACCTGGTTGACCATGCCCATGTGGAGCGCCTCGTCGGCTTCCACAATGCGACCGGTGAACAGCAGCTCGCGCGCCCGCCCGAGGCCCACGAGCGCCGCCAACCGCCACGTCGCGCCTGCCGCCGCCATGATGCCCAGACCCGTCTCCGGCTGGCCAAACTTGGCCGACTGCCCCGCCACGCGGATGTCGCACGCCAACGCGAGCTCGCAACCGCCGCCCAGCGCGTAGCCGCGAATCGCCGCAATCACCGGGCTGGGAAACTTGGCGATGCGGTCAAAAAGCGCGCTGTTGATGCCCTTCAGCGCGTCCTCAGCGCGGCGATCCCGCAGTTGCGCAATGTCCGCGCCCGCAGCGAACGCTTTGCCGCCCGCGCCAGTCAGGACGACCACGTGCACGTCCGGGCGGTTCTCATAGAGGTCGAGCGCGGCGTGCAGCGCATCAACCAGGCCATGGTCAAGCGCGTTCAGCTTCTCGGGCCGATTCAGCGTGAGGATCAAGACGTTGCCACGCACTTCATCAAGAAGCGCTGGCTGATGCACACCCGGGATACTCACGAGCTTTCCTCCTCACCTGTAGCCCCGGGAAGCCGGCACGCCGCGCTGGTGCGCGAAGTCCCGGTCGAGCGGCGCACTACAGCTTGACGTACTCGTACTGAAACTCTTGACCGTTGATGCCGCGCCGCGGCGGGGCAATCCAATTCGCGACCTTACCCTGCTCGTACACGCCGTGCATGATGCTGCGGAGATACGCCTTGTCGGCATCGCTCGGCAGCCAATCCGCCTTGCGCGCGTTGAACTCCGCTTCGCTGATGGGGTTGCCCTGCAGGTCAAAGAACGAACCGTTGTAGACGCCCTGGTGGCGATGGAAACGGCGCGACGGCAGCGTGACCTCAAAGTCCAGCCCTTCGTCCTTGACCGCCTTGCTCCAGCGCCGCACGGCATTCGCGCAGTCGTCGATGTAGTCGTCCCGCAGCACTTCATTCATCGCGTTGCGCAGCGCCACGCTCTCGTCCACGAACTTGCCGTCCTTGAACAGCGTCACCAGCTTTTCCTGGCCAAGCGCGGTGTGCTCCGTGTAGTTCTTTTCTTCCATGAAGCGGCCTTTCAAGCCCGCGGCAAAAAAGTCCGCGGCGTTGCTTGAAATTTCGCTGCCAAAGAGGTCGAGGCAGTAGCTGAACCAGAAGTTGATGAACTTCTGGACCGTCGCCAGGTCAATGCCGCCCTGCGCCCGCGCGTCGCCGCTCGGATCCAGAAGCGTCAACTGCGCCGAACGACGGAGCACGCGCTCCAGACCGGTATCGCCCACGAACATGTGATGCGCTTCTTCCGTGAGCATGAACTTGCACGTGCGGCTCAGCGGGTCAAAGCCCGATTCTGAAAGCGAATGCAGCTGGAACTTGCCGTCGCGATCCGCGAACATCGTGAAGCAGTAGAAGCTCAACCAGTCGTCGCACGGCTGATTGAACGCATCCAGGATGCGCGGCTTGTCAGCATCGCCAGAGCGACGCGCCAGCAATTCCTCCGCCTCATCGCGGCCTTCCGCGCCAAAATAGCTGTGCAGCAGGTACACCATCGCCCACAAGTGGCGGCCTTCTTCCACGTTGACCTGACAGACGTTGCGCATGTCATACAGGCTCGGCGCGGTCTTCCACAGTTGGCGCTGCTGCTCCACGCTCGCCGGCTCGGTATCGCCCTGGGTCACGATGATGCGCCGCAGCGTGTTGCGGAACTCGCCCGGCACTTCCTGCCACGCGGGCTGGCCGATGTGGTCGCCAAAGTTGACCTTGCGCTCCGGATCCCGCTCCGACAGGAAAATTCCCCAGCGGTAATCGGGCATCTTCACGTAGTCAAAGTGCGCCCAACCGTCCTTGTCCGCGCTCACGGCGGTGCGGAGGTAGACGTCCTTCTCCTGAATGCCATCCGGTCCCATCTCCTGCCACCACTGCAGGTAGCGCGGCTGCCAATGTTCCAACGCGCGCTGCAACCGCCGGTCATCGGACAGGTTGACGTTGTTCGGAATTTTGCTCTGGTAATCGATACTCGCCATGCACTGCCCTCCGTCGCGTTCAGGCTCCTGCGGAGCCAGCTCCCGTTTATCCCCGTATCAAGTGCGATTCCAGTCAAACACCGGCGCTTGCGGATGCCCGTACATCGGCAGCGCGCCGCGCTCGCCCACCGCATTCGGCCGCTGGAAGATCCAGTTCTGCCACGCGGTCAGCCGACCAAAAAGCTTGGTGTCACAGTTCTCCGGACCGGCAAAACGCAGGTTTTGCTCCATGCCCGTCAGTGCATCCGGCGAGAACGACACGCGTTCTTCAATCGCCAGCCGCACTTCGTCTTCCCAGTCGATGTCGTCCGGCGCGCGGGTCACGAGCCCCAGCTGCTCCGCGGTCGGCGCGTCCACGGCGCCGTGCATCGCCAGGATCTTGGCCAAGCCGTCCGGATCGCCGTACAGGCGAATCTGCAGCCGCGTCATGCCGTTGTGCGCCGCGTGCGTGCCCGCGTGAACCTGCCCGAGCGCGATGCTGTTGGCGGCATCCGGGTCGTCGAGCATGTACGCCCGATCCGCCGACCACGCGATTTCCAGCAGCGTGCCGGCAAAGCACGAGCCGGGCTCAATGAGCGCAAACATCGACCGCGACATGTTGTCCAGCCGCCGGAGCACGCGCGACTGGAACAGCTGGATTTCACGCGCCAGCCACGAGCCGTCGGCGCGCAACTGCGCAATCGCCGCGTCATGGCCGAGGACGCCTTCCGCCGTTCCCACCGTACGCAAAAGAATCAGACCGATTTTTGGATAGTTGAAGCGCAAATCGAGAAGCGCCGCATCCAACTCGCGAAACGCCTGCAGCGACCACGCCGTCGCGCCCTGAGCCTGCAAGCCTGCGGCCGAAGCCGGCGCCGCTTCACTCGGACCGCGCAGCGTCAGCTCGCACCAACGCTTGTCATGGAGGATGCGCAGCGTCACATTCGGCCACGTCAGCGTCTCGATTTCGCCGTCGCGCACCTGCGTGCGGGCAACGGGCGTCAGCGCGATGCCCTGTTCGCCTTGATTGCCGCCAGCGTCCGCGACGATCTTCTGCGAGCGTTCGGCAATCCCCTGATCCCACTTCGATTTTGGCCAACCGCCGTCGACAAGCCGCATCTTCAGCGCGTCGCGCAGGCGAAAGCCTTCCGCTTTGGTGCAGAACAAGTCCGCCACGTCGCGCCGCACCTTGCGCTTGTCCACGAGCCGCGTCAGGCCGCCCGTACCCGGCAGCACGCCAAGGAGCGGCACTTCCGGCAGGGACACGGCGGAAAAACCGTCGTCAATCAGGTAGATCTCCGCGCACGCCTCGGCCAGTTCATAGCCACCGCCCGCCGCCGTTCCGTTCAGCGCCGCGATGTAACGCTGACTGGAGTGCGTCGTCGCGTCTTCGATCTCGCAGCGGGTTTCATTGGTGAACTTGCAGAAGTTGACCTTGAAGCCATGCGCGGAGCCCGCGAGCATCTTGATGTTGGCGCCGGCGCAGAACATCTTGGGCACGCCGCCCGTGACGACGATGCAGCGCACTTGCGGGTGCTCAAAGCGCAGCCGGCGGACCGCGTCGGCCAACTCGATGTCCACGCCCAGATCGTAACTGTTCATTTTCAGGTCATAACCCGGCCGCAAGGGGGCATCGCGATCGACCTGCATCGTGAGCGTGGCGACGGCGCCGTCCACGGCGAGCTTCCAGTGGTGGTAGCGCTCCGGCGAGGTGTCAAACGTGACCGGCGGCAAGTCCAAATGCGCAGAATCGTGAGCCATTTGCATCCCAAGGCGCGGTTCGACCGCGAGCGGCGGAGCCTATCACAAAACGTTGCCGCTTGTCTGCCGCCTCTTTGACGTCGCGGTCGCGGAGTGCGAGAACAGCGGCGGAGGATTGTCATGACGAAGCTGCTTGAAAAACGGGACCGCGCGCTCGGCGCGTTCATGGGCCTCGCCGTCGGTGATGCGCTGGGAACGACGCTGGAATTCGTCAAGCGCAAGGACGTCGTGCCGATTGCAGACATGGTGGGCGGTGGGCCTTTTGGCCTGAAACCGGGGCAGTGGACGGACGACACCGCCATGGCGCTGTGCCTCGCGGATTCGCTGAACGCGTGTGGCACCTTGAATCAGCGCGATCTGGCTGAACGGTTCCAGCGCTGGCGGCTGAAGGGCGAAAACTCCGTGACTGGCGTCTGTTTTGACATCGGCGGCGCGACGAAGCAGGCGCTGATTCGGTTCGCGCAGACCGACGATCCGGTCGCGGGCTCGACGGATCCGAACGATGGCGGCAATGGCTCGTTGATGCGGCTCTCGCCCGTCGCCGTGCGGTTTCACGACGTGGCGACGGCGGTTGAGGCGGCGCGGCGGCAGAGCGAGGTGACGCACGCGTCAGCAGAGTGCATGGACGCTTGCGCGCTGTTTGCTGAGGTCCTGGTTCTGGCGATCGACGGCGCGGACAAGGCGTCCGTGTTGCAGGCGCGCGAGCGCGCGTTGGCGCCGAAGATCGCGGGGATCGCCAGCGGCGCGTGGCAAGCGAAGACCGAGGCGCAGATCAGCTCGACGGGGTACGTCGTCCACACGCTGGAGGCTGCGCTCTGGTGCGTCCATCACAGCGACAACTTCCACGACGCCGTGCTGCGCGCCGCCAACCTGGGGCATGACGCCGATACCGTCGCCGCGGTGACGGGCCAACTGGCGGGCGCGATCTGGGGCCTCTCCGGCATTCCGGCGGCCTGGCTGGAGAAGCTGGCCTGGCGTGACGATCTTGTGGCACGCGCGACCCGCCTTTGGGACGCCGGAGTCGCGGACGCCCGATGACAACTGCCGCGCCGGAGCCTACACTCCCCGCCCGCGGCCGTCTGACCGCCCTTTCCTCTCCGGAGTCACCATGAGCAACGCCCAGGACATCGTCATCGTCGCCGGCAAGCGCACGCCTTTTGGCGCGTTTTGCGGTTCCCTCAAAGATCTGACCGCTACGGACCTGGGCGTGGAAGCCGCCAAGGCCGCGCTCGCCTCCATCGGCGCTGACGGCAGCGTCATCGACGCGGTGTTCTTCGGCAACGTGCTCCAGACTTCACAGGACGCCATCTACCTCGCGCGTCACATCGGCCTGCGCACCGGCGGCCGCCAGGATGCCCCCGCGCTCACGCTCAATCGACTCTGCGGCTCCGGCTTTGAAGCCATCGCCCAGGGCGCCAACGCCATCAAGCTCGGTGAAGCGGAAGTCGTCCTCGTCGGCGGCGCAGAGAGCATGACGCAGGCGCCCCACGTCGTCCGCGGCGCGCGCAGCGGCATCGGGTTTGGCCCCGGCGGCAAGTTTGAGGACTCGCTCTTCACGTGCCTCATGGACACGACGACCGGCTTGATGATGGCCAACACGGCCGAGAAGCTCGCGCGGACGCACGAGATTTCCCGCCAGGCGTGTGACGACTTCGCGCTGGAAGGCCAGAAGCGCTACGCCAAGGCGCTGGCCGACGGCATCTACAAGGACGAGATCGCGCCCGTGACCATCCAGTCGCGCAAGGGCCCGGTCGTTGTTGAGAAAGACGAGCACACGCGCCCCGAAACGACGATGGAAGGGCTGGTCAAGCTGAAGCCGGCGTTTGAAAAAGAAGGCGTTGTGACCGCCGGCAATGCGTCGGGCATCGTCGATGGCGCGGCGGCGCTCATCGTGACGACCCGCAAGCGCGCGGAAGCCGAGAAATGGCCGGTGTTGGCGCGCATCGTCGCGCACGCCGCGGTCGGTTGCGATCCGACGGTGATGGGCATTGGCCCGGTGCCGGCGGTCAAGAGCGCGCTGGCGCGTGCGGGCTTGAGCCTGGCCCAGATGGATGCCGTTGAAGTGAATGAGGCGTTTGCGCCGCAGTTCCTCGCGGTCGCCAAGGATCTTGGCCTGGACATGGCCAAGACCAACATCCACGGCGGCGCGATCGCGATGGGTCACCCGCTTGCGGCGTCCGGCGCGCGCATCATGCTGCACCTCGCGTTGCACTTGCAGCGCACCGGCGCGCAGTACGCGGTCGGTTCGGCGTGCATCGGCGGCGGCCAGGGCATGGCCGTCGTTATCGCCCGCGATTAGTCCAACGGTTAGACTCCATGTCAGCGGCTGCGTGAGCCGTTCGCCCGGTCAATTCGGCGAACGGTTTGCGCAGCGCGTGGCCAATTCGATAGCCACGCCTCGCCGCGGGGTGTATCCTCCCGCTCCATTCGCGGCTGAACCGCTTCAAAAAGATCCAACGCCCCATGCCCAAGACCAAGAAATCCGACAAACAAACTGTGCAGTTGCTGCCCCTCGGCGGCGTTGGCCGCATGGGCATGAACGCGATGTTGCTGATCTGCGGCGACGACGCTGTGCTGCTCGATTGCGGCGTGTCGTTTGTCGACAGTGAAATTCCCGGCATCGACGTTATGCTGCCGTCCTTGCGCGTGCTCGCAAGCTACAAGAAGAAACTCCGCGCGATTGTCCTGACCCACGGTCATGAGGATCACATCGGCGCGTTGCCCCACGTCCTCCGGCTCTTTCCGGTGCCGATCTACTCGACGCGCTTTACCGCCGCGCTCATCCAGCAGCGTTTGCGCGAACATGGCATGGAGTCGTCGGTCAACCTGTCGATCATCAAGCCCGGCAAGAAGCTGCAGATCGGCCCGTTCGATTTCAATTTCCTCCGCGTCACGCACTCGCTGCCTGACTGCGTCTCGCTGGCGATTGGCACGCCGTCGGGCAATATCCTCTTCACCGGCGACTTCAAGATTGAAGCGGGCCTGCGCGACGGCGCTGTCTTTGATGAAGCGGGCTTCCGCGCTTTTGGCGACTCGGGCGTCGCGCTCATGATGTCGGACTCGACAAACGCAGAAGTGCCCGGTTGGTCCGGCGCCGAATCCGGCGTGTCGATTGCGCTCACGGAAGTCATCGGTGCGTGCAAAGGCCGCGCGATTGTCGGCCTGTTCGCGTCCAACCTCTACCGCGTCCACACCGTCGTCGACGCCGCCCGCACCGCCGGCCGCTACACGGTCCTCCTCGGCCGCTCGCTCGACCGCTACATCGAGTGCGCCAACAACGCGACGGACATGCCCTTTGACGCCGATGACTTCATCGATGCCAAGGACATGCACCTGTACGACGACAACGAGCTCTGCGTCATCTGCACCGGCAGCCAGGCGGAACCGCGCGCCGCGCTCAGTCGCGCCGCCCAGGGCATCCATCCGAACCTGTCGATCAAGGACACGGACACGATCATCCTGTCCTCGCGCGTCATTCCCGGCAACGAGAAGCGCATCTACTCGATGATCAACGACCTCGCCCGCCGCGGCGCGCACATCATCTCCACGCGCACGCGCCGCGACATTCACGCTTCGGGCCACGCGTATTCTGACGAACAGCGCGCGCTGATTTCCTGGGTGCGGCCCAAGCATTTCTTCCCGGTGCACGGCGAATACACGTTCCTCCAGCGCCACGCAGAGCTGGCCGCCGAATTCAACGCGAAGACCGTGCTGGCTGAAAATGGCCAGATTCTGGAGCTGACGCAGGACGGCGTTTCCGTGCGCGATTTGGTGGAAGTGACGCCGTGGTATGCCGATGGCTCCATCGTGGGCGACGCGGAAACGCTGCAGATCAAGGCGCGCGAGAAGCTGGCGTTCAACGGCGTTGTCGCGATTTCCGCGCGGCTGAAGATCCAGCGCGGCGTGGTGTCGCCCAAGGTACGCGCGCAACCGAGCGGCGTGTATCAGGGCAACGGCGAGCTGGCCGAGGAAATCGAGAAAGCGCTCATCCGCGTCCTGACGGACATGGACGCCAAGACGGCGCCGGACAAGATCGAGGGCCTCATCACCCAGCACGTCCGCAAGGTGTGCAAGCGCTACACGACGCGCAAGCCGGTGGTGCTGGCGCTCGTTGAAGTCGACAAGGACTGACGATGGCCGCGCCAATTGCCCGCAAAGGCGCGCCTGCCAAGGCCGCGCCGTATGTGAAGAAAGCCGCGCCTGCGAAAGCCGCGCCGTTTGCCAAAAAGCCCGCGTCCGCGAAAGCTGCGCCGTTTGCCAAGAAGCCCGCGCCAGCAAAGACCGCGCTGCCCGCCAAGAAGGGCGGACCTGCGACGGCCGCGCCCTATATCAAGAAAAAGGGCGGATCGACCAAGGATTTGCGGACGCTTTCCGCCGACTTTCTCGCAGCGGTCACCGGTCCCGGCGAGTTTCCCTCGGGTCCGCCGGAGATCGCGATTGTCGGCCGCTCCAACGTCGGCAAATCTTCGCTCGTCAACGCGTTGGCCAACCGCCACAGCCTCGCGCGCACGTCCAAGACGCCCGGGCGCACGCAGGCGATCATCCTGTTTGACCTGCTGCTGTCGTCTGGCGACACGATTCGGATGTGCGACCTGCCGGGCTTTGGCCACGCCAAGGTCGCCAAGACGCTGCGGGAATCGTTCTCGCCGATGATCCAGAAGTTCCTGGAGGAATCCAAGGAGCTGCGTGGCGTCATCCTGCTGCAGGATTGCCGGCGCGACGTCGATGAGGACGCGATTGGCTTTGCCGAATGGCTGCGCGAAATCAACCGCCCGGTGCTCATCGTCGCGACCAAGATGGACGAGCTGCCCAAGACCAAGCGCGGCGGCGTGATTGCCCGGCTGCAGCGCGATTTTGACCTGGAGCATCCGCCGATCGCGACGAGCGTGCGGGAAAGCCTCGGGATCGCCGATTTGCTGCACAACATGCGTCGGTTGGCGCGGCAAACGCAGGCGTAGACGTGGAAATTCGCCGCGCGACCGCCGTTGATGCACCGGTCCTCGCGGCGCTGGAACGCGCGTGCTTCGCGGAACCGTGGTCGCTTGAATCCGTCGCCGCTGACCTCGCAAGCCCCCTGGCACGCGCGTGGATCGCGCACGAGGCTGACGTCCCCGTCGGCTACCTGATCGGCACCCAGGTCGTCGACGAGTTCACCGTCGCCCGCATCGCCAGCCTCCCCAGCTCCCGCCGTCGCGGCATTGGCCGCGCGCTCTTGGACCGCGCCATCGCCACCGCGCGCGCCAGCGGCGTCACGGTCGTGTTTTTGGAAGTGCGCGCCGGCAACGTCCCCGCCATCGCGCTCTATGAATCGGTCGGCTTCGTCGCCACACGGCGGCGCAAGGGCTACTACGCGGACGGGGAAGACGCGCTCGACATGCGCTGGGAGCTAACGTGAAGCCATTGCGAAGCGGGATTTACGCGATTGTGGACGGCGACCGCCTCGGGCTTGCCGCGCGGACGGAGCTGCGGCCGCCCGTGAACCTGCTGCGGGCGTACGCGGAGGCAGCGGCGCAGGCGGGCGCAATCGCGGTGCAACTGCGCCTGAAGCACCTGCCGCTGGGCCATCCGACCCGGCTGACGGCGCTCAATGCGGTGCGGCGCGCGCTGGCAGGGCAGATTCCGGTGATTGCGGACGACGATGTGGCGGCTGCAGTTGCGGCGCACGTCGGCGTGCATCTGGGCCAGGAAGATGGCGATCCACGCGTGGCGCGCGCTCAGCTCGACGCAGACGCGCTGCTGGGCTTTTCGACCCACACGGTGGCGCAGGTCCACGCGGCGCAGGCGATGCCGGTGCAGTACCTCGGTTTTGGCCCCGTGCGCGCGACCGATGGCAAGCAGGCGCACGACGGCGTCACGGGTCTGGCAACGCTGGCGCAGGCGGTGACCGCCAGTCGGCTGCCCGTTATCGCGATTGGCGGCCTGACGCTGGCCGACGTCCCGCTGATCCGCCAAACCGGCGCGCATGGCATGGCCGTCATCGGCGCGTGGCTGGGCCCGCTTGGCCAGCCCCACGACGCCGCGACCGCGCATGCGCGGATGGTTGAACTCGTCGCCGCGTGGAACGCGTAGGCGAAATTACCCGGCCTGGACGCCCTGCGCCGCCAACTGCTTGCGCACTTCGACCATGTCGACCTTGCGCAGCTCCACAATCAAACCGTCCAACGCCTGTGGCGGCAGCATCCCGGGCTGGGAAAACAGCAGGACGCCGTCGCGAAACGCCATCAGCGTCGGGATCGCCTGAATCTGGAACGCACCCGCAAGACCGGGCTCATCTTCCGTATTCACTTTGCCAAAGCGGATGTCCGGATTGCGCGTGGACGCGGCCTCGTAGATCGGCGCAAAGGACCGACACGGCCCGCACCACGGCGCCCAGAAATCGATGAGCGTGATGCCCTCTTTTTCCACGGTCGCTTCAAAATTCTGTTCGTTCAGTTCCAAGCTCATCGTGTACCCCTGCGGCCTCCAATGCCGACTGCTGGGTGGGAGCCATGCCACGGCGGAAAGATTCGTTCAAGCGCCTCGACGCAAACCAGCGCGAGCGATACGCTTTGGCCCCGACGCACCACACGCGTCTGACGTGGCCCATGACGCAAACGCCTGCTGAACTCCTGCACCGCGCTCAAGCTGGCGACCGACGGGCGATCGAGACGCTCCTCTCTGAGCAGGCGCCGCGGATCGCCCGGTTTGCCGCGCGGATGTGCAAGAACCGCGCGGATGCGGAAGAAGTGGTGCAGGAAACGCTCATTGCGGCGGCCCGCACGCTGCCGAATTTTCGCGGCGACGCGGCGATCTCGACCTGGATGTACACAATCGCGCGGAGCTTTTGCATCAAGCAGCGGCGGCGCGGTCGGACGGTGCGGCAGGCGGACACCTCGCTGGACGATCCGCAGTCGCACGCGGCGCTGACCCTGAGCGACGACCAGGATCGCCCGGATCGCGAGCTGGGCGAGCGCGAGATGGGCCAAGCGGTCGAGGATGCGATTGGCGAGCTGGCGCCGATGTACCGGGAAGTGCTTGTGTTGCGCGACGTGGAAGGCTTGAGCGCGGCGGAAGTGGCGGAGACGCTGGGCCTGCGCGTGGACGCGGTCAAGAGCCGTCTGCACCGCGCGCGGATCGCGGTGCGCGATCGCCTGTCGCCGATGCTGATGCCGCCGCAACTGCCGCCGTCCGCGCCGGGCGGCCAGTGCCCGGACGTGCTGGCCAACTACTCCCGCCATCTGGAAGGCGACATGCGGCCGGAGATGTGCGCGGAGCTGGAAACCCACCTGTCGCAATGCCCGCGCTGCCAGGGCATGTGCGATTCCCTGCGCCGGACGCTCTCCCTGTGCGCGCGCGCGCCCGGTCCTGCCGTGCCGCCGTCGACGCAGATGCTGGTCCGCGTGGCGCTGCAACGCGCGCTGGATGCCCGCTGACACGCCGCCAAGCGCGCGCAGTCGAACGTGCCGGCTTGTGCAACCGCGCCCTGCCCGCTAGATTCCGCGGCACGGAGAAGAACGATGCATCCTGAGACGACAGAAAGTGTGGAAGACGCGTTTGCCATCCGCCGCGTGATCGTCATCGGCGCGGGAACGATGGGCCACGGCATCGCGCACGTGTGCGCGGCGGCGGGCTGTGAAGTGTGGCTGAACGACGTTTCTGCCGCGGCGATCGACGCGGGCTTGGCCAAGATTCAGCAGAACCTCGCGGTGGGCGTGCAAAAGGGCAAGCTGACCCAGAAAGCCGCGGACGCGACGCGCGCGCGCCTGCACGGCGAGCCGGACCTGCGGGTGGCGGCGTCGCTGGCTGACCTCGTTGTGGAGGCCGCGCCGGAGAACATCGAGCTGAAGCGGCGCATTTTCCAGACGGTGACGGAGACGCTGCCGGCCAACGCGCTGCTCGCGAGCAACACGAGTTCGATTCCGCTGCGGCTGCTGACCGCCGGGCTGGCGCGCCCGGATCGCTTCCTCGGCCTGCATTTCTTCAATCCGGTGCACATCCAGCCGCTGCTGGAAGTGGTGCGTGCGGAGAGCACGTCCGATGCCGCGCTCGCGAGCGCGCTGGAGTTCGCGCGGCGGATTGGCAAGGAGCCGATTGTCGTGCGCGACGTCGCCGGTTTTGCCTCCTCGCGGCTGGGTCTGGCGCTCGGGCTGGAGGCGATTCGGATGCTGCAGGAAGGCGTGGCGAGCGCCGCGGACATCGACAAGGCCATGGAACTGGGCTACCGGCATCCGATGGGACCGCTGAAGCTGACGGATCTGGTCGGCCTGGACGTGCGGTTGGCGATTGCTGAAACGCTGGCGCGGGAGATTGACCCGGTGCGCTTTGCCCCGCCGCAGCTGCTGCGCGATCTGGTGGCGGCTGGCAAGTTGGGCAAGAAGAGCGGCGAAGGCTTCTACAAGTACGAGACCTAGCGGGCGGGATCCTGTAACTGCGGCAGACGCAGCGCGAACGGCAGGATCAGCATCGACGGAACCGCCACCGCAAAGGACAGCAGGAAGAGCTGCGTGTAGCCGATTTGCGTGACGATCTCGCCGGCCTTCGCGCCCAGCGTTGCGCCGCCCAGACTGGCCAGCGCGGTGGCGATGGCGTAGTGCGCGGCCTTGAAGTCCGGATTGCACGTGCGCAACGCGAAGACAATCAGCGCGGAACTGCCGAGACCGCCGGCGAATTGCTCAAACGAGTAGATACACGCGACGATGGGCAAGCCGGGCGCGACGTGCGACGGGTCGATCTTGGCCTGCGCCACCGACCACGCGAGCCAAACGTACAGCCAGATGTTCAGGTTCATGCCAAGCGTCAACGGCCACACGGAGCGCCGCCAGCCGAACTTCTGGATCGCCCACGCCGACGTCAGGGAACCCGCCGTCAGCGCCGCGCTGCCGAGCACGCCGCCGATCCACGCGAGATCGGGCTTGCTGACGCCGACCTCCCGCATCAGGAACGTGGTGTTGAGCGCGAACATGAGTTGGTCGCCGAGCTTGTAGGTCACGAGCAGCGCCAGGACCAGCAGAATGCTCGGCTGCCGCAGATAGGAGAGGAAGGCACGGCCAAAGCCGCGCATCGCCTCGGGGACGGTGGTGCGGTGCGTGCGGGCGATCTCGACGCGGGGCAGAAACGCGAGGTGGAACATCCACAGGACGGCGAGTGTGATGGCGCCGACGCCGAAGCCCCAGTGCCAGCCGATCCAGCCAGTGAGCGCGAGGAGCGCGCTACGGACGAACAGCTTGGCGACCTGGAAGGCGAGGCTGCGCAGGCCTGTGTAGGCCGCCTGCTCCCCGGGATCGGTGATGGCCTCCATGTAGTAGCCGTCGATGGCGATGTCGTGCGTCGCGGCGAGGACCGCGAGGACCGCGAGCGTGGCGATCGCGCCCTGCAGGAGCACGTTGTGATCGGCGGCGGCGGCGTCGCGCGGCCCGTGCATCATCAGGAGCGTCAGGAGACCGAAGCCGACGACGAGCGCGCCCTCCACGGTTACGAGCCAGCGGCGCTTGGTGCCCCAGAAGTCGACGGCGGGCGCCCACAGGAACTTGAGGCTCCAGGCGAGGCCGAAATAGTTGAGGTAGCCGATCCACGCTTCCTTGACGCCGATGTCCGTCAGGTACGCGGCAAACAGGAAGTTGATGAGCATGAACGGCAAGCCCTGCGCGAAGTAGGTCGAGGAGACCCAAGTGCGCGTGAAGGCTGTCGAACGGGGCGCTGCGGTGGACATGGCGGGCTCGTGTGGCACGCGCCACCGGCCCGAGATTATCCGTCAACCGAGGCGAGGCAAGTTTTCAGGCCTCGGGCGGGACGTCCTTGACCGGCTCGTCGTCGTGGAGCGCGCGCATGCCCGGCGTGCGGACGTCGTCAAATTGGCCACCGCGAACGGCCCACAGGAAGGCAGCGACGGCAGATCCGGAGAGCAAGATGGCCAAAGGCACGACGATGTAGAGGACGCTCATGCGGACTTTCCCTTGCGCGCTTCGTCAAACGTCCGCGACTTGAACGAGCTGCTGACGACGGTCAGCGAGCTGAACGGCATCAGGATGGCAGCGACGAGCGGGCTGAGCAAGCCGGCCATCGCGAGGCCGGCGCCGATGAGGTTGTAAATCAGTGAGAACGCGATGTTGCGGCGGATGGTGCGGACCGTGCGGCGCGCGCCGGTGATGAGCGTGACGATCGGGTCGAGGCCGGCTTCCGTGAGGAAGACGTCGGCGGCGGCGAGACTCGCCTCCGCGCCACCGTGGACGCTGATGCCAACGGTTGCGGCGGCGAGCGCGGCGGCATCATTGACGCCGTCGCCCACCATCAGCACCGGACCGTTCAGCAACTCTGCCTGCACCTTGGCGAGCTTCTGCTCGGGCGTCGCCCCGCCCTGGGCGCGGTCAGGCGGAATCCCCAGTTGCCGCGCGACCGCCGCCACGACGTCCGGGTGATCGCCTGACAGGATGCCGACCTTCATGCCCTGCGCCTCCAGCGCGCGGAGACATGCCGCCGCTTCCGGACGAATCGGGTCGCCAAAGCCCATCGCCGCAACGACCACGCCATCTTGCGCCACGAGCACCGGCGTCCACGCCTGCTGCGTCAGCTGGCCAATCCACGCCTGCGCCTCGGACGACACGTGCGCCACGCGCAGCGCAACAAACGCCGGCGAACCGACAATCAGCGCGTGACCGCCCACCAGCGCTTCCAGACCACCGCCCACCGTTTGCTGGATCGCGCTGACAGCAAGCGGCGGCTGCTCGCCAAAATGCCCCACGACCGCGCGCGCGAGCGGATGGGCAGATTGCTGCTCCAGCACGGCGACGAGCGGCTGGACCGACGCGTCGCCAAGCCACTGCATCAGCGCGATCTTGCCTTCAGTCAGCGTGCCGGTCTTGTCAAACAGCACCAGCCCCGGCTTGGCCAGCCTCTCCATCGCGTCGCCGCCTTTGACCAGGATGCCGCGCTGCGCCGCCTTGCCAACCGCCGCCGTCACCGCCAGCGGCGTGGCCAATCCCAGCGCGCAGGGACAGGTCACAATCAGCAGGGCAACCGCATGATCAAGCGCCAGTTTTTGGTCGAGCCAGAGCCACAGCGCCGCGGTAATCGCCGCCAGCACCAGCACGACCGCGACGAAGTAGCCAATCACGTGGTCCGTCAGCGCGACGATCGGCGCGCGCCGCCGCGATGCCTCCGCCACGGCCTGCATCAGCCGCCCTACCCGCGTGTCCTCGCCGGTCGCTTCCGTGCGAATCCGCAGCAGCGCGGAGATGTTGAGCGTCCCCGCGTGCACGCGGTCGCCTTCCGCCACGTCCACCGCGCGCGACTCGCCGGTCAGTACGGAGGCGTCAAGCGCCGAACGGCCAAAGACGACGACGCCGTCGGTGGGAATCGTATCGCCCGCGCGCACTTCCACCACATCGCCCGCCGCGAGCCGCTCCACGGGCACTTCCTGCACCTGGTCGTTTTGCACAAGCCGCGCCGACGACGGCGCCAGGGAGTACAGCAGTTCAGCCGCGTCGCCCGCCATGCGCCGCTGTCGCAATTGCAGCCAGCGGCCGACAAGCAGCAGGAAAATGAGCGAGGCCACGGAGTCAAAATAGATTTCACCCGTACCGCGGAGCACGTTCACAGTGCCGCCGATGAAGCCCGCAGAAAGCCCCACCGCGATGGGCAGGTCCATGTGCAGCATCCGCGCCTTCAGCGCCCGCCACGCGCCCACGAAGAAGACGCGCGCGCTCCAGAAGAACGACGGAATCGTGAGCGCAAAGCTGACCCAGCGGAAGAGCTGCTCCGTGTCGGCGTCCATGTCCGTGAAAAAGCCGCTGTAGAGCGTAATGGCCATGACCATGACGTTGCCCGCAACGGCCCAGGCGACGCCGATGCGGCCCATGAGCGCGCGCTCCTCCTTGACGCGGAGGTCGCGGGCGTCGGCGCCGCGGTAGGGATGGCTGGCGTAGCCGAGCGAGTCGAGGCGGCGGGCGACGTCAGAAAGCGTCGTGGTGCGCGGGTCAAAGATGATTTCCGCGGCGCTGCGGCCGATGTCGAGGCGCGCGCGGGTGCCGCTGCCAAAGTCCGTGGTGGCGCGCTCGACCAGCCAGACGCACGCGGCGCAATGCACGCCTTCCAGGAACAGCTCCGTGCGGATCGTGCCATCGGGCATCGCGCGGCAGTAGCGGGATTGGAACGCCGCGTCGTCGAATTCCTTGTAGCTGCGATCCGTCGTGTGCGGCTTGCGGCCGGCGTCGTTGTCTTCACTGCGGATGTTGTAGTAGCGGTCGAGCCCCTGCTCGCGGATCGCGAAGTAGACGGTCTCACAGCCGTGGCAGCAAAACTGCTCGGACTTGGCCTCGACGAGGAGGCCGGCGGGCACCGGGAGGCTGCAATGACTGCAGGCGACGTCCAGGCGCGCTGCGGTCGCGCTGCGGGGCATGTCAGGGTTACTCGTCGTCACGGCAGCACGGCGGCTTTTCTTTGCCGGTCCCAAGGTTATGCGCGTGCTGCGCTGCCCCTTGCAGGGAAACGGGCGCGGCCGTTGGCACGAAGTGCGGCACATTCAGGCGGTGCGTCAGCGCGAACAGGCCCACGCCCATCACACAAAGCGCCGTCACGGCCGGCAGATGACGCCGCAGCGGCCCCGCCATCTGCTGGACCAGCGCGCCCACGCCGACAAGCACGGGGAGAGTCCCCAGCCAGAACGCAGCCATCGTCAGCGCGCCCCAGGCCCACGAGCCCGTGCCCGCCGCCGTGACCGCAAACGCGTAGAGCCAACCGCAGGGCAGAAGCGTGGACGCCAAGCCGATGATGGCCGCGCGCACAACCGGCGGCTTGCCGTGGAGCTGCTTGAGCACGTTCGAGTAGGCGCGATGGAGCACAGCGGGCAGCGGCATCTGGGGGACGCGGACTTCCAGCGCCCGCAGAAGCGCCAGCGCGCCCCACGCGACCATGAGCCCGCCCGCGAGCGCGGCCGCGAGCTTCTCCAGCCCGGCGGAACGCCCCGCGAGGTCCAGCGCCTGCCCCAGCGTGCCCGCGAGCGCGCCCAGGAGCACGTACGTCACGAGGCGACCGCCGTTGTAGGCCATATGGGCGAAGACCTTGTTCTTGCCTTGGGACGCGTCACCGCCGGCCCAGAAGACCACGAAGCCGCCGCACATACCGGCGCAGTGCAAGCTGCCGACAAGGCTCGCCACAAGGACTGTCGAAAAAAGCGCCAACATCGACCAGCCTCAGCGCGCGACGTCGATGCGGTGGGTGGCGGTGAACGTGTCAGCACCGCGCTGGGCGCGCACGCGAATCTCATGCACACCGCGGTGGCCAAAGGGCAGCGTCACGTGGTACCGGCCATCGGCAGCCAGCACCGCGGCGGCCGACTGCACGTCCTTGGACCGCGCGAGGAAGAAGCCTTCGACCTGCACGGTCAAGCCCGCCAGGTTTGCCGCCTTGTCCTGGACCTGCACCGCAACGTCCAGCGCCGAACCGACGGGCGTCGCTGTCACAACCGACTGCCAACCGAGCTTGGCATTCGCCTGCTCTTGCGCCATCGTCGCGTCCCACGCCACGGCCTTGCGGTAGTAATCGGATTCGATGGCAAATGTCGGGTCATGCGTCGCCATGTACGCCAAATAGCCACCGGCAACGACGGGCACCAACAGGAGCGCCACCACAAGCAGCGGCCAATGCAGGCCGCGCGCCACAAAAGTCTTGAAGAGGCCAGGCGCGGTCGCGGATTCCATGGGCAAAGTCGTCACCGTCATTGTTTCGCTCCCGGACCCAGCAAGCGGAACGGAACGTCAGCAGTGAAGCCTTTCCCGTCGTCCACGTGAATCTCGATCGTTTTTTCACCTTGAATCGCGCCTGGTTGCGACTCCACGAAGATCGTCGTCGTCACCGCGTGGTCAGCCGGCACCCGCAGCGGATTCTCCGGCGCGATCCACTTGAGGCCATCCAGCGGCCGCAGGTCAAGCTTGTAGCTGCGCGCCTCTTCCCCGCGGTTGTGGATCTTCAGGCGCACCTGATTGGTCACAACGCCGCCCTGGCCCTCGGTAAACGGCGCGGCGATGCCACGCAGGATCGTCACCTCCGCGGCAACGCGATGGCTCGCCAGGTAGCCCAGCGCGCCACCGACGATGAGAATCGCGATCGGGTACAGGATCACCCGCAGCCGCAGCACCCGGCCGACGCCGGTCGCCAGCTTGGCCTGGGACGTGTAGCGAATCAGCCCGCGCGGCTTGTTGATCTTGTCCATCACCACGTCGCACGCGTCGATGCATTGCGTGCAGCTGATGCACTCCATTTGCAAGCCTTCGCGGATGTCGATGTTGGTCGGGCACGTGTTGACGCACGCCTTGCAGTCGATGCAGTCGCCGATCTTCAGGTCGTCGAGCTTGACCTTGGTGAGCTTGCCGCGCGGCTCGCCGCGGTTGTTGTCGTACGCGACGATCAAGGAGTCCTTGTCGAGCAGCGCCGCTTGGATGCGCGCGTACGGGCACACGACAACGCACATCTGCTCGCGGAACCACGCGAAATCGATGAACATCAGCACGGATGTAATGAAGACGATGGCGAACCCGGCAGGATGCTCGACCGGCGATTGGCTCATCCAGTGGCCCAGCTCGTCGACGCCGATGAACCACGCGAGAAAGACATTGGCGACGAGGACCGAGAGGATGCCGAAAACCGCGAATTTGAGCAGGCGCTTGGGCTGCCAGCCGCCCTTGGCGTCGAGCGCGAGCTGCTTGTTGCGGTTGCCGTCGAACAGGCGCTCGATGGGCCGGAACACGTATTCCATGTAGACGGTCTGCGGACAGCCCCAGCCGCACCAGACGCGGCCAAAAAGCGCCGTCAAAAGGAAGATCGTCAGGAAAATCGTCAACATCAGGAGCATCAGCAGCACGGTGTCGGTCGGCAGGAACGTCGCACCAAAGAACGTGAAGCGGCGATGCAGGACGTCCAAGAGGAACAGCGGCTTGTTGGCGACGTGCAGGAACGGCAGTCCGACGAAGCTGGCGATGAGGAACCAGGCAACGGCCAGACGGCGGTAGTAGAAGCGGCCGCGGGCGAGTTCAGGGCGCACCCAGCGCCGCGTGCCATCCTCGTTCAGGGTGGAAAGCACGCGGCCGGGCGCAGAGCCAGGGCCGTTGTCATGAGGCGCGGGGGAAGGAGCTTCTGGGACAACGGGTGGCATGGTTTTTCTCTACTGCGCGGCAGTTGGCGCCGCAGGCGCGGCCGCGGGCGTGACCGCAGCAGGTTCCGGCGCCGGTGCGGGCGCGGGGGCAGGCGCAGCCGCAATCTCCACTGGATTGCCCTGCGGCGCCTTGCCGGCGACATTCGTGTTGCGCAGGGACCCGACAAACGCCGCCACGTTCTTCAACTCAGCAGGCTTCAGGTTGCGCGACCACGTGGGCATTCCCTTCTCCGGCACACCTTTGGAAATGGTCTGGTAGATATCCGCCAGATTGCCCTTTCCATGGAGCCAGTACTTATCGGTAAGGTTCGGGCCAATCTTGCCTTCTGCTTTTTCACCGTGGCACGCCACGCACACTTCTTTGAATTTCGCCGCGCCCGCATCGACCGTCGCCTTGTCGGCGACCGCCGCCATCAGCTCGGCTTCCGTCAGGACCGGCGGGGCATTCTTGAGTTCAAGCGCCAAGGCGGCCGCGACTTCTTCTTCATATTCCTGGTGCACGGTCTTGCCGCCGCCGCCCCCATGGAGCCAAAAGCCATACGCGATGGCAAAGGCGATGCACAGGATAAACAGCGCTTGCCACCACCCCGGCATCGGGTTGTCGTACTCCCGGATGCCGTCGTATTCGTGGTCAAGCAACGGGTCCTCACGACGGATGTCACTTTGCTGGTCACTCATTAGTTCGCCTCGTCGATTTTGGTGCCCGCGGTTGCGGGCGAGTCTGCGTCAAAGGTGTGGCGCGAGGCAACGGCCCCGTCTTCCAGCGGCAGCGTCATCGCCAGTGAGAAGCGGTGGCGGTTGCTGGGCAAGTAGGCCCAGATCGCCGCGCCGATGAAGACTGCGAGGAAGATCGCCAAGGCGACCTCCGCGTAGCTGGCCAAGCCCATGTGGGACATGATATCGCTCAGTTTCACGATACCCTCCTACTTGGCCTGACCGACGGTCTTGGTCTCCGCGGCGGGCTTGGCCTTGATGTCCGTGCCGAGCCGCTGGAGGTAAGCCACCAGTGCAATGATCTTCTTGTCCTCCAGGCCATCAGGACCGCCCTGCGCCTTGATGTCTGCGGCCAGCGTCTTGGCTTGCGCGTGCGCCAGCTCCTGCGCGTGGTTGATCGCGTCGCCGTACGGCACACCGAGCATCGCCATCGCGTCGACGTTCGCCTGCACGTGACCGTAGTCCAGCAGGTCAGTCGCCAGCCACGGGAACGGCGGCATGATCGAGTTGCGCGTGACCGACGCCGGATCCGCCATGTGACGCACGTGCCAGAGGCTCGGATACTTGCCGCCCACGCGGTGCAGATCCGGACCGATGCGGCGCGAGCCCCACTGGAACGGGTGGTCATAAACGAACTCGCCCGGCTTGGAGTATTCGCCGTAGCGCTCCGTCTCCGCGCGAATCGGCCGAATCATCTGGCTGTGGCAGTTGTAGCAACCTTCCGCGATGTAGATTTCCCGACCGGCGAGTTCAAGCGGCGTGTAGGGCTTGACGCTGGCGATGGTCGGGACGTTGGACTTGATGAGGAAAGTCGGGATGATTTCGCAGAGCGAAGCCGTCAGCACCGCGATGGCGGAGAGAATCGAGAACAGCAGCGGCTTGCGCTCCCACACGCGGTGGAAGTTGGTCCAATTGCCGGTCTTGTGCAGATCCAGGCCCGGATCGGGCATCAGCTTCGGAGCTTCGAATTCCGGGTCTTCGTATTTCGCCGGGCGTGCCGCCCAGGTCTTGTAGAAGTTCACGCACGCCAGCAGCGCGCCGCTGAAGTACATCACGCCGCCGAGGACGCGCACCCAGTACATCGGCGCCAGCTTGACGACCGTTTCCACGAAATCCGGGTACGCGAGGCGACCGGTATCGTCAAACGCGCGCCACATCAGGCCCTGCGTCACGCCAGCCGTGTACATCGAAACGATGTAGAGCAGCATGCCGACGGTGCCGAGCCAGAAGTGCAGTTCCGCCAGCTTCTTGGAGAAGAGCGGCGTCTGGAACAGGCGCGGCAGCATCCAGTACATCATGCCGAAGGACATGAAGCCGTTCCAGCCGAGCGTGCCTGAGTGCACGTGCGCGATCGTCCAGTCCGTGTAGTGCGAGAGCGAGTTGACGCTCTTGATGGAGAGCATCGGGCCTTCGAAAGTCGACATGCCGTAGAACGTGATGGCGACGACAAAGAACTTGAGGACGACGTCTTCCGCAACCTTGTTCCACGCCCCGCGCAACGTCAGGAGGCCGTTGATCATGCCGCCCCAGGACGGCATCCACAGCATCACGGAGAAAATCATGCCGAGCGTGGACGCCCATTCCGGCAGCGCCGTGTAGTGCAAATGGTGCGGGCCGGCCCACATGTAGATGAACACGAGCGACCAGAAGTGGAGAATCGACAGCCGGTAGGAAAACACGGGGCGATTCGCGGCCTTGGGCATGAAGTAGTACATCATTCCGAGGAACGGCGTGGTCAGGAAGAAGGCGACGGCGTTGTGGCCGTACCACCACTGCATGAACGCGTCCTGAATGCCGGCGTAGACGCTGTAGCTCTTCAGCGGGCCGGCGGGCACTTCCAGACTGTTGAAAATGTGCAGGATTGCCACAGTAATGATCGACGCAATGTAGAACCACAGCGCGACGTAGAGGTGGCGCTCGCGGCGCTTGGCGATGGTGCCGAAGAAGTTGACGGCGAAGGCCACCCAGACGACCGCGATGGCGATGTCGATCGGCCATTCCAGCTCAGCGTATTCCTTGCCGGTCGTAATCCCGAACGGCAGGGTCAGCGCGGCGGAGACGATAATCGCCTGCCAGCCCCAGAAGTGAAAATTGCTGATGCCGTCCGAGAACATCCGCGCCTTGAGCAGGCGCTGCGACGAATAGTAGACACCGGCGAAAATCGCGTTGCCGGCGAACGCGAAAATCACCGCATTCGTGTGCAACGGCCGCAGGCGGCCAAAGTGCAGGATATTCACGTTCGCAGCGGGCCAGGCCAACTGCAAGGCGAGGATGACACCGACGAGCATGCCAACGATGCTCCAGATGAGCATCGCCAGCAGGAACTTGCGGACGATCGCGTCGTCATAGCGGAAACGCTCAAGCACGCCGTGCTGTGCGGCATTATCTGACATGGTCAACCTCATTTGGACGACAGCCGTGTGCTGTCCGTTGGACTGGAACGCGTCGGGGACTGCGTTGCCTTGGTAGAATCGGGGGAGCGGGCCGCGGACATTTTCGCATCCGCGAGTGTAAGCGAAGAAACAGATTTCACGCCAGTGTGCGAAGCCGCAGGCAACTGCGACTTCAGCGACACCGACGGAATGGGCGCATGCTGCAAGAGGTAGCCGATCTCCGGCGCCAGCCACATCAGGCTGCGCGGCACGTGGATGAGATCGACTGTCGTTCGGACGCGGGCGGCACAGCCAGCTGGCGAGTCCAGTTCGGCCGGATGGGGAAGGAGGTACGGCCGATCGGCTGTAACCGCCCATGCGTCGGCGGCGTCCAATGTCGAGCTGAGAGCGAGGTCGCCTGACAGCACAACATAGACACCACTAGGCACGTGATCGCGATGGATCAGGACCTGTCCAGCCGCAGCTTGCAACCGCGTCACGCTCTCATGAGCGATCAGCGTGGCAAGCCACGTTTCGACCTTTTTGTCGGTCGGCCGGATGTCAGTCACATCACCCACGTCACGCTCCTGCGCCAGCGCCCTTCATGCGGGAGAGGGCGGCGGCTGAAAGGCCAGGGTTGCGGGCCCCGGGTCTCCTAGGGGGCGAATGTAGACGGGTTGGCGAATGCGCGCCTTGGCAGATGTCAGGACCGGAATTGACTTAGATCAAGAATGACGCCGTGACAGTGCTTTCTTGGACGAATTTGTGCCGGGCCGAGGAGAAGCGTACAGTCCGCGCCGGTCGCAGACGGCCAGCCCAGAAGACAGATGCAGACACACGCTCAACTCATGACCGATCCGGTCAACCTCGCCTGGAACGACGACGGCAGCGTCAAGATCGTTTGGGGCGACGCCCATGAATCCACCTACACGCCAGCGTTCTTGCGCGAAAAGTGCCCGTGCGCGACCTGCAAAGGCACCCACGGCGCGCCGACAACGCTCATCGTGCGCCAGAGCCGCGGCGGATTGCCCATCCTCAACGCCAAGACGCCCGCCGCGCAGGCCGCCACCACAGTGAAGCGCACCGACCCCGTCGGCGGCTACGCGATCCGCTTCACTTGGGGCGACGGCCACGACGCTGGCCTCTTCTCCTTCCGCTACCTCCGCGGCCTCTGCTCCTGCGCAGCGTGCACGGCGCAAAGCCCGGCGTGATGCGCCTACGGCTTTGTCATGTCAATGAAATCGTTGACGATCGCCTGCTGACGGAGATGCCCGACAGCGGGGATCCCGTGCTTGTCATTCGCGATGCTCAGGGGGTTCACGTCGTGGACGCGCTCTGCCCGCACCAGTACGCGCCGCTGCTTGGCGGCGAGCTGTCGGACGGCATCCTGACCTGCCCCATGCACCAGTGGCGTTTTGACGTGCGCACGGGCCAAAGTCCGGACATGCCGGTGTGCCTGCAGCGTTGGGACGCCGTCATCGACGACGGCTGGGTCTGGCTGACCGGCGACGACTGACCGCTACGCCGTGACCATCGAGCCAATGCCGCGGTCCGTAAACAGCTCTTCAATCAGCGCCGCGTGGACTTGACCGTTCAGCACGTGCATCGTGCCGCCGCGCTTCAGGAATTCCGCCAAGCCCGGCACAAGCCACGGCTCCGGCAGCGTCGCCAACGTCAGCTCGCGGACGATCTTGCCATCCTGATCGCGAATGCCGTCGTCTGACGAAAGCACAACGATCTTCGCGGCTTCATTGTCACGCGCCACGGAAGCCGCGGTATCGATGCCAACGTTGCGCAGCACAATCGGCCGAATGCCCGTCAGCCGCAGCAGCGCCAGGTCGTCGTCCGTCGTCGGCGCTTCTGCCTGCACCACAATCACCATCGTCTTGCGGTCAAAGTCGTGCAGATAGCGCAGCGCTTCCCGCAGCACGCCCTTCTTGAGCACCGGCGTCAGCGTCTGCATTTCCAGCGACGACCGCACCGGCGCATTCTGGCCATACGCGATCGGCGCTTCCGCGTTGATGCGCACGTAGTCGTAGGTCAGATCGCAGCCCCACGCCGTCGCCTCGCCCGGACCCGCGCCAATGGTCACGTCCACGGTCAGCGTATCCGACGACCGCATCGTCGCCGACAGCGCCGCCTTGTCCAGCGGCCCTTCCACCGGGAAAACCGGATGGTCCATCAGCCGGATGTGCACGTCCGCGCGGTCGATGTCCACGCCCTGCCGTGCCAACGACGCGCCGAGCGCCGCGGCAATGCGGCCCCAATTCGGATCGCAGGCAAACAGCGCCGATTTCACCAGATCGCTGCCCGCCACGTCGCGCGCGCTCGTCCGGGCGCACGCCTCGTCCGGCGCCCCCTGTACGCGCACCGCACACAGACGCGTCGCACCCTCGCCGTCGCGGGCAATCGCCACGGCGAGTTGCTGCATCACCGCGGTGAGCGCCGGCAGCGGATCCGCTACAAACGGGCCTTTGGCCGTGCTCAGGAAGAACGCGCTGTCGTTGGTGCTCGTGTCGCGATCGACCGTGATTGCGTTGAACGTCCGCGCCGTCGCCACCTTGATGGCGCGCTGCATGGCGTCGAGCGGCACGTCCGCATCCGTCACAACCACGGCGATCATCGTCGCCATGTCCGGGTGAATCATGCCCGAGCCCTTGGCAATGCCGAGCCACGTCGCGCCCTGCCAGCGCACGCACGCGACCTTGCGCACGGTATCGGTCGTGAGCATGGCGTCAGCAAAATCATGGACCGACGCGACGTTGCGAAACACCCGCGGCAGCGCGGCCGCCACCTTGCGGGCATCCATCGGCACGCCGATCGGCCCCGTCGTCGCGGTCAGCGCCGTATCCGGCGTGGACACCGCCAGCGCCGACGACGCCTTGCGCAGCATCGCATCCGCTTCCAGGTCGCCCTGCGCATAGCAATTGGCATTGCCCGACACCACGGTCAGCGTGCGGATGTTGGCCGACGGCAGCAGCGGCCGGTTGCCCAGCACGCACGCGGCGGCGCAACGGTTCTGCGTGAACATCCCGACCGCGCGCATCGGCGCATCCGCGATCAGCAGCGCCGTATCGAGGCGATTGGCCTTGATGCCGCTGTGGCCGCCCATCAGGCGCACGCCCGCGGGCAGGATCGGTTCGATGTCAATTGGCAGCAGGTCGGTCATCGTCGTCTCTCAGTTCAGGCCAGTCGTTTCAGGCAGTTGCCACATGCAGTTCAAATTCGCGATCGCGTGGGTCGCGGCACCGCGGGACAGATTGTCCAGCGCCGTCACGAAGAGCAGGCGTTGCGACGCGGCGTCCAGCGCATAGTGCACGGAAATCCAAGGCGTGTGGGCGACCGAGTGCACGTCCGGCGCGCTCGCGCTGCGGCGCCAGAACGCGTCGAGCGGCGACAGCGCGTCCAGATCGGCCTGCGTCACGCCGTCTCGCAGCGGCACGGAGCCGGAGATCAGCATGCCGCGGCGCAGCGGCGCCACCAACGGCACGAACAGCAGCCGCACGGGCACGGCGCGCTCCACTTCGACGAGGTGCTGATGCGCGCGCAGCGTCTTGTACGGCATCAGGTTTTCCGCCACGGCCATGAAGTGCGTGCGATCGGTCGGCTTCTTGCCCGCGCCGGACACGCCGCTGATGCCGGTCACGTCCGCCACCGCGTTCGCCGCGAGAAATTGCGCCCGCGCCACGGGCAGCAGCGCTGAGAGCATGCCGTTGGCATAGCAGCCCGGATTGGCGATCAGCCGCGCGTTGGCCAAGTTGGCGGCCGGCGCGCCAAGGCCATACACGGCCTGCGCCAGCATCTCCGGATGCGGATGGTCAAAACCGTACGACGCCCGGTGCGCGTCCGCGTTGCCTGCGCGATGCGCGCCTGAGATGTCCACGACGCGAATTCCGCGTTCAACGAGCGGCGCGGCCATGTCCGCGGCGACTTCAGCGGGGGTCGCCAGCAGCACGGCGTCGATGTCAGCCGCGATGCCAGCCATGCCAGCGGACGACTCTGGCGTGTCAACGCGCGCCACGTTGGGATGGCGCCGCAGCAACTGCGCGGCTTCTGCGCCGGAATAGCCCGACGCTCCAACGATGCACACGCGATAGGTTGCCATGGGTTGCGCTCTCTGAGCGGCCTGTGTGGCGCGCTGGGGCGCGGAAGTCTACGGGGCCGCACCGTTCGCTGCAACGCGCGTGGCAAAATGGTCACATTGCGGCCGCTACGCTAGGGCAGCGGCGATCCATCCACGCCGAAGGTGCAGCCCGCTGGCGCCGGCGAGGTCACGATCAGATCCAGCCGGCCCTTGCGCCCGGCCAGTCCCGCCGTGTCGAGGCGTTCCACGTTCAGGCCGCGCTGCTTCACGTCGCGCTCCAGCAGCACCTTGTCGTTCAGCAGCACTTTCAGGTGGACGACCGCGTCGGGCCGGGCGGAATCCGCCAGACCAAACCGCAGGAGGAACGTGCGCGTCAGCGGCACATCGCGGTAGGTCAGCCGCCGCTCCTTGCTCGTGTAGTGCGGCGCGAGCAGGACCATCGCCTCGGGCTTGTCGCGGTAGCGCAGCGGCACGTCCAGCACACGGCCGGTCAGCTGGCCGTCGTCGGTGTCAAAGTGGCTGCACTCAAAGCGCTCGACCATGTTGTTGAAGTAGTCGCACGGGATATCGCCCAGCATCACCGTCGCTTGCGGCAGATGTCCCCACAAATACGAAGGCTTGTGCTCGACCGCCCGCCGGAGCACGCCCGCGCCGATCAGCGTGATCGCCAGCACCAACACGCCGCGCAGGAGCCACGGGCGCGGCGACGGCGTCGCGCTGGACGACGGCGGCGCGAACGGCGTCAAGAGCACCGCCAGCGGCGTCACGGCCAGCGCGAGTTGCGGCAGGTTGAACTCCAGCCGGTACCACGTGTACGTCGCGTGAAACAGGATCGGCACCGCGAGGCACCAGAGCAGCAGGACCGCCTCGCGCCAACGCCGCACGAAAAGCACCGGCAGGCCCAGGAGCGCCGGAAAGAACAGCGGCACGTGCGGCCAGATGCCGTCGCCGCCCAACAGCACGTTTTTCAGGCCCTGGCGCATGTTGGCAAAGTGGAAATCAGTGGAATGTGAGTGCGTCGTGTTCTTGCCAGCGACGCGGACGAGGATGCGGTCATAGCCGGTCTTGAACGGCGAGCTGTACATGTACCAGTTCAGCGTCAGGTACAGCAGCACCGGGCCAGCGCCCCAGAGCACGAAGCGGAACGCACCGCGCCAATCCTTGCGCAGGAGAAAGATGCCAAGCAGCGCTGGGCCGTAGAGCACGTTTGTCGCCTTGGCAAAGACGCCGACGCCAAAAAGCATGCCGGCGATGTGCGGCCGATCGGCGAGCGCGGCTTCGATCGCGGCGAGGAGGATGACGGTGTAGAAGACGTCGTTATTGAAGCCCCAAGCGCAATGCGCGAACCAGGGCGTGGCCACGAGCGCGCATGCGGCCGCGAACGCCGCGCCGGGCGAGGCGACGCGGGCGGCGATGCGATAGGCGAGCAGCGCGATCAGCGCGTAACAGAGAAAATGACAGACGAGCGAGCCCAACGGGCCGAACGCCCAGATAAACGGCGTGGCGACCAACGGCATGAGGTACGGGTGCTTGGGCCACCACTCGCCGTGGCGGCCGATGGCGATGTTGCTGAAGGCGGCGTCGACGTTGCTGTTCCAGCCCATGTCCTTTTCGTACCAGGAATGCGGGTGGATGCGCTCCTGACGCAGCGAACCGTGCTGCAGGATCGCATTGGCCTCGTTCAGGTAGAACGCGCCGTCGCCGCTGAGCCACTTGTTGGGCTGCCACGTGTCGTTGACCGCCATCCAGCCCAGCATCGCGGCGAGGAGGAAGACCGCGAGGCCGTACCAACGGCTCGGATCGTGCGGGCGTTGCGTGCTGCTGGGGACGAGCGTGGTCAAGCGGGGCTCCGAAAGCGGCGGCAGTGTATCACCCGACGACGTCGGCCACTACCGCCACGCACTTCAACTCAATCGCGATCGGCGTCGGCAGGCTGAGGACCTCCACGGTCGTGCGGCACGGCGCATTCTCGGCAAAATACGCCGCCCAGAGCCGGTTGTAGGTCGGAAAATCGCGTTGCATGTCCGTCAGGTAGACCGTCACATCGACGAGGTCCTGCCAGCGCGCGCCCGACGCTTCAAGCACCGCGCGGACGTTGGCAAAAACGCTGTGGCACTGCGCTTCAATATCATGATCCAGCACCTTGCCTTCTGCGTCCAAAGTTACGCCTGGAATGGCTTTTTGTCCTTTGACGCGAGGACCGATTCCGCTGAGAAACAGCAGATTCCCCACCCGCCGGGCGTGCGGATAGAGGCCAACGGGCTCGGCGGCGCGATCGCTGTGAATCGTATGAATCATTTGTTCCTGTAGTTACATGGATTTTGAATCCACTTTGCCATCTAGTACATCAACGTCACACTCTTGGCGTCGGTAAAGAAGCGCATCGCTTCCCAGCCGCCCTCGCGGCCCACGCCGCTCGCTTTGACGCCGCCAAATGGCGTCCGCAGGTCGCGCACCATCCAACAGTTCAGCCAGACGATGCCGGCCTGGAGGCGCTCAGCGACGCGGTGGGCGCGGCTGACGTCGCGGGTCCAGACGTTGGCGGCGAGGCCATACGGCGTGCCGTTGGCGATCTGGATGGCGTCGGCTTCGTCGGTGAACGGCAAGAGCGTCGCAACGGGGCCGAAGATTTCCTCCTGATTCGTCGCGCACGTCGCGCTCAAACCGTCGATGAGCGTGGGCGCCATGAACCAGCCTTCCGCGCACCGCCCGGGCAGGCGGACGGGCGCGCCGCCGCACAGGATCGCGCCGCCTTCCACTTGGGCGCGGGCGACGCAGGCGTTGACCTTGGCGAAATGCGCGGCGCTGACCAGCGCGCCCAGATCGCTCGTCGCTTCCAGCGGATCGCCGACCCGCAACTGCTGCGTGCGCGTCACAAGCCGCGCCTTGAATTCGGCGTAGACGCTCGCCTGGATCAGGATGCGCGAACCACACAGGCAAATCTGCCCTTGGTTGGAAAACGCCGCGCGGACGACCTCGTTGACTGCCACGTCCAGATCGGCGTCGGCAAACACGATCGTCGCATTCTTGCCGCCCAGTTCCAGGCTCAGCTTTTTCCACGTTCCTGCGGTCACGGCGGCGATCCCGGCGCCCACGCGCGTGCTGCCGGTGAAACTCACCGCCTTGATGTCCGGGTGGCTGACGAGCGCCGCGCCCACGCGATCGCCCGCGCCGTGGACGATGTTCAGCACGCCCGGCGGAAAGCCGGCTTCAATCGTCAATTTTCCCAGTAAGAAAGCGCTGTATGGGGTCACTTCAGAAGGTTTTGCCACAACCGTGCAGCCCGCCGCCAGCGCCGGCGCCAGCTTCCAGGTCAGCAGGTACAGCGGCAGATTCCACGGGGAAATGCACGCGACGGGGCCCAGCGGCTGGCGCAGTGTATAGTTCAGCTGTCCTGGCACACTGTGCGATTCGCTGGCGAATTGCGTCGCGGCGTCGGCGAAAAATGCGCAGTTGTCGCGCGCGCGGGCGATGTCCACGGAGCGCGCGACATGCAGCGGCTTGCCGGAATCGCGGCTCTCCGCCTGCGCCAGCCCTTCCAGATCGCGATCAATCAGTTCAGCGAGGCGGCGCAGACAGCGCGCGCGGGTCGCCGACGGCGCAGCTGCCCAGGCCGGAAACGCCCGTTTGGCCGCAGCAACAGCTGCGTCGATGTCCGCGCCATCGGAGTCCGGCAGCGTGGCAAAATCGCGCCCCGTCGCGGGCTCAGGCGTCGTAAGCGTCTGGCCATTTTGCGCGGGACAAAACCGGCCATCGATCAGGTTCAACAGCGTTTCCATAGGCCCCTCTCACATTGCCACGAGGATCGCGCGCACAGGACTCGCGTCCGCGCCCACCAACGGCAGGGGCAGGGCGACAAGCAGGTACAGGCCATCGGCCACGCCGTCCAGCACCAGCCCTTCCAGAATCGCCAGATCATGCCGATAAATCGCCGCGTGGCTGAGCAAAACGGCGTCGTCGGCCAGATCCACGCTCGGCGTGTCAATCCCGACGAGCAGCACGCCCTGCCCGCCCAGCCAGTCCACGAGCCCTGGCGACAGCGCGGCGAAGTCGTTGGTCCACGCGTTGGGCTGCGGAAACGTCCCCGTGCGGATCAGCAGCCGCGGCGCGCGCACCGGCGTGTGGCCCAGATGCGCGGGCGTCACGCGCGTACGCGGGGGCACCAGCGCGCTCCGCACTTCACACAGCCCCAGATAGCGGCTCAGGTCGCGCTTCTCAATCGGCGCGCCATCGGGGTGGTAATGCGACGGCGCGTCCGCGTGCGCGCCCAGGTGGACCGTGGTGCGCACGCTGGAGAGCTCGAGTGAGTCGCCCTGAGCAAAAGCCAGCAAGACGTCGCGGCGAAACGGCGTATCGCCCGGAAATACCGCGATTTCCGGCGTGATCGGCGGAGTAATGTCGTGCCAGCGCTGACGGGTCAAGTCCAACATGCCGGCAAGCATGGCGTGGCGACGCGGCGGGCGCAACTGCCGCCGCAGCCGCATTTGTCCCCGGCCGCTGACAGGACCCGCGGGCAATGATGGCAATCCCGTGACGGAGTTGCGCGTCTGCGCACCCCAGATTGCTTGATCCCACTTCGCTGCGGCGCTATACCCTTGCGCGCGGTCTTTTGCGGGACCGAGGAGGGGCGGAATCGCTGCAACTCCGGGACGACATCGGGAAGGCGCGCATTTTGGATCCGCAACACGCCGGCGAGCGCCGCGTTGTTTGGCTCTTTGCCGCGGATCGGCGGGCGCACGAGAAGTCGCCCAAGGACGAGAGGCCCAGCATGAGGACTCCAATGAAAATGAAGACTTTGACCCTGGCCGCAATGGCCGCGCTGCTGCTGGTTACGGCCTGCAAGCGTGAGGAAGTGAGCCACGCGCGCGTGCCCAAGGGCTCCAGCGCGGGGACGCCGATGGAGGCGCCGTCCATGGGCGGGGGCATGCCGGGCGGTGGAATGCCGGGTGGCCCGATGCCGGGCGCGGGCGGCAATCCGGGCATGGGCGCGCCGGGCATGGGCGCGGGCGAAGTGGCGCCGCCGCCGCCGCCGGATCCGGCCAATACGCTGAAGTGGACGCTGCCGACAGGTTGGACCGAGAAGCTCGTGGGCGGCATGCGCTACGCGACGTTGACGCCGGCGACGCCGGGCAAGGTTGAAGTCTCCGTCGTGATGCTGCCGGGACCGGCGGGCGGTGAACTGGCCAACGTCAATCGCTGGCGCGGTCAGCTGGGCTTGGCGACGCTGGACGACGCGGGACTCGCGGCGACGCGCAAGGCGATCCCGACTACGGCGGGCCAATTGGGCGTGTACGACCTGATCAGCGACGGCGCAGTCAAGACGCGGATGACCGCGGCGCTGCTGGCTGCCAACAATGGCAACACGTGGTTCCTGAAAATGACGGGCGACGCTGACGCGGTCGCTGCCAATCAGGCGGATTTCCAGAAACTGCTGGAAACGCTGCACTTTGACGCAAGCGGGGCGCCGTGATGGCCAAGAACGACAACAAATCCGTAGCCGGCAAGGTGCTCGACGCCCTGCTCTCGCTCAAACTCACGATCGTCTGCCTGGCGATGCTCATGGTGCTGGTCGTGGCCTGCACGTTGGCGCAGGTCGACATGGGCACCAACGGCGCGGTCAACGCGTTCATGCGCAGCTTTGTCGTGTGGTGGAAGCCCGCCGGACAGCCGTACTCCTTTCCGGTTTTCCCGGGCGGAACGACGGTCGGTGCCATTCTGGCGGTCAACCTGATCGTCTCGCAGGGGCGCGGTCTCGCGCGGACGTGGGCCAAAGCCGGCCTGTGGCTCGTCCACGTTGGCCTTGTGCTGCTTGTGGCGGCGGAATTCATCTCGGCGGCGTTGCAGGTTGACGCGCGGCTGACGATTGAAGAAGGCCAGACCATCGACTTCATCGAACGGCCGCTGGAATTTGAGCTGGCCATCGTTGACACGACCGATCCCAAGCTGGATGACGTGTACGGCGTGCCAGAGTCGCTGCTCAAGGCCGGCGGAACAATCATCGTGCCGGGGACGCCGCTGACGCTGCGTGTGCACGGCTATTACAAGAACACGGAACTCGCGCGCAAAGGCGAGGGCGACGCGCCGTCGATGGCGACCCAGGGCGTGGGCACCGGCGTGGCCATCAAGGAAGCGCCGCCGGTGACGGCGGATGACGAGCGGAACCATCCGGCGACGTACATTGAGCCGATCGCCAACGGCAAGAGCTACGGCACGTGGCTGGCGGCCGCGGGCCTGGGTGCGCCGCAGCAGTTTGTCCATGAAGGCCACACGTACCAACTGGCGATGCGGCCGCGCCGCGAATACCTGCCCTATAAGCTGACCTTGAAGAAGTTCAGCCATGACGTGTACGCGGGCACGGACATCCCCAAGAATTTCTCCAGCCTCGTGCACCTCGTCGACAAGGGCGCGGGTGAGGAGCGGGACGTCCTGATCTTCATGAACCAGCCGCTGCGGTACGCCGGGCGGACGTTCTATCAGGCGAGCTTTGGCAAGAACGACACGCTCTCTGTGCTCCAGGTCGTGGAAAACCCAGGCTGGCTGCTCCCTTACATTTCCTGCGCGCTCGTGACGCTGGGCCTGATGGTACACTTCGCCATGAGCCTGCGCCGCGCACAACGCAAGCGTCAGCGGCAGGCCGCGGCGGCGGAAGCCAGTTCAACGAACAGCAAGGTGATGGCATGAAACGCACTGACCTCGTGAACAGCAACAGCAAGTTCGCCAAGTACCTCCCGTGGCTCGCGGCCATCGTCGCGTTGATCGGCGCCGTGAGCGGCATGTTTGGCTCCGGCAAGGTGCGCAACATGGACGTGCAGGACTTTGCGCGCCTGCCCGTGCTGGAAGGCGGCCGCGTCAAGCCGCTGGACTCGATCGCCCGCAACTCGCTGTTGGTCATCCGCAGCCAGCAGAGCTTTCGCTACAACGAGCGCACGGTGAACGCCGATGAATGGCTGCTGGACGTGATGTTCCGCCCGGACGTCGCGGACGACCAGCCGATCTTCGTGATCAACGATCCGGACGTGCTCGGCTTGCTCGGGATCAAGCAGTCGTCGGAGCGCTATTTTTCCTTCAAGACCCTGATGCCGCACATCGACGAGATCCAGAAGCAGTCTGAAGCCGCGCACCCGATCGACGCGAAGCAGCGCACGCGGTACCAGTCGGCGATCGTCAACCTGTTTGAGCGCGTGTACCAGTATCACCGCCTGAAGCACTCGATTCAGATCGCCGGCGCGGAAGGCGGTTTGACGCAGGAAATCAAGGATGTGGCCACGCCGGGCGCCGAGGAGCGCCATGCGGTGCTGCGCGAACTGGGGCTCTTCCGGCCGTTCCCGGGAGCGAAGCCGAGCGATTGGCGGAGCGTCGGTGAAGCGCTGCGCGATGCCCGCAACGGCCAGCCGCTGGACAAAGGCCTGGCGCCGATGGCGCGCGTGAGCGATGCGTGGGCCAAGCAGGACGTCCCGGCGTTCAACTCCGCGGTTTCGGAAGTGCTGGCGTTGGCGCGGCCGGACGAAGTGCGGCAGGCCAAGAGCGAACTCGCGTTCAACCTCGCGCAGCCGTTCTACGCGGGCATGGTGGTCTACGTCTTTGCCCTGCTCATCCTCTTCGTGTCGTGGGCGTACAAGCCCGCGCTCCTGCAGCCGGTCGCGTTTGCCGTGCTGCTGGTCGGCGTCCTCGTTCACACCGCGGGCCTGACGTCGCGCGTGATCCTGCAGGGCCGCCCGCCCGTGACCAACCTCTATTCCTCCGCCGTCTTTGTCGGCTGGGGCGCCGTCGTCCTCGGCGCGATCCTGGAATGGATCTACCGCAAGGGCTACGGCACCGCGGTCGCGGCCTCATCCGGCTTCGCGTCGCTCATCATCGCCCATCACCTCGCGGCGGACGGCGACACGATGGAGATGATGCGCGCAGTCCTCGACTCCAACTTCTGGCTCGCCACCCACGTCGTGACGATCACGATCGGCTACAGCGGCACCTTCCTCGCCGGCGCGATCGCCATCGGCTGGACCTTGCGCAAGCACATCGTCAAGCACGCCGATCCCGCCGCCGACAAGGCGCTCGTCGCCATGTGCTACGGCATCGTCTGCTTTGCGGTGTTCTTCAGCTTCGTCGGCACCGTCCTCGGCGGCATCTGGGCCGACCAGTCGTGGGGCCGCTTCTGGGGCTGGGATCCCAAGGAGAACGGCGCGCTGCTGATCGTGCTCTGGAACGCCATCATCCTCCACGCCCGCTGGGGCGGGTATGCGCGCGACCGCGGCATCATGGCCATGGCGATCTTTGGCAACATCATCACGTCGCTCTCCTGGTTCGGCGTGAACATGCTGGGCGTGGGCCTGCACTCCTACGGCTTCATGGACAAGGCCTTCTGGGCGCTTGTCGCGTTTGGCACGACGCAGCTGCTGCTGATTGCCCTGGCGCTCCTGCCGCGCCGGTTCTGGCGCCGTGGCCCCGGTCCGATGGCGACGCCGCATACGCCTGCTTCCGCGGCCTAGTTTCTGCCGCTATTTCAGGCGAATTTCCTGCAAGCGCGCCTCATGCCCGCGGGACAGTCGCCTTGGCGATCCGCGACTTCCGCGCTGCACCTTCCGCCCGACAAATCGCCAATTGCGACCAATTTTGTCCGACTAGGCGAATTGATCCAGATCAGGTTGCCGACTTGATCCAAGTCAAGCGGACTCTTGAGGTCCGCCTTGCTGGTCGGCAGAACTACGCGACATTCATTTGTTATTTCAATGACTTCACTCAACTTATCAACACCTGCCAAAACCTCGTCAAATGGGGACTTGAAAGGCCCTGTACTGTTGCCGCGCGCTGTACAGGGGCGGTATCCTTGCCACGTCGGACCCGAGAGGTTCGAACCCGTCAGGCGAGTCGCCTGGCGTGGGAGAGCACAGCAGATTGGCGTGTGGACGACTTCTGGCTGACTCTCGGTACGGTGTTCCGACAAACAAAGGTGGATCCAATGAGAAAATCATCCTTCCCCGCCTGGACTGGAGGCCTGCTTCTCGCAGGTGCGCTCGTCTCGGCAACTGGCTGCGAAAGCAAGGGTACAGCGGGAGCCAATGGCACTTCGTGCACGGCTACCAAGACTGGCACGACGACAACCATTAGCTGTACCGACGGCACGAGCGTCGCGATTGAAGATGGCGCGAAGGGTGATACGGGCGCGAAGGGCGCAGTTGGCGACACGGGCGCCAAGGGCGATACCGGCGCCAAGGGTGATACCGGCGCACAGGGTCCCAAGGGCGACACTGGCGCGAACTCCACGCCGTGCGCGGTTGTCGACAATGGCGACGGCACGAAGAAAGTCACTTGCGGCACGACCTCGGTCACGCTTTCTGACGGCGCCACGGGCACCGCTGGCGTGAATGGCACCAATGGCACGAACGGCGCCGACGGCAAGCCCTGCGAAGTGGCTGACAACGGCAACGGCACCAAGACCATCACCTGCGCGGGCGTCACGGTTGACCTCCCCACAGGCGCGACCGGCGCAGCTGGCGAACCCGGCGCAACCGGCGCGCAGGGTGAACCCGGCGTGAACGGCACCAACGGCACCGATGGCCTCCCGGGCAAGAACGGCGTTGACGCCAAGCCCTGCTCGGTCACCACCAATGGCGGCGGCTCGACGGTCATCACCTGCGGCGACGGCTCGTCCGTCACGCTCGGCGCGACCGGCACCGTCAATCAGCCCAGCTTCATCGTGGCCAACTTCCACGGCATCAACACGCTCATGACCACCGGTGAGTTCGCTGCGGGTGCCAAGTGGTTCGTCACGACGGCGATCACTGGCGCGTCCGTGGATCCGGACAGCGGCAAAGTGACCGTCACGTTCACGGTCAAGGACACCAAGGGCGCGGCCGTCTCCGGCCTGAAGGCCGTTGGTCTGGCCGTCTCCAAGTTGGTGCCCCCGGCCAACACGGAAGTCTCCAGCCAGTGGGTGCCGTACATCTACACCAAGGCTGTCGCCGGCGCCGGCGTGTGGAACAGCGCTCCGTACAACACGGACCCCGCGTTCTACACCTACCAGGCCACGCGCGAGTCCGCGAACGCCGACCCGACCAAGGGTGGCACGCTGACGGAAAGCGCCACGACGCCGGGCACGTACACGTACGTCTCGCTCGTCAACCTGAAGACCGCCAAGAAGGAAAACACCACCATCGGCTTCAACGCGTCGCTCACGCACCGCGTCACGCTCATGATGGGCGGCCACGCTGGCGCGACCTCGGACGCGAGCTTCGACTTCGTTCCGAACGGTGACGCCGTGTCCTACACGCGCAACATCGTCACGACCGACACCTGCAAGCAGTGCCACGGCCCGCTGTTCAAAGCCCACGGCGGCGACCGCCTGAGCACCGAGACCTGCGTGCAGTGCCACAACCCGAGCACCATTGACCCGCAGTCGGGCAACACCATCGACTTCAAGATCATGATCCACAAGATCCACGCCGGTGCGGACATGCAGTCCACCGCTGGCCCGGACGGCATCGTGTTCGACAACCCCGCGACGGTCGTCAATGAAGCCGCTGACAACAACCAGTACACCATCTGGGGCTATGCCAACACGCTGGTGACCTGGTGGGACGTCGGCTTCCCGGCGGAACTCGCCAACTGCACCAAGTGCCACCAGGGTGACCCGGCCAAGCTTGCTGAAGTGAACAACTGGAAGGCCAAGCCGTCCATCGCCACTTGCAGCTCGTGCCATGACCAGGTCAACTTCGTGACCGGCGCCAACCACAAGGGCGGCATCAAGACCGACGCGCAGTGCGCGGTTTGCCACGACACGGACGTCAGCGGCCCGGGCAAGTCCGTCAAGGATGCGCACAACTGGGAAGTCAAGGATGCCCGTAACATCTCGGAATACGCCGTGAACATCGCGGTCGTCGCCCCGGCGAACGGCACGTACTTCGTCGCTGGTGAAACGCCGCTCCTCCGCGTGTCGCTCAAGGACATGCTCTCGGGCGCGGCGATTGACCTGACCACGATTGAACAGGACGACTCGACGACCGATGAAGGCTGCCTGCCCGACGGCTGCGCGGTTCCCGATGCCAAGTTCGGTGGCTTCAGCCTGTTCGTTCACGGCCCGCGTGCCGAGAACAAGCCGGTCCTGAGCTACGCCGCCCGCGCGGTCATGGTTGCTTCGGGCGCTGGCCCGTGGAACCTCACCTCGGCGAAGACCCTGGGCGTCACGTTCGACGGCGGCAAGGACCTGATTGGCTTTGACGTCACCGGTGGCGACTCCATCTCGAAGCTCGCGGCGGTCACCGTCACGCTCCCGACGTCGGGTGCGCTCAAGCCGGTCAGCATCGCCGCGGTCACCGCGACGGAACTGATGAACATCCTCAACGCCGATGCGAAGTTCAAGCTCCGCGGCATCGCGTACATGGACGAACTCTCGGGCCGGCTGGCGATTCGCAGCCGCAACCTCGGCGAGCTCTTCGCTGTGCAGATGCCGGGTGCGACGACGACCACTGACTTGACCAAGGTTGAGAACGTGGTGTTCGGCGCTGACGCGACTGTCCACACCATTGGGCCGTATCTGAACTTCCCGGGCACGGGCGGCTACGCTGGTTCGCCGGGCCTCAGCACGGTTTCCAACAAGCTGTTCTCCAAGTTCACGGGCGTCTGCGCGGCCGGTACGCCGAACGCGACGAAGACCTGCTCCGTGGTTGACGGCGGTTGCGGCGCGGCCACGCTGGCTGCCCAGTGTGTCGTTGCCAAGACTTCGTTCGTCGACCCGAAGGTGACGTTCACGAAGGACTACGTGCAGTACAAGCTTGATCCGGTTGACGATCTGCAGGCGGGCACCTACGTCGCCAACATGGAAATCAAGAACTTGGGTTCGGGCACGAATCGCGTTTGCGATGCGGGCACCGTGAACGTCGGCAAGACCTGCACCGCGGACGCCGATTGCGGCACCGGCTACAAGGCGGGTTCCTGCTTCGCCAACTACAAGACGCCGTCGGTTGGTCGCGTGACCTTCCAGGTTGGCACGGCTACCACCGAGCTGCCGATTGCCGGCAACTGCAACAGCTGCCACCAGGGTCCGGATGACACCACTCTCCCGAACGGCAACATCAGCCCGGACGGCAAGAAGGGCTTCATCTTTGACCAGAGCGGCCACCACAAGCTGTTCGACTTCTACGCGACGGACATGTGCACGGCGTGCCACGACTGGGAAGGCCAGTCGGCAACCGGTGACTGGTCGGGTGCGAAGCCGATCGCTCGTCGCGTCCACGCGCTCCACAACGGCGCGAACCTGAACTACCCGCTCACCACCGTTGGCCACGCTGACGGCGACCCGGGTCGCAACTGGGACATCCCGTACCCGCAGGATATCCGCAACTGCCAGCAGTGCCACGTCACCGGCACGACCTCCGGCACGTGGGCCACCAAGCCCGGTCGCATTCCCTGCATGGCTTGCCATGACTCGGATGCCGCCACCGCGCACGCGAAGATCATGACGTTTGACCTGACGCCTCTGAACCCGTACTCGGGTGACGAGACGGAAGCCTGCGCCACCTGCCACGCCCCGTAGTCTCGCGACTGCAATAGTGGTATAGAAACACCCACGGGAAGGACTCCGGTCCTTCCCGTGGGCCGTTTTGGCGAACATTCTTTTGGAGACCTGCGATGCGTTACGTCCTACCTCTGCTTCTGCTGGCGCTCGGCGCGTCAGCCTGCAACAAGACTGAGTCCACGGCCGTGCCGGCTGCGCCTTCCGCGCCGCCCCGCCCTGCCCTGTCGATGGACGTAACGCCGACCGGCGCCGATGACCCGGTGCTCGCGACGGTCAATGGCCAGCCCGTGACGATGGCCGATGTGCGGCTGGCGTTGCGCCTGACCAAGCCGGACGATCCAGTTTCTGAAGAACAGATTGGCCCCGTGCTTGACGGCCTGATCCGCCAGGAGATCGTTGCCCAGGCCGCGGCTGCTGCGGGTCTGGACAAGGATCCCAAGTTTCAGGCGGACAACGCCAAGGCGGCGGCGCCATACAACGCGTTTCGTCGGCGGGCGCTGGGCGACGCGTACTTTCACGCTGAAGTGGCCAAGGCGGCGCCCGTCACGGAGGCCGAGGCGCAGCAGTTCTTTGACGAGAACAAGGCGATCCTGACGAGCGAAGTGCGGGTGGAACAGTACCTGACGCGCGATGCCAACCTCGCGGAGGCTGCCCACAAGCAGATCCTCGCGGGCAAGACCATCGGCGACATCGTGCGCGCGTCCATGCCGCAGTTGCCCCTGACGGACAAGCCGTGGGAGCTGGGTTGGCAGCCGTGGCAGATCGTCCCCGAGCCGTGGCGCAAGCCGCTGGCGGAGATGAAGATCGGCGAGACAAGCGGCGTGATCGCGGGGCCGAACAAGCGGTACTGGGTCATCAAGCTGGTGGAGCGCCGCCCGTCCAAGGCGATGGACTTCGCGCAGGCCAAGGCGGGCATCATCCAGCACCTGACGGACGTGCGCGCTGAAGCCGCGCGGGAGCACATCGGCGACAATCTGATTCCGGCCGCGAAAGTGGTGCGCCACAAGCCCGCGGCGAAGCCGGCAGTTCCGCCCGAGCCTTAGCCTCGCTGACCTGGTGAGCGTGCGCGGCAGACTCTTCGCCCGCGCGCTCGCCCGTCAGTACTTGACCTTCAGCTTCAGCTCCATGCCCGGCGCGGCGAACGCGAATTTGGCGTCGTCAAACTTGGGCGGTCCCATCCGCCCCTTGGCGTTGTTCGACGCGACCATGCCTTCTTTGGGAATGCCGAGCCAATTCGTGTCCAGCTTGCCGTTGCCGTTCTCGTCGTGGAAGCACGCGAGCGCGTAGGTGCCCGCGGGCAGGTCCGCAAACCCGAGCGTCGCGTTGAGGCCGGCAATCGCGCCCCAGTGCAGCGCGCGGGCGGCATTCGCGTCCGTTGGATAGCCCTTGGCGTGCGCGGCGTCATAGAGCCAACAGCCGACCTTGCCGCTGCTGGACTGCAAGCCGTAGAGGTTGACCGTCAGCGTGCCCGCCGCGGGTTCGGCGGCGTGGGCGTTCACGGCAATTGCGGCACAGAGTCCGCCCAGCAGCTGAGAAAGGTGGCGCATCGCGGCCTCGAGCGCGCATCGCACCGCGCGCTTGGCCCTATTGGGGCGCAAGCGCGGGCGCGCGTCAACCCGCCAGATGCGCGGGCGACCTCCGGCCTACGGGCAGTTGGCAATCGCCGTGTGCACGCAGTTGCCGTTCTGCACGTTGCAGCTGTCGGCCGTGCACGCGTTGCCGTCGTTGCAGTTCTTGGCGGTGCCCGCGCACGTGCCGTTCGCGCACGCGTCCTGGGTCGTGCACGGGTTGCCGTCCGCGCACTGGGCGCCATTTTGCGCCGTGCCGGTGCACTTGCCCGCCGCGCAGTGGTCCTGCGTGGTGCACGTGTTGTTGTCCGTGCAGAACTGGCTGTTGTTGGCGGTGCCGGCGCACGTGCCCGCGACGCACGTGTCCTGGCTGGTGCACACGTTGTTGTCGTTGCAGTTGCCGCCGCTCGCCGCGGTGTGTGTGCACGCGCCCGTCGTCGCGTCGCAAGCGTCCGTCGTGCAGGCATTGTTGTCGTTGCAGTTTGTGGCCTGACCGGCGCACGTGCCGTTGTTGCACTGGTCGTTGGTCGTGCACGCGTTGCCGTCGCTGCAGGTCACGTTGCCGCCACCGCCGCCGCCGCCGCCACCGACGTTGAAGTGCACGCAAACGCCGCCCTGCTGCTGCGAGCAGAAGTCGTTGGTGCACACGTTGCCGTCGTCACAGCTCTTCTGCGTGCCACCGGTGCAGGTGCCAATCTGGCAAGCCTCGCCGGTCGTGCAGGCGTTGTTGTCATTGCACGTCGTGCCGTTGGCCGCATCCTTCACGGCGCAGCTGCCCGCGCTGCAGAACGCCACGATGCACGTGTTGTTGTTGCCCATGCATTGGGCGTCCGTCGTGCAGGCGCCGCCGCAGTTCTGGATCGTCGCGTGCTGGCAACCGCCGCCGCCACCGCCGCCGTTGGGATTGCAGGAATCCGCGGTACACGGGTTGGCGTCATCGCAGTTGAGCGTCGTGCCTGCGCACACGCCCGCGGTGCAGACGTCCTGGTTGGTGCACTGGTTGCCGTCGTTGCAGCTCGTGCCGGTCATGGCCGCGTGGGTGCAGAGGCCGGTCGTGGCGTCGCACGCGTCCGTGGTGCAGGCGTTCTGGTCGCTGCAGTTCGGCGCGGTGCCGGTGCAGGTGCCATTCTGGCAGTGGTCGGCCGTCGTGCAGAGGCTGCCGTCATTGCAGACCGTCGTGTTCTGCAGGTTCTGGACCGCGCACGTGTGGAGGAGCAGGTTGCAGGTCTGCGTGGTGCACGCGTTGCCGGTGCTCGGGCAGTCCGCGTTCACGTTGCAGTTGCCGCCGCAGCCGGCGATCGGCGTGTTGATGCAGGCGCCGGTGACGACGTCGCAGCTGTCCGCCGTGCAGTTGTTCTGGTCGTTGCAGTTCTTGGTGTTCGTGGAAACGCACGTGCCGTTGGTGCAGTGGTCGTTGGTCGTGCACGCGTTGCCGTCCGAGCACGCGTTGCCGCCGCCGCCGCCGATCGGCTGGAACACGCAGTTGCCGGACGTCGCGTTGCAGCTGTCCGCGGTGCACTGGTTGCCGTCCGTGCAGACTTTCGCGCCGGTGCCGATGCAGGTGCCGCCGACGCACGTGCTCGCCGACGTGCACGCGTTGTTGTCGTTGCAGACCGTCGCGTCGGCTTTGACAACGGAGCTGCAGGTCGACGTCGTCAGGTTGCAGAACGCCTGCACGCACTGGTTGGCCGCCGCCGGGCAATCGATGTCGCTGGCGCAGAAGCCGCCGCAACCGGGGATCGGCGTGAACACGCAGTTGCCCGCGCCGCCGCCGCCGCCGCCGCCGCCACCCTGGTTGCAGGAATCGGCGGTGCAGCTGTTGGAGTCATTGCAGATCTTGACCGGACCGCTGACGCACAAGCCGCCCGCGCACTGGTCGCCGGTCGTGCAGGCGTTGTTGTCCGTGCAGTTCAGCGTGTTGTTGGCGTGGGTGCACGTACCGGTCGCCGGGTCGCACGCGTCGTTGGTGCACACCACGTTGTCGTTGCAGTTGACCGGCGCGGAGCCCTGGCACACGCCGTTGAAGCAGATGTCCGTCTTGGTGCACGCGCTGCCGTCATTGCACGCCGTCGCGTTGGCGACCGGCTTGGCCGAGCAAACGCCCGCCGTCGTGCAGTAGTTGATCAAGCAGACGTCGGTCGACGTGCCGCAATCCGCGTCCACCTTGCACGTGTTGCTGCAGCCCGCGATGGCCGTGTGCGTGCACGTGCCGTTGGTGGCGTCGCAGGCGTCGGTCGTGCACGTGTTGAAGTCGTTGCAGTCCTTGGCCATGCCGCCGATGCAGGTGCCCGCGCTGCAGGCGTCCGCGCTGGTGCACGGGTTGTTGTCATTGCACACCACGTTGTTCAGCGCGTTGTTGGTGCAAGCGCCGGTGATGGCGTTGCACTGGTCGGTCGTGCACGTGTTGTTGTCGTTGCAGGACTTCTGCTGGCCGTTGGTGCAGTTGCCGTTCTGGTTGCACGTCTCGCCGGTCGTGCACGCGTTGCCGTCGCTGCAGGAGCTGCCCGCGGCGATCGGCGCGCTGCCGCACTGGTTGGTCGCGAGGTCGCACACGGCCGCGCGGCAGGTGTTGGACGGCGTCGGGCAGTCGCTGTTCTGGTTGCAGAACCCGCCGCAGCCGCTGAGCGGCGCGTTCACGCAGTTGCCGGTCGCCGCGTCGCAGCTGTCTGACGTGCAGGCGTTGTTGTCGTTGCAGCTCTTCGCCGTGCCGGTGCACTTGCCCGCGAGGCAGGCGTCGGCGCTTGTGCACAGGCTGCCGTCGTCGCAGATGGTGGTGTTGTTGGTGTGCGCGCAGCCGGTGGCGGGTTCGCACGCGTCATCGGTGCAGACGTTGCCGTCATCGCAGTTCTTGGCGATGCCGGGGGTGCAGGCGCTGGCCACGCACACGTCGCCTTCCGTGCAGACGTTGCCGTCGTCACATCCCAGCGCGTTGGCCGTGTGCACGCAGCCGCCGGTCAGGTCGCAGCTGTCGTTGGTGCAGACGTTGCCGTCATCGCACGCCTGGGTGCTGCCGACGCACACGCCGGACTGGCACTTGTCGTTCGTCGTGCACGCGCTGCCGTCGTCGCAGGCCAGGCTGTTGTTGGTGAACACGCAGCCGCCCGTGGCGTCGCAGGTATCGGTCGTGCACGGATTGTTGTCGTTGCAGGCAACGCTCGAGGTGCCCGCGCAGATGCCGCCACCGCAGACGTCGTTGCTCGTGCACGCGCTCTTGTCGTCGCACGGCGTGTTGTCCGGCGCGGCGGTGTTGCCGCACTTGCCGGTCGCCGGGGCACAGACGCTGTCCTGACACGCGACGCCGGTCGACCCGCAGGTCACGACGGTGGCCGCGTCCACGACGCACTTGGACGCGTTGCAGATCAGCGTGCCGTTGCAGAGATTGCCGTCTTCAAACTTGCCGCAGTCGGTGTTGACGGTGCAAGCGCAGCTGCCCGCGCCGGGCTTGCACGCGCCGTTGCTGCAGGTGTCGCCGGTGGTGCAGCTGTTGCCGTCGTCGCACGCCAAGGTGTTGGCAGCAAAGACGCAGCCCGAGGCCTTGGTGCAGGAGTCCGTCGTGCACGGATTGCCGTCGTCGCAGAGGATCGCGCCGGTGCCGCCGCAGACGCCCGCCGCGCAGGTGTCGCCGGTCGTGCAGGGGTTGGCGTCATCGCAGCCGACGCCCGTCGCCGTGCCCGGCAAGTGCACGCAGCCGGTGACAACGTCGCAGGAATCGTCCGTGCACGGGTTGGCGTCGTCGCAGCCGTTGGGCGTGCCGGTGCAGGTGCCTTCGTAGCACGCGTCGTTCAGCGTGCAGATCGAGCCGTCATCGCACGTCGCGGATTGCGCCGTGTGGACGCACGTGCCGCTCGCCGAGTCGCAGCCGTCCAGCGTGCACGGGTTGCTGTCGTCACAGTTCTTGGCCGAGCCCGGCGCGCAGGCGCCCACAGCGCACGCATCGGGGCCGGTGCAGAGGTTGCCGTCTTCGCAGGCGCTGGTGTTGTTGAGGTGCGCACAGCCGCTGGCCGGGGCGCAGGCGTCGTCGGTGCAGATGTTGTTGTCGTCGCAAATCAGGACTTGGCCGGTGCAAACGCCCGCCTGGCAGCTGTCGCCTTCCGTGCACGCATTGGCGTCCGTGCAGGTCGAGCCGTTGGCCAAGGGCGCCGCGATGCAGTTGCCCGACGTCTTGTCGCAGGTCGCGTCTTCACACGCGCTCGGCGCGGCGCAGACAACGACGCCACCGGCGGTGCAGACGCCCACTTTGCAGGAGTCGCTCGTGGTGCAGAGGTTGCCGTCTTCGCACGCCGCGCCATCGGGCATCGTCACGGAAGCGCAGCCGCTCGTCGGATCGCAGGTGTCGGTCGTGCACGGATTGCCGTCGTTGCAGATCTGCGCGATGCCCTTGCACACGCCGTTGGTGCACGCGTCGCTCTCCGTGCATGCGTCGCCGTCGGTGCAGGTGCCGGTGCTGAGCGGCGCGTGGCTGCACACGCCCGCGGCGGTGTCGCAGCTGTCGGTCGTGCACGGGTTGTTGTCGTCACAAGAGGCGGCGCCGACCTGCTCGCATTTGCCAGCGGTGCAGGTGCCCGTCGCGCAGAAGACGCCCGCCACATCGCACGATCCGCCGTTTGCCGGCGTGTGCGCGCAAGCGCCGTTGGTGCACGCGTCCGCGGTGCAGGCCTGGCCGTCGTCGCAGTTCACGTTCTCGTCCGTCGTGCCGTCGCAGTTGTCATCTTTGCCGTTGCAGGTCTCCGTCGCAGCTTGCGGCGCGTCGCACGCGGTCAGGCCGCCGGTCGCACACACGCGCTGGCCGCTGCAGGTGCCAAAGCTGTTCTTCGCGGTGCAGGAAGTCGCCAAGCCCGCGGCGATCGCGCTGGCGGAACACGTGCACTGGCCGGGCCCGACCATCCCTTGCTCCATGGGCATGCACACCTGGGCGCTCTGGCCGGACGTGACGTCCGTGGCCAACTGCAGCGCGTAGCCGGCCGGGCAGTCGGGACCTTGCGAGGCGCAGAAGCTGCCACCGTCAGAATGCGTCACGCACAGGCCGCCGTCGCAGGTGCTCGCGTCCTTGCACGGGTCGCAGAGGTGCTTGTCCTTGTCCGTACCCGTGGCCGTATCGGCGGTGTCGACCGCATCGCCGGCATCAGCCGTCACGTCGGCCGCGTCGCCGATGGCGTCGTCCGTGCCCGTCGCATCCGTGCCCGTGGCGTCGGTGCCGCTCGCATCCGTGCCAGCCACGTCGCCCGTCGCATCGGCATCGCCGACCACGGTGCCGAGATCATCGATGTCGTCGCCGGCAATGCCGTCCGCGCCGGAACCTTCAACGGCGACATCGTCACCGCAGCCGACCGCAAGCACGGATGTGAGCGCGAGAAGGGCAAGGATCGAGACAAGACGACAGCGGGGCTGGAACATGCGAACTCCTGAAACATAGACGCTCAACGACCGTGGGATACCGGCAAGTGCCGACTCGCACAAAGATAGTCCGCATGTTCGCCGTTCCCTCCGCAGCTCCACAATCGCAATTTACAAATATACACATATCATCCGTGCATCCACCGCCTGAGGCTGCCCGGCTTGCAGCCGACCAAGGGCCGGAGTAGCCTGCCCGCTTCATGTTGCACCGCCTGCCATCCCCGTGTTCCGTCATCCCCGCCGCGCGCTACACGTCGCCGCAATGGGCGGAACGCGAGGCGAGTCTGCTGTGGCCGCGCGCGTGGCTCTACGTTTGCTTCTCATCTGACCTTGGCCAGCCCGGCGAGCGTCAGGTGCTGGACGTCGGCGCCGAAAGCGCGTTTGCCGTCCGTGGCGATGACGGCCAAGTTCGCGGCTTCCACAACGTCTGCCGACACCGCGGCATGCGGCTCTGCGACAACAGCGCGACGCACGGCCGCAACGTCCAGTGTCCCTACCACCACTGGACGTGGAAGCCCGATGGCAAGCTGCTCTCCTGGCCCGACGGCACGCAGTTTGCCCAGCCGCCCGGAGACGTCGCGCTCAAGCCGGTCCGCTGCGAGGAGCGTTTTGGCCTCGTGTGGCTGTGTTTTGGCGAGCCGCTCCTGTCCCTCGACGCGTTCCTGGCGCCGATCGCCGACGTCCTCCGCCGCCATCGGCTGGACCGCTGGGCGCGCAGTGACGACATCACGCTGGACATCGCCGCGAACTGGAAGACGTCAGCGGACGTGTCCAACGAGCTGTACCACATCCGCACGATCCACCCGGAAGTGCTGCCGATCATGAACGACGCGACCGGGACGATCGAGGCGCTCGGACCGCACACGCGCACGACGGTGCATTTTGGCGTCCCGAGTCCGCACATGCCGGCGAGCGCGCCGTACGACGAGACGATGCGCGGCTGGCAGGAGTCGATCGGCGTGAAGCCGCCCTTGGACCCGCGCACGCCCAACCTGCGCGAGCGCCTGCAGCACGCGATCCGCGCCCGCGGCGTGGCGCAGAAGCTGCCGTGGCAGGATTTGACGGACGCGGAGCTGTTGGACAACGTGCAGCTCAACCTGTTTCCCAACACGCAGCTCAACCTGTACGCGCACCGCATCCAGATCTACCGGCACCGGCCGGCGGGCAGCGATCCGCAGCAGATGGCGTTTGACCAGGTCGCGTACCGGCCACTGGCCGACGGTGAACTGCGCCCGCCGCTGCCGCCGCACAAGCACGCCGACAGCCGCCATTCTGACCAGGGCGCGATGATGGCCGCCGACATCGCGATGGTCGTTGGCCTGCAGCGCGGGATGCAATCGTCCGCCTGCGACGGCCTGCGGCTGACCGATGAAGAAGCGGCGATCCTGCACCTGCACCGCACGCTGGACGACTGGCTGTTTGCCTGATCGCAGCCGCACCTGACCGATTTTCTCAACCCGCACCAACAGCGAACCATGCCGATTTTGACCGCGCAGAACCTGATGAAATCCCACGGCGCGTCCGTCCTGCTGGAGGGCGCGGAGCTGCACCTTGCGCGTGGCGAGAAGGTCGGCCTTGTGGGCCGCAACGGTACGGGCAAGTCGACGCTGCTGAAGATTCTGGCGGGGCTGGAGGACGCCGATTCCGGGCAAGTCGTGCGGCGGCGCGAGGCCCACGTGGCGTATCTGGCGCAGGATCCGCCGATGAGCACGACGGAAACGCTGATGGACATCGCGCTGGCCGGCGCAAAGCTGTGCCGCGAGCATCTGGATCCGCACGAGGCGGAGCTGCGCGCCGAGCAGGCGCTCAAGGGCCTGGGCATCGAGAATCCGCACCAGAAAGTGTCTGAGGCTTCGGGCGGAACGCGGCGGCGGGCGGCGCTGGCGGCGGCGCTCCTGCAACAGCCGGATCTGCTGCTGCTGGACGAGCCGACCAATCACCTGGACCCGGGAACGTCGGACTGGCTGCAGGCGGAGCTGCGGGCGCTGCCGGGCGCGCTGGTGCTCGTGACCCACGATCGCTATTTCCTCAACCAGGTCGTGGACCGGATCGTGGAACTGCGGCACCGCAAGCTGAAATCCTACGAGGGCTCGTTCCAGGACTACCTGCAAGCGCGGCTGGACGAAGACGGTCAGGCAGAGCGCGTGGAAGGCAATCGCCGGCAGCGGCTGCGGGCGGAGCTGGCGTGGCTGGGCACAAGTCCGGCGGCGCGGTCGTGCAAGCCCAAGGCGCGGATGGAGCGGGCGCGCGCGGCGGTGAATGAAGTTGTGGACGTGGAAAAACCGCTGCAACTGCCGATGTTCCAGCTGGAGCGGATGGGCAAGGTGCTGGTGGACGCCAAGGACCTGCGCGTCGGTTGGCCGGACAAGACGGTCATCCAGCATCTGACGCTGCTTGTGACGCGCGGCGAGCGGATCGGCATCGTGGGGCCCAACGGCGCGGGAAAGACGACGCTGCTGCGGACGCTGCTGGGTGAAATTCCGCCGCTGGCGGGGACCGTGACGCGCGGGGCGACGACGCAGGTGATGCAGATCGACCAGCAGCGCTCAGGGCTGGAGCAGACATGGACGGTGCGCGAGGCTGGCTCTCCCGCGGGGACGGAATGGGTCACGACGCCGACGGGCAAGATGCACATCGCCGGGTACCTGGAGCAGTTCCTCTTCAAATTTGACGATCTGCGCCAGACGGTAGCGACGCTGTCCGGCGGTCAACGGTTTCGCCTGCTGCTGGCGCGCAAGCTGCAGGAGCCGATGAACCTGCTGGTGCTGGATGAACCGACCAACGATCTGGATTTTGAGACGCTGGAACTGCTGGAAGAGACGCTGCTGGCGTGGCCTGGCACGTCCTTGATCGTCAGCCATGACCGCGCGTTCCTGGACCGCGTGTGCACGGCGATTATCGACGTACCAGGCGACGGCACCGCGACGCTGCACGCGGGTGGCTGGAGCGATTTGCAGGCGCGCAAGAACCAGAAGGTGACGAGCGCGCCCGTGGCGGCGGCCGTGCGGCAAGTGGCAAAGACGGATGCGCCGCCGAAGCTGACGTTTGCCGAAGAGAAGCGCCTGACCGGCATGGAAGCGGAGATTGAAGCGGCGGAAGACCGCGTGGTGGCGGCGGAAGCGCGGTTGGCGGACGGCGACATCACCGCGGACTACGCCAAGCTGCAGGCGGCCATCGCGGCGCAGACGGCGGCGGCTCAGGCGCGCGACGACCTGTGGGCGGAATGGCAGCGGCTGGAAGAGAAGCAGCGCGTGTGGCTGGCGTGGAAGAACGGCGGCTGACAGGCGGAAATTCACTATTGACTCTTATTCAACAGCTGGCAGACTGACGGGGAGACACACCGTCAGGAGTCCGCCATGCTCAAGTCCATCCCGCAGACCGCCGTAGCCGTGACGGATTGGCGCGACAAGAAGCGCTACTTGTGGATGCTCGGTTTCGTCGCGATGCTGCTGCCCGCCATCGGAATCCAGCTTGTGCAGGTCACCGGGCTGCGGCTGTTCTGGTGGTTCGCGCTTCTCGTCATCTTCGTCGCAATTCCGGTGCTGGACCACCTGCTGGGCGATGACACGAGCAATCCGCCGGAGAGCGCGGTGCCGGCGCTGGAGCACGACGGCTACTACCGCTGGATCGTTCGCTTCGCCGTCCTCGCTGAATTCGTCTCGCTCATCGCCTCCGCGCAGGCCGTCGTCGCCTATCGCCTTGGCTGGTTTGACTACCTGGGCGTCGCGTTCTCACTGGCGCTTGTGACCGGCGTGTCGATCAACACGGCGCATGAGCTGGGCCACAAATCCAACCGCGTCGAACGCTTTCTCGCGCAACTCGCGCTCGCGCCCACCGGCTACGGCCACTTTTGCATCGAGCACAACTACGGCCATCACAAGCGCGTCGCCACGCCCGAGGATCCCGCGTCGTCCCGCTACGGCGAGTCCTTCTGGCAGTTCTACCCGCGCACGACGTGGGGCGGCATCGTCTCAGGCTGGCGGATTGAAACCGAGCGCCTCGCGCGCCACGGCCTGCCCGCGTGGCACTGGCGCAATGAAATCCTGCAGTCGTGGGCGATGACCGTCGTCATTTGGGCAAGCCTCATCGCGTGGCTCGGCGCGACAATCGTGCCGCTGCTGCTGATTCAGGCGATTTACGGCTCGTCGATGCTGGAGGTCGTCAACTACATTGAACATTACGGCTTGCTGCGCAAGAAGCGCCCCGACGGCGGGTATGAGCGCTGCCAGCCGGAGCATTCCTGGAACAGCAACCGGCGCGTCACCAACCTTTTCCTCTACCAACTGCAGCGGCACGCGGATCACCACGCCAATCCATCGCGTTCGTACCAGTCGCTGCGGCACTTTGACACGGCGCCGGAACTGCCCGCCGGATATGCGACAATGCTGCTCATCGCCTATGTGCCGCCGCTCTGGTTCAAGATCATGAATCCACGGGTCAAGGCGCATTACAACGGCGATCTGGGGCTGGCCAACGTGATGCCGCGGGCCGATTGACGTCCGCAGCGCCGCCAGCGAGACTCGCCTCCGGACGTGCAACCGGAGAAGAACGCGATGAAACTGCTGACGATGCTTGTGACCCTGCTGACGATGACTGCGACGGCGCATGCCAGCGAAATGGCCAAGGGCGAACGGCCGACGACGCCGGCGTTTGAGAAGCTGAAGTCGCTCGCCGGCGATTGGACGATGGCGGGCGGTGAAGGCGGCGTGGCGTCGTCGTGGAAGGTGACGGCCAATGGCAGCGCGGTCGTGGAGACGCTGTTTCCCGGCGCGCCCCATGAGATGGTCACGGTCTACACGCTGCACGGCAAGGAGATCCACTTGACGCACTACTGCGCGGCGGGCAACCAGCCGGAAATGAAGGCGGACAAGAGCGCGGACGACAAGAAAATCGCGTTCCAGTTCGCCGGCGGCGCGGGCATCAATCCCAAGAAAGACATGCACATGCACAGCGCGACGCTGACGTTTCTGGACGGCAACAGCCTGCATGAAGAATGGGGCACGTTCGCCGACGGCAAGCCAAGCGACGCGAAGGTCTTTGAGCTGAAGCGGGTCGTGGCGCCAGCGGCAAAATAGCGCCGGGGGCGACGTTCACTTGCCCGGGCAGCAATCGGCGTGGCTGTTCTGGCAGGCTTGGGTCGCGAGCGCCTGCGCCTCCGCCGACTTGCCATCCTTGGCGAGCAGTTCGGCCTTCAGGCACTGCAGCTCTGGCACCAACGGATGCCCGGACGGCAGCTTGGCGAGCAGGTCATCCACCGCCGATCGGTACGGCGCCTCGTGGCCGGCCGCACGCTGCGCCCGCGCGAGGAAGAGCTTGTGCGACGGCTCGTCCGGATTCATCCGCACCGCCGCTTCATAGTACGCCACGGCCTCCAGCGGCCGACCGGACTGCTCCAGCATCGTCCCCTTCCACAGCGTCAGCAGTTCATTGGGCGGCGCGAGCACAACCGCTTCGTCGATCCGCTGCAGCGCGAGCTTGGTGTTGCCCGCGTCAAACGCCTCCACGGACGCGATGTAGCGCTGCAGCGCCGACTGCGGAATCACGCGCAGGCCGTCGGGCGGACACGGATTGCCGCACTTGCGCGGCGTTGCGTACCAGATCCGCGGTGTCTGGTCGCCCGGGCACCGGACTTCCCACGCTTCCACACCCTCCAGCGAGGGCAACGTCCCCGACTGCGCGCGCTCCGTCATCGCGAGGCCGCCACCGGGACAGACGAGCCGGCCAAAGTACAGGGCGCCCGCACGCGTCGCGCCCCACTCCAGCGGCTTGGACGGCAGCGAGCCGTAGCCGACCGATGCTGGCCCCGCGCAGCTTTGCAACGTCAATTCATGGGTTGCCGGACAATCGACGGCCGATTCCAACGCCGGCTCTGCGCGGGTTTCAACGCCGCCGCACGCCAGCAGCGGCGTCGCGAGGAGCGCAGCCCACCAAACGCGCAGCGGCAACCCGCGACGCCGTCGATCCGCCGCCATCGCCATTCCCGCGCTGCCCTTTTCCGCCGTGTCGCTCACGATGAACCTCGTCGCCGCCCTGCCCCGCAGCAAGCGGGCTTGCCGATTGGGCTGCGTCCCGTCCATGATGCTACCCGCCGCGGCGCCTTTCAAGCCGCACGGGGCCGCGTTGCGCAAGATTGGCTGGATTCTGTCAGCGATTGCCATCTCCATCCTGACGCTTGTCATCGCGCGCCAGTTCCTCGTCTATTTGCCCGCCGACCACTTCTGCGCCCACGACAAACGCACCCTGTCGGGGCCGCGGCGCTGGGCCCAGCGAATCGGCGGCGTGGTGCTGATGGCGCTCGGCGTGGTGCTGGCGCTCCCGGGCGTACCTGGTCAGGGGCTTCTCATGATCCTGATTGGTCTTATCTTGGTGGACGTGCCGGTGCTCCGGCGGTTGGAATTGCGGCTGCTGCGGGTGCCAGCGGTGAACACGGCGGTGAACGGCATGCGGGTGAAGGCGGGACAGCCGCCGCTCGAGTTGCCGGCGGAGCCGCCGGGCTGAAGGGTTCAGCTTGCATCGGGGCAAGGCTTCCCGCACGATGAAACCTGACGCGGAGGACCCCAGAATGCGGCTCGAACGGTTTGGCTGGTTGGCAGTTGGCATGGCGATGGCCATGGGCTGCTCAGGAAAAGCAAATACTTCCGCGGCGCTTGAAGCCTGCTTGAACGGCGGCGATCGCACGGACTGCCGCGCGCAGGCCGACGTCCGCCTCGTGACGCCCGCGCGCCAAATCGCTGACCAGAACAGCGTCGACGTGCAAGTTGGCGGCCTCAAGATCGGCGAGGCGCTGGATCTGGAATTCCACATCAACAACACGATCTCCGTGACGACCGCGGCAGTGCTGCGGGTGTCTGACATCACGTTGACGCCGCAGGACAGCAGCAACGCGTATTCCTGCGCCGCGGCGGACGGCACGCCGTGCAACCTGATGACCGACAAATGGCAGCCGATCGTGCCCGCGGGCGGCGACTGGCCCAACACGGTGACGTCGGAGAGCTTCAAGATTCACTTCAAGAAGCTCGATGCGAGCACGCACGACGCCAAAGTCTGCATCAAGGCGTCCGGCGATCCTGGGCTGCCCGCCGCGGGACTCTGCTTCTCGCTCAGCACCAAGTTGGGCAAGCCGAGCTTGACGCTGGCGCCCAAGAGCATCGATTTCCCCCACGTCCTGACCGGCAAGACCGCCGATCCGCAGAGCATTTCGCTGCTCAATACCGGCGACGCGCCGCTTGTGGTCAGCCGCGTGAACCTGAACGCCGATGCGGGCTTTGCCCTCAGCCTCGCGGACGGCGTGACGCACACGAGCCCGGGCGCGTTTGACGTGAAGCCGCCGCTCTCGCTCGCTCCCGGCAAGACGGCGACGTGGAGCGTGACCTTCGCCGCGACGGATACGCTGCCCAAAGGCGGCACGGTTGAAATCCAGACCAATGACACGTCGACGCCGCTGGCCAAAGTGCAGCTGACCGCGAACGCGAATGTCCCGTGCCTGAAGATCCTGCAGTCGCCGGAGGTCGCTTTTGGCGCCGTGGTGCTGGGGCAGATCGGCGCGCAGGGCGTAGACCTGCAGAATTGCGGCAGCGCGCCGCTGGGCGTGACGTCGATTCGCCTTCTGGCCGGCGCCAATCCGGCGTTTGCCCTGGATTTTGGCAAGGACGCGACGCCGAGCACGGACGCGCCGCTGGCGATCGCCCCCAACGGCAGCTACAAGCTGCACGCCACCTACACGCCGTCCGAGCTGAGCGCGGAGGTGAGCGGGACGCTGGTCAGCGACATCGCGCTGCTGGAGGTCGATTCCAACGCCGATCCCAAGCAGACCAAGCTCACGGGCGTGGGCGTGACGTCGGCTTGCCCCAAGGCGATCGTCAAGATCAAGGAAGGCGAGGAGGTCGTGCCGCAAACCGTGCTGCACCTGTCCGGGTCCAATTCGCTGGCGCCGGGCGGCGGATCGATCGCCAAGTACAAATGGACGGCCAAGAAGCAGCCAGTCGGGTCGACGCAGAAGTTCGTGCCGAATTCCAGTTCAGCCGAAACGACGTTTGTGACAAACGCCTCGGGTACGTACGAATTTTGCCTGAGCGTGACGGACAACAAGGGCGTCAATTCCTGCACCGACGCCTGCTCGACCGTGATTGTCACGCCGTCCGATTGCCTGCACGCGGAGCTGCTCTGGCACACGCCGCAGGACGCCGACGAGACCGACAACGTGGGCGCAGATGCTGACATCCACCTCGCGCACCAGCTGGCCAATCAGCCGGATATCGACTGCGATGGCGACCCGGATCCGTGGTTTGACACGACGTTTGACTGCTTCTGGTGGGTGCCGACGCCGCATTGGGGAATGGCTTCGACGGATCAGGCTTCGCCCAAGCTGGATCTGGACGACACCGATGGCGCCGGTCCGGAGAACGTCAGTCTGCCCGAGCCCGAAGGGACGATGACCGACCCGCACACCTACGCGCTTGGCGTGCACTACTGGAATGACAAAGGCCTTGGCCACTCGTGGGCGATCGTCCGGGTGTATGTGTGCGGCACGCTGGCGGCGGAGTACAACCAGCCGCATCCGGATCAGCCCGCGGGTGGCGGCATTGAGCTCAAGGCGCTGGACATGTGGTACGTGGGCAAGATCAACTGGCCCAACCAGGCGATCGGCGGCAAAGGCCCGGCGGTGACCACGTGCTACCAGAGCGGCGATGCGTGCCTCGGCAAGAAGACGCCCAGCGACCCCAACGGCGGCAAGATGTGGCAGGCCAGCGGCGACTGGTGCATCACGCCTTGCTACATCAGCGGCAACGCGCCCACCGGATCGAGCTTCTGCGGCAAATAGCGTCGCTTCGGCAGTGCCATGGCCTGGCTCAGGACCATCCTTCACGCGGACATGGACGCTTTCTACGCGTCGGTTGAACAGCTCGACAATCCGCAGCTGCGCGGCAAGCCGCTGCTGATCGGCGTGGATCATCCGCGTTCGGTCGTGTCGACGGCGAGCTACGAGGCGCGGCCGTATGGTGTGGGCAGCGCGATGCCGATGGTCGAGGCCAAGCGGCGCTGTCCGCAGGCCATCATCGTGCCACCGCGGATGCAGCGGTACGCGGAAGTGTCCGAGCAAATCATGACGGTCTTCGGCAATTTCTCGCCGCACATCGAGCCGCTGTCGTTGGACGAGGCGTTTGTCGACTTGACCGGATCGGAGCGCCTGCTGGGAGCGCCGGAAGTCGTGGCGCGCAACGTCAAGGCGGCGGTCAAGCTGGCGACGGGCGGGCTGAACGTGTCCGTGGGCGTGTCCGGCTGCAAGTACGTGGCCAAGGTGGCGAGCGATTTCCGCAAGCCGGACGGTCTGCTCATCGTGCCGCCCGAGGAGATGGTCGCGTTCCTGGCGCCGCTGCCGATTTCCCGCCTGTGGGGCGTGGGCAAGCGCGGCGAAGAACAGCTGCGCAACCTGGATTTGCGGACGATTGCCGACGTGGCGGCGGCGGACCCCTTCTGGCTCAAGCAGCGGCTGGGCTCGCTGGGCGTGCACGTGTATGCGCTGGCGCATGCGGACGACCCGCGGCCGGTGGTCTCCGATCGCGAGGCGCACAGCATCAGTTCAGAAGAGACGCTGGACGTGGACGTCTCAGGGCGCGCGGCGATTGCGCCCTACCTGCTGCGCGCGGCGGATCGCGTGGCGCGGCGGCTGCGGCGGGCTGGACTGCGCGCGGGCGGCGTGCGCGTGAAGCTGAAGACGGACAAGTTCCAGAGCCTGACGCGGCAAGTGGTGCTGCGACCGCCGGCGACCAGCAGCGCCGTGTTGTACGACGAAGCGTGCAAGCTGCTTGGCCATTTTGACCTGTACCAGCGCTTTCGGCTCATCGGCGTGACGGCGTACGACCTGCGGCCGGAATCGGCGCCCATCCAGGGCCTGCTGTTTGGCGAGACCGAGCGCAAGAAGAACGACAAGCTGGACCGCGCGCTGGACAGCCTGCGCGAGCGTTTTGGCAAAGGTGCCGTGCAGCGCGGGTCGGACATGGGCGCGGCGGAGCGCTTTGGCCTGCCGACCGGCAAGATGCCGGAAGATTGAGCGCTACGGAACCGCGTGACCATGGAACGGCTGGCGCGTGCGCACCGCCTCGCTGTAGGCCGGCAGCCGCGCCAGTTGGTCGTCCCGGAACCATTTCAGGATGCCCAGCAGCTCCGGATAATCGCCGCACGGCAGCGGCCGCGCCTCCGCCGGATCCGTCCGCAAGTTCATGACCCGGCAGCGCTTGTCCATCGGCGACCAGGACATCTTGATGCCGTCCTCGCGCTGCGCCGTCACCATGCCCTCGTTGGCCCAGAAGAACTCCACCTTGCGCCGCCAGTGGTCCTGGAACAGCGATTCGCCTTGCAGCAGCGCCTCGTCGTACGGAATCCGCAGCGCGTCGAGCACGGTCGGCACCAGGTCGATGTGCTGCGTCTGCTGCTCAATCCGCCGCGGCGTGAACAGCTTGGGCTGCCACAGCACCGCCGGCGTCTCAAAATTCTCGCGGTTGCTCCCGCGCGCGTGCGCCCAGTTGCGCGCGTGTTGGCCAAAAGCCTCGCCGTGATCGCCGGTGAGCACCAGGATGGTGCGATCCAGCACGCCCTGCTTGCGCAACTGCTCGATCACCCGCGCGATCTGCGTGTCCAGAAGGTAGAGGCTGTTGTGGTACTGGGCGATCCGCCGCCCGTCCGTGTAGCGCCGCGTCGCCGCGCCGTAGTCCGTGTACGGCCAATGCGGCACGTAGCTGTAGTACATGCCCAGGAACGGCTCATGTGCGCGCTCCAACCGCTGCAGGAACGTCGTCATGACCTCGATCTCGTCCTTGCAGAGCCCCTCGCCCAGCGGCACGGTCTTGACGGTCGACTCGGCAAAACCGACAAGCTCCGTCAGCCCTGAATGCTCCAGGAACGGCTTGGGAAAGAAGTACGAGAGCTTGCCCGGCGTGTACAGGAACTTCTCGTAATTCTTGGGAAAATACCGCGGCAGCGCCGGAATGTAGTTGTCCGGAAGGATGCTGTACATCTGCATCTGCGGCGACGGAATCAGCCCGCTGAGCATCGCAAAAATGCTCGTGGCGCTGGAGTTGGACGGCGATTGGTGATGCGCCAGGTACCAGCCTTCGTCCGCCAGCTTGCGCAGGGTCGGCATCGGCGGGTTGTCCGGGAACGTCTCGCCCTCAAAATAGCGCGTCCCCGTCGACTCCATGATAATCCACACCACGTTCCATGGCTTATCTGGCTGTGGCGGCAGGATTTTCCGCACGGGCGCTTGGTCCGCCAGTCGCGGGTCGGTCATCCGCATTGCCAGCGTCGGCGAAACGTCAGCGGGCAGCGGATCGCCGATGGGAAACCCAGCGACCGCGAGCTCCGGATCGTGGAACATTAGGTGGCCAAAGGGATTCTGCACTGTATCCGCCGGCCATTCCGCCGTCCGCGCCGGCGCCAGGAGCGGCACCACCAGAAAGAGCCCCACGAGCGCGAGCACGAGTCCCGGGCGGATGCGCGCGCGCCCGGCGGGCAGCCAGCGCAAGGTCAGCAGCAGCAGCGGCGCACCGGCGATCAGCGCGACGTCACTCGGCTGGGTATTGGCGTCGACCGCCAGCAGTTCGCCCGACAGATACGCGTCGCGCACCCAGGTCTGGTCCACGCCTTGGTGCAACGCCGCGAGCAGGATGGCGTAAGCGCGCGCATCGACGACGCAAAACGTCAGGATCGGCACCGTCAGCAGCACCCCAGTCCAGTGCCAGCGCCAACTGAAGAGCAGCGCGGCGAGCGTCGCCACCGCGGTCCACGTCAAGTCGTGCCAGGTACCGGCCCAGACCATCGCCGACTGCAGCGACACGTGGAGCCCGGCACGGTACAGGAACCACACAAGCAGCCAAGCGAGCGCGATGTCGACGGCTAGTTCTGCGCGGTGTTGCGAAGGCGTCATCACCGCGTAACGGAACACAAGTCGCGGTCGAGCGCAAGGCGCGCACGGGACGCAAATCGCGCGAATTTCTTGACCCGCCTCGGCAGCGCGCTGAGGATTTGCGATCATCGCGCCCTTCTTGCGCGAACTGGAACGGAACATGCGACGTATTGCTTTGATTTCTTTGGCACTTGTTGTGGGTTGCGGAACGAAGGCGGCGAGCGACGGCACGCCGACCGATACCACCTCGGGCAGCACCGACGCCACTTCTGCGGGCGACACCACGCCCAGTGACACCACCCCCAGCGACACTGCGATGGGCGGAGACATCACCGCGGTCTGCACCGGCGCCCCCGATGGCAAGTGCGGCATCTGCCTCAAGGCGCATTGCGACACGGAAATGGCGGCGTGCGTCGGCAGCGAGTGGCAGACAAAGGAAGATCCGGCGTCGGTCTGCGCTGGCCTCTACGCCGGCATGTGCAAGTGCCAAGCCACTGCCAGCCAGGACGGCGGCGGCAACTGCGGCCCGGGGCCCATCGTCGGCACGCTCGCCGCGGGTTGCGCGACGTGCTTTGACACGCTCAGCAAGTGCCTCTCCGGAAGCTGCGCGACCGACTGCAACTAAGCGCGCTGACGTTCTTCCGAACGGTCATGCGGGACGGAAAGCCGCGCACGCTGCGCGTTGACGCCGCAGGTTTCCCTTGACGGCCGGGCGATTCAACCGCACCGTACGCGCCCACGTCGGGGTGGCCAAACAGGGGAAGAAATGATGCGAATCAGGCTGGCAATTTTGGTGGCGACGGCGCTCTCCGCCTGCGGCACGAGCACAACGACGACCACTGAAACGGACGTGGCTGCAGACGTGACCGTTGCCGCGGACACCGTGGGCGCGGATGCGACGGATGCCGCAGCGGGAACGGATGCGACTGCACTGCCGGCCAAGGCCACTGAGACGGTTGGCGGCGCGCGTCCCGTTGACGTGACCGTTCCGGACGATTGGACCCCGCAGAAGAAATGGCCGCTCATCCTTGTCCTCCACGGCTACGGCGCAAGCGGCAGCGTCCAGAGCGCCTTCCTCGGCGTCGCCGCCCGCGCTACCCAATACGGCTTCGTCACGCTCGCACCGGATGGCACGCGCGATCCCTCGGGCAGCTTGTTCTGGAACGCCACGCCGGCGTGCTGTGACTTCGGCCACGTCAACGTCGACGACGTCGCGTACCTGGGCGGCCTCATCGACGAGGCGATCGCCAAGTTGGCCGTCGACCCGGCGCGTGTCTACGTCGTCGGGCACTCCAACGGCGGCTTCATGGCCTACCGCCTGGCGTGCGAGCTGTCCGCGAAGGTCACCGCCATCGCGGTCATCGCCGGCGCGACAAACCCGGACGCCACCGCGTGCGGCAAGCCCAAGGCGGTCAACGTCCTGCACATCCACGGCACCAAGGACGCGACGATCAGCTACGACGGCGGCACCATCCAGATCGCCGGGTTCACCGGCGCGACGTATCCGAGCGCCCAGGGCAGCATCCAGCAGTGGCTCGATCGCGACGGGTGCAGCGGCAGCGCGACGTCGGCGGGCAAGGCGGACTACGACCTCAACGTGGCGGGCGCGGAGACCGATCGCCTGCAGTACCTGAACTGCCCGAACGGCATCGCCGTCGAGCACTGGCAGATGGCGGGCAGCGGTCATATTCCCGGATTCACGGATGATTTCCGCGAGGCGCTGCCGACGTGGCTCCTGGCGCGCACGCGACCGTAGCCGATCCCAGGCGCCGATTCGCCGGTGCTGCATCGGCCGGAGACGGATACCGCGATGAACCTGCCGCACGTGCCGCGCACGCTCCTGCTCGCCTGTGCCGTCGCCGCGCTCCTGGCGCTGGCGTGGCCGCTGGACGCGGTGCATCCCGATGCGCTCCACGACCTGCTGATGACCCGCGATTGCCTCGATCTGGGCCGCTGCGACACCGCCGGCGCGATGTCCAGCCTGCGCGACGTGCACCTGGGTGCGTCCTGGCTGGACCTTCTGGTGCTGGGGCGGACCGTGGCGTCCCCGCTGTGGCTGGGCGTCGCGCTCGCGCTGCTGACCGGCGGCGCAATGGTGGCGATCCTGCCGCACCGCGCGTCGCCCGATCGGCAGCCGTTGGCGACGCTGGCCGTGCTCGTGAGCGTCACGCTGCTGACGAGTCCGGTGGTCCTTGTGCCGCCGACCGCGCTGTCGCCATTTTGCCTGCTTGCGACCGCGCTGGGGTTGGCGGCGCTGGACCGGCCGTCGCTGCCGCTCTGGCTGCTGACCGGCGCGGTGCTCGGCGTTGCCGTTGACCTGCACACGATGGCGTGGCCGCTGGCCTGGACCCTCGCCGCGCTCGCCTGGCAGCGCGGCCACCGGCGGGGCGCGCTGCTGACGCTGACCGTGCCGTTGGCCACGACGCTGCTCTATTCGCCCCGCGCGTGGGAGCTCCTGTGGCTGGCCGCGCGGGCGCATCCGGGCTACGGGCTTGCGCTGCTTGGGGCGCCGCTCCTGTGGTTGCTGCTCTGGCCGCAGCGCCGCCTGGAGCCGGTCGTGCAGTTGAGCATCGTGGGCGCGCTGACGTGGCTCGCAACGGGGCTGACGCACCAGTTCACCGCGCGCTACGCCCTGCCGTTTCTCGGCGCGGCGGCGTTGGCGATTGCGCCGCGTCTGGCGCGCTGGCGGCCGCTGCCGGTGGCGTCGCTCCTCCTGGTCGCCGTGCTGACCTACTGGCGGCAGGGGCACGTGGCGGTGACGTGGACAGCGGCGGAACGGGTCGCGGCCGCAGCGGAAGCCAACGGCATGGGCTGGCCGCACGTCCTGACGGAGCTGCGCGGGGAAAACGCGCCGGCGGTGGCGGAGGCGACCGGTGCGTTCCTGCCGCAGCGACGGCTGGCCGGGATGCGAACTTTGGCGCTGGTGCGGTCGGAAGCTGCGATCACGGGTGCGACGCCGTTTGCCTCGCGGCTGGACCTCGCGGGGACGCAAATCTGCCTGCTGGGTGGCGGCGATGTGCGCTGTCGGCCGATCACGCGCGCGCCGGGGCCTGGAGACACGCCCGCGCCCTTTGTCGGCCGTTCCATGCCGGCGCAGTTGCCGCTGGATGCGCCGTTCGCGCCCTTTGAGCTCCGCATTCCCGTGCGCGCAGGTGCGCCGACGCGCGTGACGGTCGCAGTGCCGCAAGAGCCGTCGCGCGGGCCGCGTTTTCTGCGCGATGCGCTGCACCCGGCGGCGGCCAACGAGCCGTGCATGTGGCAGTTTCCGGGCACTGGCGTCGACACGTCGCTGACCGGCGACGCGCAAACGCTGCACCTGCTCTGCCCCGCGCTGCACAATCCGCACGATGCGCCACCCAAACTGCTGCCGGCGCTGGTCGAGGCGTGCGCGAACCAGGGGACCTGCGCGACGAACGAACCCGCGCAACACCGGCCGTTGCCGCCGGAGCCGCCGCTGCCGGAGCCGTTGCGGTTCAGCCGCTCACCCCTGCAAGCGCGGCTGGCCGGGCTGTGGGCGCTGGCGCTGTTTGCCCTCGGCTGTGGCTGTCTGCTGCGCCGCAAAACGTGAAGGCAACACCTGCAGTGCGGTTTCCAGTGGCATCCGTGGGCGGGTTGTGCGATCCTGAAGCTGCTCTGGCGGTCGCGGGAAATGCCCCGGGACCGTATGATTACAACAGGGAGCTGGGCTCGTCCGGGAATGTCCATGCCTACCGTGTGTTCTGCACATGCCAGTAGGACTGACTGAACTGGACACTGGCACCCACCTGGACTGAAGGGTCCAGGGTGCTTCCGCGCCTGCCAGGGCGTCCTATCTTGCCAATCTCCGCAGCCGAGGCGCGCGCTCATGCATGAGTTCTTTACCCAGTATGGGCTCTTCCTGGCCAAGTCCGTCACGGTTCTGGCCGTGATCCTCGTCGTCATTGCGCGCATTGCCGGCGCGACGATGCGCGCGGCGCCCAGCACGCACGAGCACCTGAAAGTGCGCAAGCTCAACCGCCGGCTCCGTGGGCTGCAGCGGTCCCTGGAAGCGGCGATCCTGTCCGGCAAGGAATTCAAGGCGCTGCGCAAGCAGGACAAGAACGAAGCGAAACTGCAGGAAAAACAGGGATCAGCTCGCCGCCGCGTGTTCGTGCTGGATTTCAACGGCGACCTGCGCGCGTCCGCGGTGACGACCCTGCGCGAGGAAGTCACCGCCGTTTTGGCCGTCGCGACGGCGAGCGATGAAGTCCTGCTGCGGCTGGAGAGCCCGGGCGGCGTGGTGCATGGCTACGGTCTGGCCGCGTCGCAGTTGGCCCGCGTGCGCGAAGGCGGCGTCAAGCTGACCGTCGCCGTGGACAAGATCGCCGCGTCCGGCGGCTACATGATGGCGTGCACCGCCGATCAGATTATCGCCGCGCCGTTTGCGATTCTCGGCTCGATCGGCGTCGTGGCGCAGATTCCCAATATTCACCGCTTGCTGGAGAAGCATCAGGTCGACGTGGAGCTCCACACGGCGGGCGAATACAAGCGCACGCTGACCGTGCTGGGCAAGAACACGGAGAAGGGTCGCGAGAAATTCCGCGAAGAGCTGGAAGAGACGCACGCGCTGTTCAAGGATTTTGTCCATACGCAGCGGCCCGGGCTGGACATCGCCAAGGTCGCGACCGGCGAACACTGGTACGGTCAGCAGGCGCTCGCGCTCGGGCTGTGTGACACGCTGCAGACGTCCGATGCGTGGCTGGTGACGACGGCAAAAGACGCGGACTTGTTTGAAGTGAAGTTTGAGCCATCGCGCAACGTCAGTCAGCGCTTGAGTGGCCTACTTGGTGAGGCGGGCTCGCGCGTCCTCGACGCGTTCACGGATCGCCTCGAAAGCAAGCGTTTTCCCTAGCCGTTCCGGCGATGACAGAAAAGTGACGCCGCCGTTTGCATAACGCCGCGGACAGTTGCTACGGTGCGGACCATCACCTCGGCGTTATGCCGGAGATCGAGGTCCGCCATGACCCACCTGCCGCGCGCAACGATTGTCGTTTGCGTCCGATTTTTGTGTTCCGCGCTGTTTCTGGGCGGGCTGCCCGGCTGCATTGACGGCAATCCCGCGTTCACGCGCGCCCTGCACTTGAGCCCACCGGTTGAGGTCGGTGATGCGCTGCTGTTCCTGGACAGCGGGCGGCATCGCGTCACGCGGCTGCACGACTCGGGCGGCGAGATCGCCCAGGACGCGACGCCGCTGCCGGTGACGCCGATGGCGCAGGTGCTGACGCCCGATGGCAAGGCGCTGTTGCTGCTCGACGCCGCGTTTGAGAAAGGCCATCAGAAGCTGGCGATCTTTGGCGCGACGGGCGATGCCGAGCTGCTGCAGTTCAACACCGCGTTCTCCGGGCTGTCGCTGTCGGAAGATTCGCAAACCGCGCTGGCTTTCCACGCGCCGGGCGCAGCGCAGACCGGGCTGGTGATTGCCGCCGAACTGGCGCTCGTCGATTTGGCGGCGACGCCGCGCAAAGTGCAGACCGCGACGATCGCCGGCATTTCCACGCAGCCGCTGGCAGCCTACCTGACGCCGCCGCTGACGCTGCCGGACGGGACGCACCGGCTGGCGTGGATGGAGACGACCTCCGCGCTGGGCATCGCCGATTTTGGTCCCAAGGGGACGCGCACGCTTGTGGTGCCGCTGGCGACTGCGGGCGCGGCTGCGGGCATCGTGCCCAAGCGGACGCTCGCGCGGGTGACGGGGAGCAGCGTGAACCTGTACCTCATCGCGACGGGTTCCAATGACGCCGTGCACATCTCGATTGACCTCGCCGGCGCGGATCTGACGGTCTCGCTGGACCAAATCGCTTCGGGGCCGCAGCCGACGGACATCGCGCTTGTGGACACGACCGCGGGCCTGCGCGTGCTGACGCTGCACGCGGGCGCGGCCCTGGTTTCCCTGCTGGATCCAACGACGGGCACGGGGACGTCGATTGCGCTGTCGACGCAGTCGCGCCACATCCAACCGTACCTCGGCGCGGACGGCAAACCGCATGCGCTGCTGTGGGGCGACAATCTGGCCGTGCTCCAGCGCGTGGACATCGAGGACATCGAAAAGAAGAAGGGCAAGGCCGTGCACGACGTGACGGCGACGCAGGGCGTGTCGCAGGTGACGGCGCTGCAGAACCAGTTCCTGCTGCAGCACAGCGGCTCGCAGCTGTCGGCCTACGACGCGGAGAATGACCGGATGACGGCGCTCTCGGGCATGGGCACGGTGAAGTCGGTGCGCGTGCTGGGTGGCGCGATGTGGGTGCTGGGCGCGGTGGCCGGCGGCATGCGGCTGGCGCGCATCGACCTGACGAACCTGACCGCGCAGAGCATGGAGTTGTCCCTGCAGGCGGGCGGCATTACCGCGTGGGGCCAGAACGGCGTGGCGCTGTGGGCGGCGGGCGATGGCTCGGGCACGCTGATGGCGCTGCCGACGGGCGCGCTGGACACGGACTCGGCCAAGATGCTGCAAGGCTTTGCCCTGACGGGCGCGACGGAGGCCCCATGAAACGCCTGAGCCTGTTCGCGTGCATCTGCACGCTCCTGTTCAGCGCCGTGTCGGCGCACGCCATCGAATTCGGCGTCGACGTCGCCAGCCAAGGCCTGCGCAGCTACACGGAATCCGCCAACGCGTGGTCCAAAAGCCGCGTCTTTGGCGGCATCAATTTGCGCGGTGAAGTCGGCTTGAACGAAAACTGGCGCATCGGCTTTGGCTGGCACTACGCCGGCACGGACGCCAGCTTGCACGGCTTTCCGACCTCGCTGAGCCGCCACGACTTGACGGTCGACGGCCGCTACCGCTACCCCGTCCTCAATTGGCTCGTGCCCTACGCGCGCGTCGGCGTGGGCGCGGCCAAGTCGCGGCTGACGCTGAACAACTGGGAGACGACGAACTGGTCGCCGCAGGTGCAAGCGGGTCTGGGCGTGGAGTTGCTGCTGCCGGCGTCCGTTTGGTCCAAGAAAGAGAGTCCGCTGCCGGCTTTTGGCGTCTTCTTTGAGACCGCGTGGCAGATGGTGTTTGACCAGGATGCGACCCTGACCGCGGGCGACACGCCGCAGCCGGGCGTGCAGTCGAGCGACCTGAAGCTGGGCACGCTGAGCTTGAATGGCGTGATGCTGCGCTTTGGCGCGGCGGTGCGGTTCTGAATCGACGATCGGGATCGGACGGCCCGTCAAGCGCCGTTCTGCTGGAGGCAACATGCGTAGCACTTTCATCTGCATCACGGTCATCGCCACGCTTTCCGGCGGCTGCGGGAGCACGTCTGCGTCGAGCGGCACCGGCACCAGTTGGTCGTCCGGGGCGAACGGCAGCTCCGACGACGTCACGTATGGCGACTCAGCGGCGAGTTCCGACTCGCAGTATGGCGGCACGGACTCGGCTGCCGCGGACGTGTACACCAAGCCCGATCTGCCGCCGGAGAAAGAGAAGGACTACGATTTTGGCGCGCCGGAAGGCAGTCCCAACTTTGTCTACATTCCCGCGGCGGGCACGGACAACCTGGTGAAAATCTCCGGCGCGTCGCTGCAAGTCACGCTCGTGGAAGTGGGCGACCGGCCGATTCTCGCCAAGACGGTGCCGGGCCACGACGCGGTGCTCGTCATCAACGCGGGCAGTGACGACGTGGCGTATGTGCGGTCCAGCGCGACGGGGGACACCATCGACTTTCTGCCGATTTCCCCGCACGCCAATACGCTCATCGTCTCGCCCGATGGCACTTCCGCGGTGGCGTTCTACGACCACGCGCATCCGATTCCCGGCGAGCCCGCGGGCAGCCTGCAGGACGTGACGCTGTTCCGGCTGGGCGACAAGCCCGAGGTCGCGCACCTGGCGGTGGGCTTCCACCCGACGAGCGTCGCGTACCGCAAGGATGGCACGCAGGCGTTTGTGGTGACGGACGACGGCGTGTGCGTCATCCACCCGGCGACGGCGCAGGACGGCGACATCGTGCCGCCGATCGCGCTCTCCAAGGATCCGCTGGACAAGCCGGCGGAGCGCGAGGTCCAAATCACGTCCGACGGCGCGTGGGCCATCGTGCGGCAGAGCGGGCTGAACGGCCTGAATGCGGTGCATCTGGCGAGCAAGAAGCTGGCGACGCTGGCGCTCAACGCGGCGCCCACGGATTTGGACCTGTTGCCCGACGGCAGCGCGGCGCTGGCCGTGGTGCGCGACACCGGCGAAGTGGCGATTGTGACGCTGCCGGCGGACCCGACGGAGGTGCTGGAGGCGACTGTGCTGTCGACGGGGAGCCTGATTGCCGGGCTGGCGCAAATCACGGAGGACGGCAAGACCGCCCTGCTCTACACGACCGCGGCGGGCATCGAGCAGGCGGCGACGCTGGATTTTGCCACCAAGACGATTGCGCCGGTGCTTCTGCGCAAGACCGTGGATTTGGCGCTGCTGGTGCCGGGGACGCGCAAGGCGATTCTGGTGCATTCGCCGGCGCCGGGGCCAAACTACAATGACGCGACGGAGAAGTTTGTCGATGACAGCGAAGGCATCACGCTGTACGACCTGGACACGGGCTACACCAAGCTGGTGCTGACGCCGGTGCGGGCGACGGGAATCGCGACGATGGCGACGCCGGCGCTGGCGTGGCTGCTGCTGCCCGACCCGGCCAATCTGGACCACGGCGTGCTGCGGGCCAACCTGAAGCAGTTCCAGACGGAGATCATCGCGCTCGGGAGTCCGCCGGAGTACGCGCGGGTGCTGGAGTCGGCGCAAGTGGTGGCGGTGACGCAGACGCATCCGTCGGGGCGCGTGACCTTCCTGCCGGTGGGCGCGGGCGCGGCGAAGACCGTGACGGGGTACGAACTCAACGGCAAGGCGCATTAGGCGGAGCTGCGCTCGGGGCCCTTTTTTTGCGCTGGCGCGCGGGCTGGGGTTGGGGCGAATGGTGCGCGAGCTTGTTTGGTGAGGTTTTTTCACTATGACTTTCGCGATCCGAGGGGAAAACCAGCCTGCGGCAGGTCTTCCCCTCGGACTCCCCTTTCCTTGGCTCGGGCCCCTGTTGGTGGGAACAGTGGAAGTGTTCATGCTGGCTTGCGCTTGCGCTTCGCGCAGTGCTCGGCCCCGCTTGGTGCCGGTTGGGGGGCACGGTGGCTCAGGGTGAGCTGCGCTTACCCGACGCGCTTCGCGCGGGGGGCTCGCTTGGGAAGGGCGTTGTTGGGAAAGTGTTTTTTTGGCTTGGCGCTTGCTGGGGATTGGTGGGCTCTGCGCTTTCGCGCATCGCGGGGTGAGCTGCGGTGATTGGCTGTGCGCTCACGCGCATCGCTCGACGACTCGAGATGGTCGGCTCTGCGCTCTCGCGCATCGCTGGTGAACGGAAGACGCTTGGCTCTGCGCTCGCGCGCATCGCTGGGTAGCCGGCGTTGCTGCTGGCGGCTACTCCGCGGCCTTTGCGTACCACGTGTACAGCGCGATCGCCGTCGCCGTCGCGGCGTTGAGCGACTCCGTGCCGCCGGCCATCGGAATCGACAGCGACGTGGGCCGCAGGTCAGCCGGCAGCCCTGGACCTTCCACGCCCGGCAGCAGGATGAAATCCTTGGGCAGCACCGCCGAGTCAATCGGCGCGCCGTCCGCAGACAGCGTGACAAGCTGCGCGCCGTTCTGCTGCGCCAGCTCCGCCACGGTCCCCGCGCGCCACAGGTTCAGCCGCAGGGCCGCCGTACCGCCCGCCCGCAGCGCCTTGAAGCTCCACGGAGACGCCGCTTCCTTGGTCAGGATCACATCCGTCACGCCAAACGCCGCCGCCGTCCGCAGCACCGCGCCGACGTTCTCAGGATCCTGAAACGGAATCGCCAGCACGCAGCCTTGCACGTCGCCCGTCCAAGGGCGCAGCTCGTCCACGCGCACGCGCAGGATCGGCGCATTGGTGCCTGACACATCCAGCTGATTGAACAGTCCAGGCGCCAGCGTCGTCACCGCCAGCTCCGGCGGCAGGTCGTCGGGCACGTGCTCAGTTGTCCGCGGCAGCAGGAGTTCCACGCAGCGATGCGGAAAATCGCGCAGCACTTCTGGCACCAGCTTCTTGCCGGCGATGAGGCACGTGCCGTCCTTCTTCACGCCGCGCGGCTCGAGCAGCGTCTTGAGCGTGCGGAACCCTTCGTTGGCCTCGCTGTCGATCGCGCGCGTGCGCCGCCGCTGCACCTCGGTCGGATCGTCCAGCCGCCGGAACGTGACGAGCCGGCGGTCGTGGGTCGACATCGGCAGGCGATACGCGATGTCATCCTCCAGCGCGAACGCGTTGCCCAGCGCGGCTTTGGCCTCGGCGATTTCCTCATCGCAATTCGGGCCTTTCATGAAGACGCACAGGCCGCCCGGCGGCACGAAATGCCGCGTCCGCTGCAGCGTGACCGGAATGCGCTCCAGCGCGCGGCTGATGGTGCCCTGCACCGGAATCGGAAACTGCGACCAGACCTTGCCGTGCCACGTCTCGATGCCGGTCAGGCCCAGCAGCTCAATCGCGTCATTCATGAACTGGATGCGCCGCGCGCGCCCTTCGCCGAGGATGATGTGCAGCTCCGGCAGCGCGATCTTCAGCGGAATGCCCGGAAAGCCCGCGCCGGATCCAATGTCCAGCAGCGGCGAAGGCAGCTTGTCGGCGAGCTTCTGCGCAACGAACAGGCAATCGACGTAGTGCAGCGTCACCATCGACTCAAAAGCGCGCAGCCGCGTCAGGTCGCCGTCATCATTGCGCGCATGCACGAGCTGATGAAACGCCCAGAGCTGCTTGAGCTGGTCTTCCGGGAGGTCAATCTTGCTGGCCACGAGCATTTGCCGCAGGCCTTCTTGCGTGGGGGGATAGCGCGTCACTTGGAATCTTCCTCTTGGCGAACTTTGACTTCAGGCCACCGAACAGACGCCGCCACGCCCGCGCCGAGAATCAGCAAGATCGCCAGCAGCGACCAGCCCGACGCGATGTGCACGTAGTCCTTGGCCAGCATTTTCAGGCCGATGAACGCCAGCAACACGACGAGGCTGGCCTTGAGAAAACGGAACAGCCGCAGCAGCCCGGCGATGGCAAAATACAGCGAGCGGAGGCCGAGAATCGCGAAGACGTTGGACGTGAACACGAGGAACGGGTCCTGCGTCACCGCGAAAACCGCCGGAATCGAGTCGACCGCGAACAGCACGTCCGTCGTTTCCACCATCAGCAGCACGACAAACAGCGGCGTCACCGCGTGGCGGCCGTCGTGCGTGTCAAAGAACTTGTGACCGCGGTAGTCGGGCGTGACGGTGTAAAAGCGGCGAACGAGGCGGATGACCCAGGAATCGGCGATGTCCTTTTCAGCGTCTTCCTTGTCAAACGCCATCTTGGCGGACGTCAGCAGCAAAATGCCGCCAAAAACGTACATCATCCACGCGAACTTGTGCAGCAGCAGCGCGCCCGCGCCAATCATCAGCCCACGCAGGAGCAGCGCGCCGAGGATGCCCCAGAACAGCACGCGGTGCTGCATGTTGTCGGGCACCTTGAAGGCCTTGATGAGGAGCGCAATGACGAAGATGTTGTCGACGGACAGCGAATATTCCAGCACGTAGCCGGCGAGGTAGTTCATCAGCGCGTCAGGCGCGGTGGTCTCGAGCCCCGCCTGCAGGCCGAAGCCGCCGAGATGGAAGCGGTAGATGGCAAAGACCGCGCCGGCAAAAAGCAGGGAAATCGTCACCCAAAACAGCGTCCAGCGCAGCGACTCGCGAAAGCCGATGATGTGGTCTTTCTTGTTGAGCACGCCCAGATCCAGCGCCAGGAGCGCGAGGATGAGGAGCACAAAACCTGTCCAAATCGCCACCGCCATCATCAGCCTGCGTCGGTTTCGGCCAGCGCAACGCGCGGATCTTTGGGGCCGTCGACGCGCTGGACGCCGACGCCGTGCGCTTCCAGGTACTCGCAGCCGTTGGCGCCGCCGTAGCCGCCGTCCACGACGATGACGCGGGCGATGCCGGCGTGGTGGATGAGCTTGGCGCACATCATGCACGGTTCGCCGGTGACGATGATCCAGGCGTTCTGGGTGGCGACGCCGGAAGCGGCGGCGTTGCAGATGACGTTCATCTCCGCGTGGTGGCAGCCGATTTCCGTGCGCTCGCCGGACTTGATGCCCATGGTTTCGCGCAGGCAGACGTCGCCGCCGCAGAGCTCGCCGCCGCCGCGCGGGCCGCCGTTGTAGCCGTCCATGAGGATGACGTTGCGGTCGGGGTTCAAGAGCAACGCGCCGAACTTGCGACGCGGGCAATTCGACGCCTTGGACAGCGCGAGGCACTGTTCAATCCGGATGCGCAGGTGTTTTTCTTTCATGGTCGTGCGGCTCCGGGTGCGGGCTGGGACGCCGATGGTACGGGGTGTCGGGCCGCACGGGAAGGGGCGCGCGCCGCGTTCACGCCCGCAGCCGCCGCTTCAGCGCCACCACGTCGTTCGCCAGCGGCTCCGCCTGCAGTTCCAGGTGCACAAGCGCCGCGAGCTCCGGCGGCAGCTCCACCGCCCTGCCCGTCACTTCCACGACCGCGTCCGGGAACTTTGCCGGATGCGCCGTCGCCAGGAACACGCCCAGCTCGCCGGGCTTGCGCAGCTTCTGCAGCACCGCCGACGCCACCGCCGCGTGCGGATCCGCCAGCCAGCCCAGCTGCCACAGCCGCGCGATCTCCGCGCGCGTCTCCGCGTCCGTCGCCGAATCCGACCGCATCGCCGCCTGCATCGCCGCCCGGTCCTGGCCAAACAGCGCGGCGATCCGCTCCCAGTTGGACGGCGCGCCCACGTCCATCGCGTTGGACAGCGTCGCGACCGACGGCTTTGTCAAGTACTCGCCACCATGGAGGAAATCCGGGACCGTGCGATTGGCGTTGGTCGCCGCGATGAACGGACCGATGGGCAGCCCTCGCTTCTGCGCGTAGAGCCCCGCGCACAGGTTGCCAAAATTGCCCGACGGCACCGACACGACCGGCGCTTGCCGCACGCCGCGCCCCCGCAGCGCCGCGCTGATTTCAAAATAGTAGAGCACCTGCGCCAGGATCCGCGCGAGGTTGATCGAATTCGCCGACGTCAGCCGCAGCTCCTGGGACAGCGCCGCGTCGTTGAAGCACGCCTTGGCCAGCGCCTGACAGTCGTCAAAACTGCCGTCGACCGCCAGCGCCAGGACGTTGTCGCCCAGCGCCGCGAACTGCCGCTCCTGCATCTCAGACACGCGCCCGCGCGGGTACAGCACGACCACGCGCGCGCCCGGTTGACGCCAGAACGCGTGCGCCACGGCCGCGCCGGTATCGCCGCTCGTCGCGGTCAGGATCATCCGCGGGGTCGCGGACGTCGTGTCGGCGTCGTGCAGCCGCAGCAGCCGCGCCAACAGCCGCGCGCCAAAATCCTTGAACGCCAGCGTCGGACCGTGGAACAGCTCCAGGGCATACGTTTGCTCGTCGATCTGGGTCAGCGGCAGCGGAAAATTGAAGGCATCGTGCGCGAGCGCGTCGAGATCGGCGTGGCTGAACTCGTCGCCGATGACGCGCTTGAGGATCTCCGCGCACCGGTCCGCCAGCGGCAGCTCCAGCAGCGCGTCCAGGTTGGCGAACGGCAGCAGGCGCGCCGGAATCCACAAGCCGCCGTCGGGCGTCAGGTTGGCGGTCAGCGCGTGGCGAAACGTGGCGTGAAGCGCCGGATTGCGGGTCGAAACGACGTCCATAGGTTCCTTTAGGGCAAGACCCGCGCGCCGACGGTGTCGATGCCGCAGACCTTGGCGATGGCGGGCACGCCGACGGCGGCAAAACCGGCGATGAGCGCGTCGGCGACGGCGGCGGCGGCCTGGGGTTCAGCAACGGCAAAGACCGCGGGGCCGGCGCCAGACAGGGAACAGCCCCACGCGCCGGCAGCGAGCGCGGCGGCTTGGGCCTGGCGGAATCCGGGCACGAGCGACGCGCGGTGTGGCTCAGCGATGAGGTCGCGCAGGCAGGCGCGGACGCTTGGCAAATCGTGGACGTGCAGCGCGTGGACGAGGTGCGCGAGGTTGGCGGCATGGCCGATCGCCAGCGACAGCGGCACTTCCCGCGGCAGCACGGCGCGCGCCTGACGCGTGGCGAGTTCCAACTGCGGGCTGGCGACCGCGACGAGCAGCTCCTTGGGCCACGGCAGCGCGAACGCCCGACCATCCGCGCACAACTGCAGCCCACCCAGCAGGCACGGCGCGACGTTGTCGAGGTGCACGGCGCCGGAAGCGTCGCTCTCCGCCCGCGCGGCGACCTGCAGCAGGATGTCCCGCGACAGGTGCGCGCCCACGACCGCGTCAAACGCCACAGCCGCAGCAACCGCCGACGCGGACGACGATCCCAGCCCCGACGACACCGGCAGCAGCTTGTGCAGCACGATGCGCAGCGGCGGCAGCGGCTTGCGCCACGCATCCTCAAAGTACGTCTTGACCTTGAGCACGAGGTTGTCGGCGGGATTGTGCGGCAGGCGGTCGGCAAATGGCCCGACGCAGGCAAAAGACGGCGCGTCGGCCAGCTCGACCTCCACGATGTCGCCCCACAGGGAACCGTCAATCGGCGCAAAAGCCGCACCGAGGACATCAAAACCAGCGGCAACATTGCCCATGCTGGCCGGTGCGTACGCGCGAATCGTCATGGCGTGCTCCACGCGTTGTTCTGGATTGTCGCCAGCTTCAGGACGTCAGCGAGCACGCCCGCGGCCGTCACCGCGGCGCCCGCGCCATAGCCGTGCACGACAAGCGGTCGCGGCTGATAATGCTTGGAAAGAAAGGAGAACGCATTGGCGCCGTCGCGCATGGCAAACAGCGGGTGCGTGCGCCCGACCGCCTGGACACCCGCGCGACAGCCGTCGGCATCAAACGCCGCGATGAAACGCAGCACTTCGCCGTTTGCCTGCAAGCCGGCGATCTTGTCGCGGAAATAGTCGTCCAGCTGCGGCAGCCGCGCCATGAACGCGTCGACATCGCCGGTCGCGTCGAAATCCGCCGGCAGCACGCCCGTCACCTGCACGTCCGCCAGCTCCAGCGTGCTCCCCGTCTCCCGCGCCAGGATGAGCACCTTGCGCGCCACGTCCAGACCGGAGAGGTCGTCGCGCGGATCCGGCTCCGTGAAGCCCTGCGCCTTGGCCTGATGCACCGCTTCTGAAAACGCCACGCCGTCCTGCAGCAGGCCAAACAGGTAGGACAGCGAGCCCGAGAGGATGCCCTCAAAGCGCACAATCCGATCCCCGCCCGCCAGCAGGTTGCGCAGCGTGTCGATGACCGGCAGCCCGGCGCCGACGTTGGTCTCGTACTGGAAGCGCCGACCGTGGCGATACCCCGCCTGGCGAATCGCCCGGTAGTGCGCCATGGACGACGCGTTGGCGATCTTGCACGCCGTCACAAGATGCAGGCCGCCCGCGAGAATCTGCGGATACTGCGCGGCGATGTCAGCTGACGCGGTGCAATCGACGATGACCGGCTGGTCGGGCAGCCGTTCGTGCACGGACGCGTAGACGCGCGCGAGGTCCGCCGGCTCCCGCGACTTGGCCAGCAGCTCCAGCGCACGCTGCGGCGCGATGCCGCCGGGATCGAGCAGCATGTGCTGGGAATTGGCGACGCCGCACAGCCGCAGCTCCGTCGGACTGTCCGCCAGCGCCGCCTGCTGCGCCGCCAGCTGCTCCAGGAACTGCCGACCGACGGTGCCCACGCCCAGCAGGTGCAGCTCAATCACCTGCCGCGTCTGGAAGAAGCAGTGGTGCACGTGGCGCATCGCCCGGTCGCCGTGCCGCGCTTCCACGACGGCAGAGACCGAACGCTCCGACGCGCCCTGGGCGATCGCCACGACGTTGCACGCCACGGCGCCGAGCGCGGAGAAAAACGTCCCCGCCGTGCCGACCTGCTGGCGCATGCCGTCGCCGACAATCGAGAGGATCGCCAGCCCGCGGCGCACTTCAATCGGATCGACGCGCCCCGCGGCGATCTCCACGTCAAAAGTCTCCTGCAGCGCTTGGGCGGCCTGGTCAGCGTCCACCTCGCGGATGCAGAACGACACCGTGCACTCACTGGACGCCTGGGTAATCAGCACGACGGAGATGTCCCGCTGCGCCATCGCGCCAAAGATCCGCGCCGCCACACCGGGCACGCCTTGCATCCCCGGACCCGCGACGTTGAGCAGCGCGATGTCCTGCAGGAAGGAAATCCCGCGCACCGGCTGGCTGGACGGCTGCGTGACCGCGCGCACGAACGTGCCGGGCGCCGAGGGCCGGAACGTGTTGCAGACGCGCACGGGGATGCCCTTCTCGCGCGCCGGGGCAATCGTCTTGGGATGCAGGACCTTGGCGCCAAAATGCGCGAGCTCCATCGCCTCGTCAAAGCTCACTTCCGGCAGCGGCCGCGCTTCTGGCACCACGCGCGGATCGGCGCTGTAGATGCCGTCCACGTCCGTCCAAATCTCCAGCAGGTCGGCATCGACCGACGCCGCGGCGATGGCGCCTGACCAATCCGAACCGCCGCGCCCCAGCAGCACCGTCTTGCCACGCGCGTCGCCGCCAAAGAAGCCCGGCATCACCGCCAGCGGCGCGTCGCCCTGACGGAACGGCGCGAACCGCTTGTAGATTTCCGGCATCTGCGGCGTCGCGGACAGCGGATCGCCGGTGCACAGCAGCAGCTGCACCGGATCGAGGCGCACAACCGGCTGACCGCGCGCCTCCAGCAGCGCCGCGAGGATCGCGCACGACGCGCGCTCGCCCAGGCTCGCCACGTGCGCCTGCACCTGCGGGGAACACTCGCGCAGCAGCGACACGCCGCGCAGGAGGTCGCGCAGGTGGTCGCTCAGCTGCTGCAGCGTCGCGTCGAGTTGCGGAAGGTGGGCGGCAAGGTCCGTCGCCAACTCGTCGCGGATCGCCCGGTGGCGGCTCTGGTACGCGGCGAGGAAGGGCTCAATCGCCGCGCCGTCCGCCGCCTTGGTCACCGCATCGATGAGCAGATTGGTCACGCCGCTCGCGGCCGAAGCCACAAGCACCACGCGCGTCTCGCGGAGCGCGTTCTCCGCCAAGTGACAGACATCGCGCATCCGCGCCGCGCTGCCGACCGACGTACCGCCAAACTTGAGAACGCGCATGAAGACTCCGTGGCAACCCGGGCGGAGTGTACGGAAGCGGCGGCGGTTGGGCAAACGGCGGGTGAAGCCAAGGCCCAAGACATCGTCATGGATCGTGTCGACTGGCTGCGGCCAGGAACGCCACTTTCCACGGTCAATACAAGCCGCTAGCGCGTCTTTTCAGGGGGAACGGATCAACAGGGGTCTAGGGGTAAGACCTCATACAGCGCAGGCCGATGTATTTGCTGGCGTCGGACGGGGCGCCGTTGCCGCGATAGCCCGCACGCAGGTAGACAGCGCCGCTGACGAAGCCGCCGCCACGACCGACCCGGCCGGAGGCGCTAGCGCTATCGTACGGATCCGTCGCTGGCGAACTGCTGTAGTACGTCGAACTGTACCAATCACGCGTCCATTCATGGACGTTGCCCGCCATGTCGTGCAGGCCATACGGGCTGTCGCCAGCTGTCTTGGAGCCCACCGCCCACGTCGCGTTCGTTCCGCAGCCGCTGTTGGTCCCGTCGTACATCACCGCGTAGCTGCATGTCGCAGTCGGTTCACCCCACGGATACGTCCGCATCGCCGCCGCGCACCCTGCGTCCCCAGCCGTGCTGCCGTTCTTTTCGCAGTTGCCCTTCGCCGCCATCTCCCATTGCGCCTCGGTGGGCAAGTCGAAGCCCGCACCGCGCCACTGGCAGTACTGCTGCGATTGCGTCCAGTTGACGTAATTCACTGGATTGTTCGGAAAACCCGGGTACGTCGCGTACGCCGACGGCGACTGCGTGCTCGGCGCCGTGCAGACCGACGCGTCCACGCACGCCTTGTACTGCATCACCGTCGTCTCCGTCAGATCCATGTAATACGCCGACAATGTCACCTTGTGCTGAGGATTCTCTTCGCTGCCGCTGCAATTCGCGTCCTTGGTCGCGTTGCAGCCCATCCAGAACGTCCCAGCGGGGATCAGCACCATGCCGGCGGGGGTGGAGGAGCAGCCCTCGTCGGTCTGGCCGTTGCAGTTGTCATCCAGGCTGTTCCCGCACACTTCAGACACCGCCGGGTTGATCGCCTTCACGTTGTCATTGCAGTCGCCGCCGAGCGTCACCGTGAAGCCGTTCATCGGCCCGCACTGGCTCTTGCCCGCGCCGCCGCCGTAGCCGTCCCCGTCGACGTCCTGGTAGTACGTCGTC
>CAIMLR010000022.1 GCA_903842345.1 uncultured Myxococcales bacterium
GACGACGTACTACCAGGACGTCGACGGGGACGGCTACGGCGGCGGCGCGGGCAAGAGCCAGTGCGGGCCGATGAACGGCTTCACGGTGACGCTCGGCGGCGACTGCAATGACAACGTGAAGGCGATCAACCCGGCGGTGTCAGAAGTGTGCGGGAACAGCCTGGATGACAACTGCAATGGGCAGGTGGATGAGAATTGCTCGACGCCGTGTGTCGCTGGAACCATCTACAGCTTTGACGCGAAGGACACGACGGGTTGGACATTGGATCCAGGCTGGGCGCCCAAAGCGCCAGGCATTGCGGGTGGCTACCAGCTTGGCTACTTCACGGCGGGTGGTGGCTACCCCGCGGCACCGAATGGCGCGCTCGCGGCCGTTACGCTCCAGGTGCCCGCGAATACCGCGACCATTAGCGCCGACATTTCGTTCTACAACTACACGAGCTGTTGGATCGCAAACCCGTTTGGCAGTGGCTGTCTGTTTTGGAACTACGACACCTCAGTGTCCGAGACGGTTACGATCGGTGACGCGTCCATCCAGTACACGAATTCTGACTCGCCCGGCACCTACACGCTCACCAAGACGTACGCAACGCCGCCGATCTCCGCGACCACCGCGCTCATCAGCGTCGTCGTCCAGACGCCAAACAGCACAGGGAACAGCAAAAGCTACTACGGCATCGACACGGTCAGGATTACCTGCGCGCCTTGACTCCAAGCGCCCACCCGGCCACGATCCCGCACGTGAGGCGCGCGCATGAGCCAATTTGAAGTCATCCGGGACCTGGGCGAGACGATCAAGGAGCTCCTGAAGGAGTCCTTCAAGTCGGCGGGCTTTACGACCGTCGCGGTCAGCACCGATCGGCCCAAGAAGGACAACATCAAGACGCTGCCGATGGTCAACGTCTACCTGTACCACCTGGCGTTCCAGCAGAACTACCGGGAACGCACGGAGGCGCTTGTCAGCACGCACGACAAGCAGGGCAACATCATCGAGTTCTACCAGGACGCGCCGTGCTACATGAACGCCCACTACGCGGTCTCCGTGTGGGGCAACGCGCCGGCGGAGGAGAGCCTGCTGCTGGGGCTGGTGGTCAAGACGCTGCTGGAGCACACCATCATGACCGGCGCGGAGCTGAAGGGCGATTCCTTCTACCCGGACGACAAGGTCAACGTCTTTCCGAACCTGCAGGCGGACCACAACGACCTGATGTCGTTCTGGCGCGCGCTGAACGAGGAAATTCGCCCGGCGCTGTTCTACTACGCCAAGTTCCGGATTGAGTCGGATCGCCGCTCGTCGGAAATTCGCCGGGTGATTGGCAAGGAAATCGCGGTCAATCGCTGACCTGTGCGCGTCCCGTCGGCTCGCCGCGGGCATTGGCCGGATTCAGCGCCGCGATCGGTTGCGCCCCGTGAAGACTTGTGGCACACGCAGAAGGGACAGCCACTGTCGCACGAATGTTCCGCGCAGATGCAGCGGTTGAATCGGTGAAGCGGGTGGCAGCTTGGCCGGATTTGTCATCCAAACGCGGGCATTTGCCTGAAAGGTTGTTCCATGGCTACGTCGTACCTGTCTCCTGGCGTCTACGTCGAAGAAGTTGATCGCGGCACCAAACCGTTGGAAATGGTCGGCACCAGCACCGCCGCTTTCCTCGGCGAGTGTAACACCGGTCCGGTCAATGAGCCGGTTCTCTGCACCAACTGGTCGCAGTACACCAAGCATTTTGGCGACTTTCAGAACAGCGAATACCTCGCGCACGCGGTCTACGGCTTCTTCAACAACGGCGGCTCGCGCGCGTTCATCGTCAACGTCGGCAACTGGGAAGAAATTGCCAAGGGCGGCGAGGGCAAGGAAGGCGCCAAGAAGCCGGCCAGCAAGGCCGCGCTCTACATCGGCAGTGACAACGGCCCCGGCACGCGCACCGGCCTGAAGGCGCTGGAAGACGTGGAAGAGATCAACATCGTCGCCGCGCCCGGCCAGACCGACCCGGTCATCCAGGACGCCGTTCTCAGCCACTGCGAGAACATGCGCTACCGCTTCGCCGTGCTGGACTGCCCGGAAGTCATCGAGAAGGGCGGCGTCGACAAGCTGCCCAAGCCGCGCGACTCCAAGTACGGCGCGTACTACTTCCCGTGGGTTGAAGTCTACGACCCCTTCAAAGGCAACATCTTCCAGCCGCCCAGTGGCTTCATGTCCGGCATCTACGCCCGCAGCGACGCAGAGCGCGGCGTGCACAAGGCGCCGGCCAATGAGATCGTGCGCGGTGCCATCGGCCTGAAGTACAACATCACCCGCGGCGAGCAGGACCTGCTCAACCCCAAGGGCATCAACTGCATCCGCAGCTTCCCCAACCGCGGCATTCGCGTGTGGGGCGCGCGCACGATCAGCTCGGACGCCTCGTGGCGCTACGTCAACGTGCGCCGCTTGTTCAACATGGTCGAGCAGTCGATCGAGTTGGGCACCCAGTGGGTCGTGTTCGAGCCCAATGATTCGCGCCTGTGGAAGCGCGTGACGCGTGATATCTCTGCGTTCCTGCTGCGTTTGTGGCGTCAGGGCGCGCTGTTCGGCAAGACCCCGGAAGAGGCCTTCTTCGTCAAGTGCGACGACGAGACCAATCCGCCGGAAGTCATCGACGCCGGCCAGATGATTTGCGAAATCGGCATGTGCCCGGTCAAGCCCGCGGAATTTGTCATCTTCCGCATCGGCCAGATGCCGAGCGGTGGCGACGTCAGCGAGTAAGCTCAGGATTGCGTGACATTGCCGCGCCGCGGTCGGTGAAAACTGATCGCGGCGTTGGCATTTTTGCCGCCGCGTTTGTTGCTGCGCGAGCGCCCGCGATTACGCGCGCGGGTGGAACCGGTCGTAGACTTCGCGGAGGCGATCGCGCTGCACGTGCGTGTAGATCTGCGTCGTCCCGATGTCCGCGTGCCCCAGCATCTCCTGCACGCTGCGCAGGTCCGCGCCGCCCGCCAGCAGGTGCGTCGCAAACGAGTGGCGCAGCTTGTGCGGAGAAATCGGCCGGTCGATGCCCGCGACGACCGCGTAGCGCTTCACGAGCTTCCAGAAGCCCTGGCGCGTCATCGCTTTGCACTGGCTCGTGACAAACAGCGCCTGGGGCGAGCCGCCCTTGCGGGTCCGCGTGGCGCCGCGCACGAGGAACGGCCGGCCATTGGTCAGGTACGCGATCAGGTGGGCGCGCGCGACTTCACCGATCGGCACCAAGCGCTCTTTGCGGCCCTTGCCGACGCAGCGCACCAGCCCGCGGTCAAAATCGACGTCTGCCAGCTGAAGTCCGACGAGTTCACTGACCCGCAGCCCGGTCGCGTACAGCGTCTCCAGCATCGCGGTGTCCCGCAAGCTGCGCTCGCCTTCGCCGCCCGGCGCCGCCAGCAGCCGCCCGACTTCTTCCTGCGTCAGCACGTCAGGCAAATCGTGTTCCTGGCGCGGCAAATCGACAAGCAGCGCCGGGTTCTCCATCACAATGCCGCGATCGACGAGCCAGTGGCCGTACGTGCGCAGCGTCGAGAGGTGCCGCGCCACGGAGCGCGACTGCAGCCCGGTATCGTGCAAATCCGCGATGTACTCGCGCAAGGCGTCGCGATCCAGCTCCGTCGCCATGTCGACGCCGAGCTGTTCGTCCATGTAGTTGACCATCCGCAGCAGGTCGCGGCCATAGGCCGTCAGCGTGTTGGTCGACATGTTGCGTTCAAGCTTCAGGTGGCGCAGGAAGCGCTCCACGGTGGCTTGCAGCGAGTCGGGTTGGCGGGTTTCAGGCGTACGGGGAGCGGGTGTCGCGTTCATCATGCAAAGGGATCTCGCACGATCCGGGCATTCGATCAAAAAATCTGTCAAAACGAACGGTTGTGCGAGTTTTTTGACAAGAACTGCGATCCGATCCGATCCGCGCGGTGTCGTGCAAATGCGCCGAATCATGAGAGATCGCGATCGCGCCGACGCAGGCGGCGGTCGACGCGGATTTGCCCCGATCTTCACGGGAAATGGCAATAGTGCCCAGTGGTTGCGTGCCTGCGCGTGACGCAAAACCGCACGAATTTCCGCCCTGGTGCGTAACCCGCCCTGTTCGGGTGGGCGGCCACTGGTATTCGCCGCTCGGGGCGTTTTGCCGCGGTCACGGAAAAATTGTCACACGAGACGTCCGCCGGTATGACCCACGCGGCGCAACGGGCGCGGCAATGCAGGATGAACATCCGATCGCGAGGCTGGCCAAAGAGCGGTCAGCCGTCGAAGCGACCGCAATGCTTAGACGATTTCGATGTCGTTCTTCTTGCAGAACGTCACGAAGCCAAGCTTCGAGATGCCGCGCAGGGCCCGCATCGAGAGACGCACGCGCACGAATTCGTTCAGTTCCGGCACCCACAGGCGCTTGACCTGGAGGTTCGGCAGCTGACGCATCTTGGTCTTGTTGTTGGCATGGCTGACGCGATTACCGACGAGGGGACGCTTTCCGGTGAGCTGGCAGACGCGGGACATATGGAGCCTCTTCAACGTATTGCGGCGGCGCAAATGGCGACGCGGGGGCGGAATCTTACAGCGAAAATGCCGTCAGGTCAAGCTCGGACGCGGTTGGAGCCGCGGCGCGCGTCAAGGTTCGAAACGGTAGCCCCAGCCGCGGACCGTCACGATGTGACGCGGATGATCCGGCTCGGACTCGACGTAACGCCTCAGACGCACGATGAAATTGTCGACCGTGCGCTCGGTTGGCGTCGCGTCCATGCCCCAAACTTCTTCGAGGATGTCGGCGCGGCTCAGCGCGCGGCCGGGATTGCGCGCGAGGAACTGCAGCAGGACGACTTCCTTCTCGCTCAGCTCGTGCCACTGGCCGTCGGGCGTCATCAGCGCGCGGCGTTCCACGGATACCGTCGCCAAGCCGATGCGCAGCTCCGCGTCTGTCAGCACTTCCAGCGACCCAGTCGACCGGCGGATGTGCGCGCGCACGCGGGCCAGCAGCTCCGCCATGTCGAACGGCTTGGCCAGATAGTCGTCGGCACCGCCGTCCAACGCGTGCACCTTGCTGTCGATGTCATCGCGCGCCGTCAGCATCACCAACGGCGTGTTGATGCCAATCTTGCGAATCTTGCGGGCGACATCGATGCCGTTCATCCCCGGCAGACCGATGTCCAGCAGGATGACGTCAAAACGTTCGCCTTCGATCACTTCAAGCGCGGACTCGCCGGTTTTGTACCAGCGAACCTCAAAGCCTTCGTGCTCCAGGTTCAGGCGAACCATCGTGCCGATCAGGGGATCATCTTCAACGAGCAAAATGCGCATGGTCTTTAAGCGTGGCCGGTCAACTTGCCGGTGCCAACCTTAGCCAATTGCACGCGCCACGACAACCGTGTCTCACAATCAGGTGCGTTCGCGGTCCGGCGCGCAGGGCAGGCGCAGGGAAAACGTCGAGCCTTTGCCGTCGCCGTCGCTCTTTGCCGTCAACTTGCCGCCCATCCGCTCCGCCAGCGCCCGCGAGAGCGAAAGGCCAAGCCCCGTGCCGGAAGCCTGGCTTGTCGCGCCCTGGGCCCGCACAAACGGCTGGAACAGCTTCTCCGCCAGCTCCGGGGCAAAGCCGATCCCGTCATCTTGCAGGCGCACGTGCACCGCGCCGTTCTCCACGGTGCCGCGCACATCGATCCGCTTGGCCCCGTACTTTTCAGCGTTGTCGGCCAGATTCTCCAGGATCGTCCAGATCGCGGTCGAATCGCCGAGCGACGCCAGGCCATCGGCGACGTGGCCGTGCACGCCATGCGGTGGCGCGGTCGCCTGCCGGCGCTGCACAAAGCGCGACAGGAGCTGCGAAACGTCGACGCGGTCGCGCGCCAGCCGCTGATCGGGCATCCGCATGCGCTGGGCCAGCAGCAGGTTCTGGATCAGGTGCTCCTCCCGCTCCGCCTCACGCAGCGCCATGGAGGTCAGCTCCTTGAGCTGATCCGGCGGCATCCGCCCCGAGTGGATCGTCTGCAGCACCGCCTTGATGCCGGCAAGCGGCGTCTTCATCTCGTGCGTCACGCGGCCCAGGAAGTCCTGCATTTCGCGGCGGAACAGGCTCTCGGTGCGCACCAGCCGCCACAGCATCGCCACGACGGTGACCAGGAGGCCGGTCAGCAGCGAGCCTTCGCCCAGCACCATCTTGCGCTTGCGGGCGTAGCGCTCGTCGGCGCTCCGTTCCGCCGTTGCGGTCGGCTGGACCACCATCACGCCCGGCAACTGCGCGATGCCGATGACCGCAAAACCGTCGCCCACGCGATGCGCCATGGGCGACACGCGCCCCGGCATCTCCACGACTTCAAGGTGCGGATCGTCCTTTACCGGACCCGGTTTGGCCGTCTCCGCGTGCATGCGCAGCGCGTGGACTTCCGCCTCGCGCTCGAGGATCGTCTGCATCATCTCCCGCTGCGCGTTGATCGCCTGGGAAATGTAGACGAGCCACCACGTGCCCAGCGCGGCCAGCAGGAACGCCGCGGCGCCAAACAGCCAGATCGGACTCAGGCGATCGCGGACGAGACTGGAAGCGCGCTTGGTCATCGCGTCACGCCACAGTGCGGGCAGCGGCGATCAGCGCGGCGGCCAGCTCGTCAACGTGGGCTTCCGCGTGGGCAGCGGAGAGGAACATGACTTCATACGCTGAGGGCGGCATGTAGACGCCCGCATCGAGCACGGCGTTGTACATCGCGTTGTAGCGTTCGATCGCCAGCGGCGAAATTTCATCGGCGCGCGTCGGCAGCGGCCCTTCCACGAAGTACGGCCACACGATCGAGCCGATGCGCCGCACGCGCAGCCACGGGATCCGGGCGTCCGCCAGCTTCTCTTCCAACCGCGCGCCCAGCGCCGCGATGTGCGCGTACACGTCGGGATTCTTGAGCTTCTCCAGCGTCTTCAAGCCCGCGGCGATCGACACGGGATTGCCCGACAGCGTGCCCGCCTGATAGACCGGCCCAACGGGCGCCAGGAGCGACATCAGCTTGGTCGGACCGACGACCGCGCCGATCGGCATCCCGCCGCCGACGATCTTGCCGAGCGTCACAAGGTCCGGCAGCACGCCCGCCAGCGCGCCGTAGCCGCCGGAATGCAGGCGGAAACCGCTGATGACTTCATCGAAAATCAGCAGGCTGCCGTATTGCGTGGTGATGCGCCGCAGCCCGGCGAGAAACTCCGGCGTCTGCATGAGCAGGCCGTTGTTGGCCGGCAGCGGCTCCAGGATGATGGCCGCGATGCGGCTGCCGTGGAACGCGAACAGCTTCTCCACTTCAGCCAGATCGCCAAACGGCAGGGAGATCGTCAGGCCAGCGATCTCCTTGGGAATCCCGTGGCTTGATGCCTCCGCGCCCGGCTGCGCGCCCGTGATCAGGCCCGAACCCGCCTTGACCAGCAGGCCGTCCGAGTGGCCGTGATACCCGCCTTCGAACTTGACGATCAACGGCCGACCGGTCGCACCGCGCACGAGCCGCAGCGCCGTCATCACCGCTTCCGTGCCAGAGCTCGTCAGGCGCACCTGCTCGTACGGCGGGAAAGCTTCGAGGATCGCCTCCGCCATCGCCGTTTCGCCCGGATGGCACGCGCCATAGCTCAGGCCGCGCGTTGCCGCCGCCTGCACTTCCGCGACCACTTCCGGATCGGCGTGGCCGAGGATCAGCGGGCCCCACGACATGCAGAAATCGATGAACGTGTTGCCGTCGACGTCGGTGAAATGCGCGCCGGACGCCTTCTCAAAGAAGATCGGCTTGCCGTTGACCGATTTGCAGGCGCGCACGGGGCTGTTGACGCCGCCGGGGATGCGCTGCTGCGCGCGTTCGAACCACGCGTCGGATTTGGCGCGGCTGAAGGAGTTGGAGGCGGTCGCAGTTTTCTTGGCCATGACGGATTCCTTACGCACAAAGAGAGAGGAGGGCGGCCGTGACGTCGGCCAGATCGGGTGAAGCGGCTTGGGCGGCCGGCTGGATGCCGTGCTTGTCGCGCAACGCAGCGGCGGTCGTGCCGCCAATTGCCACAAGCGGACGATCGCGCAGGTCAGGGGCCCACGCAAGCAGACGGTCGGCAGCGGACGGCGCTGCCAGGTAGATGGCTTGAGCGCGCGCCATCTCGGCCCGCAGTTCAGCGGTCGGCGCCAGCGGCTCAACGTTTTCATAGACGACGGCGACGTACACTTCATGTCCCGCCGCGCGCAGCAGGTCCACAAGCTCGGGCTGACTTTGCCGCGCCTGCACCACGAGGACCCGGCTGGGATGGTTCAGGCGGGCGCTCAGCAATTCCGCCAGCGCGTGGCCCGTTGACGGCGTCTGCGCCGTGAGCGCCGCGGGCAGGCCAATCCGCTCCAGCGCGGCGGTCGTCGTCGGTCCCACCGCCGCCACGAGGCAATGAATCCCGCGCACTTCATCCGCGCTCAACTGGCGGGCAAACGCGGCGACCGCGTGCGCGCTGGCAAACGTCACCGCGTCGCAGGTTTCAAGATAGCGCCGGTGATCGTCGGTCAGCGCCACGTCGGCAAATTGCGCCGTCGGCACTTCCAGCACGCGGACGCCCGCATGTTCCAGCCGAACACGCAGCGCCTGATTGTCCTCATGCGCGCGCGTCAGCACGATCAAATTTTCGCTCAGTGCCATGATCGCGCCGGCGTGTACCACGGGCTGTCATCGGCAAGGTCCGGACCCTGCGCCATCAGCAGGGCAAACGCCCGCTCCACCAACGTCTCGATCGGCCCTTCGACTTCGATCGCGCGCCAGATGCCGTCCGTGCCAACCGTGCCTGCGCGCAACGTCGCCGTTCCGTCGGTGCGGACCGTGGCCAGCGCGCCAAATGGCGAATGACACCCGCCTTCAATGCGCCGCAGCAGCCCGCGCTCCAGACCCACGGCTGTGGCAGTCGCTTGATCGTGCAGCGTTTTCAGGTAATCGGTCGCGTTCTTGTCGTCTTCGCGAATCTCAATGCCCAGCGCGCCCTGCGCCGCGGCCGGCAGCCAACGCTGCGGATTGAGGTCGAACACCGCCAAATCGCCCGGATCCAGGTTCAACCGCGCCAGCCCCGCGCGCGCCAGCAGCACCGCGTCAAGCTCGCCGGTCTTGGCCTTGTTCAGCCGCGTCGGAACGTTGCCGCGCAGCAGCACGGCCTCCACGTCCGGGGCCACGTGCAGGAGCAGCGCGGAACGCCGCATGGACGCGGTGCCGATCCGCGCGCCCGCTTTCACCGGCAGCGGCCGGCTCAAATCCAGCGCAGAACGGTGCACAAGCAGGACGTCGTTGACCTCAGCGCGCTCCGGAATCGCCGCGAGCACGAGGCCCGGCGGCAGATTGGTCGGCAGATCCTTGAGCGAGTGCACGGCGGCATCCACCAGGTTGTTGGCCAGTTCGACCTCCAATTCCTTGGTGAAAAAACCTTTGTCCAACTGCGCTTGCAGCGGGATAGTGAGCAGCTGGTCGCCGCTCGTCTTGACGATTTTGAGCTGCACGCCTGCGGCTTCACCGCCCAGACGGGCCTGAATGTGCCGCGCCTGCCAAAGTGCCAACTCACTGCCGCGTGTTCCAATCGTAAGCATGAGACCTCCGGCGGATCGCACCGTCGTGGTCCGAATTGCACGGTCAACGCGCTTCTGTGTCAACCCGTGCATGACCAATGCATGACTTGTTGTAGCGAAATGGGCCGCGTGGGAGACTCGCGGCCCCGGTTCCGGAGGCTGATGCGCACGCGATTTTCCCTGTTGTTGCTGGCCTGGCTCGTGCTGCCCCTGCGCGCGTGGGCGCTGGAGCCACAAGCTGTGCTTCCGGAGGGTTGCGAGCCGGCGGTGCTGGCGTGGCTGCGGCCGCTGGAAATGGATCGCGCGGTGACCGACCAGTGGTTGCTGCGCGACATCGGGATTGATCACAGTCGGCTGCAATTGACGCTGGAAGGGCCGGCGGGGCGCCGTGTGCGCGCGACGGTGAGCCATGTGCGCGACGCGCAGGCGGGCGAAACGCTGGGTGAAGTGCGGCTGGATTGCCCCGCGGTGGCGCCGCCGGAAGTCTGCGCGGCGTTGCGGCAAGGGCTGACCCGCCAGCCGCGCGCGCCGTTGCCGTGGATCGTGGCGCAGCCGGCGGCGAACGGGCGGACGGAAATGGAGCGCAGCGGTGGGCAATTCTCCGATCGCGATCCAACCCGGGTGGCGCGCGGGACGCTGATCGCGGTGTGGCTGATGTTCGCCGCCGCGTTGCTGCACGTGGCGCGGCGGCACTGGCGGGCGATCCCGCGTTTGGCGCTGCTGGGCGTGGGGATGGTCACGCTGCTCGGTCTGGCGGCGCGTCTCGCGCTGGCCCCGCGCGGATTGCAGCACGAGCTGTTCCACGCAGGGGAATCGCTGGCGTTTCTGCACGGCACGTCGCATTTTGCCAACGGCGAGGCTGTGCCCGCGCTCGTCAACGCCCTGAACGCGGGCGTGGACGGGGAAGATGCGACGCTTTTTGCAGTGACGCTGGTGTTCGCCGTGCTCGCGATTCCCGCGCTCGTCTGGTTCACCTGGCAGCTGACCGGTCGGCGGCAAGTGGCGCTCCTCGCCGGGCTGCTGCTGGCGCTCTCGCCGATTCACGTGCATTTTTCCGCGAGCGAGGAGTTCGGCATCGTCGGTTTGGCGCTGGCGCTGGTGTCCTGCGCCGCGTGGCTGCAATGGCTGCGCACGCCAAGCCACGCGACTTTGCTGCTCGCCGCAGCGTCAGGCGTGCTGGCGATGCAGAGCCGCCCCGAGCTGCTGCTCCTGCCGCTGTTGCACCTCACGCTGCTCTGGGTGTTGCCGTCGCCGGGCGTCCTGCGGCGACGCGCGCTCTGGTTTGCGGTTGCGTTCGCCGTGCTGGCGAGCTGGCATGTGCCGTTTGACGTGCAAGTCCGCGGCGGTTTTCCGGGCCTCTCGCCGCTGGCGATTCAGCACCTGGTGCCGCGCTTCGCTTGGCTGGACCCGGAGTTGGCGGTGTGGCCGATGGCTGCGTGGCTGCTGCTTGGTCTGGCGTTCGCGCTGCGCGAGGCGCCGCGGCAGGCGATGTGGCTCGCGGGGTGGTCGCTGTTCTTCGCGGTGCTCCTGCTGGCGCTCTACACCGGCGCGGGCGCGTACGCGTGGCGGATGCAGTTGCTGCCGGTGACGCTCGGCTGCGTGCTGACGGCTTGGGCGACCCTCGCGCTGCCCGGTTGGCAGCGGGCGTCGACGGCGGCGCTGGCGCTGACGGCGCTCCTGCAACTCGTGGCCGCGCGCGAGACGGTCGCCCAGCCAAGCCTGACCGAGCTGCAATACCGCTTCCAACGCGCGCACGTCGCGGTCCTGCCGCCGGGTGCGGCGGTGCTGGCGGTGCTCTCCGCGTCGGTGGACCATCCGCCGCCGCTGGGCGGCTTGTCGGCGACGGGTACGAGGCTGTGGCGCGACGTCGCCGACCCGGCGAACCTGCAGCAGCCGGCAGAACCGCTGTTCTACCTGCAATCGGCGGCGTGCTGGCTGCAGTGGCCTGGCGAAACCCGGCAGCCGCGCGGCCTGCATCCGGCGTGCCAAGCCGTGCACGACCACTTCCGCCTGCAGCCGCTCGCGGAGCTGGATCTGCCGCCCACGCACGAGCCGCCGCTGCAGTGGGCGCCCGCGCCGGGTCCGCGGGGCTATCGCATCGGTTTCTACCGGCTCCTGCCGCGCTGAAAGCCATACGCTTCATGGACGCATTCGTGCCCGGGCCCTAAGATGGCGGCGATGACGGAGACCCAGCCGCAAACCCAGCCCCACCTTCCGCCTGTGCCGCGGCGCCTGTTGCTGGCGTTGACGGTGATCGCGGCGGTGCTGGCCGGCGCGACGGGCCCGTTGCCGCCGCAGGAAGCGTCTGCAGCGCCGACGTGGGTGATCCCGGAACACCGCGAGACGACTGTGCTGCAGTGGCTCGGGCCGCTGACGGACGGCGCGCAGTTGACCCCGGAATGGCGGATTGCTGACGTGGCGATTGTCCCCGACGGCCTGCGCCTGCATCTGCGCGACAAGTCGGCGGCGGCTGGGCCGTGGGCGACGTTGCGCCTGGAGGGGCAGTCGCCCAGCTTGGCCCTGGACTTGCCAACCAACCTGCCAGCCGCGCCCGCGCGCGCCGTGCAAACCGCGGCGGCGATGCTGCGGCTTCCCGGGCCCTTTGAGCTCAGCCAACCCGTCGCGCGTCCGCCGCAAGTCGTGTCGTGGCGACTGCTGGCGATGGCCTACCTGACGCTGCGGTTCTTCTCAGTCCTGACCGCGCTCTTTGCGGCGGTTTGGCTGCTGCGCCGTCTGCCGCGGGAACTGTGGCTGCCGTACGCGGGCCTGACGCTGCTTGCGGGTGGCGCGCGCCTGTGGCTTTCGCCCGCGACGTTCCTGCACGAGTTCTATCACGTCGCCGAGTCGCTCAGCCTGCTGGCCGGCCAGCCCGGGTTCTTCAACGGCTATGGCGGCCCGGCGCTGTACTCCGCGCTGGTGCCGTGGCTGGGCTGGAATCCGGCGTGGATGTTTGCGGTCAATGGCATTGCGGCCACGCTGACGGTCCCCGCTCTCGCGCGGCTCACGGCGATCATCTGGCGGGATGAGCGCGCGGGCCTCGTCGCCGGGCTGCTGCTGGCGCTCTCGCCGTTGCACCTGCGCTGGGCGGCGGCGGAGGACCAATGGGTGCTGGGCGCGGCATGGACGATTCTCGCGCTTGCGGCATGGCTGGATGCCATGGCGATGGACGACCGACTCGCGGCCCTGATCGCGCTGCTGGCGGGCGTGCTGGCGATGCAGGCGCGTCCGGAGCTGATGCCGCTGCCGGCGTTGCTGCTCGCGTTCGCGCTCGTTCATCGGCTTGCGTGGTTGCCCGCGTGGCTGCGCCGGCGCGACGCATGGCTGACGATCGCGGTGGCGGGCCTGGCGGCGTGGCCCTTGGTTCTGCTGATGTTCAACCGGCCGCCGCCGCCGGTGGCCGGGCTTGAGCACCTGACCGCGTGGACTTCCGCGCAGTGGCGCAACCCGGTGTGGACGCCGGTCCCGCTGCAGTGGCTCAGCGTGCTGGCGCTCGGCGTTGCGCTGTGGCTGCGGCGCTGGACGGTCCTGCTCGTCGCGCTGGTGGCGGTGGTCTGGACCGCGCTTCCGGAGGTGTTTTACGGCGCGTCCGGGCCCTTTGTGGAACGCACGCAACTCCTCAGCGCGGCGCTGGCGCTCGGCGTCACGGCGGGCGTGCTTCCGCTCCTGCTCCAGCCGCTGCCGGCGCGCGTGTGGTTCGCCGGCCTCTTGCTCCTGATGCTCGTCGCAGTGCACGATCGGCTGCCCGCGATTACGGCGCTGCACGCCCAGCAGCGTGAATGGAGCTTCTTGCGCGACCACGTGCCCCAGCTGCAGCCGCCCAAACGCCTCCTCGCGCCGGCCCACAAGTCGCTCGATCACTTCCCGATCATGCTGTTCCCGCCGCAGCGCGCGCCGCAGTTGCTGAGCCAGGAGGACGTGGTGGCGACGCGGCGCTGGCCGTTGCCGGGGCGCGATCTGTTCTACTACCAGAGCATGGCGTGCTGGTTTGCCGAGCCGGACGAGCCGCCGGTGCCGCCGGGCATGCATCCGCGTTGCGCGGCAGTCCGCGATCATTACGTGATGGAGCCGGTTGTGGTCACCGAGCTCGCGGGTCCGGTGGGGCCGTTGCTGCGGCCGACGCAGGCCTCCGGCTACCAGATCGGCTTTTTTCGCCTCACGGCGGTGCGGGCGGATGCGCCATGACGACTCGCCGCTTCTACCAGCACCGCATCAACACGATCGCGGAACTGCAGCAGCTGCCGTTCGACGTCGGTCTGGAGTTTGATCTGCGCTCTGACGGCGGGGACGTCCTGATCACCCACGATCCGTTCACCACCGGCCCGACGATCGAGGCGTTCTTTGCGCACATCGGGCCGCGGCCGTGCATTTTCAACGTCAAGTGCGAGGGCATTGAGGCGCGCGTGCTGGAGGTGGCCGCGCGCCACGGGATCGCCGATTTCTTCTTGCTGGATCTCTCGGCGCCCGCGGCGTGGAAGCTCGCGCAGCAGGGCGAGACGCGGCTGGCGGTGCGCTGGTCAGAAGTGGAGCCGCTGGCGGGTGTGCTGGCGTGGCAGGGGCGCGCGCAGTGGGTGTGGATCGACTGCTTCACGCACTTCCCCGGCACGCGCGCGGAGTGGCAGCGCCTCCAGCGGGATTTCAAGCTGTGCGTGGTCAGCCCGGAGCTGCAGCGCCATGCGCCGGATGCGACGCGCGCGCTGTTGGCGCAGTTGCAGGACAAGCCCTTTGACGCCGTCTGCAGCAAGCAGCGCGCGCTTTGGCAGGCGCCATGATGACGACGAAGCCGCGCTTGCGCGATGCCTGGCAAATCCTGCGGACGGACAAGCTGTTCTGGGGGCTGATCGCGCTGAAGATCGTGCTTTCGGCGTGCTGCGGCTCGCACTTCGCCACGCGCTGGTTCGTGCCATTCCTGCACGATTTTGGCCAAGCGCCGTTCGCTGACCCGTGGCAGCGCTATCTCCAGCTCGGGGAGGTCCAGGCGTTCCCGTATGGTCCGACGATGCTGCTCGGTCTCGGCGCGCCGTGGCTCGTGCTCGCGCCGCTGGGGGCCGCGCCGGTCGGGGCGTTCAGCCTGCTGATGCTGCGCCTTCCGTTGCTCGGCGCCGACGTCCTGATTTGCCTGCTGCTTATGTCCTGGCTCCCGCAGCACGCCCGCACGGTGGCGCGCAGTTGGTCGGCCAGCCCGATCGTGATCTACGCGACCTACGTCCACGGCCAGCTGGACCTGTGGCCCACGGCGCTCCTCCTGCTCGCGCTCTGGTTCGTGCTCGGTGAGCGGCCGCGGCTGGGCGCGCTGCTTCTGGGGATTGGTCTCGCCGCCAAGCTGCACCTGCTCGTGGCCTTGCCGTTCGTGCTGACGTTCCTGTGGAAACGCCGCCGCGGCCGGCGCGCGCTGCCCGCGGTCGTGGCGATCGTCGTGGGGACGTTGGTCCTCGCGTACCTTCCGGTCCTGACGCCGGCGTTCCGTCTGATGGTCCTGGAGAGCCCGGAATCGGCGCGGCTTTGGGCGCTGACGGTGCCATTTGGCCCACACGTTGCGCTGTACCTCGCGCCGACCGCGCTGATCTTCGCGTGGCTGCGCATGGCGACCTGGCGGTCGGTGGAGCGGGATCTCTGCCTGCTCATGCTCGGCCTCGCGTTCCTGTCGCTGGTTGCCCTGGTGCCGCCGCAGCCCGGCTGGTTCGTCTGGTCGGCGCCGTTTGTCGTGTTCCTCGGCGCGCAGTTCTCACGGACGGCAAATTGGTCAGTCCGGACGATGAACGCCGCGTATCTGCTGTATTTTTTCGTCGCGCAGACGGACACCGTGCTGGAGGCGTTTTCGCCGCTGGTTGCGCCGGGTCTCGGCGCGCAGTGGGCCGATCAAGTGCACCGCGCGCTGCCGATGCTGAGCGATCCGCGGGCGCCCAGCCTGGCGTGGACGCTGCTGTTTTGCGCGACCGCGTGGACCGCGTGGGAGATGACCCGCCGCGGCATCCGCGCCCACATGACGGGACGGCACGACGAGGTCTTCCTGATCGGCATCGGCGGCGACAGCGGCGCGGGCAAGCACACGCTGGGCCGCGATTTGATGGCGGTGCTGGGCGATCGGCTGGCGCTTGTCGATGGCGATGACGACCACCGCTGGGAGCGCGGTGATCCGGCGTGGCAGACGTTGACGCACCTGGATCCGCGCGCCAATCGCCTGCAGACGCAGCTCGAGGCGCTGCAGCGGCTGCGTCAAGGCGCGGACGTGCGCAAGCCGCGGTATGACCACGTGCACGGCCGTTTTACGCGGCCGATGCTGTGGCCGTCGGCGCGCGTGGTCGGGCTTGTGGGCCTGCATCCGTTCTATCTGAGCGCGCAACGTCGGCTGCTGGACCTGCGGGTGTTTGTGGACGCCGCTGACGACGTGCGGCGGGCCTGGAAGCTGGCGCGCGACGTCCAGGATCGCGGCAAGTCGGAGGCAAGCGTGTTGGCGGAGCTCGATCGGCGCGCGCCCGACGCCCAGCGCTTTGTCCAGCCGCAGATGCAGCACGCCGATCTGGTGCTGGGCCACTTCGCCGAGGTGTCCGAGCCGCACGTCGCGCTGCGCGTGGAATTGGCCGGGCACCTGGACCCGTTTGCGCTGCTGGCGACCCTGCAGGCGGAGCCGGAATTGCACGTCGAATGGCTTGCTGATCCGACGCTGCACCGCGAGACGTTCCAGGTGACGGGCGTGCTGAGCGCGGCGACGGTTGCGCGGCTCGCCGCGGTGCTCCTGCCGGATGCGGACGATTGGCTGGTGGACGAGGCGAAATGGCACGCCGGCCAGCGCGGACTGGCGCAGCTGCTGCTGTTGCACGCGCTGGGCGCGGCGTGGAATGCCAGCGACACGCAAGGGACGGCGTCGTGAACGTCCAGCCGCTGATTCAGCTCGGCCAGCAACTGTCCGGCCTCGCGTGGGTGCAAGGGCCCGGCGGCAACTTGTCGGTCAAGAATAGCCAAACGCTGGCGGTCAAGGCATCGGGGACGCGCCTGGGCGATTTGCACGCGCCGGATGCGCTCGCCCGCGTGCCGATGCAACAGGCGCAGGCGGCGCTCGCGGGCGATCCAGCCGCCAGGGTTGCGCTGTTCCAGCACACGCCGCGGCCGTCGCTCGAGACCTGGCTGCACGCGCTGCCGGGGCGCTACATTGTCCACACGCATCCGCTTGGCGTGCTGCTTTTGGCGTGCACTCGGCTGCCGGCGCCCGCGGGGGTGGCGGATGTGCCGGCCGCGCTGCCGGGTCGGGAGCTTGCGCTGGCGCTGCTGGCTGCGGGGGATGTGGATGCTTGGCTGCTCCGCAATCACGGCCTTGTCGTGCGCGCGGGTTCAGCGCGGCAGGCGTTGCAGCGGACGCGTGCGCTGGATCGGGCCTGCCGGGCGGCACTGGGTGTCACGCAGCACGCCGCGCCGCGCTTGCCGGCGATTGCCGCGCAGGCCATCCCGGGCGGCGTCATCGCGCCGTTGCCGCCGCAGCCTCCGGGGCGGCCGAGCTATCTCTTTCCTGACGCCGCGGTGCTGGGTGCGCAGACGTCGGTCGCTCAGCTTACGATCGCCGCGGCGACTGCCAAGCTCGCGCTCGATCCGCGCCCGGGCGTGCTCGCGACGCCCGCGGGTGAGCGCTGGGCCGTCGCCCGCCACGCCGCGCAACTGCGCGACGTCGTGGAAGTGGTGACGGCGCACGATTGGCTGCTGGACCAGTTGGGCGCCCAAGCCGTGGCCTTGCCGCCCGCGATGACCGCCGCGATCCTGGCGATGCCGGCTGAGCGCTTCCGGCAACTGGGGAGCGCAGGATGACCGGCAAGCCGTGGCAAGCGTTCGTGCCCATGGGCGGCAGCGGCCAGCGCTTCCTGGCTGCCGGCCACGTTTTGCCCAAGCCCATGCTCGACGTCGATGGCCAGCCGATGCTCGCCCACGTGCTCGCGGATTTGGCTGGCTGCGAACGGCTGATTTGCGCCGTGCGGGCTGAACACCTGACGACGACCGGGATTGCCGACGCGATCCGCGCGCTGCGGCCGGATGCGACGATCGTGCCCGTGCCGGCGCACAAGGATGGCCCGGTGCGGACGCTGCTGGACGCCGCGCACGCCATCGATCCCGAGCTGCCGCTGCTCGTGCACTACGCCGACTACGCGACGGGCTGGAATTTTCAGCACTTTCGCGCGTGGGTGGCGGAGCACGGGTGGGACGCGGCGCTGGATGCCTACACGGGCGCGATGCCGCATCTGGGCGGGGCCACGCGCTACGCCGGGTTGCGCACCGACGGCGAACGCGTGCTGGAGATCCGCGAAAAGCACTGTTTTGCCCCGACGCTGCGGGAAGGCTGGCACTCCGCTGGAAGCTACTGGGTGCGGCGTGCGGGCGACTTGCTGGAAGCCGCGGAAGCCGTCGTGCAGGCTGACGCGCGCGTGGCGGGCGAGTGGTTCGTGTCGACGGCCCTCGGTCATCTGGTCGCGCAGGGCATGGCCACGGGCCGCTTCCCGCTTGAATTCTTTCACCAATGGGGCACGCCGGACGACCTGCGCACGTGGCGGATGTGGCACGACGGTCTGGCGCGGTTGGATGCCCAGCGCGCGGCGGCGGCGCAGTCGTCCTCGCGGTCGGTGCAACTCGTGCTGATGGCCGGTCGTGGCCAGCGCTTTGTCGCCGAGGGAGAGCGCGTGCCCAAGCCGTTCGTGCCGGTCGCCGGTCGGCCGATGGTCGCGCAAGGCCTGGCCCTGCTGCCGCGGCCCCGGGCGCGCGTCGTCGTGGTCCGTGCCGCGCATGCGCCGCTGCTGCCGTCGCTGGATTTGGCGGATCCGCCGCTCGACGTCGTGGCCCTTGAGGGTATCACCGCGGGCCAGGCGATCTCCGCGGACTTGGGTCTCGCGCGCGTCCCGGTGGGCATCCCCGTGCTGATTGCGCCGTGTGACGCCGGTCACGTCTTTGATCTGGCCCGTTGGCAGGCGCTGGAAGCGCGCGATGACCTCGATCTCGTCGTGTTCACCGCGCCCTGGCATCAGCCCGCGCATTGGAATCCGTCCGGCTATGGCTGGGCGGACGTCGCGCCCGATGGCCGTGTCCGCGCGATCGCCGTCAAACAGCCCGTGCCGGGCGTGCCGTTGGCCGCGCAGCACGTGTTGACGGGCCAGTTCTGGGCCCCCGATGCGGCGGGTCTGCGGGTGGCGATCGCTGACCTGATCGGCGCCGATGAGCGCGTCAATGGCGAGTTCTACCTCGACAGCGTGGCGCGGCGCTTGGTCGCCCGCGGCGCGCGGGTGTGGGCGATGCCGGTCGATTTGTGGCTCTCCTGGGGAACGCCGCAGGAGTTAGCGGACTTCAGCTACTGGAACGCGCTGTTTCGCGCGGGCCGATCGATGGGGACGCCATGAAGCCGCCGCGCGATGGAATGCAGCTCAGCATCGTGATTCCGTGTTGGAACGAGGTCGCCAACCTGCCGGCGCTGCTCGCGGCATGGGCGGAGTTGTGGCAGGACGGCGATGCGTGGGAGTTGGTGCTGGTGGACAACGGCAGCACGGACGGGTCTGCCGCCGTCCTCGCTGAAGCCGCCCAGCGCCTGCCGTTTCTGCGCATCGTCACGGTGCCGCCGCCCAACATCGGCTACGGTCACGGCATCCTGACCGGACTCGCCGCGGCGCGCGGGGACGTGTTGGCCTGGACGCACGCCGATGGCCAGACGCCGCCCGCGGATGTCCTGCGCGCGTGGGATGCCTGGCGCGACAGCCCGACGCCGTGCCAGACGCTCGTCAAAGGCCGGCGCCGCGACCGTCCGCTCGCCGATGTCGCGTTCACCACGGGCATGAGCGCCTGGGCGAGCGCGCTGCTCGGGACGCCGCTGCACGACATCAACGCCCAGCCCAAGCTCTTTCCGCGCGCGCTGCTGGCCGAGTTTCGCGATCCGCCGCACGACCTTTCACTTGATGTTTATCTACTTTGGCTGGCGCGCCGACTGGGCTTCTCGATCCAGACCATCGACGTGACTTTTGGCGCGCGCACACACGGGCAATCGCGCTGGGCGACGAGCCTGCCGGCACGGGCGCGGGCAGCGCGGCGGACGATCGGCCTGTTGTGGCGGCTGCGCGCTCAAGTCAAATAGCGTCAGCGGCTACTTGGCCAGCGGCGCGCCGTCGTGGTCATACGGCACACCCAGCGCCGCGAGCTTTTCGTACAGCGTGCTCCGGTGCACGCCCGCCAGATCCGCCGCCTTCTGCACGTTGTTGCCGGCGCGATCGAGCAGATGCACAAAGTAGCTGTGGTCAAAATCGCGCCGCGCGTCCTTGTACGGCTTCTCCACGTGCGCCGCCGAGGCAAAGCCCGCATTGCCCGCGCCACGCAGCTCCCGCGGCAGGGATTGCGGCGTGATCTCGTCCCCATCGCAGACCAGCGACGCCCGTTCGATGACGTGCTCCAGCTCGCGGACATTGCCCGGCCACGCGTATTCCAGCAGCAGCGCCATGGCCGCTGGCGAAACGGATCGGGGAACGCGCGGGTGGTGCGCCGCGAGGCGCTGCAGGAAGTGGGCGACCAGCGCCGGAACATCCTCCGTGCGTTGCCGGAGCGGCGGGAGGTCGATGCGGACCGTGTTGATGCGGTAGTAGAGGTCCTGGCGGAACTGACCATGCTCCACCAGATCCTCAATCGCGCGGTTCGACGCGCACACGAGCCGGACGTCGGTCTTGGCCAGCCGCCGGCTGCCGACGCGGTAGTATTCGCCATTTTGCAGCACGCGCAGCAACTTGGGCTGCAACGCGAGACTCATGTCGCCGATCTCGTCCAGAAATAGCGTGCCGCCGTCCGCCTCGGCAAAGAAGCCTTCACGCGCTTGATTGGCGCCGGAAAACGCGCCTTTCTCGTGGCCAAAAAGCTCGCTCTCCAGCAAGTGCTCCGGAATGGCGCTGCAGTTGATCGACACAAACGACTGCTTGGCGCGGCCGCTCAACTGGTGGATCCGCTGGGCGAAAACGTCCTTGCCGGTGCCGCTCTCGCCGAGCATCAGCACGGAAAAATCCGACGGCGCGACGCGGGCGATGAGGTCCATCACCGCAGTCATCGCCGGGGCAGCGCAGATGATATCCTCCGGACCGGCATGGCGCGCGACTTCTGAACGCAGCCGCTGGTTCTCCCGCAGCAGCTGGCGGTGCGCGATCGCGCGGTCGATGACGATCTCCAGTTCAGCCGGGTCAAACGGCTTGCGCAGGTAGTCAAACGCGCCGCGCTTCATCGCCTCCACCGCGGTTTCCACGGTGCCAAACGCGGTGATCAGCACGACCGGCAGGTCCGGGTCGGTCGCGTGCAGGCGCTCCAAGCCCTCCAGTCCGTCGATGTCCGGCATCCGCAGGTCCGTGACGACGACGTCCGCGGTCTCATGGCGGAGATATTCCTCCGCGGCGGCGACGCCTGACGCTACGATCGGCTTGTATTTGTGCGGATCCAGCAGGCGCAGGAAAAGGTCGCGCGCGGATTGCTGGTCGTCAATGAACAGGATGTTGGAGCGTTTCACGCTGCCTCCTCCCTCGGCCCGGCGATGGGCAACTCAATAATGAAGGTCGTCCCCGAGCCCGGCGTGCTCTGCACTGTGAGCGTGCCGCCGTGGACCTCGACGATCTTGTGGGCGATCGACAGCCCGAGGCCCGTGCCGGTCGCGATCTTGGTCGTGAAGAACGGGTCAAAAATGCGTTCGATGTGTTCTGCGGCGATGCCGGTCCCCGTGTCGCTGAAGCGCAAGGTGACGCGATTGCCATCGCTTGTCGTGCCGAGGATGCGGATGTGCCGTTCCGGGCGACCGGCCATGGCGTCGGTCGCGTTGAGGAGGAGGTTGATGAAGACCTGGACGAGGAGCCCGCCGTCGCAGCGCACTTCCGGCGGCACGGCCGTCAGGTCCACGTCCAGCGCCACGTCCTCCTTGCGCAGCCGGAACGCGCACATCGCCACCGCCTCGCCGACCAGGCTCGCCAGGGACTCCGCGCCAAAGCGCATGTGCCCCGGGCGCGCGAACTGCAGGAAGCGCTCCAGCAGCGCGATCGCCCGCTGGTTCTCGTCGCGAATCGACTGCAAATCGCTGCGCCGCGGATCGTCGCCCGCAGTGTCCCGCAGCAGCAGCGTGGAGAAGCCGTTGATCGCGTGCATGTAGTTGCCCAGCTCGTGGGCCAGCCCCGCGGCGATCGTGCCGAGCGAAATCAGCCGATCGTGCCGGCGCATCCGCACTTCAACCAGCCGTGCGTGGGTTTCGTCCGTCACCATCAGCACGGCGCCCATCGGCCGCTTGTTGGCGCCCTGGATCGGCGACGCGCGAAAGAGCAGGGTGCGTCGCCCGTCGAGCGCCGCCGTGTCGACCGCCGCATGCCCGGATTCGATCGGCGTCGCGCACGCGCGCACCAGCTCAAGCGACTTGCTCCTGCCGTTGCGCACGACCTCGTCCACGGCGTCCTGCAACACCGCGCCATCGGTCACCAGATCGGCGACATGCACGCCCGGCGTCGGCCGCGTGAAGCCGTTCAAGTGCCGCACTGCGCCCAGATTGGCCTCCACGATCTCACCGTTCAGGTCGCACGTAATCACGCCTTCCTCCATCGCGCGGATCACCGCTTGGAGGTAGCTCGCCGTCTCGCGCAAGTCGCCGGTCACGTCCTCCACGCGTTGTCGCAGCCGCGCGTTGAGGTGCTGCTGCGTGTCCAGCAGCTTGGCGTTTTCCGCTTGCTCAGCGCGCAGCGCCGTCACCAGATGGCCAAAACTCGCCTCCAGCACGCCCACTTCGTCGTTGCTTCGCTGCTCCGGAATCACCACGTCCGCCAGTCGCCCCGCCGTCACGGCCTGCGCCGCCTCGGTCAGCACCGCCAGCGGCTGGGTAATCCGCCGCACGTAGATCGACCCCAGCAGGCCGCCAAGCAGCAGCCAGAACAGCCCCATCGCCAGCGCGATGGTGATGAGGCGCGTGGCCTTGTCGGCGATTTCACTGGAGCGGTAGCGCATCCCGACAAAGCCGATGACGACCGTGCCGCGGACGACCGGCGATGAGACGGAGTAGACGATCTTGTTGCCCAACAGGCCGAGGAGCCCGGGCGTCTCGCGCGGCGTGCCAAAGACGTCAAACTGCGGCTGGACGAAATTCGGCAGCGGGTTGGGCCGCCGGCGGGTGAGCACCGCGCCAAAACGATCGGTGATCGTCAGCTCCACAAGGTCGACGGTGCGGCCCACGCGATCCAGCAGCGAATCAAAGCGGTGGGGATCCGCGCCTTCCATCAGCACGGCGCAACTGTTGGCCACGCCTTGCGCGACGATCGTCCCGTGCGCGGCAGCGTGCGCGTCCAGATCCGTGACCTCGCTGGACAGCCAGAACAGCGTCTGCCCCAGCAGGATCAGGCACGTGATCGCGGACAGCAGGATGATGAGCTTGCGGCGCAGCGTGAAAGTCGGCATCGGTATCTTCTGCATCACCCGCCACATCGCCTGGATCCTCGGCTACTTACCCTTGTGGCAGCTCTGACACGCGGCGCCGTCGCCGTGGGCCTTCATGCCGTCGTGGCACGTCATGCATTCCGTCTTGCTGACCTGCCACGTGTGCGCCTTGTGGCAATCGGTGCAGGTCTGGTGCTCGTCGTTGGCGTGCAGGCCCTTGCGCTCCATGTGCGTGTGGCAGGACGTGCATTGGATGAGCCCCTGCGGGGACGCGTCGTGCGGGCGGTGGCACACGGAACACGCGAAGTTGGCCATGTGCTGGTCCTTCGAGTAGTCCTTGAATTTCACGTTGCGCGACGCGTGGCAGTCGATGCAGTCGCGCTGGGAGGGCAGCAGCGTGGTCGCCTGTTTGCGGAAGCTGTGACAGGCGTTGCAGTGGAGCGGCGCCATGCCGGTGATGCGCACCGTCTCCTTTTCATGGCAGGCCTTGCACGTCTCGAGCGCGTTGGCGTCGCGGTGGATGCCTTTGTCATGGCACGACTTGCACGTCACTTTGGGCTGCTTCAGGTGCATCTCATGGCCGATCGTCCCGGCGATGCTCGGCGTGCCGCTGACCTTGCCGAAGTGGCAGGTCGAGCACGCGGCCATCGGCACATCGGCTTCATGCAGCGGATTGCGATGGCCTGACTTGGGCACCGGCTGGTTGCGCAGCACGTACGCGCGGAACATGTCCGCCGCCTGTTCCAGCGTCTGCTTGTGGCACGCCTGACACGCCACCTTTTGGTGCGAACCCTGCGCCGCGAAGACGTATTGTTCCTGCGTGACGTGGCATTGCGCGCAGTAGCGCGGGTCGGTCTGGATGTAGTGGGCCGTCGAGCGCCACGCGGCGTACATGCCGATCAGCAGCGCCGGCGTCAGGCCAAACAGCACAAGCCGCCATGCCACTGCCGTGAAAGGCCATCGCGTAGGTGGATCAGTGGCATCCCGCACACGTCTCCTTGCGAATGGTCACTTGAAAGTGACCTTCGAGGGCGTGGCACACATGGCAGTGGCCGCCGACCTCTTGCTGATGCAGTGTATGCGAAAACTCTTTGCTTGGCTCCCCCTCGGCGGGCGCTGGCTGACCGGGCGCGCGCGGTTTTCCCTTCAGGTAGTGCTCAATGTTGTGGCAGCCAAAGCACGGCAGGCGTTGCAGGCGCGATTGCCCGGACTTCTTGACCGGCGCTGGTGCTGCCGCGTGTGGTTTGCCGCTCCCATCCTGGGCGCGCAAGGCGACCTGGAGCGAGAAGCCGACGGAGATTGAAGTCGCGATCACGCCCAGGGCGATCGCCACGCGTTTGGCGCTCATGACTCCCTCTTTGCTTCGGCAGCCGGCGCCGCCTCTTCGGTCGCTGCATCGTGCGCGGCTTTGGCGTGCGCGGCGGCGAGCCATGCGGCGTGTTCAGCGCCGTGCTCTTCCGCGTGTTCCTCGTAGCTCATGCGCCCGGTCAGGAAGACCCAGGACATCGGGAACACGGCGGGCCGCAGGTGCACGTTGTAGAAGTGCCACACGAAGATCGCGAGACCCGCCAGCAGCGCCTCGTCCGTATGGGCGAGGTAGCAGATTTCATACAGCCACGGCGGGGCAAAGCGCATGACCTGCGTCGGGAACCAGCGCACCAGACCCGAACCGACCATGATGATGCAGCCCCAGAAGACCGCCCAGTAGTCGAACTTCTCAAAGTAGCTGAAGCGCGCGTAGTCCGGCTTCTTGGACCGCAGGCCCATCAGCCACGCGAGATTGGCGACGACGTCCTTGGCGTCCTGCCAGGTCGGCAGCATCGTGAAGCGCAGGCGGCCGCGCATCAGCGCCACGGTCAGGTAGACCAAGTGGTAGACGCACGCCACCACGAGGCCAATCGCCGCGCCGCGGTGAATGAGGCCGGTCATCTCCAGCCCGCCAAACAGCGCGACAAGGTAGTGGGACGCGCCGACGCCATGGCTGCTCAGCGGCCAGCCGGTGAACGCCAGGAGCGTGAACGAGAGCGCCATCAGCCCGTGGGCGATCCGCTGGTGCACGTCAAACCGCAGGATCGTCCCCTTGGGCTCGACCCGGCCGCCGCTGACTTCCGCGAGGAGCTTCGGGTCCAGATCGTCGATCTTCGGGCCCTTGGCATGTTTGCGCGGCGTCTTTCGGGCGCGGCGCACCACGTTGAGGATGTCCAACAGCACGTGCAGGGACAGGCCGAGAATCGTCAGGAACGTCAGCCACGCGAAAAATTTCAGCGTGTAGAAGGACGTCGGCCGATCCTTAACCGTCATCGGCTTGTGATTGGCCAGCTCGCGGAAGCGCGGTTGGGCACCTTCATGGCACTTGATGCACGGCCCCGCTGCCAGCGCGGCCGCCTTCTTCGCATCGCCCGGCGGGTGCGCGGGGTGACAATCGGCGCAGCCCGGCGCGTCCGGCGAACCGAGGTCCAGCTTGATCGCGTGCATCGTGTGGTCGTACGCCGCGACGATGCCGGTGCTCAGCTTGGCCGCGTTCATCTTCTTGGGATCCTCGTGGCACTTGATGCAGCGCTTGTTCATCGCGATGCGCCGCGCCGCTGGAGCCAAGCTCTTCATCAGCTGAATTTCATGCGGATCACCGTGGCAATCCAGGCAGTACGGCGAACCGGGCAGCGTGCCCTTCTTGTCCTTGCCGTGGGGAAACGCGCCGGCGGTGTCAGTCGGCGCGTCGTGGCAATCCATGCAGGCAGCCATCGCGACCGGATTCTTGACGCCGCGCTTCTTCATCGCGTCGATGTCCTCGCTGGCCGCTTCCTCGACGGGCTCGTGCGGATTGAACTGGTACCCGGTGTGGCAATCCCGGCAGTTCTCGGCCTTGTGCGCGCCGTGCGGGGATTGCACGGCCGTGAACGGCGCCTCGTTGTGACAGGTCAGGCACCATTTGGGATCGCTGGAATCGCCCGCCGCAGCGCGTGCGCTCGGGCTCGCGAGGAGCACGGCGATGGCGAGAGACATTTCCAGAACCCGGTGAAAGTTTGCAGACATCATGACGAGCCTCGGTCGGCGTAGCGCTGACTCCCGTGACAGAATCCAAGCAATATCCGTGCCAACCGCCGCGGCGATTGTCTGGAAAAGCATAATCCAACAATTTCAGATGACTGTCGGTTGTCGTGGCTCCCCGACAAGGGGCGCAAGCGTCGCCAAAACGCGAAAAACCCTCCGGAGCGGGGTGCTGCGGAGGGCTTTGTCGCCGTTTTCAGACGGGGTCAGTGCTTGTGATTTCAAGGATCTGGCTGGCTGTCTGACTTTCCCGACAGGCGTTTGTCGGGTTTTGCCGACAAACGCCCGGTCCTTTACTGCTGAATCTGCGCCTTGGCTTCAACGGGTTGAGGCGAACCTTCCGCGATGCGCCGCAGGATGGGCGCGAAGGGCAGGCCAACGACGGTGCCGATGAACGCGCCGATGACGAGGAAGAAGAAGAGCGAAGCGAAGAGGCCAAGCGCCATGCCGCCGCCGGTGACGATGCGGGCGAGGATGGACGGCTCGGCGGCGTTGCCAAAGAGCGCGGTGGCCATCACGAGGCCCATGTAGCCGCCGTACAGGATGCCC
>CAIMLR010000023.1 GCA_903842345.1 uncultured Myxococcales bacterium
ATGTCCTCCAGCTCCGGCCGGACGGTGTCAGGGATGAACAGTGGCAGCGGCGATGGACCTGTTTTGCGCATGCACTGAAGATCTCACGGGATCTATCAGGCGGCAAGAATGCGGTGCGGACTTCGGGCTTGGCGTACTAGGGTTCCCACCGAGGGCTTCTTCGGAACCCAGAACGCGGCAAAGGCAACATAGGTCGGCCAGCGCCGGGGTGCCACGACTTTGTGCCTCCCGGCGAGATTCCATTGGGGGTTATTGGCTTTCCAAGGCGCCCCGTCGCCATGGCTGAGTGCCCTCCTTCCGAGGCATTAGGTGCGCGACCGCGCTTGGCGACGTCCAACCTCAACGTCGCCACGTTGCTCGAATTAGCGGCTGCCGAGCGGCCCGGGCAGGCCTCGATACATCTGCTTCGGTAGGGCGAAAGGTACGGTGCTTGAGGTTCGCGTTGCGGCAGAAGTCTTTGGTCGACAGCAAGCCGATGAAGCATCTCGCCCGACCGACCACCGAGCCTGTACAAGGTCCAGAGCACGTCGTGCAGTTCCTGCGGCGAGAACGTGAGACGTTGACCCACGGGGACGGCTTTTTCGACTGGATCTTCGAGCCGAACGTCCAAGGTGTCGACCGCCCGCATCTCCTCTGCCGTGTTGTCATCGAATTCGCCGGAAGTGCCGTCCGAGTACTTCGCGAAGATGACCATCCGGGCCCATCGACATGCCATCACTTCGCCGCCTGGCCCGGCGTCCTGTCGGCCAACGACGCCGCCGCGATGGACGTAGCAGTTTCGCATTGCGTTGATGGATTGTGCGCACAGTTCGAGGTCGGCCAGCACCTCCTCGTTCGGAAGTCCGAGCGTATGCAGTTCAGCAAACTTTTCGGGCAAGCCGAGCTTGTGAAAGTGCTTCACTGCGGAAGGGGACAACAAGCCCGTGCGCCAAACTTCTGGATCTGGCGTGGTCGTTCCGCCAGCGAGCAGCACCACGATAGGGCGAATAGACTCCAAGTGCTGATTGACCCAAGTGATCGCGTCGGTCAGCGAATGGCGCACAAGCCAGATGCGGCTGAGAGTCTTGACGGCCGGAGTCGGCAACGGCGCGCTGAGCGCCATGTTCTTCGCGGTCCCGGGCATCAGCGTTTGGCCAAATGTGCCGATCGAAAAGAGCGTGTCGCGCCCCAGCGATACCGACTGAGAATCCGGGAACCCGTCGACCGCGGTCAGCGTCAGGGTGACGAATTCGAGAATGCGCTGGAGCCCGGCGTGGAACCCAGCCATCGGCCGAGAAATGTCAAGGTAGTAGTGACCTGGTTCCATGTGCAATCCTCTGCGTCTTAAACGCTTCAGGTCTCGACGCGATTCACACGACTGGCTGCGATGGCAGAAGCGCGAAAGCCACGACGGTATTGACCGCACATCCACAGGCTGGATACTTCGTCGGTCGCAGTGGCGGCATCGCCAGCGCCCCCGACTTCGGTTGCGCTGCGACCCTCTCGCGTGCAATTGGCTTCTGAGGATCCTATGGCGAGTCTCCTGTTGAGCGCAGCGTTTACGTCTTCTCGTCTGCCTCAGGTCCGGCTCGGTGATCGGCCGATGCATTGGCCGGCAGTATGAATCCAGTCAGCGCATCCCAGTTGGCGCGCATCGAGGCCGTGCACAGCGGATTCCTCTTCCAGCATCTCGTCGCGGTCGCGTGCATCCTGGAGACCCCGAATTCTGGCGCATCGGGGGTGGCCGTTGAGGTCGACGAGGATGTTGAGTGGTTGTTCCCTGACGAAACGATTTACATTCAAGTGAAATTCCGGACCACGAAACTGAAACCGTCGGATATTGAAAGCACTCTTCGGAGATTTGCGCGGATTAAGGCCGAGCATGAATCCGGGACTCGGAGCGGAGTCGCACGGTTTTTCATTTTTACCAACTCTTCGCCTGGACCTGGCCTGAGCGACCTGCTGCAACGTCAGGAATGGTCAGGGTTGGCGACGCTTTGGTGGCCAACCAATGAAAACAATTCCCATCGACTTCCACCGGCATGGCCGGACATCGAAGCCGCGTTTTCCTGGTGTTCGGCACGAGCCGAAGCAATACCATTTCGATTGGTCCCGGCGGATTCATTGGTGCTGATTCTTGCTGGTGAGGTGCTCCGAGCAAGCTCGGGTTCGTCAGGCAGAAATCGACATCTGTTCACTGCGGCATCTCTTCCGAATCTGCTCCGACAGATTCAAGACCGTTTGTCGCGAGTCCCAATTCCGCCGGACTGTTATTACCCACATAGCGAGGAACCGCTTTTTGCTAGCTCGCGAATCCAGCTGATTTCGGCTATTTCCGGAGCAGGCAAGAGTTCTTGGGCGGCGTACGGGAGTCTTCACGCGTCCACGCCGGTTGTTTGGATCGACATCTCAGAGGTGCCCGCCGAGATCCTGGCATCGGTTGTGGCGCGCGAGGTCGCGGCGACGGTCCTTACCGATGAAGCGGCGACAGCGGCGGCCGTCGCCAAGGCATACGCGCCTGGTTTGACAGGGATTCAGTCGATTCGTTCGGTTGATGATGTTCTCTTCGATCGAGGAATTGAAGTACGCGTCGTTCTCGACAACGCGCATCTGGCCGACGTTGAGACCCTGCGCTACTGTGTGGAAATGTCTCGCGCGATCACATGGACGTTACTTGTCCAGCCTTGGGCTGGACAAGTAGAGTTCACGGCTAGAGCTGGTGGACGGGTTGAAACTCTATCTGGCTGGTCATTGGAGACGACCGCGCGATTTCTAGCGGATCAGGAGCTTACCCAGAATCCGGTCACAATCCAGTCCGTGCTCGGGATTACTGGGGGGCTTCCTCTCTTCGTTCGCAGCATCGCGGCATTGGCGAAAGATCTTTATGCCGGCGACATCGCAAACTTGTGCCGGGCGCTCGATGACGGCATGCACTCAGTGGAAATCGCACAAGAGCGAGTACTTGCCCGCACAGCCAATTCGCTTTCGACTGACGCCCGGACAGCTGCCGCAGTCTTGAGTCTGTGCAAAATTCCCACGCCCCCCGATGTTGCCCAAGACGCAATCTCGAGGTGCCTAGCTGATACGCACGGACGCAGAGCGTTCATCGCCGTCCGCGAACTTCATGGGCGCGGACTGCTTACGGCGCGGCACAGTGAATTGATTAGTCTTCATGACTCCTTCCGCCTAACTGCCGTAGATGAACTCGCGAAATTGCCCGAGGAGTGTGTCGCTGCATCTCGAATCGTCTTGGTCGACTGGCTTCGTAGGACGGCCAGCAGTCCCGCATCATTTCTGGCGTTCTTGGAACTGCTCATCCCGAGCGGACGCGCCGATGAACTCATCGGATATGCTGCCGGCGGTGATGAAGTCGCCCGCGAGCTAGGCCTTGGGGACAGTCTGCGCCGGCTGCTCGAAAAGGCAGTCCAGTTGACCAGCATTTCTCCCCGCGTCCGATTCGCCGGACTTGATGTACTGGCGACGCTCAACTGTGCGGACGGCTCGCAAGCCCGCGTTTCGGAGATCGCGGAGCAGATGTCCAAATTGATGAATGAGTGTGATAACGATGAAGATCCAAATGTGAGCGATCAAGATTTCAGAGCAAGATTGTTGAATGTTCGCATGTTGGCGTGCCTTCCAAACGACTGGCAGAAGGCGCAAGAACTAATCGTTGAGGCACGCAGTACGCTCGCCGATCTCCCCAAGCAGCTTCAGGATGAGTGGTTTCGGGTTTTGAAGTACAACTTGTCTCTCGCGCTCAATTCCGGTGGGCGCTTCCGGGAAGCCGAAATCGTTGCCAATGGTGTCGCGCAGGAGTATTATGTTGCTTTGAAAATAGACCCGGACGAAGCGATATTCTGGAACATTCCAGATGTGGAAGAGCGAGTCTTACCGATACCCGACTGGCGCAGGCTGCTCACGGCACTCGCGAGCGCGCTCGAAGTTGTCGGCGAAGCGCGGCAAGCGCTAGGAATTTCCCCAACAATGTCGTTCCTGGAAGCGACGAGGTTCTTCACGGCGGCGAACTCCATCGTCTCTGCTGTACGTGTTGGATTGCTTGCGGTCGCGGAGATGGTTGATGCCGGGCTGCCAAGAGTCTCGATGGAGCTCTTCGATGAACTTCTGCTTCCTGCGATTGAGGACCCGCAACTTGCCGACCAAATTGTGCCGGTGAGATCCATGTACGCAATCGCTCTCGCTCATTCAGGGGCGCTAAGTTCGGCACGCGAACAATTGGCACGGCTAGCGACACTAACGCCGGTCTCTGAACATGAGAGCTCCGGTCTGCGGCAAGCAATTAATATTGTCGATGGAATCACGCGAGGTGACATGCAAGAAGCGACTATGCAAGATATGGACTTCAGGCACGGTTGGTCGTACGCCGACTTTGACGAACCGCTCACCAGTCGAAATGAATTGTGCGAATGCGGCAGTGGCATCACGTTCAAGAAGTGTCATGGTCGCCCAAATGCTCGGTGTCTCTGCAACAGCGGCAAGAAATACAAGCGGTGCTGCATGGGAGCGACAGACTGAAACGAAGACATCGCTTCCTCCTTGGCGGATCTGGCCCATGTGGGGAATTGCCATCGGCCGCTTGCCGTGGGCATTCATGCGACCGCCTCGGGGCAACTGTGACCTGACACTTACACGTCTTTCTGTGTGGCCGGTTTGAAGTGCCAGTACTTCTTGCCATCCCACCGGTGGTACCGCAGGTCGCCCAGTGCGAGCGCGTGGATGGCGGTGACCAACGCCCTCATGGTGGCCCCGTCTTCGACCCTCAATTCGGGAATCTTGTTGTAAAGAATCGCCCAGGTGAGCGCGGCGTCGGACCAGGCAACTGTTGCGGCGAACGAGAAGATGTACACGGGATGGATCTTGCCCGCGAACATCGAGGTAAGGTTGTTCGCGGTTGGTCCGCCACAGGCAGAGACCGTTAGCACAAAAGGAATGTCCTTCTTGCCGACAGAATCGGTGATCGTTGCCGCAAGGTGGGTCCAAGACAACCGTTTGCCGCCGATATTCACACCGGCGTCGTTTCCATGGCAACTGAGGTGCAACACGAATTGCGGTTTCAGCTTGGCGTCTTCGGCTGGCAGCCACGTGCCAAAAATGTACCGAAGATTCTCTTGGAACTGCTCTGGATTCGTTGGCCGAAACGGAACAAACCGGTGACCTGAGAGCCGACAGGCCGCTTCGACCAGCGGAGCCTCCTCGACACCCTGGCCAAGCTCGGACGATCGCGGCGATTCGAAGTGGAAGACTGTCAGCTGCCCAAACGACGTTTTGGCAGTCAGGAAGTGGCGCAACAGCGCAAGTGTCTCGGGGCTGATTTGGGGCGCGGTGGACGTGTTGCTTGGCATGTTCTCTCCCGTTCCCAGAGTGGGGCTGTGCAGTAGATTCCGATGGGCGACGGTCAGTCAAGGGCTCGCTGCGGGAATACCCGACGCGTCGTCGCTTCGGCGGCCTTCGCCAAAGTCGAGGTGCCCGAGTCAAAAAGCGATCCCAATTTCGCGCAGTCGCGGTAGACTGCGCGTGTTCTAGGGCAGGTTCTAGGGCAGCCCTAGAACGGAGAGGAAAAACGTTACGGGAGCGAGACGCGACGATGCATAACATCCAGAAATCATTGGAAAGAGTGGTCGCCGCGAGGCCGGCTCGCTGTTTCCCAAGCTGAATGTTGCGGGTTCGAGTCCCGTTTCCCGCTCCATGTAATCCTTCAAGAATGTGTTTTTCAGAGGGCTCTGGGGGTCACAAAACCGCCCTGGGGGTCACACTGGGGGGCACAAACCTCCAAAGCCCTCGCGCCCGCTCGTAGATTCCACGCGTCTTGCGCCGTTTCGGTCGGGTCTGCGTGTGGGGCGGCGCCGCATCAGAAGGTACCTGCATGGCAACCGTCGCGATCGTTCTGGCGATTCTCGCGTTCGCAACTGGCGTGGCATTTGGGGCGCGCTACCGGTTCGCCTTCATGCCGTAGAAGCACTGGTGCTGGGCGCCCCACCAGAAGACGAGGGCACCGCTGCGGTCGGGCGCCCGAGCCGTCCTTGTCGCCGTCACGCTTGAATCTCACCCGTCAGGCGTCGGCCAGCACCGGCACCCGACAAGGCGGCCGCGACGCGATCCACTCCTCGACTTCGCCGCGGACCCAGCCGACGGCGCGCGTGCTGAGTTGCCGGTGGACCGGAAAGCGTCGGGCGTTCTCCAGCTGGAAGAGGGTCGACCTGGACAGACCGGTGAGCGCGCAGACAGCGGGCAAACGAATGATCGTGATGGCTTGCATGGGTCCTCCAAGCCCTCGACTCCCGAAGCGCAGCTTGCGGATTGTGGCGCGCGCTGCAGGCACTGAAGACGAAGTCGTGACAGACCGGCGCGGCCGGGCCGAGGGATTGAGCCCGCGCGGCAAAAGTTGCATCCTCCGCCGTGGTCTTCCTGGAGGCGCAGCCATGACCGACGAGTTGCTGGAGAATTACTGGACCTCATCCGATTTCCTGTTCATCGACGATCCGTTCCTCGGCCGAAGCGCCGAAACGGCCATCGTTAAATCCGCCATGCGCACGCCAGGTACGTTGACCGTGCTGTCTGGTCCGCACGGCATCGGCAAGGCCGCGATCATCGGTGACGTCCAACTGGGCGACAGCTGGGGGCGAGGCAACGGCGAACGACTGCGGCACACGGTCGTGCACCTGGAAGGCGGCATGGGCGGTGTCGGCGACAGCGTGCGGCGCTACTTCCAGAAGCACGAACTGCCCGTGCCAGCGATCCCGACCTCGGAGAGTTTTGCCCGCGCTTTCGAGGAGCACCTGCAGGAACAGAACGTGGTCATCGTCGTGACGGACGTCACCATGGCGGAGATGCTCGCGGGGCGGGTGCCGATCGTCCGCGGCAAGGCGTGCACGTTCCTGACGACCCGCGATTGTGGGATGGCGGCCTGGCTGGCCGCGCAAGGGCATCGCGATGTGCAGCATCTTGAGATAGGACCGCTCGCGGACGCGGACTTGGCCGATCTGGATGAGCGCAGCCGGGACGCGCGCGACGAGCCTGTGCCTCGGGCGACAGCGAACCTCATTCACTGCGCGTTGCTGGCCGGCGGCTATCCGTGGAGCATTCGCGTGCTGATGCGGATCATGGAGCCCGATGAGGAAGGCGGCGTGGTGGATATCGCCGGCTTGAGCAGGCGTCTGGCCGCCGTGACCGACAAGTGCGACGCCGACGGTGTGCCGCTGTCCGCGCGCGTGGTTGCGGAGTTCGCCGCAGCGCAACTAACGCCGCTGGCCCGCCGCGTGTTGGCCTGGTGGGTGGCTTCCGGCTTGCCGCTGACGTCCTGGCGTTGGACCGATGACGACGAGGAGGAGGCGTACGACCTCATCCATGCCTGGGGATTGGCGGAAGACTCGGACGTGGGCCTGCATCCGGCCGTCACGGCTGTCGTGCGCGGCTGGCCCGAGTATCGCCTCGCCATCGCCGCGGCCACGGCCGTCGACTTGATCCGGCACGTCCGCGAGGCGGAGATTCCCGACTACGGGTTTTCGTACTTCGACTGGCCCCACTTCCACCATGCTTTGTCCATGCTGCTGGAGCGCGGCCAGCTCGACGTCGCGGCGCGGGTGCTGCGGGTGTTCTGGCTCCACTATGCCAAAGCCGGCTTGCAAGAATGGCTGGTCGACTGGAGCACGCGTCTTTTGCCGCGACTCTCGCCCGGTCGCGACACAGCCGGCTTGCGCGCGTGGCTCGGCAAGACGCACCTGACGCTGCAGCGGCCGGATCTCGCGCTAGGTCACCTGCGCCGCGCGATTGCCGAACTGCAGGCGCTGCCGCCGGAGGAGCTGGGTTCGTCCTGCTATCACGACGCCAGGCGGGTCGCGCAGGACGGTCGTGTGCGCAGGGTCGTGCCACCGGTCGAGCTGGACGACATCGATTACCTGGAGCGCATCGACTTTGGCCAGTTTGCCGAGCTGGAGTGGTCCGCCCAGCAGGCCGATGCGGCGCTGGACTATGCCTACGACTACGCCGACCGCTTCTTGCCCAACGACGACATGCTGACGATCGCCCGCGTCGACCACGCTTTGGCGCAAGCAGAACTGGGCGAGACAGCGCGCAGCTGCCGGGAAATCTCGTTGATTCTGGCGGATATTCGCCGCATCACGCTGCACGAATGGCGGGTGCGGACGCTGAAGAGCGCGGCGCAGATCGCGGCGGCAGCGGGCGAGGACGTGTTGGCGCAGCAGTTGTCCGCGGAAGCCGCTGCCGTGCGATTGCTCCAGCGACCCTTGGTAGAGGCTTCAGAAGCAGCGGCCGTTGTCGAACCGGCATCGGGCGTCTGACACTTCGGGACAGGCTCGCACCCGTCCGGATTGCATCGCACTTGACGCCTTTTACCAAGCGCTTACCCTCTATGTTCGTTCTCATAGAGGGTAAGATTCATGCCACCCCTGTTTCTTCGTCACGAACCCGCCTTGGTCACGCTGCTGGCCGACGTCGAACAAACCGCGGAATCGCTGCGGCCTCTGCCGGTTGGCTCGCCAGGCGCGGTCACCGAACGCTCCAAAAGCGGCAACGCCTACTGGTACCGCCAGTTCTACGACGCCGCTGGCCACAAACGCGACGAATACCTCGGTCCCGTCGGCGATGCGGCAGGCGATGCGCGCCAAAATGAGGCACTCGCGTGGATCGCCGCTGCCCGCGCCTTGGGTGGCAGCGTTCGTGTGCTCCGCCGTGCCGGATTTCCAGCCGTCGATGGGCGTACTGCCGCCACGCTGGCCAGCCTCGCCAATGCTGGCATTTTTGCGGCCGGAGCTGTTCTGGTCGGCTCGCACGCATTCGGTGCGCTGTGCGGTGCGCTGGGGCTGCGGGTCGCACAGTACCGGACCGAGGATGTGGACGTGGCGCGGCCCTACCGCCTGCAGCTGTCGGCGGATGTGTCGACGCTGGGTCTGGCCGCGCTGTTGGCACGCACGGGCATACCGTTCGTGGAAGTTCCGTCCATCGATCCCCGTCAGCCGGCGGTGTCGCTCAAGCCGCCCGGTGCCGATCGCCTGCGCGTGGACCTGCTGATGCCTGGCAAGACATACGGCATCGCGCCAGTGGCCGAGCTGGGGTTCGCCGCGCAGACGCTGCCGCAACTGGACTTCCTCATCGCGCACCCGCAGCGCGGCGTGGTGCTGGGTCCTGACTTGGCGATTCCGCTGCTGGTGCCGTCGCCGGAGCGGTTCGCCTGGCACAAAGTCCGGACGTCCATCCAGCCCGACCGTACGCCGGCCAAAGTGGCCAAGGACATGGCGCAGGCGCGCGTGTTACTTGCGGCGTTGGCGGAGCGCGATCCGTCGTCGCTGGAGGCTGCGCTGGGCGAGCTGCCGCGTCGCGAGCAGAAGCGGATCCTGGGGCGGATCCGGGTGGATCTGCCGGCCTTCGCTGCACATCGCGAGGCACGCGCGTGGCTGGGAGACCTGTGCAAACCGTCAACAGAGTAGCCTTCCTGCCGACGAATCAGCGCGAACAGCTAAGATCTTGCCTCTTGAGCTGAGGAAGAAAGAGCAGACTGGCGTCGCTGCAAAGCCGGCCAACGTGCATGGCCCACGTGCTCGCGACGCCCGCAGCGTGGCCGAACATCGCCAGTTCGCCACAGCCACTGGGGTGTCGGCGGCGGCGAGCGCGCGGCCAACCAGCGAGGCATCACAGGCGCACCACGACGAAATCGCGAATCTGGAAGTGGCTGTCTGTCGTGCGCAAGGCGAACCAACCAGCTGCGTACGGTGCCGGGTCCGCGTAGCTGAAGACGAGCGCATCGTTGGCGTACCATTTGAGCGTCACCGGGTCGTCCGCGGTCGCTTGGCGCGACACAATCCGGACCTTCGTCCCAACGTTGGCGGTCAGGCTCGTCGCCGCAGTCATCGGTCCCGACGTGTCCTCGGCCGTCGCGGAGCCTGGTGTTGCGTAACCGGCAAGCTGCGGCCGGGCATCCGTGCCGTCGTAGCGGCGCAGGCGCGTCGTGGTGTTGTTGTTGGCGCCAAAGCCGACGTAGTAAAGCCTGAGCGACGTGTATGACCCGAGTGCGCCGTCCGAGGCCTTCCGTGTCGGATCCGCGGTGGCATCGTCCGGCACGGTCGCGTTCCAGAACACATTGAGATCGGAGATCCGGTCGGTGTAGGCGCCGGTCGCGCGTGGAATGGGCGTTGCAGTGAAGCGAATCTCGTAGTCGCCGAGCAGTCCCACCGCCAGCAGACAACTCCAGGATCGGCGAAGGGCAAGGCCATGCACGCAACCCATCACTCTTCCTCCATTCCTGCCAGAAGTGAAGGTGGCGCGTGCCACGCCAGCGTCCGCGTTCAGGGCTGCCCAGCAACCAGCGCCAGTTTCACCGCGGTGTCCGCACTCACGAGTTTGACATGCTCGGGCAGGAGCTTGGCCATGGCCAGGAACGAGTTGTCCAGGTTCAGCCCGCCATCGCTCGTCATGTACACCCACGTGACGGTGCCTTTTGGGTAACCGCCCAATTCCTCGGCCATTTTGTCCGGGCCCAGAAAGAATGCATCGGCGTTGTTGTTGACGCCCCGCCATTCGCGCGGCCGGAATACCACGACCTTGCCGCCATCCTTGCCGACAAGGACCTCAAAGAAACGATCGACCGGCCACCAGTCAAACGCTGGGAACATGTACGGCACGTTTACGGGAAACACGCCGCGGATCGCACTGTTGGCTGTGGCGTATTTCGGCAGGAAATGATCTTCGGCGTCGTGCCAGCTATCCGTCCAATCCCAATGCACAGTGCCAGTGACGCCGAGGATGCGGGCGTCCTCTTCCGTTGCCGCGACAAACCGGTCCTGATCTCCCTCCGCCAACGACGACGGGTAGGCGTAGAGGTGGCCGCTGGGCGGCAGCGTGAAATAGTCCTTGCCGGTCTGGTGACTCTGCCGGTAATACCAGTCCAGGAGATCGGGCGCGAGGCGCGTGAGGTGTGGCGAGATGGTCCAGGTCAGCGGCGGACACGCGTTGTTCTCCGCCTGGCATTCGGTCAGCCGCTGGCGAAACCAGTCGTGCCGCGTGGTCATCATGTACTGCACGTTGTCGCCATCACCCACCACAAACGCGACATAGGTCTTGCTCGGGTCGTATTGGATCGGTTCCAGTTCGTTCTGCTTCACTTCGTTTGCGTCAACAATCGGCGCCCTGCGGGTGGAGAAGAAGGCCAAGTTTTCCGTCTCGCTGGCAATCGCTCCCATGTTGCGGGAATCCAGGCACTTCGTCTGCGCCTCGTATAGGTCGCCGCCCGCGACGTTCCACGAGCTGTTGTAGCCGTAGACGCCCAGCGGCGTCGGCCAGCGCCCGGCGTTGACGATGGCGCTGAGCAGCTCTTTTTCGGGGTTGCCGTCGACACAGCCGTTGACAAGAAAAACGACGAACAGCTTCTGCGAGAACACGAAATCGACAAGGACAGGCCGCATGTCCCGCGTCAGCTTGGGATGGGCCGGATCGCTGGCCGGGTCTTCATAGCCCGGGTTGAGCATCGCCAACCCGGTCGTCTGCTGGGCATAGTTCTCAAAGACGTATTTCGTCGCGAGATAGGGCGTATTCTTGTCCTTCAGCCCCTCAATGGCGTCGAACGCGACAGTGCCGCACGTGGCCGTCAATCCGGAGTCCAGCGGAACCGCTTCCAGCGCCGCCGCGACGGTCAGGATACTCGGCATCAATTCATGCTGGGTCTTGTAGTCATAGCGGACACAAGCCGGAAATGCCGCGACGCAGGTGTTCAGGAAATCGGCCGCGCTGACGGTGGCATTTGGCTTGAGACTCAGTTCGTCCAGCCACACCGCATCATGCGGATCCATTTGGATGAAGACGGACCCGGCAGTTCTGCGGTTGTGCAGCCCTGCGCACGCCTGAATGGCCAGCTGGAACGGCGCAGGCGCCTGCGGATCGACCTGAACGACCGTGAATTGGCCATTTTGAGTTGGAGTGTCCTGCTTGGTACAGGCAGGGAGCGCGAGCGCGCCGAGCGACAGTGCAATCCAGACACGCAGCATCCTGGGATTCAGAACTTTAGCCACCCGCACCTCCGTCGTCACCACCCGATTCGCACGCCCGCGGATGTGCGCTGGGGCCACGTGCCGAACTTCATGCACGTATCCAAGCGCCACGGCGTTCCCGACTGTTCCGACCTGCGCCGTAAGCCGAGCATGCCGCGTCCAACCCGGCCGTCAAGGTCCGGGATCGCGCGCGTCGCGTGATTCTCAAGTGTTCAGGCGCCCGAGTCCACGCGTCAGTTCGCGCTGCTCCAGCAAATTCCCTGACTGGCGCTGCAGTACTTGTTGTACTGCGTCTGGTCGCAATCCGCCTGCACCGTGCACTTCTGGCCGGGAGCGCACTTCTTGGTGCACGACCCGCCGCAGTCCACGTCGGTCTCGTCGCCGCTGACGATCTTGTCGTGGCAGGTGCTGAAGGCGCAGGTCCCGTTGACGCACTTCTCCGTCAGGCAGCCGGAATCGAACTTGCACGTGTCGCCGACATCGCACACGGACATGACGAGCTTGGGCGTGCACACCGCGGCTTGGCATGTGGCCGTGAGCGTGCAGGCGATGCCGTCGTCGCATTGGACGTTGTCCGCCATCGGCGTCGGGGCGCAGGCGCCAGCCGTGCAGAAGTCCTGGGTGCACGAGTTGCCGTCGTCGCAATTGGTGCTGTCGTAGGCGCACGTCCCCTTGCCGCCCGCGCGCCAGCAGTAGTCGACCGTGCAGAAGTCGCCGTCGTCACCTGACCGGACTGGATCGTCAACTTGCGCGACGCCGGCGCGTGCCCGGGCGCATGCACGACGGCCAGCACGTCGCCGACGGCCAGATCGGCCCATTCAACAAGCCCCGTCGCGTCGGTTGCGAGTTCCGCCGCGCCAATTGTCACCGTGGCGCCGGGCAGCATCGCGCCGTTCGTATCCAAGACCTGCAGTTTGGCCGAACCGGGTGCTGGCGGCGCCACATCGGCCGCGACGTCGGGCACGGAACCCGCATCCCCCGCGTCCGCCGTGACATCCGCTGGGAGGATCGCATCGGCGGCGTCAGGGGCCGTGGCGTCGTCCTTGCCGGCGGAATCGGCATCCTGCGCCTGGGCGTCACTGCCCGCGCCGCCAGATGATTTCAATTTGCCGCATTCGCACGGAATCGGCGCAATACGGCGAGGTGCTGCGGGCGGATGTGCGGCTGCCCTGCGATTAGCGCGCCAACCCCGGGTACAGGCGCGACGCCAGCGCCAGCAGCACCGCGAAGGCCAGCAACAACACGCCAAAGCTCGTCGCATACGGATACACGGATTGCCCCTCAACAATCATCGCGCCCCGCAGCGCATCAACCAGGTACGTCAGCGGGTTGAAAGTGGCAGCGGTTTTCAACCACGGCGGCATCAACTCCAGCGGGTAGATCGCGTTGGAGGCGAAAAAGAGCGGCATCGTCAGCACCTGGCCAATGCCCATGAACCGCTCCCGCGTCTTGACGATGCACGCAATCACCAGCGAAAACGTTGCGAACACGCACGAGCCCAGAAACACCGCGGCGGCGACCGTCAGCATCGGGAGCGGCGCCCAGCGGATGTGTACGTCGAGTGCAATCGCGACAAGATACACGACAATGGCCTGGACCAGACCGCGCAGGCCAGCCGCGGTCGCCTTGCCCAGCACCAGCGCGCTCCGATGGGCGGGCGTGACCAGCAGCTTGTGAACAATCCCCAGGTCGCGCTCCCAGATAATCGCGATGCCATAGAAAATCGCGCTGAAAAGAATGCTCTGCGCGAGAATGCCGGGCGCCATGTAGTCGAGGTAGCGCAAGCTGCCCGTCGGAATGCCGCGGACTTTGCTGAATACTTGGCCAAATACCGCCAGCCACAGGACCGGCTGAACCGCGCGCGAAAAGACTTCGGTCGGGTCGCGCATGAGCTTGCGGATCTCGGCATCGGCGACGGCCGCCGTTTCATACAGGATTGCCAACATGCCCTCATCCCAAGCGGTTGATCGCACCGCGCGTTTCCCGGATGGCGCGGTAGCTGCCGCCGCGCTCGATGACCGTGCCGCTGAAGTGAAAAAAGACGTCGTCCAGCGTCGCTTCCGGTCCGACCTGCGCCTTCAGCGCGTCCGGTTTGCCCAGCGCCGCCAAGCGGCCGCGGTGCAGGATCGCCAACTCGCCGCAGAGGAAGTCGGCTTCCTCCATGTCGTGCGTTGTCAGCAGGATGGTCATCCCTTTGGTCTGTTGCAGTTGCTGGAGGCGCTCCCAGACTGTGCGCCGCGCGGACGGGTCGAGCCCAATCGTGGGCTCGTCGAGGAAGAGCACTTCAGGGCCGTGCAGCGTCGCCTGCGCAATCTCCAACCGCCGAATCATCCCGCCGGAGTACGTGCGCACCAGCTTGCCAGCGACGTCCTCCAAGCCGGCGAATGCCAGCGCGTCCGCGATCCGGTCCGACCGCTCCGTCCCGCGCAGGCCATACAGCCGGGCCGACAGGTTCAGGTTCTCCCGCGCCGTGAGCGCGCCGTCCGCCGACAACAGTTGTGGCACATAGCCGATGCGGCGGCGCACCTCGACGGGCTGGGTGGCGACATCAAAGCCAGCCACGCGCGCGCTGCCGTCGGTCGCATCCAGCAGCGTCGTCAGGATCTTGATGGCGGTGCTTTTGCCCGCGCCGTTGGGGCCCAACAGTCCGAAGATCTGCCCGCGTCCGACGTCGAGCGTCAGCCGATCCAACGCGGTGAATCGGCCAAACTGCTTGGTCAGGTTCTGCGCGCCAATGGCCATCTCGGGTGCACACGTCATGTCGGCCAAGCTAGCACGCGGCGGTCGGTTGAACAGGCAGGGCCGCCGTTTCGCTCAACAGGCTGACCTGGGTCCGGTACCCAAGTTCGTCGGTCCGAGCTGCGCATTTCGCATTGGCACCGCGAGTGTGCACCTCTGGTGGCACGCCGCGGATTGGGGACGGCGGATCTCGCACTTCGGTCCGCGTGTCTATTTCCCCACCACAAGCACAAAGAAGCTCCCCGGCGTCACGCTCGGCCGCGGTGCCTGACCGCTGGGCGGCGTTGGCGGCGTCTCAAACTGCGCGGCGGGCAGGAACACATGCCCGGTCGTGGGATCCGCCGCGAGCGTCCTCGAACCCTTCGCGGTCGCCACGTCCTCAACCCGCCTGAAAACGCCGTGCTCCGCCTTGAGCACCGTCAGCAGTCCCTCGCGCGCGGAGATGTAGCCAAACCCGCGCGTCGCGTCGTAGGCCGCCGCGTCCACGCCATCGCCGGTCTTGAAATCCTGCAGCACTTTGCCGGTCTGTGCGTCGACGACCACCGCCGTGCGGTTGCTGCAACCGACGAGCAGCTTCTTCGCCGCGGGAACCAGCGCCAGGCCCGTTGGCTCCTCGCACGGCGCCAACCGATGCCGCGCGGCGATCTCCGCCGGCTTGTCCTTGGCGACGCGCAGGACCACCAGTTCGCTCGTGTCCTCGATGTTGACGTAGATGTGTCCGGCTCCGTCGCTCACCGCAAATTCCGGCTTGCCGCCCAACGCCAGCGTCTGTCCGACCGTCAGCGTCGCCGGGTCGACGACCGTCGCACTCTTGTCCTTGCCGTTGAACGCGAAGAGCTTCTGCGTGAAGGGATCGAGCAGCAGCGCGTCCGGATTCTCACCGACCTTGACGCGTCCCGTGACTTTGAGCGACGCCAGATCGAACGCGACCACTTCACCGGTTCGGCCAGAAGTCGCGAATCCGCGCTTGAGCTCAGGCGCCGTCACGACGCCGTGGGCGCCTTCCAGGCTGGGCACTTCGCCAATCAGCGCGCCGGAGTCTGCGTCGATGACCATGACGCGGTTCGAGCGGGCGATGTACAACCGGCGGGCCGCGGCGTCGACCGTCAAGTAGTCCCAGCCGCCATCGCCGCCGAGCTTGTAGCGGGCGATTTCGTGTCGGCCAGTGGGCGGCGCGGCAAACGCGGAAGGGGTCGCGACAAGCCCGGCGCAGCACGCCCATGCACGCGCGCGTTTCAGGCTGCGGTTGATGAACTGACCCATGGCGTTCGCTCCTGCGATTGTGTTGAAGTGCGCGCACGGCCCCGTCCACCGCCTGCCCGTGGCAGTATGCGTGATCGCGGGCGGTCGGCAACTCCGCACCGTCATTGCGCACCATGGCGCGGCTGGATAGAGTCAGCGCGTTGCGCAGGGCATCCCGCGGCAGCGTATTGAGGGGAGCGAAACTGCACAGCCGCCCAGCCAGCATCGCCCGACTCTGCTGTGTTCTTGGCGCATTGGCGTCGGCGTGCTCGCCGTATGTCGCCAAGCCGCTTGATGACGCCGCCATTGCTGAACGCCTGCGCGGTGAGCCGATGGCGCGGCTGACGGAACGCGCCCAGCAACTGCACCTCCCCGGCGCGCCGACCTCGGTGCAGATCGACGAACACGGCGCGATGAATGCGCTGGGCGCAGCTGCGCTGGCCGTCGTCGCGCAGCCGAATTTGCGGGCGGCGCGGACGCGTGCGGGCATCGCCCAGGCGCAGCTGACGGCTGCGGGGATCCTGCCCAATCCAACGCTTTCGGCGGGCATGGACGTGCCGATCCTCGGTGCGGCGGGGGCGTCGCTGGGGTTGGGTCTGGGGCTATCGTGGGAGATCACCGCGCTGCTGACGCGGCCGGCGAATCGTCAGGCCGCGCGGGCGCAGGTGGAAGCGGTCGATCTGGAAATTGCCTGGGAGGAGTGGCAAACCGCGATGGCCGCGCAGTTGAGCGCGACGCGGCTGGCATGGTTGCAGGTGCGCGTGGTGGCGGCCGAAACCGATGCGCAATTGGCGCGCGACTTTGCCGAGCGGTTGGCGCGCGCCGTGGCGCAACACGCGGCGACGTCCCTGGACGCGGATGCCGCGGCGGTGGCGGCGGAGAACGCGACGCAGCGGGCGGTGGCGCTCCACGGGCAGGTGGCGGCCGAGCGGCTGGTGCTCAAGCGGGCGATTGGCCTGCCGAGCGGCGCAGAAATTGCCGTGACGGAGCTGACTCCGATGACGCCGGGTCCGGTCGCTGATCCCGCGGCGCTGCGCGATCAGATGTCCGCGCGTCGGCTGGATTTGCTCGGGCTCCAGCGCGCGTACGCGAGCCAGGACGCGCGGCTGCATGCGGCGGTGCTGAGCCAGTTTCCACGCCTGGCTTTGGGTCTGAACGCGGCGCGCGATACGGCGGGCGTTGGCATTGCGGGGCTGGGTGTGGCGATCGACGTGCCGATTTTTGACCGTGGCCAGGGGCGGATCGCCCTGGAGACGGCGACGCGCGACCAGCTTTTTGAGGTCTACCTCGCGCGCCGCGCCGAAGCACAAGCCGATCTGGCCAAGGTGTCGCAGGAGCTGGCAGCAACCGAGCAGCAGCTCGCGCAGGCCGCCAAGGTGCTGGAGCGCTTGCAAAAGTTGGCGGCCGCGTTGACGCTGGCGCTCGAGCATCGTCAGGCCGATGCAGTGACGGTATTTGCGGTGCGTCAACAGCTCATGGATGCGAGGCAAAATCACATGGCGCTCGCGCAGTTGCACGCGGAGTTGCGCGTGGCGCTGCAGGCTGTGGTCGGGCAATGCCTGCCGGAGGATCGCTAGATGCGCAACTGGACGCTGGCGATTGTGCTCCTGGTCGCGATCGCGGCCGGCGGTGCGTGGCTGCTGCTGCGGTCGCAAGCTGCGGCGCCGTCCTCGCCGTCTGAAACGACGGAGGTGCCGCCCGCAGCGTTTCACGTGACTTCGGCGCAGGCCGTGTCTGCGACCTTCGCGCCGCACATTGAAGCGTTCGGCACGGTGGAGGCCAATCCGCGCGCGCTGGCCGCGGTGGCGTGGCCGGCGGAGCTGGTGGTCAAGCGCGTGCTGGTTGTGCCCGGCCAGACGGTGGCCGCAGACGAGCCGCTGCTGGAGGTCGCGCTGTCGCCGGACGCGCAGCTGCAGGTCGGACTGGCCAAGCAGGACGTCCACGCGGCGGAGAAGGCGCTGGCAGCGGTGCAATCGCGCTTTGCCCTGAACCTCGCGACGCAGCAGGAGAAGCTGATGGCGGATGCGGCATTGGCGACGGCGGAGGCCAAGTTGGCGCGGGCAATGCAGGCGACGGTGCCGCCCAACGGACTTGTGCGTGCGACGGCGGGCGGCGTGGTGCGGCTGATTGCGGCGGTGGCCGGCGGGATCGCCCCGGCTGGCGCGCCGCTCGTGACGCTCAGCCGCGGTGACGGGCTGGCCAGCGACGTGCTCCGGGCGGACGTCGGCATCGAGCCGCGCGAGGCCAGTGCATTGCGCGGTGGTGAATCCGTGGAACTTCGCGCCATGGACGGCGATACGAGCGCCTGGAGCGGCGCGGTCGACCTCATCCAGCCGACGCTCGACCCGATTTCCCGCTTGCGGCGCGCCAGCGTCCGCTTCACCGCCAGCAGCGCGCCCGCCATCGGCACGCCGGTCCGCGCGGTTATCGCGCTGCCCGGGGAAGCCGCCCGCATCGTCATCCCGCGCACCGCGATTTTACCCACCGCCAGCGGCGACATTGCGTACGTCGTGGCCGGCGGCCTCGCGCGGCGGCGCTCGATCGTCACCTGTGGCCGCGAGGACGCGCGCGTCTGCGTCCGCACCGGCGTCCAAGTCGGCGAGTTCGTCGCCACCTCCGGCGTCGCCGACTTGACCGATGGCGCGCGCGTCCTCGTCCTGGACGCCAAACCGTGAGCCCGCAAGGCTGGCTGGCCGGGCACCGTCGCCTCGTGGTCATCGGGGCGCTGATGGCCGCCGTGGCTGGCCTCGTCGCGGCGTTGCATTTGCCGGTCTCGCTGTTTCCCCACGTCGATTTCCCGCGCATTGCGATCAGCGCAGATTCCGGCGACCGCGACGTCGATCTGACCGTGACGCAGGTGACCGTCCCGTTGGAAGAGGCGGTGCGCGCCGTGCCAGGCGTGCGCTCCGTGCGGTCGCGCAGCAGCCGTGGCAGCAGTGAGTTGTCCATCGATTTTGCCTGGGGCCAGGACATGGTCACCGCACTCCTGCAGGTGCAAGCCGCGCTGGCGGAGGCGACCCCGCGGCTGCCCAAGGGCACGCAGCTGCTGTCCCGGCGCTTGGACCCGAACGTGTTTCCCGTGCTCGGCTATTCGCTGACGTCCGACAAGCGGACGCTCGGCGAGCTGGGCGACATCGCGACGTTTCAGGTCCGCCCGCAGTTGCTGCGCGTGGGCGGCGTGGCCAAGGTCGGCACGCAAGGCGCGCCAGCGGAAGAACTCCGTGTAACGGTGGATCCGGACCGGCTGGCGGCGCTGGGTCTGACGACGGGTGACGTTGGCAACACGATCGCGCAGGCCAATGCCCTGCAGAGCCTCGGCCGGTTGGAGGACCACGGAAAGTTGTACATCGTGCTGGCGACGAACACGACGCGCACGCTGGCGGCCATCAGCGATCTGGTGGTGCGCGCCGGGCCAAACGGCGTGACGCGGCTGCGGGATGTGGCGCACGTGGGCCGGGCTTCGGCGCCGCAGAAGATCCGCGTGACGGCGGATGGCCACGACGCTGTGCTGCTGCAGGTCTACCAGCAGCCTTTCAGCAACGTGGTGCAGATTTCCGCGGATGCTGCCGAGCAAATCGCCCAGCTGCGCAAGATCCTGCCGCCGGACGTCAAGGTGGCGACGTGGTACGACCAGAGCCAGTTGGTGGCGCATTCGGCGGCGAGCTTGCGCGACGCGGTGCTGATCGGCACGGCGCTGGCGGCGCTGGTGCTGCTGGTCTTTCTCCGCAACCTGACCGTCACGCTGCTGGCCGCTCTTGTCGTGCCCGCGGTGCTGGCCGCGACGTGTCTGCTGTTGCAGGTGCTGGGCCAGTCGTTCAACATCATGACGCTGGGCGGCATGGCTGCCGCCGTGGGGCTCATCATCGACGACGTCATCGTGATGGTGGAACACATCGAGCGGCGCCTGCGCGACGATCCGGACCTCCGAACCACGCAGCGTTTTCCGGCGCTGCACGTGGCCCGCGAGTTCACGCGGCCGCTGCTGGGCGCGTCGCTGGCGACCGTTGTCATCCACGTGCCGCCGGCGTTCATGACGGGCGTGACGGGCGAATTTTTCAAGGCGCTGTCCCTGACGATGGCGGTGAGCCTGATCGCGTCCTTCTTCGTCGCCTGGCTCGTCGTGCCGGTGCTGGCGAACGCGATGGGACTTGGCCTTGTGCGCGAGCCTGAACCGCGGCAGCCCGACGCGCTCACCCGCGCGTACGTGTGGCTCTTGGCGCGGGCGCTGCGCTGGCGGTGGTCGGCGCTGCTGACGGTCGCGCTGCTCGTGGCGACGGGTGCGCTGCTGTATCCCAAGCTGGCCACCGGCTTCATGCCGCCGATGGACGAGGGGGGCTTTGTGCTGGACTACCGCAGTCCACCGGGCACGGGGCTGGCGCAGACGGACGCGCACCTGCGGGCGCTGGAGGAGATCCTGCGCAAGACCCCGGAAGTGGCGAGCTATTCGCGGCGAACGGGCCTGCAGTTGGGCGGCGGGCTGACGGAGGCCAACGAAGGCGATTTCTTCATCCGCCTGAAGTCCCTGCCGCGGCGCGACGTCGAGAACGTGATGGCGGAACTGCGCGTCAAGATCGAGCGCGAACTGCCGACGCTGAAGATTGAGATGCTGCAGTTGATGGAAGATCTGATCGGCGATCTGACGGGCGTGCCGCAGCCGATTGAGGTCAAGCTCGCGAGTGAGGACCCCGAGGCGCTGCGGGACGTGGCCCCGCGGGTGGCGGCGGCGCTGCGGCAGATTCCGGGGATTGTCGAGGTCAACGACGGCCTGTTGATCTCCGGCGATGCGTTGAACGTCCATGTGGACACGGACCTCGCGGCGCTGCACGGCCTGAATGCGGCGGGCGTGGACGCGGCGTTGAACCAGGCGTTTGCCGGGACCCTGGAAGCGGAAGTGAAGCGCGAGGATCTGCCGAAGATGCTGGGGATTCGCCTGTGGACGCCCGGCGAGATGCGCGACCGCGTGGAGGACTTGAGCCAACTGCGCGTCGCGGCGCCGGACGGTCACGTGGTGGCAGTGGCCCGGCTCGCGCAGGTCACGGCGATCACCGGCCAACCGCAGATTGGCCGCGAGAATCTCCGGCGGATGACCGCGGTGACGGGGCGGACGGAGGGGATCGACCTCGGACTGGCGGTGCAACGTGTGAAGGCGGTGCTCGCCGACGCGGCGCTGCGGACGCCGAAATCCGGCGGCATGCCGCTGACGTTTGAGCTGGGCGGGCTGCATGCCCAGCAGCAGCAGGCGTTCAAAGGGCTGTCGCAGGTGTTCCTCGCGGCGATCGTGCTGCTGTTTCTCCTGCTGCTCTGGTGGTTTGACCGCGTGCGGATCGCAGTGCTCGTCGTGTTGGCGGCGCTGCTGGCGTTGCCGGGCGTGGTCATCGGGCTGTGGCTGACCGGCACGGAGCTGGATATTTCGTCCCTGATGGGCCTGACGATGATCGTGGGATCCGTGACGGAGGTCAGCCTCTTTCTGGTGTCGGCGGTGCGGGAACTGCCGGCGGATCAGCCGCTTGAGACGCGTGTTATGAACGCCGCGGCGAGCCGGCTGCGGCCGATCGCGATGACGACGATCGCCGCGATCCTGGCGATGCTGCCGTTGGCGCTGGGCGTGGGCGAAGGCGCTGCGATGCTGACGCCGCTGGCGATTGCGATTATCGCGGGCCTTGTGGTGCAATTGCCGCTGGTGCTTGTGCTGCTCCCGCAAGGGCTTGTGTTGCTGCGCGCCGAGTGACCGCTGGACCGCGACGACCGCAACGTGAAGGCTCCCGATGTACGACTTGATCCTCTCCAGCGGCTTTCTCGCCTTTGCCCGCCACGTTGGCGTGCTGCGCGCCGTCGAAGAGCGCGGACTCGCGCTGGATGGCATCACCGGCACGTCGTCCGGCGCACTCGTTGGCGCGCTCTGGTCGGCGGGGCTCTCCTCTCACGATCTGGAGAAGCTGCTGACCGGCCTGCCCCCCTGGCGCCTCCTGCGCCTCAACCCGCAGCCGTGGCGCGGTCTGCTGCACACGGCGGCGTTCGCCGATTTCCTCCGGCCGCACTTGCCCGCGACTTTCGCCGACCTGCCGCGTCCGCTGGCGGTGGGCGTGGTGGATGCCCGTGGCCAACATCGGCTGCTGACGACGGGGCCGCTCGTGGCGGCGGTCGTGGCCTCCTGCGCGATGCCGCACGTGTTCGCGGCCGTGCCGGTTGCCGGCGTGCACCTTGCCGACGGTGGCGCGGCGGACCGACTGGCGCTTGGTCCATGGCGCCAAGCGCGGCCAGGCCGGCGGGCAATCGCCCATCAGGTGCAACGCTCCGCCGGCGTCGACCTGCCGCTCGACCTCACCGACGTGACGTTGATCCAGACGCCGCGATCCGGCGCGTCCTTCCTGTCCTTGGGCGATTTTGCCGGTCAAGTTGCCGAGGCGCACGGGATCGCCGCGCGCGCGTTGGCGGCCCTCACGGTGCCATGACGCCGGAATCGCGCAGCGCAGCGTCCATCAACTTTGCCCAGCCAGCGTTGGCCTGCGGGCTCGCCGGACTCGGATGGGGCACCCGCGCGATGCGCACGCCCGGCACGCCCGCCAGCGCGATCTTCAGCCGCTGTTCAGCAAATTGGCCCACGCCGATGGCGAACTCGGGTTGCATCAGCGCCACGGTCCGCCGGAGCGCGCGGTCGCACACGGCAAACAGCGCCGCGCGTTCAGCGGCGGGCAGCTTGTCCGGCGTCAAATTGGCGCCGCTCGCGACCATGAAGCAGAGGGGACAGTAGTTGGTCACGAAGAATTCGGCGAAAAACCGCTCCGGCGTGCCGAACGTGTCGCGCGCCCAGCTCCAGAAGCGCTGGCCGCTCACTTCGCTGCGCGGACAGGCAAAACCCTGTACGGGTCGCTTGGGATGAACGACGTCGGGCTGGCCAATCGGCGTTTCAATCCTGAGCCAATCGCGCACCATCGCGACCTCGCCAAAGGGAACGCCGACTTGCGCCATGCCAAAAGGTCCAGGATTCATACCCAAGAACAACACCCGCCGACGCCCTTGGCCGTAGCGCTGGCAGTACTGGTCCCACGCCGGCCGCGCGTACGTCAGCGGGTTGTACACGTGCGTCACCGGCGAGGCGAAGCGCAACGCGTTCAGATCGCGGGTCAAATCGTCCGTGATGCCTTGTAGTTCGTCCGCCACCCGCTATCCTCCCTGCTCATCGCGGCGCTGAGTGTGCCAGAGGAGTTCGTCGTGGCGCAAAAGGTTGTGTTGATTACGGGGTGTTCGTCCGGTTTTGGTCTGCTTGCCGCAGTGGAAGCTGCGCGGCGCGGTCACAAGGTCGTCGCGACGATGCGCAACGTCGCCAAGCGCGCCGCGCTGGATGCCGCGGCGCAAAAGGCCAATGTGGTGGTCGATGTGCAGGCTTGTGACGTCGACAACGAGGCGTCCATGCACGCGTGCGTCGCCGATGTGCAGGCGCGCTACGGCCACATCGACGTCCTCGTGAACAACGCCGGCTTTGGCATGGGCGGCGCGGTGTACGACCTGACGATGGCGGAGCTGCGTGCGCAGATGGAGACCAACTTCTTTGGCGCCGTCGCGCTGACCAAGGAAGTCCTGCCGGCGATGCTCCAGCGTCGCTCCGGATTGATAATCAACGTGACGTCGGTCGCCGCGCTGCATTCCGCCCCGGGCACTGGCGCCTACAACGCATCCAAGCGCGCGCTGGAAGGCCTGAGCGAAGCGCTGCGTTTTGAGACCGAGCCGTTTGGCGTCTACGTCACGACGGTGCTTCCCGGCGTGTTCAAGACGGAGGTCTTTGAGAAGCGGCTTTCCGCGCAGGCGGCGCTGGCGGAGTCGAGTCCGTACTTCAAGATGTCCCAGCAGATCAGCGCGTTTGTCGACGACCGCGCGGTCAATCACGGCGAGGATCCGCGCAAAGTGGCTGACGTTATCTGCAACGCAATCGACGCCCACAAGCCGCCTTTGCAGGTGCTTGTGGGCGTCGACGCACGCATCCAGACGTGGGGGCGCAAGGTGTTGCCCGAACGCCTGTGGTTTGCCATCGTGGCGCGCGTGATGGGGGTCACGCGGTCTTGACGGCAATCACGCGCGGCTTGTAGCTCGCCGCCTTCGGGAGGTGCACTTCCAGCAAGCCATTGACAAGCTTGGCGGAAATCTTCGTGGCATCAATGCCCTGCGGCAGCACGAAACTGCGGCTGTATTCCATCACCACCAACTGACCCAGGACCGGCTTGCCGGTGATGTCCGGCTGGCGCGTGCCGCGCAGCGTCAAGGTGTCGTTGGCGAACTTGATCTCCAGCGAGTCGGCGCTCACCCCGGGCAGTTCGGCGATCAACAGCAGCTGATCGGCGTCCTCCAGGATGTCCACCCGCGGGACTGAGCGCACGATGCGCGCGGGCACCAGCGGGTTCTCGGTCTTGGCGATGACTTCCTGCTTCTTCTGCTTGGCCATGACTTGCGTGTTCATTCGATGCTCCTGTGAAGCGTGAGTTTGAGTGGACGTTTAGTGGGTAGCGACCGCGATCTGCCGAGGCCGCGCTTCCGCCGCCTTGGGCAGCGTGATGTTCAACACGCCGTTCTGCACGGACGCCGTCGCGCCATCCCCATCCAACAGGGTCGGCCACGTAAACGTGCGCGTGAAGCTGACGTTGTTGCGCTCCAGACGATGCGCCGTCCAGTCGGTCGGGATCTCGTTGCGCCGCTCGCCGCTCACGGTCAACTTGTCGCCCAGGATGCTGACATGGATGTCTTTTTCGGCGTAGCCGGGAACGTCCAAGGTCAACGCGTAGCCGGATTCCGCTTCCACCGCGATGGCGCGCGGCTGCCAAGCTTCCTGCGTGGTGTCGTTGCTCACCTCATCAAAGACGCGGTCCATCCGCCGCCGCAACGTGTCAAGCGATTGCAGTTGGCTGTCGAATTCGGGCCAATAATTCCACATTTTCGTTCTCCTTCATCCTGTCGAAAAAATCGACAAAACAATTCCGCCGCGCACGCCTGCCTCCGTGCAAAATACACGTTGGCCAGCGCCGCAAAGCACTCGCAGTTTCACGACGTTGACGGCCCGCGCGGACATGCGTCGGACCAACACCGGCAAGAAAAGCGGCGCGCGCGGGTTGTCAAGACAGGAGAGGAGACTTCAGGGCGGCTACCAGCGACCTCCGGTCAAACGACCCAGAAATTCATAGGGATAGCCCACTTCAAAGGCGCTCGCTGTGTCGAGTCGCGCCATCTGCGCCGGGGAGAGCGTCAGCTCCGCCGCCTTCAAGTTGTCGTCGAGCTGGGCCACCGTGCGGGCGCCAAAGATCACGCTCGTGACCGCGGGTTTTTGGCTCAGCCACGCCAGCGCAACGGCGGCCACGCTCTGGGAAGTCTCCGCGGCCGTCTCATCCAACGCGGCGAGGATCTGCCAGTTGCGGGCGTTGTCGAAGCGATCGAGGCTCTTCTTCCAGCGTTCCGTGTCGTACCGCGATCCCGCCGGCGGCGCCTGATCCTTGCGGTATTTGCCTGACAGGAACCCGCCCGCCAACGGCGACCAGGGCAGGATACCCAGGCCATGGCGCAGGCAAGCCGGCACGTGCTCGCGCTCCAGATCGCGCACCGTCAGGCTGTACTGCGCCTGCAAGGACACAAACCGCTCCAGCCGCTGGTGCTCGGACGTGGAGAGCGATTCCACAAGCCGGTACGCCGTGTAGTTGCTGCAGCCGATGTAGAGCACCTTGCCGGCGCGCACCAGATCGTCCAGCGCGCGGAGCAGCTCGTCTTCTGGCACCTCGAGGTCCTGCGCGTGGATCTGGTACAGGTCGATCCGGTCGGTCTGCATCCGCCGCAGGCTATCCTCCACGGTGCGCATGATGCGGTAGCGCGCCGCGCCCGTCTGGTTGGGCCCAGGGCCCATGCGGAAGCGGAATTTCGTGGCAAGCACCAGATCGTCGCGCTTTTGCGACTTGACCAGCCAGTCGCCCAGCACGCGTTCTGCCAAGCCGTCCTGGCCGTAGACGTCGGCGACGTCGATGAAGTTGATGCCGCCTGCGACCGCGTGGTCGAGCACCGCGAAGGCTTCTTCCTGCGAGCTGGAGGCGCCGTGCATCATGCTGGAGGCGTCGGCTTCGCCAAAGGTCATGCCGCCAAGGCACAACGTGGAGACTTTGACGCCGGAACGGCCGAGATTGCGGTACTGCATGGGGAACTCCTGTCGCCAATGGGGCGTGGCGATCTGGGTAGCGCGATCGTGCCGCGGATGCAAGCTTGCCAAGCAGATCGCGTGCGGCTACACGGGGATGTGGAGCCGCGGCAGCAAGCGGTTCACGCCCCCATCAACCAGCGAGCGAGACGGATGTCCATCACGGTAATTTCTTGGAATGTCAATGGTTTGCGCGCGGCGGCGGGCAAGGGCTTTGGCGATTGGTTGGCGCAGAAGCCCGGCGACATCATCGCGCTGCAGGAGACGCGCGCGCTGCCTGAGCAACTGCCCGCGCACGTACGCGCGCCCGCGGGGTGGCATTTCCACATGCAACCGGCGGAGCGGCTGGGCTACAGCGGCGTGGGGCTGTACGCGCAGACGCGCTGGGACGCGCTGGAAACGACGACGGGCCGGCCGGAGTTTGACGTGGAGGGGCGGCTGGTCGTCGCGCGGTTTGGCAAACTTTGGGTCGTCAACGGCTATTTTCCCAACGGCAACGGCAAGGAGCGCGACAATTCGCGGATTCCGTACAAGCTGGATTTCTACCGCCACGTCTTTGACATGTTCGCGCCGCAGTTCGCCGCTGGCGAGCCAGTGCTCGTGATGGGCGATTTCAACACGGCGCATCGGGACATCGATTTGGCGCGGCCCAAGGACAACCGCGAGACATCGGGCTTCCGGCCTGAAGAACGCGAGGAGCTCGATCGCTGGCTACGCGCAGGCTGGGTGGACACGTTTCGCCACTTTCATCCTGATCAAGTCGGCGCGTACAGTTGGTGGAGCCAGCGCTTTGGCGTCCGCGCCAAGAACGTCGGGTGGCGGATCGACTACGTGCTGGCGTCGCCGGGTGCGGTCGGCTACCTCAAGGACGCGTTCATCTGGCCGGACGTGACCGGCTCGGACCACTGCCCGATCGGGGTTGTGCTGGACCGCGCGGTGCTCTCGCCATGACCGCGTCGGCATCGTAGACTGACCGCCCACTTGGGCACGAGGAGACATCATGAGTTTCGGCTACATTTTGGACGCAGTGCGCACGCCGCGCGGTCGGGGTCGCGCAGGCAAGGGCGCTCTTTCCGGTATCCACCCGCAGGAGCTGTTCGCCCAGGCGCTGCAGCAGCTCATTTTGCGCAACGGGATCGACGCGGCTGACGTGGACGACGTCGTCGCCGGCTGCGTCTCGCACGCAGGCGAGCAGGGTGCCAACCTCGCGCGCAATGCGGTGCTTGCCGCGGGTTGGCCGCTGAGCGTCGGCGCGACGACGCTGAACCGGTTCTGCGGCTCGGGTTCGCAGGCCGTCAATTTCGCCGCGATGGGCGTGGGTTCGGGTGCGCAGCAGCTCGTGGTCGGCGGCGGCGTGGAGAGCATGTCGCGCGTGGCGATGGGTTCGGACGGCGGCGGGATCGACGGCGATAACCTGCACCTGCGCGAGCAGTTCTTTCAGGTGCCGCAGGGCATCAGCGCGGATCTGCTGGCGACGCTGGAAGGCTTCGATCGCGCCGAGCTCGACGCGTGGGCGCTGCGTTCCCAACAGCGCGCGGCGGTAGCGGCGGCGGAAGGCCGGTTCGCGCGCAGCCTGTTCCCCGTCCTGGACCCGTTCACCGGGCAACTGGCGCTCGATCGCGATGAGCACCCGCGCGCGGATACGACGGCGGAGTCGCTGGCTAAGCTGCCGGCGGCGTTTGTCGCCATGGGCGCAGCGAGTGTTGGGCCGAATGGTGAGACGCTGGATGAGCTCGCCCTGCGCGCCTACCCGCAGGCGGGCGCGATTCGCCACGTGCATACGGCCGGCAATTCGTCGGGGATCGTCGATGGCGCCGCCGCGGTGCTCGTGGCCTCTGAAGCGTTCGTCCAGAGCCGCGGTCTCAAGCCCCGCGCGCGCATTCGGGCGCTGGCGACCATCGGTTCTGAGCCGGTGTTGATGCTGACGGCGCCCGCGCCCGCGTCGGAAAAGGCGTTGAAGCTTGCGGGTATGCGCGCGAGCGACATCGACCTGTGGGAGATCAACGAGGCCTTCGCCGCGGTGGTGCTCCAGACGGTGCGCAAGCTGGGCATCGACCCGGCGCGCGTCAACGTCAATGGCGGTGCGATCGCGCTTGGCCACCCGCTCGGCGCGACCGGCGCGATGTTGATCGGCACGGCGCTGGATGAACTGGAGCGGACGGGCAAGTCCACCGCGCTGGTGACGCTGTGCATCGGCGGCGGTCAAGGCATCGCGACGATTATCGAACGCATCTAAACACGCTGACTCAGGTCCAACACCCACTGCTTCCGGTCAGACCTGTTGCATTTCGGGCTGGATCCACGAGCGTGCACTTCCGGTGGCACGCCGCGGATGGAAGCGGTTTGATTTCGAACTTCGCTCGGAGTGTCTAGACCTGTGGACGTGCGGCGATCGGGATTCTCAACGCCGCCGCCGTGTCAGGACGCGGAGTCCGCTCTCGCCCCTTGTATAACCGTCACATGCGGGGCACGATTCGGACGTCGCACAACGCGGCTTCGCGGCAAATTGTGGTGGGTCCTTTCTTCCCGTCCCGTGTGGCCTCTTTGCGCCCGCGCCCGGTTTTCTGGGTCGCGTTCGCGCTGGTGTCGCTGTTTTTGACGCAGGGCTGCGGCGATGAAATCCCCGTCGGTGCGCCCGTTGCAGCCGATGCCAGCGACGACGCCGACGCGTGGGTTCTTGACAGCGCGCAGCCCGATGCGTTCCCCGACGTGGCCGCGGATGCCCCGGACACGCCAGATGCCCCGGAACTGCCGTTTGTGGACAGCGCCGATGTGCCCGACGCGTTCCTGTGCCCAGACGGCATGATGCCGGCCGATGCGCAGGGCGATGTGACGGAGGCGGATGCCGCCGCCTGCGTGCCGGTCCTGCCGCCCTGTGCGCCGACGGCGGAGGTCTGCAACGGCAAGGACGACGATTGCAACGGCGTCACCGACGACGGCACCTGCTCGGACGGCAATCCGTGCACGCTTGGCGACGTCTGCTCGGGCGCCGCGTGCCTGCCCGGACCCGCCACGGATTGCACTGACGGCAACCCGTGCACAGTCGACAGCTGCGAGCTGGCGAGCGGCTGCACGCACACGGACGCGATCGGCGCGTGCGACGACGGCAACGCCTGCACCGAAGGCGACACCTGCGGCTTGCTCGGCGGATGGATCGCCTGCATCGGCGCGGCAAAGTCGTGCCACGACGAAAACACCTGCACGATTGACAGCTGCGACACCAAGCTGGGCTGCGTCCACTTGATCGCGCCGGTCAACGCGTCGTGCGACGACCAGAACGCCTGTACGACAAACGACCTGTGCGATCACGACGGCAATTGCGTCGGCGTCGCGGTCCCGTGCGACGACGGCAATCCCTGCACCGTGGACCTCTGCGACGTCCAGGGTGCATGCCAGTTCGTCTCCGGCGACGGCGGACCGTGCTTTGACGGCGATTTGTGCACGGTGGGCGACGCCTGCGTGCTCGGCGTCTGCGCGCCCGGCGTGCTCGCGGTCTGCGCCGACGACAACCCGTGCACGACCGACTCCTGCGGCAGCGCGACCGGCCAGTGCGCATTCATCCCCAACACGGCCGCGTGCAGCGATGGCAACGCCTGCACGGTGGGCGACGCCTGCCAAGCCGGGCAATGCGCCCCGGGCAAAATAACGCTCTGCGACGACAAGAACACGTGCACGGACGACGCGTGCGACACGGCCAGCGGCGCGTGCGCGTTTGTCGCAGTCCATGACGGCGTCGGCTGCCAGGACGATCAGGCGTGCACCAAAGGCGACACGTGCTTGAACGGCCTCTGCCAGTCGGGCGAGCCGCCTCTCTGCGACGACGGCAACATCTGCACGCTCGACGCCTGCGACGGGACGACCGGCGCGTGCGGCTTTGCGCCCCTGGACGGGACCGCGTGCACGGACGGCGACGACTGCACGCAAAACGACGCATGCAAGGGCGGGCAGTGCGCCTCGGGCGTGGACACGTGCGCGTGCAAGAAACTGGCGGATTGCGCCGGCACGGAAGATGGCGACGTTTGCAACGGCACACTGTGGTGCGACCTGATCGACCATACCTGCAAACTCGACGTGGCGACGATCGTCGTGTGCGACACCAGCAAGAACAGCGCGTGCCTGCAGTACACCTGCAACAAGCTCACCGGCCAGTGCGATGCCCAGAACCTCAACGACGGCGGGCCCTGCAACGCCGACAGCTCCGCGTGTTCAAGCGGCGACTACTGCCAAGCCGGCGTCTGCATCGCCGGTGTGACACCCGGCTGCGATGACAAGAACCCCTGCACAAATGACAGCTGCGATCCGGCAAGCGGCTGCCAATTCCTCGCCAACAGCCTCACGTGCAACGACGGCGACGCTTGCACGTTGGACGACCACTGCGCCGCCGGCGCGTGCGCTCCCGGCCAAGCCAAGAACTGCAGCGACGGCAGCGCGTGCACCGCGGACACGTGCAAGGGCGGCGCGTGCAGTTCCAAGCTCTTGAGCGGCACGGCGTGCAGCGACGGCAACCTGTGCACCGTGGACGACCTCTGCCAAGCCGGCGTTTGCCTGCCCGGGACGCCGTTTGCCTGCCCCGACGGCGCGGCATGTACGGTGCCGACGTGCGATGGCACGACCGGCAAGTGCGGCGCCAAGAGCGCGTTTGACGGCTCGCCCTGCCAGGACGGCAGCGGGTGCACTGTGGGCGACTACTGCCTGTCCGGCGTCTGCCAGTCCGGCTATCTGTCCTGCGCGTCCGCCGACCCGTGCCTCAGCGGTTCATGCGACACGGCGAGCAAGCAGTGCGTCTTTCAGGCGGGCCTCGCCGGCGTGGCGTGCAGCGACGGCAATCCCTGCACAGTTTCAGACGCCTGCCTCGCCGGCAAGTGCCAACCCGGCGCGCTGAAGCTCTGCGAATCCGGGCAAATCTGCGCCCAGCCCAAGTGCGATGTGGCGACCGGCGCCTGCGTGCCCAACGCCAATGGCCTGACGTGCGACGACAACAACGCGTGTACGTCGGGCGATCACTGCCAGGACGGCGCCTGCCTCTTTGCGACCGTCCAGACCTGCGATGACGGCAAGCCGTGCACGATCGATGCCTGCGACCCGACGACCGCCGCGTGCAGCCACGCCAACAACACCGGTCCCTGCGATGACGGCAGCGTTTGCACGCAGAACGACACGTGCCAGGCCGGCAACTGCGTGGGCGGGCCCAAGCTGGACTGCAAGGACACGTACGACTGCACCGTGGACGTCTGCGATCCCAAGCTCGCCTGCCTGCACACGATCAAGCCCGCTGGAACGGCCTGCGACGATCAATCGCCGTGCACCTTGAATGACCAGTGCGTCGGCCAGCTCTGCAAGGGTACGGGGCCGTCGTGCGATGACAAGAACCTTTGCACGGACGACAAATGCAGCCTCGCCACGGGCTGTTACTACGTGCCGACGACGTCCTGCGACGATGGCAATCCGTGCACGATGAACGACCATTGCGTCAGCAACAAGTGCGTCAGCAGCCAGGTCGTCGTGTGCAATGACGGCAATCCCTGCACCGCGGACACGTGCGGGGCCAATGGCGGCTGCTCCTTTGGCGCCAGCTCCGGCGCCGCGTGCACGGACAACAACGCGTGCACGACCGGGGACCTGTGCGCGTTTGGCGCGTGCGTGGGCGTCGCCAGCGTCTGCGACGACAACAACGCCTGCACCGTGGACCAGTGCGACCCGACGACCGGCTGCGAACACGTGCCGACCACCGCCATCTCCTGCACCGACGGCAACGCGTGCACGCTTCTGGACGTTTGCCTGAACGGCCAATGCGTGTCCGGCGACGCGCTCAATTGCTCCGACGGCAACATCTGCACGGACGACGCGTGCGTACCCGCGACCGGCTGCGTCAACACGCCCGCGCCGGGTGCCTGCGACGACGGCAACTTCTGCACCGGCCCGGATGTCTGTGGCAATGGCGTCTGCAAAGGCCAGGGCCCCGTCTCCTGCGATGACGGGCAGTCGTGCACAACGGACATCTGCGTGGCGACGGACGGCTGCCTCAACTACCCCGCGCCGGGCAACGCCGCGTGCGACGACGGCAATCCCTGCACGCAGGGCGACACGTGCAAGAGCGGACTGTGCAGCGGCGTCTCCGTCATCAACTGCAACGACGGCAACTACTGCACGTTGGACGCATGCTCCCTGGCGACCGGCTGCAGCCACACCATCCAGACCGGCAGCGCGTGCGACGACGGCAACCTCTGCACGCTGGGCGACGTGTGCACCGCGGCCGGGAGCTGCCAGGCCGGGGCGGCGGGCGCATGTGATGACGGCAACCCGTGCACAACCGACACCTGCGCGGGCGCAAGCGGCTGCAGCCACACGCCGAGTTCGACCGGCCAGAGCACGACGCTCGCGGTGCCGGGCGACACGCAGGTGACCGTCACGCTCGGCGATGGCACGACGCAGCCTGCGGTCGCGACGTGGGATCAATTCGCCGGCTGGACGCACGCGGTCAATCAGGCCGCGTGGCTGTGGTCGAGCTACCTGGTGCAGGCACCGGACGTGCAGACGCAGGTGGCCTTCAGCCGCACCTTCACGATTCCGGCGGGCGCGGCGACGGTCATCGGCCAGCTGGCGATCGCCGCCGATGGCGCGTTCGTGTGCCTGTTGAACGGCCAGTTGGTCGGCGTCAACACCGCGGAACAGAACTGGCTGGCGCCGATTTCCCAGCCGCTCGCCGGCAAGCTCAAAGTCGGCAGCAACACGTTGGTGTGTACCCTCGTCAATCCAGGCAAGCCTGGCGCCACGGCGTACACCAATCCGGCGGGCCTGCTGTTTCGCGTCGACGCGACCATGTACGACGCCAGCGGCGCGCTGCCGTGCAGCGATGGCAACGCGTGCACGCTGTCTGACTGGTGCAACGGCGGCGCATGCCAACCCGGCGGCGTCCTCTCCTGTGACGACCAGAACGGCTGCACTGCGGACGCGTGCGACGCCAAGCTGGGCTGCACGCACACGCCCAACGGCGTGCTCACGTGCAGCGACGGCAATCCCTGCACGGCGGTCGACACGTGCGTCGGCACTGTCTGCACGGGCGGCACGCCGACCAACTGCGAGGATTTCAACGCCTGCACCACCGACACCTGCGCGCCCGCCAGCGGCTGCGTCCACAGCGCGACAAACGGGGCGGCGTGTGAGGACGGCAACCCGTGCACCATCCAGGACACCTGCGCGGGCAACACGTGCAAGGCGGGCGTCGCCAATCCGTGCGACGACGGCAACGTCTGCAGCGTGGACGGTTGCACCGCCTTGGCCGGCTGCTTCCACACGCAGGCCATCGCGGCCACGGCTTGCAACGACAACGACGCGTGCACGACGGGCGACGCGTGCACGGGCATCACCTGCATCGGCGCGACCGCCACCAACTGCGACGACAACAAGGTGTGCACAACGGATTCCTGCGTGAGCGCGACCGGCTGCGTGCACACGGCCAACAGCTTGGCGTGCAACGACAACAACATTTGCACGCTTGTCGACACGTGCGTGGGCGGCGCCTGCACCGGGACGCTCAAGGCGTGCACCGACAGCAACAACTGCACGGCCGACACCTGCGACGTGACGAGCGGCTTCTGCATCTTTGTGCCGCTGCCTTCCGGGCCCTGCGAGGACGGCAACGCGTGCACCATCAGCGACCAATGCCTGACCGGCGTCTGCAAGCCCGGCGCGCTGCGCAACTGCGACGACGGCGACCCGTGCACAATCGACGGCTGCGTGCCGGGCAGCGGCGACTGCATGCACACGCCGGCGCAGGCGGGTTACACGTGCGACGACGGCAACCCGTGCACGGTCAGCGACACCTGCAGCGGCACCGGCTGCCACGGCGCGGCCAAGACCTGCGACGACGGCAATCCGTGCACAGTCGACACGTGCGGCGCTGTCAGCGGCTTGTGCTTGGCCGCTGTGGTCAGCGACGGCACCGCCTGCCCCGCGGGCGCTTGCCAGGCTGGCATCTGCAAGTAGGCGCGCATCCGCCCGACGCATTGCACGCTTGCCAACCTCGCGGCTTGTCACTACCGTGTCTTGGCCTGTTGGGGGCGCTGGGGAATCAAAATGACTTTTCGAATCGCGACTTTGCTGATGACCGTGACGATCGTCTCCGCCTGTGGCACGACGCCCGCGGCCACGATCGACGATGCCGCCGCTCAGGATGTCAGCACCACGGATACCGCCATTGGCACGGATGCCACGGCCACCACTGACGCCGAAGCGACGTGGCAGCCGGGTCGCAAGTGGCCAAACACACAAGAGACTGCCGCCAAGGGCGCGCTCTCCGCCGGCATCGCGCAGGGCTACCTGGATAGCCCGATCGGCGTCTCCATGGCCGGTTATGGCAACCGCAATACCGGCTTGCACAGCACGTGGTGTGAGGCTTCCAAGGCCTCCCGCGGCTTCTGGGGCAAGATGACGATCAAGGCGATGGCGCTGCAAGTCGGCGCTGAACGGTTGGTTTTTGTAAAGTCGCCGCTGCTGACTTCCGAGTCCTTCCTGCTCGACGCGATCGTTGCGCAGCTGCAGACCAAGTACGGCTTGGACCTGCGCGGCCGCCTCGTGATGTCCGCGACGCACAGCCACCACGCGCCGGCGCGTTTCTGGCCGATTCCGCCGACGTTCGGCGGCGTGGGCTTGGACACTTTTGACGCCGAGCTGACCGCGCGCATGGCGGCCTCGTTCGCCGCCGTCATCAAGGCGTCGATTGACGACCTTGGGCCGGCCGAGTGGACCTGGGCGGCGTTTGAGGACTGGGACAAGCAGGACAAGGTCTATCGCGACCGCCGCCATGAAAACGATCCGCTGTGGGGCAAGGATCCGCGCCTGACGCTCCTCGCCGTGCGGCGGCCGGGCGGGCAAATGATGGCGTCGATTCTGAACTTTCCAGTGCACGGCACGGCCTTTGGCGACGACAATGACCTGCTGACGGAAGATGCGCCGGGCGCCGTGGAGAACAAGCTGGAGGAGGCGTGGTTTGCCCAGACGGGGCTGCCGCTGCAGGCGATGTTCATGCAGTGCGCGGGCGGTGACGCGTCGCCGTCGGGCGATTCCCTGGGCCATCCGACGCCGGCGCGGCTGGAGAAGCTCGGCGAGGATGCGGCGCAGCTGATGATGCCGAAATTCAGCACGCTGAAATGGAAGTCTGACATGGAGCTCGCGGTCCGCACGGTGCGCCTCGATTTTGCCCACGACGCGATGTACGCCTACCCGGACCTCGCGCACGAGTTCGACCAGGATGACGGCAAGCCGTACGCGGAAGGCGGATGGCAGTGCAAAGCGCAGGGCGTGGACGATGGCCAGAGCATGGCGGGTCATCCCAAATTGTGCATTGATCTCGAATTGTTCCTTGGCGCGCTGGACGTGCACTTCCCGTTTGGCGAGCTGAATCAGGTGCTGCTCTCGGCGGCGCGGCTGGACGATTTGGCGGTCATCACGCTGCCCGGCGAGCCGACCTACTCGCTGGTGCAGTACGCCCGCCAGAAGATTGAGGGCAAGACCGCGGGGATCGCGTCGCTGATGGTGGTTGGCTACAGCCAGGACTACTACTTGTATCTGACGGCGCCGACCGACTGGATGCTCGGCGGCTACGAGTCGCAGATGAGCCTCTGGGGACCGGCGGCGGGGCAATACTTCGCCGACAACAGCTTGGCGCTGCTGGGCGACGTGCTCGCGGGCAACACGCAGCCGGCGTTCTGGGAGTCGTCGCCGACGCTGTCCAAGCCGGTCGACTTTGTGCCGCGCGCGGTGGAGAAGAGCGAAGACACCAACAAGGTGCTGATCGATTTTCCGGCTGAAGCGACGCGGACGATGAACCTGGAGTTTGCGTTTGGCGGCGGCGATTCCAACCTCGGGCCGCCGACCGTTACGCTGCAGCGGCAGACGGGCGGCGTGTGGAGCGACGTGTCGTCCAAGAACGGCCACAAGGGTCTGGCGTACGACAACAGCCGCTACGAGATGCTGACGCTGTACGAGCCGATTCCCGAGGTGAAGTCGGACGTGCTGCCCAGCCGCAAGCACCACTGGCGCGTGCGGTGGCAGGTGCCGATGGATTTGCCGCTGGGTACGTACCGGCTGTCGGCGACCGGGCTCGCGCAGGGAATGGATGGCAAGCAGGTCGCGGTCGCGGTGCAGTCCAAGCCGGTGAAGGTGTCGGCGGGGCTGACGACGTTCGCCGTCACGCGCACGGGCGGCAAGCTGCTGATTGTGATGCAGGGGCCGCCGACGGTTTACGCCGACGAGCCGGGCCAAACGTGGCCGCTCGCCGGCTGGCGCTTGCTGGATCGCAACGCGGCGCCGGACAAGTTCGGTACGGTCCGCGCCGTGCTGCATGCAGCCATCGTGGCCGGCGGGAAGACCACGGAAATCGACCTGCCGTTTGTGGAGGGCGACGATTCCAATCAGGTCGATTTGACGCCGCTTGGCCTCGCGACAGCGCCGCTGGACGTGTCGGTCGAACGCGTCGGCTCTGACGCGCCGTGGCCGACCTTCCATCTGGCCGCGCCGTAGGAGAAGCCCATGCGTTTGCACGTCGGTGACAAAATCCCCGCGTTTCAGGTCACGGACACGGACGGGCAACTGCATTCACCGGATCGCTACAAGGGCGAGCTGCTGCTGCTGAGCTTCTTTCGCTACGCCGCCTGCCCGCTTTGCAACCTGCGCGTGCACGAGCTCGCCCGCTTGGCGCCGGTGCTCAAGCAGAAGGGCCTCCACATCCTCGCGTTCTTCGAGTCGGAGCCGGCGCGGGTCAAGGAGATTGTCGGCAAGCAGAAGCCGCCGTTCCCGCTCATCGGCGACCCGCAGCGCGTTGTGTACAAGAAGTACGGCGTGGAGTCGTCCTGGAAGGGCTTCACCCTGGGCGGCTTTTCGCCGCGGATCGTGCGCGCGCTGGCCAATGGCTTCCTGCCGGGGAAAATGGAAAACGACATCGCGCTCCTGCCCGCGGACTTCCTCGTGGGTCCCGACGGCCGGATCCTCGCCACGTACTACGCGACCGACATCGCCCACCACATGCCGCTTGAGACCATTGAAGGCCTGCTCCGCACGACTCCAGTGGCTTGACCGCGCTGCCGGTGGCGCGCAATCTGACGCTGCACGGCACGCCGCCGTGATTGCCCGTGCCTGGCGCCATGCTCAAGACTCTTCGCTTCCTTTCTCGCCCGTCGGCGCTGCTGCGCTTGCTGCTGATTGGCCAGTGCTTTTTTGCCGTTGTCGCGCTGGCCGCGCCGCCTTTTGAGTGGCTGGACATCCGCCGCAAGGGTGCGGACGCCATCGCCGAACTGGCGCGTCAGCGCACGGCGGTCAAGCCGTGGCAGCGGGTGTACAAGGCGCAAGTGCCAACCGGCCATCCGCTGGCCGGGCTGCAGATCGCCGTTGCGCGCGGCTTTGCCGGTCGCCCGCAGCTCCTCGTGCGCGTCGCAGCAGGGCCGGCGCAGCTGGTGGGAACGGGCGTGGTCATCGACGGCGCCAAGGCGTGGGTGCGCGTCGTGGGCGAGAAGGCCAAGCCGCTGCCGCAAGAGACGCTGTTCCGCGCGCAGCCGCTGCTGGACGTGCCGTGGATCCTGTTCTGCGCGCTGGAGTGGGGGCCGCAGTATACGCCGACCATCGAGGGCGAGTTCGATCAGGTGGCCGTGCTCCGCCTGACGCCGCGGTATGAACTTGGCGTGACGGCGCGGGCGGCAAAGGTCTCCGTGTCCAAGATCTTTGGCTATCTGATCGCGTCCGCCATCAACGACGGCAAGGGCAACAAGCTCGGCGAAGTCGATTGGCAGGCGTTTGACGCGGCGGGCCTGCCCGGCGAGTTCCTGCTCCGCGGCCCGGGCGACAACGCGCCGATGCTGCGGTTCGTGGCGGAAGGCCCAACGACGCCGCCGGCCAAGAACGCCTTCACGGCGGGCGCGCTCAAGTAGCCGCGGAATTCAGGGCCGACCGAACCAGCGGCCCACTTCTGACCAATTGGCGCGAAACACCACTGGCCGTCCGTGTGGGCAATACGCAGACAGATCAACGCCTTCCATCTCGCGCAGCAGCCGCTGCACGTCGTCCGGCATCATCGTGTCGCCCGCGCGCCAGGCCGCGTGACACGCCAGCGTCGCCGCCGCCCGCTCCAGCGTCTCCAGCGTCCCGGCGCCACGCCCGCCTTGCGTGAGCGACACCGCCAGCGCGCGCACTTCCGCGGCCACGTCGCGGTCGCGCAGGATCGCCGGTTGCGCGCGCACCCGCACCGCGCGTTGCCCCGCCGCCTCGATCACAAAGCCCAGCGGCGCCAGCAGTTCCGCCGCCTCATCGAGCGCCGCCACTTCCACCGGAATCAGCGGAATTGTCTGCGGAATCAGCAGCTGCTGCATGGCGTAGCCGCTCGTCCGCGCCCGCTGGACAAACTGTTCAAACAGCACGCGTTCGTGCGCCGCGTGCTGGTCAATCAGCACAAACGCATCGGCCGTCTCGCAGACCAGAAAACACTTGCCGATTTGGCCCACGTAGCGCAGCCCGGAGTACGTCGTCGCCTCCGGCTGGGCCTCGGGGAGCGGCGGCTGGCCGCTGTCGGCCACGCCGCTGAAAGACGGCTGCGTCGGTCGGTAGGGCTGGACCGCTGACGGGCGCCACGCCGAGGGCAGTTGTTCGCGCATCGGCTGCCACGTCGCCACGTCGCGCGGCGTCGTCGGCGTTCCCGGCGGGACCGGCAACCGCTCCGCCAACGGCTCCTTCACCCACGGCGTCCCCGCGAGCATCCCGCGAATCGCCCGCACCACCGAGGCAAAAACCGCCTGGCTCTGCACGAACCGCACTTCCGTCTTGGCTGGGTGCACGTTGACGTCGACCGTCCCCTCGGGGCAGTCCACCGCGAGCACGCCAATCGGGTACCGGCCGCGCTCCAGCAGCGTTCCGTACGCTGAAATCACCGCATGTTGCAGCGTGCGATCCGCGACGTGGCGGCCATTGACCAGCAGCGTCAATTGTCCCGGTCCGCCGTGGTGCAGCCCCGGCTCGCTCAGCAGCCCGCGGACCTGGTATTCGTAGTCGTCCGCCAGCGGATACAGCCGCGCCGCGACGTTGGCGCCCAGGACCGCGTGCGTGCGCCGCATCAGGTCCGGATCGGCAGGGTAGTCGGCGACCTTGCGATCGTTGTGGTGCACGGTCAGGTGCAGGTCCGGCCGCGCCAGCGCCAGCGCGTCGACAAACCGCAAGATCTGGCCCAGTTCCGTCGCCGCGGTGCGCAGGAATTTCTGCCGCGCCGGCACGTTGAAAAACAGGTCCGCGACTTGAATGTCGGTTCCCACCGGGCAGCCCGCCGGCTCCTCACGCAGCGCGACCGCGCCGCCGCCCGTCAGCCGCACGCCCACGTCCATGTCCGCGCGCCGCGACGTCAGCGTCACGTTCGCCACCGCGAGGATCGATGCCAGCGCCTCACCGCGAAAGCCGAACGTCGCGATGCCCATCAGCTCTTCCGCCGTGCGCAGCTTGGACGTCGCATGGCGGAGAAACGCCAGCTTGGCCGACGCGCCATCCAGGCCGTAGCCGTTGTCGATGACCTGCACCAGCGTGCGGCCACCTTCCTTCAGGCGAATCTGGATGTAGTTCGCGCCGGCATCGAGGCTGTTTTCAACAAGCTCCTTGATGACCGACGCCGGGCGCTCCACCACCTCGCCCGCGGCGATCTGGTTGGCGACAAGCGGGTCCAATAGCTCGATTTTGCGCTGCGGCGGCAGCTCGTCAGGGTGGCGCGTCATGGGTGACGAGGGTAGCATGGTTGGCCTTCAATCCGCGAGCCACGACACGCCATGCCGCATCCGTACCTCGACATTCAGCCTGAAGTGGCCCAAGCCCTGGCGCGCAACAAGCCCGTCGTGGCGCTGGAATCGACCATCATCGCCCACGGGATGCCGTACCCCCAGAACGTGCAGACGGCGCTGCGGGTGGAGGCCGAAGTGCGGGCGCACGGCGCGGTGCCGGCGACGATTGCGGTGCTCAACGGCCGGCTCAAGGCCGGGCTGACGGCGGCGGAGATCGCGGAGTTGGGGCAGGCGGGGCCCAAGGTCGTCAAAGCCAGCCGCCGCGATCTGCCGATGCTGGTGGCGACGCGCGCGACGGGCGCGACGACGGTGGCGGGGACGATGATCATCGCCGCGCTGGCGGGGATTCGCGTGTTCGCAACGGGTGGGCTGGGCGGCGTGCACCGCGGTGCTGAGCAAACCATGGACATCTCCGCTGACTTGCCGGAGCTGGCGCAGACGCCCGTGGCGGTGGTGTGCGCGGGCGCCAAGTCGATCCTCGACCTCCCGCTGACGCTGGAGTATTTGGAGACGCACGGCGTGCCGGTGTTGGGTTTCCAGACGGACGTCTTTCCCGCGTTCTTCACCCGGGACAGCGGGCTGCCGGTGGATTGCCGCTGCGATACGCCCGCGCAACTGGCGGCGATCCTGCGGGCGCGCTGGGGGCTGGGTCATGGCGGCGTCGTCGTGGCCAATCCGATTCCGCAGGCGCTGGCGATGCCGCGCGCGGTCATCGATGCCGCGACGGATCAGGCGCTGGCGGAAGCGCGCGCGCAGGGAATTGTCGGCAAGGCGGTGACGCCGTTCCTGTTGGCGCGGGTGAACGCGTTGACGGGCGGCGACAGTCTGGCGGCGAATATCGGTCTGGTGCTGAACAACGCCGCACTGGCGGCGGCGATCGCGACCGCGCTCAGTCCCGCGGCTTGACGGCGCAGACCTGCCGGACCAGCGGCCCCGCGAGGTTCTTGCCGGCTGGCGTCGTCCACGTGGCACACCAGCCCTGCTGCCACGCCGCGCCCACGCCTTCCGCCAGTCGGTCCTGCGCGGCGCGCGCCAGCTCGCCGTCCACTTGCAGCAGCGCCTTGGTCAGCGCGGCATCGTCGTCGCTCAACCACGGCAGCAGCGTCGCCCGCAGCACGCGGTTCTTCATGTCGCGCCCGGTATCGCCATCGGCAGGCCGCAGCTCCGGCACGACGAGCGCGGGTCGGTTCGCCGCCGCCAACAGCCGCACCGCCATTTGCCGCAGCGGCCGATCCGGCGACTCCAGGGCGACCTGCCAAATCTCCAGCGTCGCGCGCATCTGCCCGGCCGCCGCCAGCGCCCACAGCGCCGCGACCTGCCGCGGAAAATCGCCGGTGCCCGTGCGCAGCGGGCTGAACAGCAGCAGCTTGTCCACGGCGTCACGCGCGCTCGGCTCCTCGCCGGAACGACCCGCCAGTGTGCCCAGGGCCAACAGCGCGTACGGCGTCGCTTCCCGGCGGCTCGCCACCAGCACGTCGCTCAGCCGCGCCAGCGCCGGATTGGGCCCCGCCAGCCGGCCCAGTGCGAGGACCGCCAGCATCTCGCCGCGGTGAATCATCTCATCCAGCGGCCGCTCAACACCGGGCGCCGCGGGCAACTGCAGGAGCGCCGCGAGCTGGGCGTTGCGCACCTCCTCGTCGGGATCCATGCCGCCATCCACCCGCACGTCGTGGCCATCCATCACCGCGACGATCAGCTTGGTCGCCTCGTCCGAGCCCGACGCGCCCAGCAGCAACGTCACGTCCCGCCGCAGCGCCGGATTCGTCGCGGCCAGCAACTGCTTGGCGATCGCCAGCGGAATGCTCCGGTGCAGCTCCGCGAGCTGCCGCAGCGCCTTGACCTGCAGCGCCAGATCACCGCTCGACAGCGCGTCACCCACGCCTGACGCCACCGGCTCCGGCCCCGTGTGCCCCAACGCATGCTCCAGCGGCAGCGTGCGCAGCCACAGGTCGTAGCCGGTCATCCGCAGCCGCTCCACGAGCTCACGCCGCGCGTGCTGCGGCACAATCGTGTCCAGCCACCGCACCAGCTCGCCCAGCCGACCCGCGCCCAGCGCCACCGCCAGCAGCCGCTGACCCGCCGCGTCGATTTCATCGCCGTCCGTAGCCCGCGCCACGATTTCGCGCAGCGCCTTGTCCTCGTCGTCGATCGCGCCTGCCAGCCGGAACAGCGTCGCCAGCCGACCCACCGCCCGTGTATCGCGCGTGTTCTGCTGCGCGGCCCACCGGAAGAGCGCCGTCGCGCCCGCGTTGTCGCCCAGCCGCAGGTGCAAATCGCCCAGCCGCATCAGCACGGACGTCTGCGGCGCTTCGTCGCTCGCCAGCAGCAGCCCTTCCAGGCGCTTGGCCAGCGCGGAATCGCTCCGCGCCAGCGCCATCTCGACCGCTTGCGCCACCAGCGGCGTCGCCGCGTCGCGGTCCCGCTTGGCCAGCAGTTCAACCGCCGGCAGCGCCTCGTTCAGCTTGCCGCGGGTCAGCAGCCCCGTCGCGACCGCCAGCGCAATCTCGTCGTCGTCGGGATACGCCTGCCGTCCGCGCTCTGCCGTCTTCTGCCAGTCCGCGTCGGAGAGCACATCGCGGCCGTCATCGAGCTGCAACTGCAGATCCAGCCACAGCAGCACTTCCGCGCGCGTCGCCTTCCCCGCCTCGATCTTCGTCCGCGCGTGCGCCGCAGTCTCCGCCAGCTGCGACGTGCGCCGCAAAAGCGCGGACAGCGCCAGCCGCGCCTCCATCGCCCGCTGCCGGTCGGCCATCTCCGGCACCGCGGGCAGCTGCGTCAGCTCGGTCCAGTGGCCGATGGCGTCCTGCGCGTGGCCCTCGCGCTCGTCCAGCATCGCCAGCAGGCGGGTCGCGCGCGGATCGCCCGGCTTCCTGGCGCTCAGCGTCTGCACAAGCTTGCGCGCGGCGACAAAGCGGTTGTGGTTCATCAGGATCGCGGCCGACTTCGCCAGCCCCGCCCACTCGTCCGCTGGCGGTTTCTGCAGCCGCGCCAGGAGCGCCAGCACCGGCTCATCGGAGCGATTGGCCTGATTGTCCAGGCGGGACAACAGCCACTCCGCGTAGGCCTCCACGTACTGCGATTCGCGCGGCGCCGCCGCCAGCAGCTGCTCGTACAGCGCCTGAACCCGGCTGGGCGCCTCGCCGCTCCGCTGCTCGCGGTCGATCAGCGCTTCCAGCAGGACGTCGTTTTGCGGATGCTTGCGCGCCAGCTCGTCGATGAGCGTGCGCGCCGCTTCGATGTCCCGCGCGGCGATGTGCGCGTCCAGCACGCCGAGCCACGGCATCGGATCCGCGGGCGCCAATCGCACGACTTCCGCCACGATTTTAGCCAGTTCCTCGCGCCGACCGAGCCGCACCAGCAGCGCCTGATACGCCGCCTGCAGCGCCCGATGACCGGGAAAGCTCCGCCAGGCGCGCGCCAGCTCATCGGCCCCACCGTCCGCATCGCCTTGTTCTTCCAGCAGCTGCGCCGCAAGCACCGCCGCGTCCGGGTCATGCATCGCGCGCAGCCGGTCAATCGTCTCACCCGTCGAGCCATCCAGCCGCGACAGGACCACCAGCCGTTCCAGCGCCGCGCGCCGCTTGCCGACCGCCAGCCTCGCGATCGCCGCGTCCAGCACCTCGCGCGCCTTTGTCACGTCGCCCGCCGCCAGCAGGGCGTCGAGATAGCCTTCCTGCAGACCGCCGCGGCCCTGTGCGCCCTTGGCCAGCCGCTGCCAAATCCGCAACTGCACGGGATAGTCGTTGCCGCTGCCCAGCGCCGTCGCCGCGTCCGTCAGGACGTCCCGGCTCACTTTGGGCGAATCGGCCATCGCCTCGGCGATCCGCACCGCTTCCGCCATTTCCCGCGCGGCGACGAGGCGCTTGAGCGCCATGAGCGCCATCTTCGGCTTGACGACGAGCTTGCCGTCGACGACCGCCGTGATGGCCGCCACATCGGGCGTCCTGCCCGCGGCTTTGTGTGACTTGCCGGCGCGATGGCCGCCCGGATGCGCCGCGGGCTTGGTCGTTTTGCGCGCGCTCCACGCCTGCGCGGGCACGGGCGCCGCGAGCACAACCAACAGCCAGAGAATCCAGAAACGCCGCATCGTGGTCTTCTTCCCCCGCAGACAGCGTAGGGGGCGCAGCTACAGCACACAAGTCTGGGCAAAAAATCCCCGCAGCCACAGGAACTTGCCCGGTGTGGCTTGCCGCCGCGGTTGCCGCGCACGATACTGACTCAGCCACGCCGACCTGACTTGCAGGTCCGCCCCCGCGTGCAGACTCAGGCTCCCGAGGCTAACTTGGCAAGCGTCCTGTTGATTCAACCGCCCCTGCTGCTGCATGCGGCCTACATCGACTATCCGACCTTCGCCAGCCTTGGGCTGTGGCAGGCGGCGGCGCAGCTCCGGCAGGATGGCCACGACGTGGCGATCCTGGACGCGTTTTGCCTGCCGACGTCGAACCTGATCCATGAAAACAAGGAGTTCCTGCGGCTCGGCGTGCCGGTCTCGACCTTGATCGGCCGGCTGCCCAAGGACGCGCCGCAGGTCGTGGTGCTGGGCAATTCGCCGTGGCTGCGGGCGCGCGCGGCGAGCGCGGAGCTCAAGCGGCTCGTGGCGCATCTGGCCGAGCGCTGGCCGCAGACGCCGGTTGTGCTGGCGGATTGCGACGTCGGCGGCATGCACTTCATCGAATGGAACGAGAGCGATCTCGACGAGATCGGCCTGCAATGGGGCCAGCAGTACGAGGCAGAAGGGCAGTTGACGCAGCTCGTGACAACGCTCGCGGCGGGCGAGCAACCGCCGGAGCGCATCACGCGCGGTGCGCCGCAGGTCGAGGATCTGGACGCGCTGCCGCTGCCGGCGTACGACCTGATCGACATGGCCGCGTTCCAGAAGTTCATGGGCCGCGTTGCGGCGAGCCGCCACAAGAACGAGATTTTTTCGTCCGCGCCGCCGATCATCGCCGTCAAAACGTCCCGCGGCTGCGTCTATCGCTGCAATTTCTGCACGTCCAATCCGTGGCAGCGCGCCGGTTTGGAGGGCAAGCCGTACCGCCGGCACGGCAAGGCGTGGTTGCGCGCGCACGCCGATCTGCTGAAAAACAGCTACGGCATCAACCGCTGGGTCGTGCTGGACGAGCTTGTCAACGTGACGACGAGCCACTTTGACGCGCTGCTCGACGTGGCGGAAGAGTTTGACCTCGGGCTGGATTTTCCCAACGGCATGCGCGCCGACCGCGTGACGGAGAGCCAGATCATCCGGATGGCGCAGCGCGTGCCGGTGCTGTCGATCTCAGCGGAGAGCGCCAACGAGCGGATCGCCAATGACGTGATCGGCAAGAAATTCGACCTGGCCGCGACCCAGCGCGTCGCCGAGTGGTGCCAGAAGCACGGGTTGCACCTCGTTGTGCACTGGATGATTGGCCAGCCGACGGAAACGCGGGTGGAGATCCTGAACACGCTCAAGACCGCGTGGCAGCTGTGCGAGGACTATGACGCGCAGCCGCTTGTGCAGTTTGCCACGCCGATCAAGGGTACGGAACTGCACAAGACCGCGACGAAGGACAAGCTGTGGACGACGCGCGAGGATCGCGACATTGGCCCGCTGTTCCAGGGCAAGCCGGTGCTGACGGGACCGGATTGGACCCCGGGTGAATTGTGGGCGGCCAAGCGTGTACTGGAGACCAAGGCGTCGGCGTGGAAGCCGCGCAAGGTCATCATGAACACGACCTACGTCTGCAACAACCAGTGCGTGTTCTGCGCGACCGGCAATCGCAGCGATTGGCACGGGGAGACGGACCAGCAGATCGAGTTCCTGCGCAACCGCCGCGCCAAGGGCTACGATCTCGTCGATTTTGACGGCGGCGAGCCGACGACCAATCCGAACCTGCACAAACTCATCACGGCGGCCAAGGAATTGGGCTTTCAGGCCATCAATCTGACGAGCAACGGCCGGATGATGAGCCTGCCGCGCAACGCGGAGAAGATCGTCAAATCGGGCATCACAAGCCTGCTGATTTCCCTGCACGGGCCCAACGAGGAAGTGCACGAGGAAAACGTCCAGGCCAAGGGCGCATTCCGCCAGACGATCGACGGCATCCGCAATTGCCGGCCGATGTGCGAAAAATTGGGCCTCGATTTTGGCGTGAATGTGACGCTGACCAAGGTCAATTCGCCCGTGCTGCTGGAATACGGCGAGTTGCTTGTGAAGCTGGGCGTGAAATTGTGCAACGTGCAGTTCCTGACGCCGTTTGGCAAAGCCAGCGCGGAATGTCAGCCCGATCCGGCGGAAGTGGCGCCGCTGGTCATGAAGCTCATCGACGATTACGGCGATCGCATCAAGTTTCAGGTCATCAATTTGCCGCTCTGCTACATGCCCGGTTACGAGGAATATTGCCTCAGCGACATCGGCAAGATGGAACGCGACATGGTCTTCGTCTCCATGGCGGACGTAAACCTGTTTGACTACCTGCAGTCGCGGCGGCGGCATGAGAAGGCGTGCGAAACGTGCTTCTTCTCGATTGCCTGCGAGGGCTTCTACTACTGGCCAGATGAGTGGAAGGACGAGGCGCGGGCCAAGTACGGCGACTGACGCTCATTTTCCGCTCGTGACCCGCCAATCTGCGCCGCCCACCAGCTTGTGCAGCACCGTCCACGCCATCGCCTCAGTCGGCGCGGTCGCCAAATCGATCCCATCCAGCAGGCCGCCGAGGTGCCGCGTCACTGCGATCGTCGTCGCGCCGTCGGCTGCGTCCAGCCCCGGCACCGGCTGCATCTTGGCGTCTGGCATCCACGTCTCCAGCGCGATCGCGCCGTGCTTGTCGGCCTTCTGCCAGGTCGCGTGCAGTTGCAGGCTGATGCGCGGGCCGTCCCCCGCCAGCGCGGGCGGCGGCGCGGACGCGAGCCAGAAGCCCTGACAGTAGCGTGCCACCGGCACATTCCGAGTCAGCTTGGCTTCCTCCGGACGCGCGAGGTTCTCGGCCAGATGCGGCAGGAGGCTCGTCGGATCCGGCGGGTCCACGTGGTTGGCGTACGCCGCGGGAATCAGGCTCCAGGTCACCGGCGGCGGGCAGGGCGTCATGCTCAGGCGCCAGGTCGTCAGCACGCCTTGCGTCACGTGGACGTCGTAGCCTGTGTCGGTCGTCACCCGCCAGCCGGTCGCTTCAGGCGTCGTGCGCGCCGCGTCAAAGCCGAGCTTCCACGTCACCGCGGATACGCCGACCGGCTTGGGCGGCGCCTTGTGACAGCCGCTCAGGATCAGCACCAGCGCCAAAAGTCGTCGCGTCACGCATTCCCCCGCACCACGGCAATCTTCCGCGCCAACGCCGGTCCAACCACGTTGGCCAGCGCCGCCTCATCGGCTTCCTTCACCGCCGTCAGCGAGCCAAACGCGATCAGCAGTTCCTTCTTGCGCGTTGGCCCCAGCCCCACGACCTTGTCCAGCCAGCTCGTCAGCACGCGCTTGTCGCGCCGCTCGCGGTGGAAGGTGATGGCGAACCGGTGCGCCTCGTCGCGCAGCCGCGTCAGAAGATACACTTCATTGGAGTTCTGCGGCATCACAAGCGCATTCTTCACGCCCGGCCGGAACACGCGCTCGGGGCTGGACGCGCTTGGCCCCGCATCGTCGCTGTCCTGCGTTCGCGCTTTGGCGAGACCGCACAGCTCCACGCCCTCCACGCCCAGATCCTGCAGCGCCGCTTGCGCCATGCCCAGCTGCCCCTTGCCGCCGTCAATAACGATCAAATCCGGCCACGGGCTCCGCCCATCCTGGGCGCGCGCGATTCGCCGCGACAGCACTTCGTACATCATCGCAAAATCGTTGGGCGTCTCCTGCAGGCGGATCTTGTAGCGCCGGTACTCCTGATTGGCCGGCTCGCCGTCGATGAACACGACCATCGAGCCGACGGGATCCGTGCCGGAGATGTTGGAGATGTCGTAGCACTCGATGCGTCGCGGCAACCGGGCCAGATGCAGCTTCTTCTGCAGCCCCAGCAGCGTGTTCTCCGCCTTGGCCGACGCCCGCACGCGATCCTCAAACGTCTGCCGCGCGTTGTCCGTCGCCATTTCAATCAGCTTGGACAGCAGGCCGCGCTGCGGATCCTTGACCTCCACCTGCGCGCGCGGCGCCGGCTCGCCGGTCAACGCCGCCTGCAATTTCCGCTGGTCGGTCAGCCACTCCGCCAGCGCGTCCTCGCCGTCGATGGGCATCGGCAGCAGCAATTCGTCGGGCACCGCCTGACCGCGCTCGTAGAGTTGCAGGAGGAAGCCTTCCAGCACCTCCGCGTCCGGAAATTCCTGATCGCGCAGCACGTAGCCCTGGCTACCCAGCAGCACGCCCTCGCGGAACGTCAGCACCGTCACGGCGATGCGGGCGCCTTCGCGGTACAGCCCCACGGCGTCAATCGACTTGCGCCGCCCGAGGAGCGACACGTGCTGCTGCTCCAGGCTCGTCTCAATGGCCTCGATCTGGTCGCGATACCGCGCCGCGCGTTCAAATTCCTCGGTCTCCGCCGCCTCGGCCATGCGCTTCTTCAGCCGTCCCATGAGCTCGCCGCGCCGACCGGACAGGAACAGCGCCACATCGCGCACGTGCTGGTGGTACACGTCAACGTCCACCGGCAGCACGCATGGCCCGAGGCATCGGTGAATCTGGTACTCCAGGCACGGCCGCGTGCGGTTCTTGAACACGCTGTCCGGGCACGTCCGCAGCTGAAAATGCCGGTTGATCTGCGCCAACGCCGACCGCGCCGAGCTCGCCGACGCGTACGGGCCAAAATACTGCGCCTTGTCGTCGGCCGGGCGCCGCACGACCTGGAGCCGCGGGTAGTTCTGGTTGGCGTCCAGCCGCAAGTGCAAGAACCGCTTGTCGTCCTTCAGCCGGACGTTGAAGCGCGGCAAGTGCTTCTTGATCAGCTCGTTTTCGAGGATCAGCGCGTCTTTCTCAGTCGGCGTGATGACAAATTCGATGTCGCCGAGCACGCGGTGCAGCAAGTGCACAAAGAAGCGCTCGTCCTGTCCGCTGGCGTATTGCCGCAAGCGATTCCGCAGGCTTGTCGCCTTGCCGACGTAGCAGATGACGCCAAAGCGGTCGATCATCAGGTAGCAGCCCGGGCGATCCGGCGCGGCTTTGACGCGTTCGTCAAAGTCAAAGGCGCGGCTCACCGGGTCGGCAACGGCCCCAGGCGATACGGCGTCTTCAGCAATTTCGTAAGGTTCTGGCGCCTCTTGCAGCGCATCAAACTCGGCGTCCAGCCACGTTTCGGCGGACTCCGGGCTCGGCGCTTGCGGCGGCTTACTTGGCGGGCGCGGTCTCGACATGCACCGGCTGGCCGCCCACTTCCACTTTCATTCCACCGGGCGCGGCGTCATCGCCCTTCTCGACCGCGCGCTTGGCGGCGGTGTCAAAGCGCGCCTTTTCTGCGTCCACGGCGGCCTTGAATTCGGCCGTGTACTTGATCTGCTTGCCCGCTTCCGCCGCCAACAGCAGCTTCTTCACGTAGCCGTGCCACGCTTCCACGCGGCGCGTCTGGGTCAACATGCGGCCCAGCGATTCCTTGACCTTCGCGTCCGCTTCCGGCGTCTGCTTGGTCGCGTCATTGCCGCGGCGCACCACGTAGCGCGTCTTGCCGTCTTCAGACTTGAAGATCTGCTTGGCGATCGGTGCCTCGGCCTTCAGCTTGGCCGCTGCCGCCGCGATCTCCGCGTTCTTGCCAATGCCCGGGATGTCGTTGGGGTCATCGGACTTAGGCGGCAGGCCCAGCATCGCTTCCATGCCGCCATTGAGCGCTTCAAGCGGGGACTTGCCGAGCGCCGGCGTCTCACCCGCGTGCAACGGGCCATCTTCCTTGCCGCCGTGCGCCAGGTTCCACTTCTTGATGACGTCCGCCAGCGCCGTCGTCGGCGTCGCTTCCGCCGCTGCCAGCACGCTCTGGGCGATCTTGTCGAGTTCCGCCGTCGCGTGTTCCGCGCGCACCAGATCGGCCGCCAGCGTGCGCTTCACCGCCGCGTCGAGCGGCGTCGTCTTGCCGGCGATCTTCTTGTCGACCGACAGCAGCCACCAGCCATTGGGCGCTTCAACCGGACCGACCAGCTTGCCCGGCTCCGTCGCCGCAACAGCCTTGGCCACTTCCGCGCCAAACGGCGAACGCGTCAGCGCTTCCGGGCTCAGATCGTCCACGAACAAACCGCCGCTGTCCTTGGTCATGCTGTGTTCGGACTTCTCCGTCGCGACCTTGGCGAAGAAAGCCGCCAGCCGCTTGGCCTTGTCTTCCCCTTGCAATTCCGTGGCCTTCTTGGCCTCGCCCTTGGGCGCATCCTCGCCTTCCGCCACGGCATCCAGCGGCGTCTCGCCGTTCCACGCCTTGTCCAGATCGGCCTTGATGGCTTCTGCGGCTTTCTTCTTCTCGGCCCACTGGCCGTCGATTTCCGCCTTCTTGTCGTCCGGCACGCCCGCCTTGTCCGGCGCGGCGACCAGGAGGCCGTGCACGTTCCAGCGATCCGGCACCTTGTACACGTCCGCCTTGGCCTCATACGCCGCGGCGATTTCCTTCTCGTGCGCCGCCACGTAGGCGTCCGCGTCGGCATCCGTGACCGTGAGCGCGCCCGCGATCGTTTCCGCGTCCAACGCGACAAATTCCAGATGCGTCCGCTTGGCGTCGCTGGCGACCAGCGCGTCCAATTCAGCCGGCGTCAGCTGAATGCCGCCCGTCACGATCTGCGCCACTTTGTCGCGCAGGATTTCGCGGCGCAGCAGGCTTTCCAGCAGCGACTTGGTCGAACCCAGGGAGAAACGCACGAAGGTGTCGTATTTTTTCGGATCGTACTGGCCGTTCTCGTCGCGAAAGCTGATGCCGAACACGCGCTCGAGCTGCATCACGCGGCGGCTCAGTTCCGTATCGCTCACCGCGAGGCCGAGCTTCTTCGCTTCGTCCGCCACGAGCACGGATTCCACGAGCTCCGCCGCCACTTTCTGCCGCTGGATTGCCGGAATCGGGTCCTGCGGCGTCGTCAGCTGGGCCATTTCCGTGCCACCGCCGGAGTACGGCAGGCGGAGCTTCTCGTAGCGCTGCTGCAACTGCAGTTTCTCAAAGCCATTGGCACCGGGCGGCGGCGCGTCGGGCGAGAGGTGCATGGCCAAATCGAGCTCCGCGCTGTCGATCGTGGTCCCCGCGACTTCAAGCATCGGCTCTGGCGCCTGTCCCGCCAAGCTCGCCGCGAGCCGGGAGCCTGAGTAGAACGTCAGGATGAAGGCTGCGATCAGCGTGGCGAAAATGACTTGGATCCACGGCGATCGGCTGTGGCGGCGCATCGTTTCGAGCATTTCAGTCGCTCCGGCCGAATAACGGCGGCAGGCAGACGGACTCTCAGCGGGTCCGTCGCAAGGGGCGGCATTGCAGCAGGAAACCACTGCGAGGTCAATGCTGCCCGCTGTTGTTGCCACCGCCACCGTCGCGGGACGCGCTCAGGCTCAGGAAAAGCCCAACGTCTCACCGTGCTGGGCAATGTGCGTCTGCCAGCCGAGACCACCGCCGATGTGCCCGGCGAGCGCCAACGCGGCCTCTGGCTCGCCGTGAACGATGGCGACCTGCTGCGGCGGGCTGCGGAAACCGCGCAGCCACTGCAGGATTTCGCTCCAGTCAGCGTGCGCGGACAAGCTTTCCAGCTGCGCGACTTCGGCGCGAATCGGCACGTCCTGGCCGTGGATGCGAACCGACGTCTTGCCCGCCACCATGTCCGCGCCGCGCGTGCCGACGGCCTGATAGCCGGCGAACAGGATCGTGTTGCGGTGGTCCGGCGCAAAAGCCTTGATGTGGTGCAGCACGCGCCCGCCGGTCGCCATGCCGCTACCGGCGATGACGATCATCGGACCCTGCCATGCCGTGACCTGCTTGGACTCCTCGACCGTGCCGACGACATGCGCGGTATCGCACATCGCCGCGCATTCGGTCGGACTCAAGCGCAGCAGTTCCGAGTGCTTCTGGTACAGGCGCGTCGCCGTCGCCGCCATCGGGCTGTCCAGGTAGATCGGCAAATCCGGGATCGCGCCGCGATCGCGCAGCTTGCGGAAATGCCACAGCAGCTGCTGCGCGCGCCCGACCGTGAACGACGGGATGATCACCGCGCCACCGCGCCGCGCCGTCCGATGGACGATCTCCACGAGCTCTGGCTCGGGATCGCCGGGGCCATGGCGGCGATTGCCGTAGGTTGATTCGCACACGATGAGGTCGGCGTGCTCGATCGTCTCAGGCCCTGGCAACAGCAGGTCGTCGGGCCGACCGAGATCGCCCGTGAAGACGACGCTGGTCTTGCCGTCGCTGATCCGCACGATGGACGCGCCGAGCATGTGACCGGCGCGGTGCAGCGTCGCGCTCATTCCGCCGCCGATGTCAAAAGGCTCATGCCACGAAACGACGCGGAACTGCGCCATCACCGCGCGCGCTTCCTCCTCAGTAAAAAGCGCCAACGCCGGCTGATGCTTGGAGAACCCGTGGCGGTTGGCGAAGCGCGCGTCTTCTTCCTGCAGGTGGCCAGAATCGATGAGCAGGACCTCAGCCAGATCGCGCGTCGCCGCCGTCGTGTAGATCGGACCCTTGAAGCCGGTCTTTGCCAGCAGCGGCAACCAACCGGAGTGATCGAGGTGCGCGTGGGTCAGGATCACCGCGTCGACTTCACCCGGGCTGAAGCCGGGCGCGGCCCAGTTGCGCAGTCGCAGCGCCTTCAGGCCTTGAAACATCCCGCAATCGATGAGGATCTTGCGGCCGTGCGCTTCCAACAAATGCCGCGAACCGGTGACTGTACCCGCGGCACCAAAAAAGCTGACCTGCATGTGACCCCCAGTGCCAGGCGCCTTCCACTCAGCGTCTGGTAACACGACGTAAGGCCGCAGTGCACAGCGCGTCAACGTATTCATTCCAACGCGTGCCGTCGTGCGCGCGGATCCACTGCATTTTGACGTGCGGGTGGGCGTGGAGCAGGTCATACGCTTCCATCACCAAATCCAGGTTCTTGACTTCGCCCGTTTTCTTGCGCCAGCCGTTGGCTTTCCAGCTCTTGGCCCAGATCGTCAGCGTTTTGACGCAGAGGTCGCTGTCGCTGAAAATCGTGATCTGCGCCTGTTTCGGCAATGATTTCAATGCCTCAATGATCGCCGTCATTTCCATGCGGTTGTTTGTCGTGAGGCGTTCGCAATCCGAGCCTTGGCCAACAATCTCGCCTTTTTCAACGTGGACGAACGCCCAGCCGCCTGCGCCCGGATTGGGTTCGCAGCCGCCGTCTGTGAAGATGCCGTCCTGCGGGCCGCCGGTGTACCGCTCCAGCGCTTCCTCCGGCGTCAAGCGCATCTCCGACGGGCTGCCCACTGAACTGCCGCGAAAGGTCTTGGAGCCATACGCGGCGGCCGGCGGAAGGCGCGTGATCGTCGGTTCAGCGTTGGGATCGCGTGGTGGCTTGGGCGGCGGCGGTGCGGGCTTGGCAAAGCGCGAACTTCCGGTGCTTGCGCCGCGCTGCTGCCGATGGGCGGCGCAGAAACGCGGTGTCCAGCCCGGGTACTTGGCCAACGTGGCGTCGGGGACATCAAAGGCGGCGTTGCAGGTCGAACAAGTGAAACTGGGCATGGATTTCCGTGAAAAGGCGGGTCAGCTCTTGATTTCTTTCATGCGCGCCTTGAGCGCGGACAGGGTCCGGAGCGTTGCGCCCAAACCGCCGGTCTGCTGGCGGCTCACGAGAACGCGCATCAAATCCAGCAGCTTCGGCCCGTACGGATACCACCACGGCTCCAGATCCTTGTTGCTGTCGACAACGTACAGCCGCGGCCGCGTCAGCAGGTGCAGGACGTCCGGGCTGTTGGTCATGCCCGTGCCGGAATCACCGGTGCCCACCCACGGCAGGTCCGCGAGCGCGGCGCTGAAGCTGTGGTTGTTGATCCACACCATGCCGGAAACGACGCGGCGCGCGACTTCCGTTGCGTGGTCCGTGTTGTGGCCCCATACGGAGTTGCCGAGGCCGTAGCGCGTGGCGTTGGCCGCCGTGATCAGCTCTTCTTCCGACGTGTGCACTTCCAGCACGGCGATGGGGCCAAACGACTCGTCCTTCCAGGCCATCGCGTCGCGCGGCACCTTGGTCAGCAGCGTCGGCGGAATCGGCGCGTCGCCGATCGGCAGCCCGCCCGTCAGCACTTCCGCGCCGCGGGCAATCGCCTCCTCCATCTGCTCGATGACGATGCGCCGCTGCATCGGCGTCACAAGCTCCGGCACGTCCTTGGCGGTCTCTTGCAGCTTCTTGACCAGCAGCGGGATGAACTGCGGGGCGATCTGCGCCGCAACTGCGACCCGCTCGATGCCCGAGCAATTCTGGCCCGCGTTGCTGACGATGCCCCACGCCACGCCCGTCGCCGTGCGATCCAGATCGGCGTCGGCCAGCACAACTGCGCAATCCTTGCCGCCCAGCTCCTGCTCGCACGGAATGCCGCGTTCCGCGCACATCACGCCGACCTTGCGGCCCGTGCGCGTGGAACCGGTAAAGACCACCGCGTCCGGCATCGCCTCGATCAGCGCCGCGCCCGCCGCGCCGTCGCCTTCCATCACGTCGATCACGGGGCCGATGACTTCGCGAATCCGCGCGACCAACCACGCGCCGCTCCTGGGCGTCACTTCCGACGGCTTCAGGATCAGGCCGTTGCCCGCCAGCAGCGTCGGCGCCACGGTCCGCATCGGCAACTGCACGGGGAAATTCCACGGGGAAATGCAGACGACCACGCCGCGCGGCACGCGCTCAATCCACGCCTTCTTGCCGGGCATTTCCAGGCTCGGCACGTCGCCCTTGCGCGGCTTCAGCAGGTCCGGCCCTTTGCGCAGCCAGTAGCTGAAGATGTCGCCGATCGCCAGCACTTCAGCGGAATACGCCTCGGCCAGTGGCTTGCGCGTCTCGTCGGAGATCAGCTGCGCCAGTTCCTCGCCGCGCGCCAGGATGGCGAGCTTCGCTGCGTTGAGCTTATCGATGCGCGTCTGGATCGGCAGCGCCGCCCACTCGACTTGCGCCGCACGCACTGCCGCAATCTTCTGTTCCGCCAACTTTGACCAATCGGAATGGGACATGGTGTGCCTCTGCTCGGGATCAGCGCCCGCTGCGTGGCGCTTGTTGTAAGCCAAACTGCCGATGCGCGCCAGCCTGCCGCGTCGCTTCCCAACCCGTCGGCCGAACGGCATACTTCGGGCGCGTGCGGGCCGTCAGCGCCGCGCATGCGCCACCCCTTGAGGATGCCTTGTGACCGACGCGACTGCGCAGCCATCCGCATTCCTGCAGCACCAGCCGGTGGCGCGTCGCCTGTCGGTGCGGGCGTTTGTCGCGATCGCGGCGTCCGGCTTGCTGGGGCTCTTCTGGTTCCACCGCGCTGATCTCACCAGCGGCTTGCGGCTCATGTCCGGCGACGCGGGGGACACGCGGCTCATCGCGTTCCTGCTGGAACATCAGTGGCAGGCGCTGCTGGGCCACGCGGCGTGGCCGAGTCCGCCGATGTTCTACCCGCAGCCCGGTACGCTTGGCTACGCCGACGCCTTCGTCCTGCAAGGCCTCCTCTACTGGCCGCTGCGGGCGTTGGGGAGCGACGTTTTTACCGCGCTGCAGGTCTCCACGCTGCTGCTCAACGCCCTGAACTACGCCGTCATGGCCTGGCTGCTGCACCGCGTGTTGCGCCTCGGCGTGCTGCCGACCATCGCCGGCGCGCTGTTGTTTGCCTTCAACAGCGCAAAATTCAACCAGTTCGTGCATCTGCAACTGCAGCCGCTCCTGCTGCTGCCGCTCATGGTCGCGCTGTGCGTGGATCTGGCCCGGCGCATGGAGACGCTGCCGCCCCGCGGCGTGTTCCTGCGTCTCGCGGGCGTCGCGCTGCTGCTGGACCTGCAGTTGCTGAGCGGCGTTTACGTCGCCTGGTTCTTCGGTTTCTACGGCCTGCTCTACCTCGGGCTGCTGCTGCTCCTGGCGCCCACGCGCGTGTGGCTCGCGCGCCACGTCGTCCGGCACGTCGCGGCGATTGCGGCCGCCGCTGGCGTGTTCCTCGTCGGCGCGATTCCGTTCGCGGTTCTGTATGTGCCGGTCCTGCGGGATGCCGGTTGGCGCTCCTACGGCGACGCGCAGGGCATGATTCCGAGCTGGTATTCCGTGCTCCTTCTGGGCGACCGCAACTGGCTCTGGGCGTGGCTGGAGAAGCGCGTGCCGCATTTCTACGAGCTGCCGTTCTTCTGGGAACACCGCATTGGCCTGGGCGCCGTTGTCACCCTCGCGTGGCTCGCCCTGACGTTTGCGGTGCTGCGGGCTGTCCGTCCTTGGCCGGTGCGGGCAGCGCGCGCGGCGCCAACGTCCGCGCACTTCCTGGCCGTGCTGGTCCTCGCGGTCACGGCTTTCTACCTGCTGGGCATGAAGTACGCCGGCCATTCGCCGTGGTGGTTCGCGTTCCACACGGTGCCGGGCATCAAGAGCATCCGCGCGGTCAGCCGCTACGTGATTGTCCTCGCGCTGCCGATGGCCATCGCGCTGGCGTGGGCGCTGGACGCGCTGCTGACGCGGGTGCGGATGCCGGGGCGCGTGGCGCTGGCTGCGCTGGTGACGCTGGCGGCGCTGGAGCAGGTGGGCACGCGTGACGGGTACGACAAGGCGCAGGCGGCCGCGCGCATCCAAACGCTCGCCGCGCGGCTGCCCCAAGGTTGCGCGGCGTTCTATGTCACCGCGCCGCAGGTCGATCCGGTGCTCAACGTCAGCAGGCACATCGACGCGATGTTGGTGGCGCAAAGGACGGGCGTGCCGACGCTGAACGGCTATTCCGGTCAGGCACCCAAGGACTGGTCCGGCGTATTCCAGATCGGCGATCCCGCCTACGAGCAGCACGTCGCCGCGTGGGTGCAGGCGCGCGGCGTCCGCGGGCGGATCTGCGCGCTGCCTGACGGGAATTGAGTAGCAGCAACCGCGACGGGTCTGACCGCCGAACTTTGGGGTCGGACTCAGGGCAGCCTGTCTAGCTCTTCTTCAGCAAGTCGCGGATCTCGGTCAGCAGCTGCACGTCGGCCGGCGTCGGCGCCACGGGCGCGGCGGCGACTTCTTCTGCGGCCATTTTCGCCTTCAGCGAGTTCACCGCGCGCACGACCATGAACACCGCAAACGCGAGGATCAGCGTGTTGATCGCCACGGTGATGAACTGGCCGTAGCCCAGCGCCACGACGCCGGCCGCCTTGCGGGCCTCAGCGAGCGGCGTGCCTTCAGGCACGGTGCCTTTGAGAACAAAGTAAGTGTTGGAGAAATCGACCTTGCTGACCAAGCCGGTGAGCGGGATGATCAACTCGTCGACAAACGACTTGAGGATCGCACCGATCGCGCTGCCGACGATCAAGCCGACGGCCAGATCAACGGCGTTGCCCTTGCCAACGAAGTCGCGAAAATCTTTGAGAACGGACGCCATGATCAACCTCCAACCAGTTACCGAACGACAACGCGCTCGAACGCGCTGCGGCTGCAAAGTTAGCCGGTCGCGCCCGCAATGCAAGTGCGCGCGCTGGAGAACGCCGCGCTTGGAGCCCACGGGCGCCAAACGGTGACGATTCAGTGATTGACATCGCTTTGCCATGCCCGGACGATGCCGCGGCGCGGGCGCTTGGTTTGCCACCAGGACCAGCGCTGCGGCAGTGTTTTCTGCCAGCAAGGATTCGACATGCTGCAATTGACCTCCTGGACGTTCGCGCGGATTTTTCCGTCGACTGCGGCGCTGCCCGGCTTGGATACGTTCGACAGCAAGCCGTTCATTCGCCAACTGCATCGGGAAGCGCCGTTCACCATTCGGGCGACGCTCATCGTTTCCGTGCTGCTCTTTCACCTGACGCCGCTGCTGACGCTGGGGATTCCGCTGCCGGCGTTCCTGCTGTCCGCCAAGCGGGTTGACGAGCACGCGCAGCGCCTGTCGATGAGCAACATCTACCTGCTGCGGCAGATCATGATGATGCTGAAGACCATCGGCGGGCTCTGTTGGGGCGCGATGCCGGAGGTGCGGCAGAAGCTGACGATGCCGGCCTATCCGGAAGATTCTGGCCGTTGGAGGCAGTCATGAGCGGTCGGCACGTTGCTTTTCAGGAAGGCGCAGCCCAGACGTTTGAGGCCGACTACGTCGTCGCCGGTTCAGGTGCGGGCGGTGCGGCTGCGGCCGTGACGCTGGCGCGCGCCGGTTTCAAAGTCGCCTTGATTGAAGCCGGGCCATGGCGCGATCCGGAGGACTACCCGTCGTCGATGTACGGGACCATGCGCGACATGTTCGCCGACTGGGGGCAACTTGTCGCGATGGGCAATCCGCTCGCCGGCGACGCCATCATCCCCATCGTTCAGGCCAAGCTGGTTGGCGGGACGCCCGTCATCAACAGCGCGATTGTGGTGCGGACACCGGGCGACGTGCTGGCCGATTGGGCGGAGCGCTTTGGCTTGGGGGACGTGTTCAACGAGCAGAGCATCGGCGCCAAGCAGGACCAGATCGAGCGCGAGCTGAGCGTCACGGAGACGTCCGGCCTCGGCATGGGGCCGTCGGGCGCCATGATGTTGAAGGCGCTGATCCAGCGCGGCGCGGAGGGACACGCGATTGCCCGCAACGTCCGCCACGAGTGCGAAGGGGTGATGCAATGCCTGCAGGGGTGCAAGCGCCGCAACAAGCGGACGGCCAACTTCCTGTGGATTCCCGAGATGATGGACGAGCGCGGCGGCTTGGTGCTCTCGTGCGCGCCGGTCGACAAGGTGCTCATGGAGAATGGCCAGGCGGTCGGCGTGACCGGCCGCTGGCTCCACCCCCAGACGCGGCAGAAAGGCGCGACGTTCACGGTCCGTGCGAAGCGGGCGGTGCTGGTCGCGGCGTCAGCCACGGGTTCGGCGCCGTTGTTGCAGCGCTCCGGGATCAAGCTGCCGGCGCTGGGCGAAGGCTGGCGCGCGCATCCGGGCGCGGGCGTGGTCGGCGTCTATCCCGAGGCGATGGACATGCACAAGGGCGCGAGCCAGTCGGTCGCCTCGTTGCACTACCGGCAGGACGTCGGCATCAAGCTGGAGCATCTGAGCCTGCCGCTTGAGCTGTTCGCGGCGCGCGTCGGCGGCGCGGGCCAAACGCTCACGCACAAGCTGGAAGCGTATCGCCGCTGCGCCATGTGGGTCAGCGCCGTGCGGGCGGACGCCGTGGGCACCGTCAAGCAGACGTGGATGGGCGGGACGAGCGTGCAGTACCAGCCGACCAAGAAAGACATTGAGCGGCTGCGCACGGGCTCCAAGATCATCGCGGAGATGCATTTTGCCTCGGGCGCGGAGAAGGTGTGGCCGGGCATCTTTGGCATGAAGCCGGAGATTGGCCCGGATGAAGTGCACCTGTTCGACAGCGCGCCGCTCGACAATCGCAGCTACACGTGGGTGCTCTCGCACCTGTTTGGCGGCTGCACGATGGGCAAGGATCCGCGCACCTCTGTCGTCGCGCCGGATTTGCACGTGCGCGGGGTCAAGAACCTGCACGTGGTGGACGCCGCGGCGATCCCGACGACGCTCGGCGTCAATCCGCAGCACACCATCATGGCGATGGCGATGGTGCAGGCGGAGCGACTCGCGGGCGCGTAGCCGCCGCCGTCCGCGCACATGGGTCAGCAGCCGCGGGCTCCGCGCAGAATTCCGCATGTTTGGCAAACGCGCGCCGCTCGGCTCCGCGCCATGTCCCTTGCTGCTGCCGTTTGGCGAATCCTCCCGGTTTGGCATGGAGCTTGCTCACTGATGAGCGGCGACGCGGTGGAGCGTCGCTTTTCACGCGGGTGGCCCATGGGAGACGTACCACGAACCTTGGGTGTTTCGGCGGATCACCGCTCGGCATTTTGGGCTGACGCTGGTCGGTTGCCGTCTGGCCCCGTGCCTTCGCCGCCAGCGGGCAGTACGCGGATCGAGTCCATGGAGGCCTCCCACATGAACGTCATGCAAGTCATCGCCGCGCGCCGGGCCGTTCGCGACTACCTGCATCATCCCGTTGAGCCCGACGTGATTCAGATGCTGCTGCACGCGGCCGTTCAGGCGCCAAGCGCGCGCAATCGTCAGCCTTGGCGGTTTGCCGTCGTGCAGGATGCCGAGTGCCTCAAGCGCTATTCAGACGCCGCCAAGGCGCTCCTGCTCGCTGACGGCGATCGCCACCCCAAGGTCCAGGCGTACCGCGACCTGTTGACCCAGCCGCAGTTCAACATTTTCTACAATGCCAGCACGCTGATCGTCATTGGCGTCGAGGAGCGCGGCCCTTATGCGGAGGCCGACGCTTGGCTGGCGGCGCAGAACTTGATGCTGGCGGCGTGCGACGCCGACTTGGGCACGTGCTGTATCGGCTTCGCGCTGGGCGTTCTCAACCTGCCAGAAGTCAAACAGGAATTGCACTTGCCGGCGGGCGGTGCAGCAATCGCGCCGATCATCGTCGGCTACCCACGGACGATGCCCGCGCCCGTGCCGCGCGAAGAGCCGCAAGTCGTGGCGTGGATCAAGCCCTGAACGGCGATCGCGCCGCGTCTTGACGCCGCCCGCAGCGCCGCCCAAGCTGGTTTTCACCCTCGCTTGGAGCCGCGCCATGTCGGTCCTCATCCTGCTCCTCATCCTTCTCCTCACGCTCTGCCTCGGCGCGGTGCTCGCTGGCCTTGGGATGCGCGCGCGGTCTGCGTCGGACATCGCCGCCCTGCAAACCCGCCTGCAACTGGCGGAACAGCGCACCGGACAGGACGCCGCGGCGCTCGAGGCGCTGAAACTGGAGCTCGCGCACGGGCAATCCGCGCTGGCGGACGAGCGCGTGCGCACGGGCAAGGCGGAGGCGGTGGCGGCGCAGGTGGCCAAGCTCGAGACGCGGCTGGCGGATCGCGAAATGGCGATCCTCGCGCTGAACCAGGAGAAGCAAAACCACGCGGTGAACGTGCAGCGACTGGAGACGACGCTCCAGCAGGAACGCCAGCAGATGCAGGAGAAGGTCCAGCTGCTGCACGACGCCAAGGAGACGCTGAGCAACCAGTTCAAGTCGCTGGCCAATGACATCCTGGAGGAGAAATCCAAGCGGTTCACCGCGCAGAATCAGGAGAACCTGACGGGGCTGTTGAATCCGCTCAACGAGAAGATCCTGACTTTTGGCAAGCTTGTGCAGGACACGTACGACAAGGATTCCAAGGAGCGCTTGACGCTGGAGAACGAGCTGCGGCGCCTGAGCGACATGAACACCCGGCTCGGTCAGGAGGCGCTGGCGCTGACGAACGCGCTGACGGGCGCCAACAGCAAAGCGCAGGGGACGTGGGGCGAGATGGTGCTTGAAAAAGTGCTGGAGGCGTCCGGGCTGACGAAGGACCGCGAGTACCGCGTTCAGGTCTCCGACCATGTGGAAACCGACGACGGCGTGAAGCGGTATCAGCCGGACGTTGTGATCGACCTGCCGGACCACAAGCAGCTCGTCGTCGATTCCAAGGTGTCCCTGAACGCGTACGTGCGCTTCACCCAGGCCGCGGACGAGACGGCGCGGGCGTTGGAACTGAAGAGCCACATCGCGGCGATGCGGGCGCATATCCGGACGCTGTCAGACAAGCGGTACCAGGATTTGTACAAACTCAACACGTTGGATTTTGTCTTCCTGTTTGTGCCCGTGGAGCCGGCGTACTTGCTGGCGGTGCAGCACGACATGACGCTCTTTGACGAGGCGTTTGAGCGGCGGATCATGATCGTCGGACCGAGCACGCTGCTGGCGACGCTGCGGACCGTCGAGAGCATCTGGCGCTACGAACGGCAGAACCTGAACGCGCAGGAGATCGCGCGGCAGGGCGGCGCGCTGCACGATAAATTTGTGGCGTTCGCCGAGACGCTGGAGAAAGTTGGCAAGCAACTGGATGCGACGCGTGGAACCTACAGCGACGCGATGAAGCAGCTGACGGAAGGGCGCGGCAACCTCGCGGGGCGGGCGGATGCGCTGCGCAAGTTGGGCGTCAAGGCAACGAAGCAGTTGCCGGGGCACCTGCATGCCGACGAGCCGAACGATGCGGGCGAGTCTTGATGCCGCGCGTTCCCCCATTGCGGCTGCGCATCAGCGGGAGCGCGAAGAAGCCGACAAAGAGCAAATCGATGACGACGCTCGCGCGTGGGCTGATCGGCGCGACGCAAAACGCGATGAGGTAGAGCGTCCCGCCAAAGCCGAAGCGGATGTTGGTGAGGCGGATGACTCGCGCGTCCACGACGTCGTGCAGCAGTTGGTGGTGCCACGCGTGCCGCCACAGCAGATTGAACGTCCCCGTGAGCGCTGCGAACACGCCGCTGTAGACCATCGCAGCGACTTCACCATCCTGGGCCTTGGCCAGATGTTGGGCGAGCACCACGGTGGCAAAAGGCACCAGTGTGACCATCATGAGCAGCAGACCGTTCCACACCAGCAGCATGTGGTCGGCGTGGCTGATGTGGCGGAACAGCCGGTGGTGGTTGATCCAGATGATGTTGACGCTGACAAAACTGGTCACGAAGGCAAAATAGGAAGGCCAGCCCCGCGCCAGCACGTTTGCGAGGGGGCCGCCGTTGTGGACGGAAGCCGTCAAGTCCAAGCCCAGAAGCGTCATGGCGATGGAGAACACCCCGTCGCTCAGGGCCTCAAGGCGGACGTTCGGCGATTGCCTATTGACGGTGAGCATGACGCACCCTCCCCATCCGCAGCTGCGAACGGAAGGTGCAAGATGCGCGCCAACTCGGGATCGAGCGGGCAAGTGCATGGAATGAGGCGCAAGCGTCGGGAATGCGGTCAGCTTGGACCGTCGCAGACTGCGTGGAATCGCGCTCGGTCGGGCCAGGAATCCGCTGCCTACGCCTTGCCGGTCACCCGCGAAAACACCGCCCGCGTGCCTGCCGCGGTCTTTTCCCAGGACAGCTCTGCGGCCCGCTTGCGTCCACGCGCCCGCAGGTCCGCGCGCAGCCCCGCGTCGGTGATCAGCCGCGTCATGCCGTCGCCGATCTCATCCAGATTGAGCGGATCCACCGCCACCGCTGCGCCCGCCGCCACTTCATCCAGCGAACTGCCGCGGGACGTCAGCACCGGCGCGCCGCACGCCATCGCTTCGACGACGGGAAGGCCAAAACCTTCGTACAGGGACGGATAGCAGAGCGCGATCGCCTCGTGGTACAGCACCTTCAGCGCATCCACGCTCACGTAGCCCACGGGATGAATGCGGTGCTTGAGCGGGCTGGCGTTGAGCGTGCGGGCGATGCCTTCGTCCTTCCAGCCGCGCCCGCCGGCCAGGACCAGATGCACGTCCGGATGGTGCGGCGCGATGTGCTCAAACGCCTCGATCAGGCGCACGAGGTTCTTGCGCGGCTCCAAGGTGCCGACCGCCAGCAGGAAGTGCTGGGGCAGCTGGAGGCTCTGGCGCTCGCGGGCGATCGTCGGTTCGTCGGGCGGCGTGTTGAAGCGGTCATCGGCGGCCAGCGGCACCGCGATGACGTTCTCCGGCTTGACCGGCAGGATCCGCAGCACGTCCCGGCGCGTCGCCTCTGAAGGCGTCAGGATCGCGGCGGCTCCGCGCGCCAGCGTCGGCAACAGCAAGCGCTGCAGGACGCGCTTCTTGAAGGTAAATGTCTCCGGATACAGGAAAATTGCCAGATCGTGCACCGTCACCACGTACGGGATATTCGGCACATGCGCGGCCAGGCTCAGCGGCGCCATGTAGTTCGGGAAAAACGCCGCGTCCGGGCGCAGTTTGACGGCCTGAACCGCCAGCGCGGTCTGCATCCACGCGGCGCGGATCGGCATGCGCGGGCCGATTTTCTGCACGTCGATGTCGGCGAATTCGCTGAAATCCTTGTTCGTCGCGAAGATCAGCTCGTCCTGGCCGTGGGCCAGCCACGACCGCAGCACGTGCTCCGTGTAGAGACCAACGCCCGTGCGACCGGGGCACCATGTCGTCACATCAACGAGGATCCTCACGCGGACTCCCCGGCGAAGGGCACGGTTTCCGCGAGGAAGTGGATGATGGGCGCGAAGACTTCTTCTGGAGCGCGCGGGCCGGTGACCATGTCCATGTGGCCGTAATCGGCGACGTAGCCCTCTGATTTGGCCAACAGCACGTACTTCTTGGGCCCGCCCCACGCTGCAAAGGCGGCGTGCAGGGACTTGGGCGTGCCCAGCCGATCCGCCCCGCCGACCATGAACAGCGCCGGCACCGTCACTTCCTTCAACCGCGGCAGCACGGGCTCGTGGTCCATGCGCACTTTGCCGTCCTTGGCCGCCCACTGCACCATGTTCATGGCCAGCGGACCGGGAATGTCAGCGGTCGCGTCGACCATGAACGTGTGCAGCAGCCCCGGCAGGCAGTTGTCGGGGTTGAGAAAAAGGTGCTGGATGGGCGACCGGATCACCTCCGCGACGAACGCGAACAGGCCGTTGAAGAAACGCGACGGCACGACCGGCTTCCAGAACTGGCCGATCAGCGCGGCAAACCGCGTACCCGGGAGCACGGCGCCGACGAAGCCCGGCGAGCCCATGATGACGACGCGGCGGATGTCTGCCAAGGGCACCGTGTGGCCAATGCTGGCGTAGGCGAGCATGCCGCCCATGGAGAAGCCGAGATAGTCGATCTGCGCGGCGCCGGTGTTGGCGCGCACCATCTGGACGGCCTGCGGGATGTCGTGGTGCGCGAGATTGGCAAAGTCGATGTGGTGGCGCTCGCGGGCGGTCAGGTCCCAGCGGCCGGATCGCAGCGTCAGGAGCCAAACGTCGCGGCCGGTGTCGCGCATGGTGCGCGCGATCGACACGTCCGGGCGTGGGTCGAGGTTGCGGTGGTTGATGGCGATGCCGTGCACCATCATGACCGGCGGCAAATCAGACGGCGTCGTCGGCTTGAGTCGGCGCAGTTCGCACCAACTGCCATCGGGCAGCGGCACGCGGTGCTCTTCATCGTACGCAATCGGCGTGCTCAGCTTGCGGCGCCAAAACGCCACGTGCGCCCACGTCGCCAGCAGCAGCGCCGCGAGCGCGCCCAGGGAATACAACCACGGCGTACACGCACAACTTACAGCTTCCGTCACCCGAGCCCCCACGCACCGGATCGCGGCCGCTTGGCGACGAGCAGCACTTCGTCATACAACTCTTCGTACTGCGCCGCGATCAGCTTGATGTCATGGCGCTTCTGCACATGACGCAGCCCCGCATCGGCCAATTGCTGGCGGCGTTCATCGCTGCGCACCAGCTCAGACACGGCGACGGCCAGCGCCACCGGATTCATCGGCGGCACGCCCATCACCACGCCCGCTTGCACAAGCTCCGTCAGCGGCGCCTTCTGCGCGACCACGGTCGCCAAGCCTTCGGCCATGCCTTCCAGCAGGACCATCGGCAGATCCATCTTCTCGTGATGGCTGTCCGCCGGGAATACCTGCACGGCGGCAATGGCGAACAGCTCACGCAGGCTTGAGACTTCATTGAGGAAAGTGACGCGATGGGCGATGCCATCGGCTGAGATCGCTTCCTTGATCCGCGCTTCTTCTTCGCGGTCCTCGTCGTTGCGGATCCGGCACGCCAGGACAAAATGACAATCCGACTGGCGGAGGATGCGCGGCATCGCTGCGGCAAACGTGCGCGCGGCGTTGGAGTGGCGGTAATCGCCCGCGTACATGACCACGGGCTCATCCAGCGGAATGCGGTACTTGCGGCGGATGCCGGCCTTCTCACCATCGGGAATCGGTGGGTGCAGCGCGATGCCCGGCGGAATCCACAGCGTGTTCTGCACGCCCTCGGCGATCAGCCGGTGCTGGGTTTCCTGGGTCAGGCACACAACCGGCGAACCGGCCAGCGCTTGCTTGATGGCGACCGTCGTCCGCGGCGCGCGCACCAGCGTGTGGATGACGGGCAGCCCGCGCATGCGCGCGGCGGTCCGCACAACATTGGCGACGATGAAGTCTGCGGGCCAGAACAGGTGGGCGATGGCCGTCTCGCGCTGGCCGATCAGCTGGCCAAACAAGCCCAGGCGCTTGCCCAGCGGCGTATCGGCGGCCGTGCGCGGGCCCCAGGCGCCCTCGGTCTCCAGGTTCGGTTCGGCCAGCGTCACGCCCTCGTGGGTCAGGACGCAACCCCGGTAGCGCTGCAGGTTGGCCGCCACGCCGCGCACGAGGTTCTTGTCGGACCGCGTCCACGGCGGCTCGACGGGCCCCGACAGGTACAGCACACGGCGGCCCGGCGGAATCATGGGTTCACCCGTTTGAACAGGGGCACGCGCTCCAGCGCCCGCAGATCGAGCTCGGCAACCACCGCCTGCGCCGGCTGATCGAGCTCAATGCGCACGCGCGGATGGAGCGCCGCGACAAAGCCGATGGTTTCACCCGTCGACGTCACCACGTCAAAGCCCAGCTTGCTGCGCCACGACGGCTGGCCATCGGGCGCGCCGGGGCTCGCCTGCGGACCGGTCGCCTGCAGCGTCAGCGCGTCCCTGCCCAGCCATTTCATCAGGTGCGCGAGCGCCGCGATCATTTGCTGCAGCAGCCGATGCGTCACTTCTGGCGCCGGGAACACCAGCTTGGACCCTTCCGCGCCGCCGCCCAGGCGTTCAGCAAACACGATTCCCAAGCGAATCGGCTGCAGCGGCAGCGGTTTGGTGCCCGCCCGCGCGTCCAGCACGCCGCGCAGCATCTCGCCTTCCATTCCCGCCGTGTACGCCGCCACTTCCGCTTCCGTGCCGTTCACAAGCACCGGCGGCAGCCCGCGGTCGTCGCTCTTTTCTGGCACAAACACGCGGCCAATCTCAAAGATGCCGATGTTCAAGCCCTTGCGCGCCGGCTGGCCATCGTCGCCCTGGACGAGGCCCTTTTCAGCGACCGCCAAAAGATTGGGCAGCACGTTGCGGCGCATGTGCGTGTGTTGCGAGGAGATGGGATTGCGCACGGCCACGCGCGGCGCGCCATCGGGCTCGCTGAGCAGCAGGCGCTTGCGCGTATCCTCGTCGTCAAAACCGTACAGCACTTGCTCGGTCAGCCCGGCGTGCACAAGCGTGTTGCGGACCTGCCGTTCCAGCAGCTTGAGCGGCGGCGTGTGCGGCGGCCGCGCGGCGACTTTGGGCGCCTCGCTGCGGATGTTGTCATAGCCGTAGTGGCGGCCCAGCTCTTCGACAAGATCCTCGGCGATCTTGATGTCCTTGGTGGCGCGGAAGCTCGGAATCGTCACGGCCAGCGCGTCGCCTGAGCGCGCCACGGCGAATTCCAGCTGCGTCAGGCAGGCATCCAGCCACGCGTCGGACAGCTCAGCGACCGTCACGCCCAGCCGCTCGCGCAGGTACGTGCCCGTCGTGCGGATGATGGACAGCGGCTTGGCCTCAGCGGTGAACGGGCCCATGTCGGCCAGCTGACTGACGATCTGCGCCTGCGGTTGCCACGCCTGGCACAGCTTGAGGAACCGCCGCGCCGCGACTTCCGCCATTACCGGGTCCAGCGCCTTCTCAAAGCGCGCCGAGCTCTCCGACCGCATGCCCAGGCGCATCGCCGTCCGGCGAATGGTCGGCGCGTCAAAGTTGGCGGCTTCCAGCACGACTTCCGTTGTGTCCGGGCGAATCTCAGAATCCGCGCCGCCCATGATGCCGGCCAGCGCGATCGGGCCTTCCGCGTCGCAAATCACACAGTCGTGCGCTTGGAGCTGCCGCAGTTGGCCGTCGAGCGTCGTGAGCGTCTCGTGCGCGTGGGCGCGTCGCACCACGATGGCGTTGCCGCGCAGGGAGCGGGCGTCAAACGCATGCAGCGGATTGCCGGTTTCCAGCATCACGAGGTTCGTCGCGTCGACAAGATTGGAGATCGGCCGCGTGCCGAGGCGCCGCAGCAGCAAGCGCGCATTCACCGGCGCCGGCGCCACCGCCACGTCCGTCAGCCGCGCGCACGTGTACCGCGGGCACGCATCGGGCGCGTCGACCTGAATCGCCAGCGGCATCGCCGTTCCCAGCTTCAGTTCGAGATCAAACGGCCGCAGCGGCTTGTCCAGCATCGCCGCCACTTCGCGCGCCACGCCGTAGAGGCCCCACAGGTCCGGCCGGTGGGTAATCGCCTTGTTGTCGACGTCGTACAGCACGTCTTCCAGCTCAATCGCCAGATGCAGCGGTGTTCCCGCCCGCGCCGTGCAGCCATCGAGCGCGAGCAATCCGGCGTTCTCATCGGACAGACCGAGGTCTTTTTCCGACGCCAACATGCCCGGACTCGCCACGCCGCGCACTTCACCATCGCGCACCGTGATACCCGACGGCAGCGTCACGCCCGGCGGCACGAACGGCACGCGCATGCCCACGCGCAGATCCGGCGCGCCGCAGACGACTTGCACCGTGCGCCCACCCAAATCGACCGTCGCCAGCCGCAGCTTGTCGGCGTTGGGATGTGGCGCCATCGCCAGCACGTCCGCCACGAGGACGTCGCGCAGGCCAAAGCCCCATTGCACCACGTCGTCGATTTCCGCGACCGTCGTTGTGAATTTCTCGGCGAATTGCAGCGGGTCCACGCCCTGCGTATCGACGAACTGCGACAACCATCGCCAGGAGACCAGCACGGGCAACCCCTAAAATTGACTCAAAAAGCGCAGATCGCCGCCCATCAACAGCCGCACGTCCGGCACGCCGTAGCGCATCATGACCAAGCGCGACAGGCCGAGGCCAAACGCCCAGCCCTGCCACTCGTCCGGATCCAGACCGCCCGCGCGCAGCACATTCGGGTGCACGAGGCCACACGGCAGCAATTCCAGCCAACCGCGGCGCTTGCACGCCGAACAGCCCGCGCCGGCACACACCTGACAGCGGATGTCCAGCTCAAAGCCCGGCTCCACGAACGGAAAATAGCCAGGCCGCAGGCGGATTTCCACCTCGCGCTGGAGGATCGCGGAGAGCAGCGTGCGCATCGAATCCAGCAGGTGGCCGACCGTGACCTTGCGGTCGATCATCAGCCCTTCCACCTGATGGAACGTGTGCTCGTGGCTGGCGTCCGTCGATTCGTAGCGGAACACTTTGCCGGGGAAGATCGCCCGGAACGGCGCCTTGAACTCGTGCATCGCCCGCACTTGCCCCGACGAGGTGTGCGTGCGCAGCAGGTGGCCGCCTTCCAGCCAAAACGTGTCCTGCATCTCACGCGCCGGATGCCAGCCGGGAATATTGAGCGCTTCGAAGTTGTCGAATTCGCTCTCAATTTCCGGATAGTCCAGCACGTGAAAGCCCATCGACGTGAAGATCGCCTCGATGTCAGCTTGCACGGTGCTCAGCGGATGCGGGTGCCCCACGCGCAGTGGCAGCGCGGCTTGCGTCGGGTCGAACGACGTATCGTTCAGCTCGGCGGCAATCAGCGTCTCCACGAGCGCCTGACGACGGACCTCAATGGCCGCGGCCACCTTTGCCTGCAGCGCATTGACGGCCTGGCCAAAGCCCTTGCGATCCTGCGGCAGAATCTGCGGAATCCGCTTCATCAGCGCCGGGATTTCGCCCTGCTTGCCCAGCGCCTGCACTTCCAGCGAGCGCAACGCTTCCAGCGACTCAGCCGCGTTCACTTCCGCTTGCCAGCGGACCGCGCTTGCATCGATTTCAATTTGCCAATCAGGCAGTTCGCTCATGACGGAAACTGCCCCGGTTATTCAACGCGCTTGATGATGTGGTAGCCAAAGCTCGTCTCGACGATGTCGATTTGGCCCTTGCCCAGCGAGAGGCTCAGCTGCTTGAACGGCGGCACGAGCTGCGCGTTGGCGTCGACCGGGTACGTGCCCGGGCCGGGATCCTTGCTGTTGGCTTTCATCAACACGCTGAAATCCGCGCCTTTCTTGCGCGCCTGGTGCGCCACTTCAATCGCCTTCTTCAGCGCCTCTTCGCGCGTCAGCGTGACGTTTTCGCCCGGCAACGAGCCCTGGAAGCCGATGAGGATGTGGCTGACGGTCGTCTTCTCCGGCTTCGGCTTCTGCTCGGTCGGGCACGTCGTCGGATCTTCACCCGCCAGCGGGCACGCATCGGTCAGCAGCTTGACGAGGGGCTTGTCCGGTGCCTTGAAATCAAACGGCAAGCGCTTCATCACGTGGTAGCCAAAGCGCGTCGCGACGATGTCGACCTGCCCCTGACCCAGCGACAGCGCCATCGCGGTGAACTGCGGGACGTAGCGACCGCGCATCTGCGGCGTCACTTCGTACACGCCCGGACCGTTGTCGTCCGAATGCTTCCACACGAGGCCGATGAAGTCGTTGCCCGGCTTGCGCGCCTCGTGGGCGAGCTCCTTGGCGAGCTTGAGCGCTTCCTCTTTCGTGCGCTTGATCTGCTTGCCCGGAAGCGAGCCTTCCCAGCCGACCAGCACGTGCGCGACTTTGATGTTGTCGTCGACGGTCGCCGGCTTCGCCGGGCACGCAGCGGCATCTTCGCCGGGCATCGGGCAAGGATCCGTCAGAACGACTTCGTTGGCAGCGGCACCGGTCGGCGACGCAGGTGCGGGCGGCGGCACGGGCTTGGGCGCTTCAGCGGCGGGTGCCGGAGCAGGCGCAGCGGGTGCCGGCGGGGGCGCAGCAGGCGCTTCAGCGGGTTTGTTGCAAGCCGACGCGAGCAGCGCGCAACAGGCGAAGGGGACGAGCTTTTTGCCGAACATCAGATCCTCACGAGGCAGAGCGGTGGGGCGCGCGAAAGGCGCACGGAGGCGGGATTGTGCGCTGCAATGGCGCACGTGGCAACTCAATCGCGGGGCGGGGCGCTCCAGCGCGCGATGTGACAGCCCGAGGAAATGTCCTGACCCGGCAGCCAAAGCGCGGCGAACGAGCCGTCGAGGCCTTGCAGCAGCTTCTCCGGATCGACCGCGGCAATGTAGACCTGCGGCGACGGCGGGTTGCCGGTGTGCAGGAAGCCGTAGTTGCGGCGGGACGAGAACGCCATCCAGTAGTATTGGCCTAGCACATTGCCGAACGTCGGCCACGAGTTGGTCAGTGGGTCGGTCGACTGGTTGGCATTGTTCAGGCGAATCGCCGTGCCGCCAATCGCGGGGATCATCCAGACTTCTGCGTTGCAGTTGTCATACGTCGTCGCGCCGCCGCCGCTGGACGGTCCGCCGCCGCCGCCGCTTGTCGGGCACGTCGGTCCGGCTGGGTCGGCGCGGTTGTAGACCACGTACTTGCCGTCCGGCGTGAACGACGGGTAGTAGTGGAAGATTCCCGGTTCATCGGCGCCCGCGACGGGCGTGGCGACGCCGCCCTTGCCGGTGTCCGCGCCGTCGCCAAACGGTACGGTGTAGAGCGCGGTTGCGACGCTGCCGGAGAAGCCGTTGCCGACGTCCTTGGCGGAAGCGTAGATGACGGTTTCGCCATTGGGCGACCACGTCGGGAAGGCCTGTTGGCCGAGGTCGCCGCTCTTGACCATCGCGTAGGAGGCGCCCGTCAGCAGGTTGACCGACCGCAGCTTGCCGGCGCTGGGCACGATGAGCCATTTGTCGTTGGTGCTGAAGTACGACGGCGAGAACGCCGCCGAGATGGTGAACGAGCCCGCAAGCAGCGACGCCGCCTTGGGGCTGAGCCACGCGGGCGCGGTGCCGCTCTTGGCCGTGACGAGCGACATACCCATCGAGCCGCCCAAGCCAAAAAACGTGCTGACCGCGACCGTTGAGCCGTCCGGGCTGATGCTGTGGCAGCCGGCGCAGGCGAACATGCCGCCCATGCCCGGAATCGACGTGGGCGTGAGCTTGCCAGCCTCCAGGACCCGCACGGTCGCCAGCGTGGTGTTCCAGTAGTAGATCGCGCCGCCGACTTTCTGGTTCGTTACGTGGAAGCTGACGGGCTTGGACGACCGCATCGTGCCGACCAATTTGTCGCCGACGATGTCCGCGGCGAGCACGCGAAGGGTCCAGTCGGGGTGATCGGGGTACTGAAAGAGCTCGGCCCAGATGTCCTTGGAAATCGTCACGTCGTAGCCTTGGCCCACGTCCCACTTGGCCGGATCGCCGATGACGTCGATCTCCGCTTCTTCATTCGCAAACCGCACGACGAACACGGTCGGCTGCGCGCCCGCCGCGGTCCATTGCACCGTAATCGGCGCAAAGTCGCGCGGCGCCATCGCGTTGTCCGGCGGGTACACGAGGTCCAGATCCGCCGACAACTGCGCATTCTGGCCCACCGTCGCCGCAGCGCCCGTCGGATCGCTCGCGTCGTCGACGTTCGTGACGTAAGTAATCTCAATCGGCGGACCGACGTCCGGTGGCACGTCAGGCGCCGCCACATCGGGCGCGGCATCCGCGGCATCAGCGGCAACCACGTCGCCCGTCTCGGTCTGCGCATCCGCCAGAAGCACCGTGTCGCCTGCCGTGACATCGGCGGGCTGCGCGTCGGTCTTGGGCGAACTGCACGCCGCGAACACCGCGGCCAACGCCAGCAGGGAGAGTTTTCGTGCGTCAAGCTTCATCGTGCGTCCTCATTCCAGTCAGCGGGCGGCAAATGCCGCGATGGCGGCGCTCACTTCAGCCGGTTTTTCCTGCTGCAGCCAATGCCCCGCGTCGGCAAAAATCTGCGATTCAAAGGGCGCATCCACAACGCTGCGGCACGCCTCGATCAGTTCAGTTCCCAGCGCTGGATCCTGCGCGCCCCACAGGACGAGCGTCGGCGCCGTCACGGGCGCACGCAGGTCGTCCAACTGCGCAAAAAGACTCGGCAGCGCGCGGTAGTAGGCCAGCGCCCGCGGCAGCACGCGCGGATCCGCCATGGCGTCCACGTAGTGCTGGATTTCCGCGCGCGGAAACACATCCCGCTGCACCGCCGACCCACGCAACATCTTGGCCATCATCGCGTAGGGATTGCGGCGAAACTGCCATTCGAACAGGCCGGGAATCTGGAACAGCGCGATGTACCACGACTTGGCCAGCTGGCCCGGGTGCACGCGCGCGCTCCGCAGGTACGCGAGCAGGTGCGGCGCGTCGATGGCGACAAGGCGCGTGATGCGCTCGGGATGCAGCGATGCGGTCGCCCACGCGATGACGCCGCCCCAATCGTGGCCGACAAGCGTGATCGGCCGCGGCGTCGTCTCGCCGGCGGTCAAGGCGGCGAGCAGCGCGTCGATATCCGCCGCCAGCGTGCCAATGTCATAGCCCGAGTCCGGCTTCTCCGTGCCGCCATAGCCGCGCAAGTCCGGTGCCACGACGTGAAAATCTGCCGCCAGCGCGGTCAGCTGGTGCCGCCACGAATACCAGAATTCCGGAAAGCCGTGCAGGAACACGACGAGCGGTGCGTGCGGATCGCCGGCTTCAACCAGGTGCATCGCGCCGAGCGTCGCAGTGGCGATGGTGCGTTCCCGGCAACCGGACGGAAGTGGTGCAGTCATGAACGTCCTGGACAGGCCGCGTCCCCACGCGCGGCTGGAAAGGCAATAGCGCAGGATTCAGCCGGGCGCAAGCAAGCTTGTTGTGTCGAACGGGGGCCGGCGGAGGGAGGGGCGACGAACGTGGGCGTGCGGAGTTGGGCGGACCGTGAGAACGTCGGTCAGCCGAGCTGTCCACAGAACGGCGCGGGAGCTACGGCACCGCGCTCGTCCGCGCGCACCCCAGCAGGATCTCCACCTTCGCCGTCGACACGCTCAGCGGCAGCGCGCAGCTCGTCGCGCACAGGAGGATTTTGGACGGCGTGACCGGATCGTCAAAATGCCAGCCGCCGGTCGTGCTGCTGCAGTCCTTGTCCGTCGGGACGTAGTTCAGCATCTGCGGCTTGCCAGCGCCCAGGGTGATTTGCACGTTCACTTTGGTCAGGTCCAGCGTCTTGCCATCGCTCGGCAGCGGAATCGCGTAGGAGCACGCCAGCGCTTGGCCCTGGATCGCCTTGAGCGCGGCGGCGAACTGCTGCTCCACGTTGCCCGCGACGTCCACGATGATCGCCGCCTTGGTGGCGCCGCCGACCGCGATCGCGTTGAGCGAGGCCGTCTCCGTGCCCACGCCGATGACGAACGTGCGGATGTTGGCGGCGCTCGTGACGCCGGCTGCGGCGATCTTGGCAACCGCGGGGATGGTGTCGAGCGGCGCGCACCCGGTCGGCACGCCGTCGGTTGCCAGGACGACCGCGATGGTGTGGCCGGCGTGGCTCTTGCCGTACGTCTGCGCGTAGCTGATCGCGCCGTCGAGCGCCGCGGCGGTGGGCGTCGACCCGTTGGGGCCGTGCTTGGCAATCGACGCCATGATGTTGGTCGCGTTGGCGGGCAAGTCCGCGATGGGCACTTCCGGCGTCGCGTATTCCGCGGAACTGCACGTCGCGAGTGGAAAATACTGGATGCCAACGGCGATGCCGACCGAGTTGGCGTCGTTGACGAAGGCCTTGATGGCCGCCGCGATCGCCGCCCATTTGGTGACGCCGGTGCCGGTCTTCAGGTCCATCGAGCCCGATTGGTCCATCATGATGAAGAGGTCGAGCGGCGCGACGTTCGCCGTTTGCGTGCTCGATGCGCACGTGCACGTGCCCTGCGAGCAGCCGAGCTCCTTGCAGTCAAGCCCGCACGTGCCGCAGTGATGCGGGTCGTTGTTGGTATCGACCTCGCAGCCGTCCACGTCGTTCTGGTTGCAGTCGGCAAAGCCTGACGAGCAGTGGAACGTGCATTGACCGCCCTCGCAGTGCGGCGCGGCGTTGATGTTGCCCGTGCACTGCGTCGTGCAATCGCCGCAGTGGTAGGGATCGCTGTCCGTGTGGGTCTCGCATTGTGCCGGGTTGTTCTGGCAGCTGCCCCAGCCCGGGTCGCACGAGGCGCGGCACAGGAAATCGACGCAGATGGGCGTGCCGTTGTTGATCATCCCGCAGCCGTTGGCGCAGCTGCCGCAGTGCGCGGGGTCGCTCTTGACGCTGATTTCGCAGCCGTCACTGGGTTTGCCGTTGCAGTCCAGGAAGTCGCCGCTGCACGCGTAGCCGCAGGTGCCCTCGGCGCAGGTCGGGTCGGCATGCGCCGGCGCGGGGCATGTGCTGCCGCAGGTGTTGTCGTCGCCGTAGATCGTGCCGCCGTTGGGCGGGAGGTGGCCGGCGTCGCTGTCCGAATCGCTGGCGTCTGACGCACCCGCGAGGGCTGGATAGACCGGATCGCACGCGCCCAGACACACGAGCGCGCCCGCGATCGCGACCCAGCTGGCGAGCCTGTTGTTGTGTCGTATGGCCAAGTGACTGCGCTCCCGTTCGTGCAACACCCGGGCTGAACCGGGCATTCCGCGCCTCACTCTGCGGTTGCTGGCCGCCGCGGTCAAGGGAAGCAGTGGATTGGGTCGCCGCGCCGCAGCCGCAATCTCCACGGTTTGCCGCAGATACCGCCCCAGCCGTTGCCCATCGGGCAGGCAACGCCTAAGCTCCGCGACCCGATGGCCATTCCGCACCAGCCGCGCCGCTTTGACTTCGAGGGGCTCATCCTCTCGCTGGAACATCGCGCGCCGCTGCAGGTGCTCGCGACGGCGGAAGCGGGCGTGGTGCCGTTACTTTTGGCGGTCATCCGCGCGCGCGTCGAGCGGCCGCTGCTGATCGTTGTGCCGACGGTCCAGCGCATGGCGCAGATCGCGGAAGGCCTTGGCGCTTTTGAGGGCGAGCTGTGGCCAGGCCTCGCGCCGGTGCTGGGCTATGAGGCCAATGACGTCTCCCCGTACCACGACGTCTCGCCGCTCCGGCAGAACGTCCAGGGGCGCTTGGCGGCGGGCTACCGGCTGAACCTGGGGATTGGCGTCGGCGCGGTCGTTGTCACCGCGGAAGCGTTGCTGCACCGTACGCTGTCCTCGACGCAGTTTGACCGTTCGACGGCCATGGCGTCGGTCGGCGCCAACCTGGACACCGTGGAGTTGGTCGAGCAGCTGCTCGCGGGCGGCTACGAGCAGGTGCCGGTGTGCGAGGACCAGGGCACGTTCACGCTGCGGGGCGACGGCATCGACGTCTGGAGCCCGCTGTACCTGGAGCCAACGCGCATCGACGTGACGCGCGACGACGTCGCCGCCATCCGGTTTTTTGATCCCGAGACGCAAGCCGCCACCGGCCACAGCCTGCTGGACGTGATCCTGCCGCCGGTTCGGGAACTGCTGATTGACCCGGCGTCGCTGCCGCTGGCGGGCAAGAACCTGACGGATCTAGCGGATTTGCACGACGTCGGCAACGTGGAACTGCGGTCGATTCTGGACGAACTGCGGGCCGGCCACGTGGTGCCCGGGCTGGAAGCGCTGCGCGCAGGCATCACGCCGGATCAGGCGACGATCCTGCAGTTGGCGCCGCTGGTGGGCAGCGCGTCGCCGGTCGTGGTGATGGACCAGCCGGACGCGTGCTTTCAGGCGATGGAAGCGGCGTGGCAGCAGCTGCAGCTCCAGTACGGGGAGGCGCAGGCCGCGCACCGGCTGTGCTACCCGCCGGAGCAGTTGGCGGCCTCGCCGGCGGAAGTTCGGCTCCAGTTGCAGGCGCACACGCAGCTCTTTGTGCGGCCGTTCGCGATTTTTGAAGAAGGCCGCACCGTGCCGACGTTCCAGCTGGACGTGGGCAACAACCGCGACGTGACGCGCGAGCTGCACGAGGCCCGCGGTCGCGATGAAGGTCTGCGGCCGTTGGTGCAGCGGATTCGCCTCGCGCGCAAACTGCAGGAGCTGGTGGTGATCGCCGCGCACTCGGAAGGTGGCCGCGAGCGACTGGCCACGATCCTGCGGCACTACGGCATCGGCAGCGAGTTCCATCAGGGGCCGCTGCGCCCCGCGGACATGCCGACGCTGCGGCTGCGCAAGGATCTGGACGCGCTGCTCGTGCTCGGCGGGTCGGGCGAGGGCTATCACATCGAGGCGCTGAAGCTCGTCGTCATCGACGAAGACGAGATCTTTGGCCACAAGACGCACAAGCCGGAGTCGCTGCGCAAGAAGCGGTCGGCGGGTCAATTCATCCGCGACATGGCGGAGCTCAACGAGGGCGACTACATCGTCCACGTGGACCACGGCATCGGCCGGTACGTCGGTCTGCAGCGCATGGCGGCGGGCGGGATCGAGCAGGATTTCCTACTGATCCTCTACAAGGAAGACCAGCGGCTGTATGTGCCGGTGACGAGCCTGGAGCGCGTGCAGAAGTTCGTGTCGGGCGAGGACGCGTCGCCGCACCTGGATCGGCTTGGTCACGATCGCTGGCTGAAGGCCAAAAAGCGCGCCAAGAAGGCGGTGGCGGAAGCGGCGCAGGAGCTCGTGCGGCTGTATGCGGAGCGCGCGGCGCGGCCGGGTCACGCGTTTTCGCCGCCGGATGAAGTGTACCGCGAATGGGAGGCGTCGTTCCCGTGGGAAGAGACGCCCGACCAGCAACGCGCAATCGACGACCTGCTGATTGACCTCAGCCTGCCGCGGCCGATGGATCGGCTGGTCTGCGGCGACGTGGGCTACGGCAAAACGGAAGTGGCGATCCGCGGCGCGGTTAAAGTCGCGCTGGACGGCAAGCAGGTGGTGGTGCTCGCGCCGACGACGGTGCTCGCGGAACAGCATCGGCTGACGTTTGCGGAGCGCTGTCAGGGGCTGCCGATCCGCGTGGCGTCGCTGTCGCGCTTCCTGAGTGCGGCGGAGCAGCGGGATACGATCGAGGCGCTGGGCAAGGGCGAAATCGACATCATCGTCGGCACGCACCGGCTGCTGTCCAAGGACGTCCACTTCCGGGATTTGGGTCTGCTCATCATCGACGAGGAGCACCGCTTTGGCGTGACGCACAAGGAGGCCATCAAGAAATGGCGGACCAACATCGACTGCATGACGATGTCCGCGACGCCGATTCCGCGCACGCTGCAACTGGCGACGCTGGGCTTGCGCGATCTGTCGCTCATCGCGACGCCGCCGGAGAACCGCAAGTCCGTGCGCACGATCGTCTGCCGCGGCGCCGACGACGTGCTGCAGGAAGCGCTGGAACGCGAGCTGAACCGCGGTGGGCAGGCGTTCTACGTGTGCAACCGCATCGCGCGGCTGCCGGAGATCGCGGAGCATCTGAAGTCGCTGGTGCCGAGCGTCAAGCCGGTTGTCGCCCACGGCCAGATGGACGAAGGCGAGCTGGAAGACGCGATGCTGCGGTTCATGCGCCGCGAGTGCAACGTGTTGATTTCCACGACGATCATTGAATCTGGCCTGGACATTCCCAACGCCAACACGATGTTCATCGAGCGCGCCGACACTTTTGGTCTCGCGCAGTTGTACCAGCTGCGCGGGCGCGTCGGGCGATCGAGCGTGCGCGCGTGGTGCTACCTGACCGTGCCGGAGCGCGAGCGCATGACGACCGACGGTGCGCGGCGCGTGGCGGTGCTGGAGCGGTTCTCTGAGCTGGGTTCGGGCGTGCAGATCGCCAGCCATGACCTGGAGATCCGCGGCGCGGGCAACCTGCTGGGCGAAGAGCAGACCGGCCACATCGCGGAGATCGGCTACGAGCTGTACGTGAAGCTGCTGGAAGAGGCGGTCCAGGAAATCCGCGGCGAGGATCTGGGCGCGCCGGTGGATCCGGAGATCAAGGTGACGCTGACGGCGTTCCTGCCGGAGACCTACGTGCCGGACCCGACGCAGCGGCTGGCGGCCTACAAGCGGCTGGCGGGCGTGCGCAACGAGGAAGAGCTGGATATGGCGATGCGCGGCGTTGTCGATCGCTACGGCCGTTTGCCGCCGCCCGCGTTGGCGCTGTTTGAGACGCTGGAGCTGCGCGTGTTGGCGATTGCGCTGGGCGTGCAGAAGGTGGAGCAAGGTCCGGCGGCGGTGGCGTTGACGCTGCACGAGCGCGGCAAGCTCCAGCCGGAGACGCTGCTGCCGCTGGTGAACGTGCGCGGGTCGTTGTACCGCCTGACGCCAGACATGGTGCTGACCAAGGTGCTGACGCCGCGTGAACAGGAAGCGCCGGTGCAGGCGACAAAGGACCTGCTGCGGACCCTGCGCAAGTGGGCAGAGAACCCGGCGGACGTGGTGATCGACGTGATGCCGGAGCCCGACGCACCGCGGCAGTTGGCGGTTGATCCGCGCAATGCCGGCCGGCTGCGGATCGTGTCGCGGCGCTGATTACTGCGTCAGGTCGACGATCTTGCCCTGCGTGACAGCGTCCGCCGTGATTTCAACCACATCGCCGCCCTTGCTGACCGCCGTCCACATCTTGACCGGGTGGTCCGGCTGCGACGCGTAGGGAAAGCGCATTTCCAGCATCCCGCTGGCGTCCGCGCGCGTCTGGCAGTCGAAGACGAAGACCTGACCGGCGAACGAGCGGGTCGTCTCCACCCGCACCGGGATCCCGGGCACCAGCTTGGTCATCCGCAGCAGCGCGCCCGGCACGCGCCGGAACAGCAGCGCCGCGGGCAGGTGTCGGCCGCCAAAATCGTGGATCGCCGGAGACGCGGCGACCAACTGCAGGCGATTCACGCACGCCTGATCGCGCGTGCCCGTGCCATACAGCGTTTGCAGGTGCCGGAGCACGGACGGGACGAGCGTCGCCTTGTCGGTCGGCAGCGTCGGGGCATCGCGCAGGTCGGGTTCCGGCGTCAGCAGGTAGTGCAGGCCTTCCTGCTCCATGCCGGCCATCAGCGCCGTGACGTCGCGCGCCAGCAGCCAGGCCTGACCCTTGGCCTCCTGGAACGGCTCACCGCCCGCCTGGTGCACCGCGGCCGCGCCGCCATCGGACAGCGTCAGCACCCGCACCGGCGGCGGCGCCTTGGTTTCCTTGGGCGCGGCCTGGTAGGGATTGTCACGCAACCACTGCGCGATGGCGCTCAGTTCAGCGGGCACGGCGACGGGCTGGGGCTTCTGCCCACACGCGGTCAACGCGGCAAGCAGGAGCAACAGCAATGGACGGGAGAGGCGAGTCGGGCGTGGCATGGGCATCAGGCGGGCGACGGCCCGGGCGCGGTCAGGCTGGGCCGTGAGGCGAATCGTGTCAAGAGTTGCGCGCGGGCGCTGCGTCAGTTGTTGCGCCGCGCGCCCAAACCTGCCAAAACACACCCGCCGTCCCTTTGGGCGGAGGTTTGCATGCGCTTTCACTTTGCCCTCTTGCCCGTTCTTCTCGTGTTTGTCGGTTGCGGCAAGCCGCCGCGGCCCAATCCGGCAGGGCCCGGCATCACCGACAAGGCGCTGCAGGCCACGGTTGAGCAGGTGCCCAAGGCCAAGATCTCGACGGACGATTCCCAGCTGACGCCGGAGCAGCGCGCGGTGGTCGTCGCCCGGATCGGCGAGCACACGATCACGCTGGGTGAGATTGAGGCGCGGCTGGCGCGCGAGCCCGCCGTGGTGCGCAGCCAGTTTGCAAGCCCGCAGAAGCGCAAAGAGTATCTGACAAGCTTGGTGCAGTTTGAGCTGCTGGCCGCGGAAGCGGCGCGGCGTGGCCTGGCCAGCGATCCGGAAGTGCTGGAAGCCGCCAAGCAGGCGATGATTCGCAAGTTCCTGGCCGACGCGGCCGTGGATGCGGTCAAGCCGGAATCGCTGACGGACGCGGATCTGAAGGCGTACTACGACGCGAATCCCGGGCTGTACCACAAGCCGGATCAGGTGGAAGTCAGCCACATTCTGGTCAAGGACGCGGCGACGGCGGAGCGGATCGCCAAGGAACTGCGGTCAGCGTCGGAAGGCGCGTCGGCCAAGCTCGTCGTGGCGTGGAACGATTACGTGGGACGGCTGTCTCTGGATCAGGCGACCATTCCGTATCTCGGCTCCCTCGGCCTGGTGTCCAAGGCGCCGCTGCAAGGCGCGACGCCCGCGGATCTGGAGCGCCTCGCGCGCGTGCCGGCGGAGGTGATTGAGGCCGCGATGAACCGGGAGATTTTCACCATCGGCACGCCGGTGCAGTCGCCCCAGGGCTGGCACGTGCTGATGGTGACGTCCAAGGTGCCAGCGGTCGACAAGGCCTTTGCTGACGTGAAAGACGCGATTCGCACGCGGCTGGTCAAGCGCGAGCGCGATCTCAAGCGCCAGAAGCTTGTGGATGACCTGCGCGCCGCGGCCAAGATTGAACTCAATGAAGACGCGCTGGGGCAGCTGCCGGTGACGCCGCTGCCGATCAAGGGCAAAGGCATGCCGGGGCAGGGCGATTTGCCGCCGGGCCTGTCGAACAACAAGCAACCGGCGGATCCGACGCCTTCTGAGCTGTAGCTGATGCTGAAACTGTTTTTCGTGCTGGCGCTGCTGGCCGTGCCGACCGGCGCGCTCGCGGCGGATCCTGCGCCCAAGCCGACTGAAGTGATTGTGCCGCCCAAGCCGGTCCTGGCGGCGCGGCGTGCGACGCTGCCGCAGGGGTACCACGAGGTTGACGGCGTGGTCGCAACGGTGGGCGACACGGCGATCCTGCAAAGTGAGCTGCGCCGCGCCATGGGCCAGACGCGCGGCGGCAATGACCCGGTGCCGTCGGCTGAGCCGCGGAGTGCCGACGCGCTGCGCAAACAGACGCTGGATACGCTGATCGACAACGCGCTTGTGGCAAAAGCGGCAAAGGATCTCGGGCTCGTGGTCAGCGATGGCGAAGTTGACGGCCAGATCGACCAGACGCGCAAGCGGATGCACAAGTCCGCGGACGAGTTTGAGGACATCGTGCGCAACATGGGCTTTCCGACCACGGCGGCGTATCGCCAGCATGTCCGCACGGAGATGGTGCGCGTCCAGATGCTGCGCGCCAAGATCGCCGGCAAGCTGCGGGTCACCGACGACGAAGTGAACCGGATCATCGATCAGGAGTATGGCGGCGGGCAATTTGAGGACGAGGTGCACTCGCGGCACATGCTCATCGGCGTGCCGGACGACGCCAATCCGCAGCGCGTGACGGAGTTGCGCGACCGTGCGTGGCATTGCTACGACGACGTCGCGGTGCACAAGAAAGCGTGGGATGAAGTCGCGGAGGAGTGCAATGACGACTCGGCGACGTCCGAGGGCCACGGCGACCTGGGCTGGCAGAAGCGCTGGACGCTGGACCCGACCTTTGGCAACAAGCTGTGGTCGCTGCAGCCGGGCGAGATCTCCACGGTCGTGCAGACGCCGTACGGTTTCCACATCATCCAGTTCATCGAGCGGCGCCGCGTGCCGGTCAAGGACAAGCAAGTGCTGACGGACTACGTCCGCGCGCGGCTTCAGGAAGAGCAGTTCACCAAGCTGTACAAGTCGTGGCTCGAGGAGATGCGCGGGAGCGCGCACATCGACCTGCGGCTTTAGCACCGATTCGCGAGGCGGCACATGACGACGATCCAGCGGTTGGGGCAGCGCGCGGCGCTGGTGATGGCGCTCGCGGTGCAGACGGCGTGCGGCGGCGGCAGTGAGCAGGTCGCGGGCGGTCCCCGGAGCGCGCAGGCCAACGCCTACGAGAAGAAGTGCAACTTCAACGCCGGCAAGCAGCGGTTTGAGCTGGCGCAGAACAACTACACGCCGCTCTCCCTGAGCGTGACGCAGTGGCCGGGCCATGCCGAGACTGTACTGACGGAAGCGCAGTTGGTGGCGGTGCTGGCCAAGGGCGACGTCAAACGCGCGTCGATTTTTGCCCGCGGCGGCCTGGGCAAGACCCGGCTGGCGGAGTCCCTGCGCGGTCAACTGTGCGGCAAGATGCCGGTCTTCCTCGTGGATGCCAAGGAAGTGGCCAAGCCGGGCGCGACGGGCAATCCGCTCCTGCGCGCGGTGCAGGCCGAGGCTGGGCCGGACGTGCCGGCGTTCGTCCAGGATGTGGCCAGCGGCCGCGCGCTGTTCCTGCTGGACGGCCTGGACGAGGTGGCGATTGCGCGGCGCAACGTCGTGCTGCTGGCGCTGCAAGACGCGGTCGTCCAGCTGCCCAACGCGCAATTTGTCCTGCTGGCGCGGCCACCGGTGCTCGATGCGGACTATGGCTTTACCCCGGTAGACGCGCGCTGGGCGATCCAGCCGCTGCAGTGTCCGGAAACGGACGCCTTCATCGCCCAGGCGGTGAAGGACGCCGCGGAGCGCGGGCAATTCCTGCAGTTCCTGCACCGCTACGGTCTGGACGCCAGGGCGACGGTGGGCGCAACGTGCGCGTATCCGTATTTGGCGAGCTTTGGCGACATCAAGACGCTCGTGGAGTTCCACAAGAAGACGCTGGACCCGAAATCCGATCTCATCGTCAGCCGTGCGCGTGTGCACGAAGCGCTCGTGGGCGCGCGCCTGACCAAGGAATTGCGCGAGTTGGGCTGGAGCGAGGAGCAGGCGCTGGGCCTTGTGGATCGCCTGGTGGCGGCGCAGCTGAAGCGCAAGGAAAGCGCGGCGATGCGGCTGGACATGGCCGATTGCGAGGCGGTCGTCGATGCGGGCGCGAGCACGGCCGCGGAAGATCGCCAGCGGGTGTGTGAAAACGTCTTTCAGTCCGCGCTGTTTCAGCCAATTCCCGGCGACAACGCCGTGCAATTCGCCAGCGACGGCCTCGCCAACCTGTTTGTCGCCCGCTGGCTGAACAGCGAGCTCGCCGCGCAGAAGGCCCAGGGCTGCGGCGCGGCGCTCAATCGCGAGGCATTCATCCGCGATGACGACGTGTTCCGGTTCCTCATCGCCCAGCCCGCCGGCCTCAAGTGCGTGATGCCGCTCCTGGATGACCGTTGCAGCCGCATCAAGAGCCTGAAGGCCGACCAGGTCGAGATCCTCGACGCGGGCCTGCCGATCGGCAAGGCGCGGCCGCAGATCATCCAGCAGATGCGCGCGGGCTACGAGGCGACGCACTGGAAGCTGTGCGTCAGGAATACGTTGACGTCGATGGAAGGGACGACGAGCATTCCCTGACCGATGTCGCTTGCCAGACCCGCATCGCGGACTAGACTTGTCCTGTGATGCGGCGCAAAACCGTTGAGGTGAGCCGATGTTGCCTGCACCCGTTCCCGATGATGAAGACGCCCGCCTCCGCGCTTTGGCGCGCTATCAGATCCTCGACACGGTTCCCGAGCGCGAGTTTGATGCGCTGACGGAAATCGCGGCGCATATTCTGGACGTGCCAATTGTGCTGATCTCAATCGTCGCGGCCGACCGCCAGTGGTTCAAGGCGCGCCACGGTCTGGACGTTTCGGAGACGCCGCGCGACGTGTCGTTCTGTGGTCATGCGGTGGCGGCGAAGGCGACGCTGATTGTGCCCGACGCGCTGGCGGATGCGCGTTTTGCCGACAATCCGCTGGTGACGGGTGACCCGCACGTGCGGTTCTATGCGGGCGTGCCGCTGGAGACGCCGGAAGGGCAGGCGCTGGGGACGCTGTGCGCCATCGACCGCCAGCCGCGGGAACTCACGGCCGAGCAAAAGCGGCTGCTGGAAATGCTCGCGCGCCAAGCCATTGCGCTGCTGGCGCTGCGGCGGCGGACTCTGGAGCTCGAGGCGGCGGAGTTGGAGCGCAAGCGGCTGACCCACGAGATCGTCACCCTGCTGGACCACATGCCCGCGTTGATCGGCTATTGGGACAAGGATCTGCGCAACCGCCACGCCAACAAAGCGTACTTCCAATGGTTCGGCCTGCAGCCCGAGGTCATTCGCGGCATGCACATTCGCGACGTGATCGGCGAGGAGATGTACGCGCTGAACCTGCCGCGCATTGAGGCGGCGCTGCGCGGCGAAGCGCAGGTGTTCTACCGGGAACAGGTGGGGCCAGACGGGAAGCTGCGGTACTCACAAGCGACGTATATTCCGGATTTTGCCAACGGCGAAGTGCGCGGTTTCTTTGTGATGTTTACGGACATCACCGAGCGCCGCTTGATTGAGAATGCGCTCTTTGCCGAAAAGGAGACTGCGCGCACCACGCTTGGCGCCATTACGGAGGCCGTGATCACGGCCGATGCGGCGGGCCGGGTTGGCTACTTGAATCCGGTCGCTGAGCAGTTGACGGGCTGGTCGCAAGCCGCGGCGCACGGGCAGCCCATCGCGGCGGTGCTGGCGCTGCGGGCTTTTTCCGGGCAGTCGGAGGCCGAGTTGCTGCGGGCGGCGATTGCCGGCACGGGGGCAGTCGCGGGCAAGCGCACCGCGTGGCTGCTGCGGCGCGATGGGTCGCAGCTGGCGGTGGAATACACGCTGTCGGCGCTGCATGGTCCGGAAGGCGAGCCGACGGGCGCGGTTGTTGTGGCGCATGACGTCAGCGAGGCGCGTGAGCAGGCGATTCGCATGACGCGGCTCGCTTATCACGATGCGCTGACGGGCCTGCCCAACCGGCTGCTGCTGCACGACCGGCTGGAGCAGGCGGTGGAAGATGCGCGCCGCGGCCACGCCCGTTTCGCGGTTGTGTTCATCGATCTGGATGAGTTCAAGGAGCTGAGCCTGGCGCTTGGCGAAGAGACCGCGGACGCCGTCCTGCGCGCGGTGGCGCAACGCCTGCGCGCGTCCGTGCGCGGGAGCGACACGGTGAGCCGTTTTGGCGGCGACGAGTTCGTGGTCCTGCTCTCCGCGGTGACCGACAAGGCGAGCGCCGTGGGGCAAGCGGCCAAGCTGCTGGACCTCATGCAGGAGCCGCTGCAGGTCGGCGAGCTGACCGTGCCGGCGTCGTACAGCGTCGGCGTGAGTGTGTACCCGGACGATGACACGGACGCAGCGACGCTGCTCACGCACGCGGAAGCGGCGATGCAGGACGCCAAGCGCGCCGGGCGGAATTGTCTGCGGGTGTTTGCGGCAAGCGCGGCGTGATCGGTGTGAGGCGCTCGCGTGTTGGCGCGAACGGGCGCCTCAGGGCACGCATCCCGGCAGCGCGGTGTGCACGCACGCTTGGGTGAACGGATTGCACGTGTCCGCTGTGCACTTGTTGGCGTCATCGCACTGGGCATCGGTCGTGCACTGCGGATTCGGGTTGCACTGCGCCAGCTTCTGGTACAGGCAGTTGCCGGTGTACGGATTGCAGATGTCCTGCGTGCACGGGTCGCCATCGCTGCAGTCGCTGTCCGCCGTGCAGGACGCGCCGCAGCCGGCGATCTTCTGGTACGCACAGCCGCCGGACTGCTTGTCGCACGCGTCATTGGTGCACGGATTCTTGTCGTCGCAGAGCACCGTCGCGCCGCTGCACACGCCGGAGCTGCAGATGTCCGCGCTTGTGCACGCATTGCCGTCGTCGCAGCTGATGCCGCTGGTGGCGGTGTTCGCGCACGCGCCGCCCACGCACGCGTCCGTTGTGCACGCGTAGTTGTCGTTGCACTGCGCGTCGGACTTGCACTTCTTGCCGCACTTCGGGTCGACCTTGAACACGCACTGGCCGTCCTTCGGGTTGCAGGCGTCAATCGTGCACGGGTCGTTGTCATTGCAGACCGTGGCGGCGCCGCCGATGCACGTGGCCATGCCGCACGTGTCGCCGGTGGTGCAGGCGTTGCCGTCGTCGCACGCGACGCCGCTTGTGCCGGCCGCGTGGGTGCAGCCACCTGTCGTGGCGTCGCAGCTGTCCACGGTGCACGGGTTCTTGTCGTCGCATGCCGCGACGGAGCCCGCGGCGCAGAGGCCGAGCGCGCACTTGTCGCCCACGGTGCAGACGTTGCCGTCGTCGCACGCCGGGCCGCTGATGGCCGTCGCGGCGCACTTGTTCAGCGTGCACGTGTCGGTTGTGCAGACGTTGCCGTCGTTGCAGTCGCTCGCCACGGTGCACGGGCCGCCGCAGCCGTTGACCGCCGTGTGCGTGCACGCGCCAGTGACGGGATCGCAGGCGTCCAGCGTGCACGCGTTCTTGTCGTCGCAGGTGCCTGCGACCTTGCCCTGGCACACGCCGGTCTGGCAGACGTCCCCGCCGGTGCACAGGTTGCCGTCGTCGCAGAAGCTGCCGGTCAACGCCGGCGCGTTCTGGCATTTGCCGCTGTTGGCGTTGCAGCCGTCCTTGGTGCACGGATTGTTGTCATTGCAGTTGAGCGCGGTGCCCTTGCAGATGCCGCCCACGCAGGCGTCGGTGCTCGTGCACGGGTTGTTGTCGTTGCACGTCGCGCCCGTCAGCGGCGCGTCCTGGCACTGTCCGGCGACGCACGACGTCTGGATGCACTGCGACTTGATTGTGCAATCCGCGGCCGTGGCGCAGTTGTTGCCGCATTTGGGAATCGGCGTGAAGAGGCACTTGCCGGTCGACGCCTGACAGTGGTCGAGCGTGCAGTCGTTGCTGTCATTGCACACGGTCGCGGCGCCGGTGCAACTGCCCGCGGCGCACGCGTCGCCGGTCGTGCATGCATTGCCGTCGTTGCAGCCGCTGCCGGTGGGTGCCGCGGTGTAGCTGCACGCGCCAAGCGCCGGGTCGCACGCGTCGACGGTGCACGGGTTGTTGTCGTTGCACGTGACGGGCTTGCCCGTTTGGCACGCACCGTTCAGGCAGACGTCGCCCTGCGTGCAACTGTTGCCGTCGCTGCACGTCGTGCCGTCCGCGGGGCCGCTGTTGCAGTGGCCGGCCGAACAGCTCTCTGACGTGCACACGTTCTTGTCATCGCAATCCGCGTCCACCTTGCACGCTGCGCCGCAGAGCGGAATCGCCGTGTGGAGGCATGCGCCGGTGCTCGCGTCGCAACTGTCCGCGGTGCAGCTGTCGCCGTCGTCACACGGAAGTTGGGAAGTGCCGACGCATACGCCGGTCTTGCACGCGTCCCCGCTGGTGCAGAGATTGCCGTCGTTGCACGGCACGTTGTTGGGGCCGGGGCCGGTGAGGCAGCCGCCGGTCTGTGGATTGCACGCGTCCTTCGTACAGACGTTGCCGTCGTTGCAGATCGTGGCCACGCCCTGGCAGACGCCCTGGCCGTTGACGATGGCGCACACGTCCCCGCTCGTGCACGCGTTGCCGTCGCTGCACACGGTGCCGGCGGTCGGCGCCTGGACGCACTTGCCAGCGACGCAGCTGTCGGCCGTGCAGCCGTTCTTGTCGTTGCACTGGCCGTTCGTCGTGCAGGTCGCGCCGCAGTTGGCAATCGCAGTGTGGGTGCAGCCGCCGGTCTTGGGGTCGCACGCGTCGGTGGTGCACGCGTCGCCGTCGTCGCAGTTGGTCGCGGCGCCTTTGCAGACGCCCGCGGCGCACGCGTCGCCCGTCGTGCACTGCTTGCCGTCGCTGCACGCGGTGCCGTCGACTTCCGCGGCGTGGCCGCAGCCGCCCGTCGCCTTGTCACACGTGTCGGTGGTGCACGGGTCGCCGTCGGTGCAGTTGGTCTTGACGCCGGGCGCGCAGACGCCGCCGGTGCATTGGTCGCCGAGCGTGCACGCGTTGCCGTCCTCGCACGCCTTGCCGTTGTTGCCCGGGACAAATGCGCACTTGCCGGTGCCCGGCGCGCAGGTGTCAAACGTGCAGGGGTTCTTGTCGTCGCAGACTACCGGCTTGGCGGCGCACACGCCCGCGGCGCAGGCGTCGCCGGTCGTGCAGGCGTCCCCGTCGCTACACGTCTTGCCGTCGGCGACCGCGGCCTGCACGCAGGTGCCGCTGACGCAGCTCGCCGTGACGCAGCCGTTGGACGTCGTGCAATCCGTGTCGATCGTGCACTGCGATCCGCATCCGGCGATCGGCGCAAAGGCGCACGCGCCCGTTTGCAGCGCGCAACTGTCGGCGGTGCACGCGTTCTTGTCGTCGCACACAGTGGCGGCGCCGGTGCACGCGCCGTTGCTGCAGGTGTCGCCCGTTGTGCACGGGTTGTTGTCGTCGCACGTGCCGCTCAACGGCGTCGGTTGGCAGAGTCCCGTCGCGGCGTCGCACGTGCTGCCCAGGCACGTCGAGGCGTTGCCGCACACTTTGGCCGTGCCCGCGCACGTTCCGCTCACGCACGCGTCGTCGCTGGTGCACAGGCTGCCGTCGTCGCACGGCTTGCCGCTGCTCGGGGCGTGGCTGCAGGCGCCGGTAGCGGATTCGCACGCGTCGTCGGTGCAGGCGTTGCCGTCGTTGCAGTCCTTGGCCGTGCCGCCGCATGCGCCGCCCGCGCAGGTGTCGGCGGTTGTGCAGGCTTGGCCGTCGTCGCAGGTGCCGCCGTCGATGGCGGCAAAAGCGCACTTGCCCGCTGTGCACGCGTCGGTGGTGCACGGGTTCTTGTCGCTGCAGTCGCTCGCCACCTTGCAGGGCGCGCCGCAGCCGACAATCGCCGTGAACACGCACCCGCTGGCTTTGGCGTCGCAGGTGTCAGTGGTGCACGGGTTGCCGTCGTCGCACGCCGTCGCCTTGCCCACGCATTGGCCGGCCACGCAGGCATCGCCGGTGGTGCAGGAGATGCCGTCGTCGCAAACGCCGCCGTTGGCAATGGCGGTCGCGGTGCACTTGCCGCTCGCCGGATCGCAGGCATCGGCGGTGCACGCGTTGCCGTCACTGCATGCCACTGGCTGCCCGACGCAGAGGCCAGCGTCGCAGCTTTCGCCCGTTGTGCACTTGAGGCCGTCGTCGCACGGCGTCGCGTCCGCTTGCGGGGTGGAATGGCACGCGCCCGTGGCGACATCGCACGTGTCCGAGGTGCAGCTGTTGCCGTCGTCGCAGTCCGCGGCGGTCTTGCACGCGGCGCCGGTGCACGTGGCGTTGGGCGTGAACACGCACGCGCTGTTCTTGGCGTCGCAGACGTCGTTGGTGCACAAGTCGCCGTCATCGCAGACCCGCGGGGTGCCGCCGCCGCAGACGCCCGCGGTGCACACCTCATCGATCTGGCAGAACCCGCTCACCCCGCACGCCGTGCCGTCCGCGACGGGGGCTTGCACGCATTCGCCGCCCACGCAGGCAGCTTTGGTGCACCAACTGCCCGTCGTGCTGCACTCCTCGTCGCTCGTGCAGGTTGGGATGGCGGTGTCGGGCGCATCGCCGTTGTCGCTCGCCGCATCCGTCTGGACCGCCAGATCGGCCTCAATCGACGTGTCGACGGCGACCTTGGCATCGGTCGTATCCGAATTGAATTGCACGTCGCCGTTCGCCGTCGTGTCCGGTGCTTCCTCGCCCGTGATCACGGCGGCCGTATCAGAGCCGCAGCCCGCTGCGCCCAGCAGCGCCGTCAGAGCCACACACCACTGCACCACGTTCTTGCGTTGCCACATTCCCACTCCTGAACGCCGTCGCTTGTCCGCACGCCGCGCCGTCAGTATGGCGATGCACGGCCCTTGGCGCAACGACGCGATGGGATGGATTTTGCAGGGTTAGTCAGTCCTGTTGCGGCGCTCAGCGCGCGCCCGTCACGACCCACAGGCCATGCTCGCGCGCGGCTTCAACCGCCCGGCGCTCGCGCTCCGCCGGAATCTCGCCCAGCACTGCCTTCCAGGTCTGGAAACTGCCGCCCGCGCGCGCAGCCTGGATGATCGCCGGCGCCAGCTCCTGACCGCCGAGGCTCAGCCGGTACTCCAGCCACGCCCAGCGCGGCGAGTCAAAGCGCACGTCAACGCGTCCGCCCAGCCCCCGCTGGATGCGCTTGAGCTTGACCATCTGGGTCTGCGGGTCCTCAAACGGCGCTTCCGCCAGCGGCGTGTGCAGCTTGGGCACAAAGGGGGAGAGCGTGATCGTGGTCGACATCCGTTTGGAGAGCCGCTGGCCCAGATCGATGAGCTCCGCGATGTCGTCGTCGTTCTCGTCAGGCAGGCCGATGATGACGTACATCTTGAAGCTGCGCATGCCGACCCGCCGCGCCTGCTCCGCCGCGCCGACCAGATGCCGTTCGCGCAGGCCTTTCATCATCTTGCCGCGCATGCGCTGGCTGGGTGCGTCGGACGCGACCGTCATCGTGCGGTAGCCGCCCTGCCAGAGCAGGTCGACGAACTCGTTGTCCTCGTCCAGGCGATCCGCGCGCAGGCTGGAAATGCCGATTTGCTTGCCGCGTTCGATGGCGGCGCGCAACGCGTCCTTGATGGGCGCCCAATCGCTGACCGCGGCGCCGACGAAGCCGACGCGCGGCGCTTCCTGATACTCGGGCCGATCCAGCGCGGCGATCACCCGCTCCAGCGCCGGATCGCGCACGGGCGCCACGGGCGCGCGCACGACGCAGAATTTGCAGAAGCGGGGACAGCCGCGGCTTGTCTCCAGCAGCATCATGTTCTTGAACTCAGCCTGCGGACTGTGCCATTGGCCCAGCGACGGCAGGCAGTCCGCCGACACGCTCAGCTGGTTGGGCACCGCGTCGCCGTGAAAATCCGGCAGCCAGAAGCCGCGGACGTCCTGCGCGGCCTGCAGCATCGCCACCTTGTCCAGACCGCTTTCCATCCAATCCAGCAGCGTGAACACGGCCTCGTCGGCTTCACCCATCACGACCAGATCGGCAAAAGGCCCCAGCGGCAGCACGTTGGATGTCGTCAGCGGCCCGCCCACGATGATCGCCGGATACTGCGGTCCGCGATCGCGCGCCAACGGCGGAATCCCCGCGTCGTCGAGCAAGTGCACGAGGTTCACGAGGTCGAGTTCGTAGGCGATCGACACGAGGATCACGTCATAGTCGGCGAGCGCTTGGGCAAATTCCAGGCTGCGCGGCGGTTTTGGCCGCGAGTCTTCAAACACGGCGCGGTGGCAGGCGACGGTCTCGCGGCTGTTGAGCGCGCGGTAGATGACCTGGAAGCCGAGAGAGCTGCCGGCGACGCGATAGGAATTGGGGTAGCACAGCACCACTTCGCGCGGGGCTCGGCGCATCAGCGTGCCGACCTCGTCGCGAATCAGCGGATTGACGTCATTGCGGGCCATCGAGCGGGACACCTCGCGCAGCGTTCGCGCGGGCGGAGCCTACCAGACGTCGCTGCGGCTGTCGCAGGACTTGTCGGTTCCTGCGCCCCAGCACGCTGTTCCGCTGCGTCAGTGCGCCAGCGCGGACTTTTCGCGGCTGTAGAACCACGTCTTGATGCCCTGCGTCGCCAGCAGGTACACCGCGACGACGCCGCCGAGCGCCAGCAGGAACGGCCACGGCAGCGGCGTGAAGCCGACCCACGCGGCCATCGGCGTCAGCGGCAGGACAAAAGCCAGCAGCACGACGCTGAGCGACGCGCCGATGAGCGCGCGACTCGGCACCGACTGCCACGGCTTGCCGCGCGTGCGGATGACAAAGATCACGAGCACTTGTGTCGCCAGCGACTCGATGAACCAGCCGGTGTGGAACGCCTTCTCGTCGTCGCCGAACCACCACCACAGCAGGCCGAACGTGCCGATATCGAACAGCGACGACACCGGACCCAGCGTGAGCATGAAATTGCGGATGAAGCGCATGTCCCAGCGGTGCGGGCGCTGGAGCCAATCGTCGTCGACGCGGTCGAGCGGAATCGGCATTTCCGACAGGTCGTAGAGGAAATTGTTGAGCAGGACCTGGACCGGCAGCATCGGCAGGAACGGCAAGATGATCGCCGACGCCGCCATGCTGAACATGTTGCCGAAGTTGGAGCTCGTGGCCATCATCACGTATTTCAAGATGTTGGCGAACGTCCGGCGGCCTTCCGCGATGCCGTCGTTCAACACTGCGAGATCCTGTTGCAGCAGGATCATGTCCGCCGCTTCCTTGGCGACATCCGCGCCGGAATCCACGGAAATACCGACATCGGCGGCGTGGAGCGGCGGCGCGTCGTTGATGCCGTCGCCCATGTAGCCGACGACGTGGCCCTGCGCGCGCAAGGCCTTGACGATGCGCTCTTTTTGCCGCGGGTTCATCCGGCAGAAGATCGTCGTCGCGGCCAGTTGGACCGCCAGCGCCGCGTCGTCGAGCGCCTCCAACTGCGCGCCAGTCATGTGGCCCGTCACCGCGAGGCCGACCTGCTGGCAGACATGCAGCGTCACCTGCTCGTTGTCGCCGCTGATGACCTTGACCGTGACGCCGCGCGCCGCCAACGTCGCCAGCGCCGCCTTGGCCGACTCCTTGGGCGGATCTTCAAACGCGGCAAAACCGCAGAAGTTGAGCAACGTCTCGTCGTCGATGCGGGCGTGCTCCAGCTCCGGCGGCGCGACCTTCCACGCCACGCCGAGCACGCGAAACCCTTCGTCGCCCAGCCCGGCGAAACGCGTCGCGATCTGCGCCTGCGCCGCGTCGTCCATTGGCCGCAAATCCGCCGGATTGTCGCCCTCCCAGTGCGACGAGAGCTGCGCGATGTCCTCCAGCGCGCCCTTGACCACGAGCAGCTTCGTGCCGTCCGCGTGCTGCACCAGCACCGAGACGCGGCGCCGCTCAAAATCGAACGGCACTTCATCGATCTTCTGCCAGCCCGTGATGTCGACTTCACCGTGGCGCAGGATCGCTTCATCCATCGGCGACTTCAGGCCTGACTCAAACGTGCTGTTCAGCAGCGCCAGCCAGAGCACGCGCGCAGAATCGCGGCCCTGGGCGTCGACGTGGCGCTCCAGGCGGATCTTCGCCTCGGTCAGCGTGCCGGTCTTGTCCGTGCACAGGATGTCCATGCTGCCGAGGTCGTGAATCGCGCCCAGGCGTTTGACGATGACCTGCTTTTTGGCCATGCGCAGCGCGCCGCGGGACAGCGTCACGGACACCACCATCGGCAGCAGCTCGGGCGTCAGACCCACCGCGAGCGCGGCGGAGAACAAGATGGCTTCCAGCAGTGGGCGGTGGCGGGCCAGGCACACCGCGAGCACAAACGTCACCATCAGCGCGGCCAGGCGGAGGATCATCAGGCCAAAACGCCGCGTACCGGCCTCAAAAGCCGTGGGCGGCGCCTCGGTCTCCAGCGTCTTGCCGATGCTGCCCAGCGCGGTCTGCGAACCGGTGCGCACGACCACCGCCGTCGCCGTGCCGGAAACGACAGTCGTGCCCATGAACAGCAGGTGCGTCGCTTCGCTCGGTTCGGCTGACGTCGGCGCGTCGTTGGGTTTCTTCTCAACGGGATAGGTCTCGCCGGTCAGCAGCGATTGATTGACGAAACAGTCGCGCGCCGTCACCACCCGCACGTCCGCCGGCACCAGCGTGCCCGCGGCGAGCGCGATCACGTCGCCAAGGACGAGCGATTCCGCCGGCTGCTCGCTCACCTGACCGTCGCGCCAGACCTGCACGCGGTGCGCAACGGCGTCCCTGAGCTTCTCCGCCGCCTTGCCCGCGCGCCGCTCCTGGACAAAATCCAGCGTGATGGACAGCAGGATCATGACCATCGTGATGATCGAGCTCGCGACGTCGCCCGTACTCGCGGACAGCCCGCTCGCGGCCAGGAGGAGCAGGACCAGCGGATTCCTGAAGCGCGCGAGAAACTGCAGGATGACCGGCCGTTCCTTGTGCAGAACCAGCAGATTGGCGCCATTGGCGGTCAGCCGCCGTGCCGCTTCCGCGTGGCTCAGGCCGTTCGGCTGGGTGTCCAGATCGTGGAGCGCCGCCGCCAAGGGCTGAAGGAGCGGTGAGATTTCATCAACCATGCAAGGACGATAGCACGGTCGCCCACGCGCGGCGATTGCCTCGCCCGCGCTGGCATGCCACGCTCCCGCAGCGCCCGTCTGGCGCAAGGTGGCCCATGTCGTCGTTGTTCGCTCCGCTGTCCGCCGCTGAAATCGCCGACCTCGTGCACTGGCGGCGTTGCCTGCACCAGGAGCCGGAGCTGTCCCTGGAGGAACACGACACGCAGGCTTGGCTGCTGGCGACGCTGACCGCGATGGGCGCGCTGGACGTGCGCAAGGTCGGCGGTACGGGGCTGGCGCTGCACTTTGGCCGCGGTGAAACGGATCGGACGCTGCTGCTGCGCGCGGACATGGATGCGCTGCCGATCGAGGAGCAGACCGGGCTGGATTTTGCCTCGCGCCGGCCCGGGCACATGCACGCGTGCGGTCACGACGGCCACATGGCCTGCCTGCTGGCGGTGACGCGGCGGCTGATTGCCCATGGCCACGAGATTGCCGGTCACGTGGTCGTTGCGTTCCAGCCCGGCGAGGAAGGCGGGCGCGGCGCGGTGAAGATGATCGAGGACGGGCTGCTGGATGGCCGGTGGCTGGACGGTCGCGGGCCCAAGGTGGACGCGGCGTATGGCCTGCACCTGTGGAGTCCGCTGCCGGTCGGCGTCGTGAGTTGCGCGCCGGGGCCGACGATGGCGGCCGTCGACGATTTTACGGTCGTCGTGCGCGGCCGCGGTGGTCACGGCGCGCTGCCACACACGGCGGATGACGCGATTGTCGCGGCAGCCCACGTCGTTGTCGCGTTGCAGTCGATCGCTTCGCGGCGGGCGGATCCGCTGGAGCCGGTCGTCGTGACGGTTGGCAGCTTTCACGGCGGCAGCGCGTTCAACGTGATCGCGGAAGAAGTTGTCCTGCGCGGCACGGTTCGCAGCTACGGCAAGGCGGTCGGCGAGAGCCTGCCCAGGTGGCTGACGCAGATTGCCAAGTCCACCGCAGAAGCCCACGGCGCGACAGCCGAGGTCGAATACCAGCGCTATACCGTGGCGCTGCGCAACGATCCAGAAATGGCCGATCGCATCGCGCGCGTGGCCAAGGCGACGCCGGGCGTCACGGGCGTGGATCGCACGCTGCGGATGATGGCGGGCGAGGACATGGCGTTCTTTCTCGAGGCCGTGCCGGGCTGTTTCTTCTTTGTCGGCTGTGGCGGGCCGCACGCGGAGCCGCACCATTCGCCGCGCTTCCTGGTGGACGAGGCTGCGCTCACCGTGGGCAGCGACGTGATGCTCAACGCGGTGGCGGAATTCTTTGGCGGGTAGCCCGTTCGGCGCCGCCCGGCACGGCTAGGCCCCGTGAATTCGCGCGATCACCGCTTCCACAACCGCTCGCTCGGGCAGGCCGGCGCGCACGGTCACCGCCAGCGCTTCGCCCAGCGCGCGGCCCGCGTCCTGCGCCCGATCCGCCAGCAGCAGCAACTGTCCCTGGATCAGCAGCCCCGCGCCCAAGCTGCGCTGATCGCCGGAGAGCCGCAGCAAATCAATGGATTCCGCGACGCCCGCCACCGCCGAGGGCACATCGCCAATCGCCACCAGCAGCCGCGCCCGCAGCAAACCAGCCTCGCCGCGCAGCAGGGGCGGCAGATTGGCCGGATCGCGCAGCACCTCCTGCATGTGGTGCAGCGTCGCGGGGCCGTCGTCGCGCGCCAACGCCAGCTGCGCGAGGTCCAAATGGCAGGCGGCAGCCTCAATCGGCAGCTCCAGCACCACCGCGTCCGCCGCGAGCGCCTCCAGCCGCGCCACTGCGCCGGTCGTGTCGCCCGCGCCTTGCATCAGGTTGGCCAGCCCGCGTTGCGCCCGCAGCGCGATCGGCCAGGCCTCCGCCAGCAGCGCCAGTTCCGCCGCCTGGCCCAGCCAGTAGCGCGTCCGCTCCGCATCCTCCTGGCGCGCCGTCACTTGGCCGACCGTCCACGCGGCCTGCGCCATCACCGTCAGGTCTTCCGCTTTTTGCGCCAACGGCCCCGCGCGTCGCGCCGCATCGTCCGCAGTCGCCACGTCGCCCGCCGCCAGCGCCAACTCGGCGCGCTCCAGCAGCAGGCTGGCCAGCGTCGCGGCATCTTCCGCGGTCATTTGCCCGATCGCCGCATCCAGCACGGTCACAGCCAGCGCCAGTTCGCCACGCGCGCGGGCGGCGCGGCAAAACTCCAGGGTTTCCATGCGCTGGGCGGTCACTGGCATTACCTCTGGTATTCGGTAGCGCGGCGGTATTTGTCCAGGCGACCGGCCACGCTGGTCAGCACCTCCGCGAGGCCCTCATCCAGCGACACCTGCGCTTCAAAACCGAGCATCTCGCGCGCCAACGTCGGATTGCACAACAGCCGCATGACCTCGCTGCCTGCCGGCCGCACGCGCGCGTCCTCCGTGACAATCGGCACGTTGCGACCGGACAGCGCCATCATGCGCTCCGCCAGTTCGCCAATCGTCACGCCTACGCCGGTGCCCACGTGGACGGTCTCGCCGTCGATGCCCTCAACCGTCCCAGCCAGCACAAACGCGCGCGCCGTGTCGCGGCAGAACAGCAAATCGCGGACCGGGTCCAGGCTGCCCAAGCGGAGCTCCGGCTGGTTGGAAAGCAGCTGGCTGGCGATCGTCGGAATCACCGCGCGCGCTGACTGCCGCGGTCCGTACGTGTTGAACGGCCGCAGCGTCACGACCGGCGTCTGGAAGCTGAGAAAATAGCTCTCCGCCAGCTTGTCGGCGCCGATCTTGGACGCCGAATACGGCGACTGGCCCTGCAGCGGGTGCGCCTCGTCGATCGGCACGTAGCGTGCCGTCCCGTACACTTCGCTCGTCGAGGTGTGCACCATCCGCCGCGCGCCGCAAATCCGCGCCGCTTCCAGCAGGTTCTGCGTCCCGACGACGTTGGTCATCACGTAGTTCTGCGGCGCCTCGTAGCTCCACGGAATCGCGATCAGCGCCGCCAGGTGGAAGATCGTGTCCTGGCCCTGGCAAAACCGCAGCATGTGGTGTGGGTCGCGGATGTCGCCGGCCACGACCTCAATTTCCTTGGCGATTTCCGCGGGAATCTCTTCCAGCATGCCGCGATCGCCGCGGCCGTTGTAGTGCACCAGCGCGCGGACTTTGGCGCCGCCCCGCACCAGCGCTTCGCACAGATGGCTGCCGATGAAGCCGCCGGCGCCGGTAACGCAAACGGCGCGGCCTTGAAGGGAGACGGTCGGGGGATTGGCAGGCATGGTCACTCGTGTGGCGAGGCGGAGAGGGGAAGCGAGGCGGCGGGCGCTGCGGCTATTGCAGGTCGTCGATCAGGTCTTCCTTCTTCTTCTTGATTTCCTTTTTCTCTTCTTTGGGCTCGGCCTTGGGCGTTTCCGCCTTGGGCTCGACTTTGGGCGCTTCGACTTTGGGCGTCTCAACCTTGGGCGCGTCCACTTTCAGCGCCGGCGCGCCGGGGGCCGTCGCGGCTTTGGCCTTGGCCGGACCGGCGGGCGACAGTGGCACAGCGACAGGCGGCGCTGCTTCTTCAATCATCTGCGTGTGCTGCATGAAATTCTGTTTGAAATTCAGCGTCACTTCCACCGGCCTGTAGCCCTTCAGCAGCAACTGCACCACTTCTGGCGGCGCGTCCTTCTTGCGCGTCATCGTCAGATTGGTCAGGCCCAGGTTCTCCTGGCCGCGCAGCACGGTCGCCCCGGGCGGCTGGCTCGTCAGCGTCGCCGTGACTTCATCTTCCTTGAGCGGCTGCGCCGGCGGCGGAATCACCACGCCCGGCGGCGGTTCGGCGGGCTTGGCCGTCTCCTTCGCTTCCGGCTTCTGCGTCGCCACAACGGCGACCGCGGCAACCGTCGCCATGACCAGCCCGACGACAATCGGCAGCAGCACGTTTGATTTGCGTTTGGGCGGCAGCGCGGCCGGGGCCGCCTGCTCCGGCGCCAAGTGCAGCGTCCGCGACGTCATGCTCATCGTGTGCATCGACGGCAGCCGCACGCCCAGATTGCCGGCCTCTGCTTCGCCCACGCGCGCGTCAAACGCGGTCGGCAGCGCGTCGGCCAGCTTCATGCATTCCTTGGACAGCTCCTCGGATGTCTGCACGCGGTCCGCCGGATTCTTCTCCAGCAGCGTCAGGATCAGCTCCTCGACCTCCGCCGGAATCACCTGCTTCAGCGGCGCGCCATCCTTGCCCGCCAGCTCCACGGTCGACGGCTGCGGCGGCGGCTCGTTCACGTGCGACAGCAGCAGCGTCAGCGGCTGGTCCGAGTTGAACGGCGGCACGCCCGTCACCATCTCAAACAGGATCACGCCGAGCGCGTACAGGTCGCTGCGGTGGTCCACCTGCTGCGCCGAGCACTGCTCCGGGCTCATGTAGCGCGGCGTGCCGAAGATGCTGCCCGCCTGGGTAAGCGTGCCTTTCTCGTCCTTGGAGTCGGCCATCTTGGCGACGCCAAAATCCAGCACTTTGACGAAGTCCGGGTTGCCGGACACGTCGATGAGGAAGATGTTCTCCGGCTTGAGGTCGCGGTGCACGATGCCCTTGCCGTGCGCCTCGCCCAGCGACGCAGCGACCTGCGCCATGATGCGCAACGCCCGGCGAATCGGCAGCGGCCGTTCCCGGCGCAGCACGTCGTGCAGCGTGGCACCTTCCAGCATCTCCATCGCGATGTACGGATTGCCCTGCGGCGTGGTGCCGTAGTCAAAAATCTGAATCGTATTGGGGTGCTTGAGGCGTGAAACCGCGAGCGCTTCCAGCGTAAACCGCCGCAGCACCGTATCGTTTTCCGTCAGGTCGCCGAGCAGGACCTTGACCGCCACGTCGCGGTCCATGCCTTCTTGCCGCGCGCGGTACACGGCGCCCATGCCGCCCGCGCCGATCTTCTTCAGCACCAGGAACCGGCCGCCGAGCAGCTCGCCCAGCAGCTTGTCCTTGCGCTCGCGCTTGTTGCCGTCGTCCAGGTGCGCGCGGATGCGGTCGCCCAACTCGTCCGCCCCGCTCTCCTCGTCCAGCCGCGTAGGCATCGTCGGCAGACCGGGGCGCGCGGTTGCTTCGCTCGTTCCCGCCAGCGTGTCGTCGCCGGTGATTGTCGCCTCGGCGGGCGTCGCGCGCGCGATGACCGCCGCATCCACGGTCTTCTGCGCGTTCACCGGCTTGGGCGGCGCGGTCCTGGGCATCTGCGTGACCGGCCGCATCTCGCCATAGACCGTCGGCGCGTCCGACACATCCGCGGGCGGGGCCTGCGGCGTCTCGCCGTCGCCAGCGGGGATGCCGGAGTACGGCATCGTCGGCTGTTGCGGGGTCTTGGGGTCAGTCATCGCGACGCCTCATGGCCGGCTTGCGGGTCGCCCGCGCCGCTTTCCAGCGCGGCCTGCGCCCGTTCCTGCACAATCTGCAACACCGCAGAGAGGACATCATACGCGATCGCCTCGCGGCTGCGACTGGCATCCAGCACCAGACTTCGCCCGAGCCGCTCCGGCGCCTCGCGAAACACCTCGCGGTAGCGCGCCCGCACGTGCTCCAGCGTCTCCGCGACCTCAAAGCGCTCGCGCGGTTTGCCGCGGTGGTGGATGCGGGTCATCGCGTCGGTGACCGGCAGATCCAGCAGAATCGTCAGGTCCGGCTTGAGCGCCTCCTTGTTGATCTCGCAGATCCACTTGGGCGTGATGCGGCCATCGCCATCCACGACCTGGAACGTCAGCGACGACGCGAGGTAGCGATCGCAAATCACCGCCTCATTGCGTGCCAACGCCGGCGCGATGATCCGCGCGCAGTGGTCCACGCGATCCGCGGCAAACAGCAGCGCCACGGCCGCCGGGTCCAGCGGGTGTTCCGTTCGCGCGCGCAGCACGTTGCGAATCATCACGCCGACGTCGCCGTCCGTGGGCTCCGCCGTGCGCAGGACCGTGCGGCCGGAACGCTTGAGCGCCGCGGTCAACAGGTCGCCCTGGGTCGTCGTTCCCGACCCGTCAGTACCTTCAAAAACGATGAAAAGTGGCTGATTCACGGGTTGTTTGGCCTGCTCCCGGTTGGCGGTGTCTCGTCCACGCACGGCATCTCTTGCCGCAGCATGCCATCGGGGCACGCCAGTGCAAAGGATTCAGCATCTGCAGGCAAGTCCAGATCAAAGGGTTTCTTTGCTGAGATGCTCACATCCACGTCCTTGGCTTTGTAGCGCAGCGTGTCCGGCATGCGGTCACCGCCGACGTACTCGATCGACGCGACCCGCTCCGCCTTGTCGAACAGCACAGTCCCCACGATACGGAAATCCTTGGGCGAAACGAAGATTTGCTGATGCGTGCCACCGTCCAGGCCCAGCGTGACGTTGTACAGGTCGCGCTTGCTGTCCCATTCCAGTCGCTTCTCGGGCAGATCGAGGATCGGCGGCCGACCCAGCAACGCCGGGGTCAGCTGCTCGGGCGAGAGCGCGATCGGCACCAGCCGCGCCATGTTGCGCGGGCAGGCATCGCCAACCATGCACTTGTCGCCGCCGCGTTCAAAGGAAACGAACCGCTTGCCGTCGGTGGCCATGACCGCGAGCATGTCCAGCGTGGGCGACACCGCCTGCATCTGCACGGCGTTGGGCATGGCCAGGATCACGATGAGATCGACCGACCGGCGCTCGCCCTTCAGGTAGGCGTCGAGCCGCGCCATGCCTTGCGCCGTCGTCGGCACGGGCCGGGACAGCGCCCGGTTCAGCACCTCGTCGGCGGTCTGCGGACCGTTGGCCGGGAGCTGGGTTTGCGCGCTGCTGCACGCGCTTGCGAGCAGGCAGAGGGTCAGGCAAAGAACACGGATCATGCCGCACCGCCGAGAAATGCTGCGTGCAAGGCGGCCACGGCGGCGTCAGCTTGTTCAGGCGGCAGGAGACAGGAAAGCGTCAGGCCGTGGGCCAGCACCGGCGTTTGCGGCGTGAGAAACGGCGCGAGCGCGTCGCGAAACGGCGACACAAGATCGCATTCGCGCCCGACGGCAGGACCGACAATCGACACCAGCGTTCCTTCCAACAGCGACGGCGCGTCCTGCCGCGCGTCGGGCAGGGCGCGCAGACGGTCGACGAGGCGGGCAAAATGCGGGTCAACCGCATCCGCGACGTCGCGCCCCAGGAGCAGGAGCGTCTGGTCTGGCAAGCTCAAGCTGAAGATCGGCGGCACGGCTGACGCCTGCAACGCCGACGCCAGCTTCGGTACGTCGCTGCGCCAGTTCAACAGCGCGCAATGCGGCCGCTGCGTCACGGCGGCGATCCACGGTCGATCAGCGGGCGGATTGAGGCGCACGACCGTCTCGCCGGGTCGGCCGTCGGACGCCCGCGCGTACAACGCGACGTCGTGCAAGCGCGCCCACGCGACCGCATCGGCCCCCAGTACTTTGGCTCCCGCGCGCGCCATCGCCAGCATCTCATCGTGCCCCAGGCTTTCCAGGCGCCGAGCATCCGGCACCTTGCGCGGGTCAGCGCTATAGACGCCGTCCACGTCGGAATAGATCTCACACGCCTCCGCAGAAAGCGCCGCGGCCAGCGCCACCGCCGTCGTGTCTGAGCCACCGCGGCCGAGCGTCGTCACTTCTTTTTTCCACGACACGCCTTGAAAGCCGGCGACGATGACGATCTGTCCGGCGTCCAGCGCGTCCTGCACGCGGAATGGCCGGACTTCCACGATCCGCGCGCCGCCCGGTGCGTCGTTGGTGATGATGCCGCACTGGCTGCCCGTCAAGGACGTCGCCGGCTCGCCAAGGTCGCGGATCGCCATGGCCAGGATCGCCATCGCGATGCGTTCGCCCGCCGTCAGCAGCATGTCGAGCTCGCGGCGATCCGGCGTCGGCGTCACTTCATGCGCGAGTTGCACCAGCGAATCCGTGGTCTTGCCCATTGCCGACACGACGACGACGACGCGATGGCCGGCGCGGCGCGTGGCGACCACATGGGCGGCGACGCGGCGAATCCCGGCGACGTCAGCCACGGACGATCCGCCAAACTTTTGTACGATGATGGGGATTTGCGCGGACATGGCACCCAGCAGCGGCCGCAGGCGGTCGGGGCGAAGAGTGTAGCACAGCGGACGCGCGGGTTACAGGGTGCGGGGCGCCTACAGGCCCTCATCTGGCGTCGTCGGGGCCTGCGTCTCCACCGGTTTCTGCTCGACCATCTGCCAATGGCGCTCGTTCCATTCCCAGGTCTGCTCCATCAGTTCCGTGCGCATGACCGGGTCATTCGGGCGGCTCCAGGTCGCCTGCACAAGCACCCGCGCGTGTTCACCCGTGGCGTCCGGTTCAACGGCGCGGATGTCGTACTCGTGGATCATCATGTTGGCCTGCGCCGACCGCTTCTGCGTGATGAAGGAGATCCGCCGCGCCGATGGCACAAGGTCGGCGGCCTTCTCGATCATGCCCCAGCGCATGTAGCGGGCGAAATCCGCGACGTCGGTCTTGAGCGTGCTCGACTTTCCGGCGCCGCTGCACGCCGCGGTCATGAGCAGGAGCGCCGTCAGGCAAAATCGCTTCACGCGTCTCCTTGCAGCATGCGCGCCAGCTTGCCGGTGCGTTCCAGTTCCGCGACGTCCGTGTAGCCGCCGACGAACTTTTCACCGACGACGATCATCGGCACCGTCTGCCAGTTGAACTTGCGCGCGAGTTCATTGCGCAGCTCATGCTTGTCGTCGAGGTAGACTTCCGTATAAGCCACTTTCAGGCGGTCAAACATGCGTTTGGCCATCACGCAGTAGGGGCAGATTTGGGTGCGATAGATCGTGACGGGGACTGGCATGGTTCGGCTCCGGGACCGGCAGGATACAGCGCGGGGACGGCCGCGTCCACGCAAACACAGGGGAAGATGCAGCGCAACGGCGTGTTTTTGGCGATTGATCTCGGTCGCGCCCGCATGGGCCTGGCGGTGAGCGAGGCGGGGACACCGCTGGCGCTGCCGCACAGCGTTGTTGCGCGGCTGGGGACGCGGCGGGACATCGCGCAGTTGCTGCCGTTGTGCGATCGGCTGAAAGTGCAGGCGCTCGTGGTGGGCCTGCCGATGGAGCAGGACGCGGAGGCGGGGTCAGCGCGGCTGTGTCGGCAGTTTGCCGTGGCGCTGGCGGCGGCGCAGGCCCGCCCGGTGTGGCTCGTGGATGAAGCGGACACGACGACGGTGGCGCACGCGGAGCTGCGGATGCTGGGCATGAAGGCGGCGAAGCGTCGGACGCAGGTGGACAAGTTCGCCGCGGCGGTCATTCTGCAGCGCTTTCTGGAAGGCGGCGATGCGGAAGCTGTGCTGCCATAACCCGCTTTGCGGCTGGGCGTGGCGCGGCTATGCTTGGCCCCGGGAGATGCGATGCGCCTGGATGTGACGTCAGCAAAGATGCGCAAGCGATTGGTCGCGGAGTTGTCCGCCCAACACGCTGAACACGCCAAGGAGCCAGCGCCGCACGACGCGCCGGTGCATCCAGAGGCGATGCAGCCCAAGCCGCAGCACGATCCGCAACGGCTGGTGAAATGGGCGCAAGCGGCGCTTTCCGTCGTGCTGGGCTTGCGCCTCCCGCTGGACGGCGTCCTGGGCGGCACGACGCAGATGGCGGTGCGGCGGTTCCAGACGCAGGCCGGGCTGCCGCAGACCGGCGCGTTGGACGAGACGACGGTGCTGGCGTTGGCCAAGGCCGTCGGCCATCCGGCGCCCGGCATGTCGCCCGAACACAAGTTGATGCCGCGCTGGTTCCGTCAGGAACGCCAACAGCCGCGCGGTCGGGCACACGCGATGGCGCAGAAAAAGTCCCAGAGTCCGGACGACGCGTGGTCGGCGGAGACGCCGCCGCAGCACGCGGAGTTGCCGAAGCCGGTGGCGCCGGAGAAGGCGGCACTTCCGGAACTGACGCCGCACAAGAAACCGCGACCGGAGGGACTGCTGTGATGCGTTGGATGTGGACTGTGCTGATTGCTGCAGCCGCCTGCAGCCGTGCGCCGATTGCCGACGCGGTCGAACCTGTCACCGTGGGCGCGGACGATGCAGCGGTGGGCGCGGGCGATCCGGATGCGCAAGGGAGTAACGACGTCGATGCCGCCAGTGCCACGGATGTCGCGGTTGCCAACGCCAATGCAGGCGGCGGCCTCTGGGTCATCGACGCGGCGGGCCAGCCGATCGGCGTGCTCGTCGGCCGCGGCCACCCGGCGCTTTCGGCCGCCGGCACCCTGGACATCCTGCGCGACGGCATCGTGGTTTACTCGCCCAAGGCTGGCGTGTTCTTCAGCCTGCAAATGTCCTCGGGCAAGGTCATCGCCCCGCGCATCGGCGTGACGGACACCACCTGCACCGGCGTCGCCGTGGCGGGCTACTACGCGGGCACCGACGAGCCGATCAGCGGCCCGGACTACGCTTTTGTCTACCAGAATCAGTGGTACCGCATTGAAGCCTACAAGCCGGCGTCGCTCGTCAGCTGCGGCGGCACGGTCGCCGACGGCGTTGACGGCAAATGCGCGCCGCACGCCGGCACCTGCCGCGGTTTCCCGGTGCAAACGTTCGCCCCATCCCTTCCCACCGTCTTTCCCGCGCCCTTGGCGTTTTCCTGGTTGGCCAAATGAGACTTTTTCACTTGCAGTTCATCGCGCCGCTGCTGGCGCTGACCGCGTGCGCCAAGGGATGCGACGGCCCGCCGCCGCAGTTGCCGCCGGTCGCCATCGACGCGGGCACGGCCAAAGCCGACGATCCGAACCGAATGCCGATCGAGCGGGCGCTCGACATCCAGCTCGCCGACCGCCGCGGTGGCACGATCCTGCCGGCCATGGAGATGCTGCCTTATCGCCGGCTGCCGGGCTTTGAAGCGGACAAGAACTTTGTCGCCCGGCTGGACGAACACGCGCTGAAGATCCTCGACCGCGAGGCGCGCGATGAACGCCTGGACTCCGACGACGCCATCACGACGACGCTGCGCATGGCGGCCCAGGACTACCGCGACCGCGCAGGGCTGGAGCCGAATCGGCTGGTGCTGGCGGTGGACGCGCGCGTGCCGGCTGAGCTGACGAGCCGCGTGCGCAAAGTGGCGCTGAAGGCCGGGCAATGGCGCGTTGTGGCGCTGGCCCGCGATGGCGAGCAGCTGGTGGAGTTGGCGCTGTCCCCGCCGCCGGAACGTCGGCCGCCGGACCCGGCAGCAACGCCGACGCCGACGGCCCCGTAGATCCGGGGCGCGCGCAGGGCGAAAATCAGGATTTGGGGAGAGCGGTCGGCGCTACTTGGCGCCCTTCTGGTCGATGCGCTGGAACTGATCAGGCGTTCCGTCGCCATTCGAATCCGTGCCGATCTTCACGATGACGCCCTTGGTGTAGTACTCCCACACGTCGACCGCGCCGTCGCCGGTGGTGTCGCGGCGGCGTTCCACAAGGCGGTTGACCGGCTTGCCTTCTTCGTTCTGCGTGAGCTGGTAGTAGCTCCACGTGTCCGTCTTGCCGTCAAAGCCGAGGTCCAGCTCGATCAGCGTGACATTGCCGTCCTTGTAGTGGCGCGTTTCGTCGACACGGCCGTCAAAGTCCAGGTCGAACTCTTCCTTGACCTTCTGCTCTTTGCCCGGCTCGCCTTCGTAGAACTCCACGATGTCGATGCGCTGGTCAAAGTTCACGTCCAGTTCCTTGCGAACGAGCGCGCGCTTCACCGTCTTGGGCGCCGCGGGATCCGCGCCGGCGACTTCAACGTTGCGGTAGAACTTGAAGACGTCCGGCTTGTGGTCGCCGTTCACGTCAATGCGTTCAATCGCGCCGTTGGCATCGGATTCCGTCTGGACCGGCTGGGCTGCGGCGTTGCGCTCCGCGTCCGTCGGTCCGGCGGAGGCCGACTCGGCCGCCTTGGTATCGGCATGCGATCCGCCACACGCCGCGAGAACCGCGACGCAGCTGAAGGCAAGGACAGGGGAAGTCAGAAAACGCAAAAAGGACATAGCGGGCCTCGTGGCTCTAGCGCAACTATCATGCGGCTGCGTTCCCTTGCGGTCAAGTCAGTCTGCGGATTTGCGCGACCCGCTGCGGGAACGGGAATAGCGACGGCGCGCGCGGCGTTGCAGCTCGGGTTGTTGCGTTGACAGCCGCGGCGGTTCGGTCGATAGTGCCGCCGCCTGTCACAAGACTGGGCAAAATGCGCCCACCGCGCGCGACCAAACACCAACGGCTGAGCATGGCAACTTTGCAGCGATTCCAGATTTCCAGCCCCTTGCTCGTCGCAGCGCGACTGGCCTTGGGCCTGTCCCTCGCGCTGGGCGGTGTGGCGGGCTGCAAGAAGTCGACGGACGCCGGCGCAGCGGCACCGGGCGCCAAGCCGCCGATCGTCAAGGCCAAGAAGCCGACCGATGGCAAAGCCAAGGATGCCGCTGCCAAGGATGCCGCTGCCAAACCGGCTGAAGGCGACAAAGCCGCAGCGCCCGGTGTGGTTTCCCAGCGCGCGCCCGCACCGCACCCCGCCGCGGCACCTGAGGCACCAACGCCGGCTGCGGCGCCGACCCCTGCCATCGTGCCGCCTGTCGCTGCTGCTCCTGCGCCCGTCGTGCCCGTGCCCGCTGGCCGTGGCAAGCCCGCGGAAGTGGTCGCCAAAGCTGAGGCTGCCAAGCCCGAAGCCGCCAAGCCGGAGCCGCCGAAGCCCGCAGCCAAGGCGGAAGAGCCGCCCTTGCCGGCCGGCGCCGTGATTGTGCACGCCGCGCCGACCGAGGCGCCGCTGGATGTCAACGGCTACATCATCGCTGCGGACCTGCCCAAAGTGCTCGGCACCAAGCAGAAATTCCACCGGACAGAGCTCGCGGGCATCACGCCGACGCCCAACTACAACGCCATGTTCTACGCGACGGAAAAGGCCGACCTGTTTGGCGTCAGCGTGCAAGTTTGGCGCGATCCCAACCTGGCTGAGAGCCGCACGCGCTTCAACACGATGAAGAACTCGTACTCCAACGTCACGCCGACCAACAAGATCACGGACATGGGCTTTCGCTCGTTCTACGGCAACGTCGTGACTTTGGTATTTGTTGACCCGCGCCGGCCGCTGCTCGCCGCCGTGTCCTGCGCGGCCAAGGTCTGCACGGGCGACCAGATGATTGAACTCGCCCGCCGCGTGGCTGAGCGCCTCCACTAGACAGGCTGACCTGAGTCCGACACCCAAGTGCGTCGGTCCGACCGGTTGCCTTCGACTGCCAAGCCGCCCGACGGACCCTACAGGTCGGCGAATGGATCCGCGTCTGCTTCCGGCGCCGGCTCCAGGTCGATCGTCGGCACGGGCTGCGTGCCCGGAAGGCCGCCCGACACGACAACGCGCGCGGACCGCAACAGCCGCCCGGCCAGCAGGTAGCCGCGCCCCACTTGGCGGATGACCTGACCCGGCGGCGCGTCCGATGGCGCTTGCGCGATATACTCGTGGAGGTGCGCGTCGTACGGTTGGCCCAGCGCGTCAAACGGCGTCACTTGCAGCACGCCAAACGCCCGCTGCCATTGGCCTTGCAGCATCGTCAGCGCCTCGCGGCCCTGTGTCGACAGGGTCTCGCGCGCCGCCAGATGGTCAAACACTTCCATCAGGTGATCCAGCGGCCCCAGCAGCGCGTTCAGGACGTTGCGCGCACCCTGATCGGGCAGGTCGAGCTCGGCGCGCTGCAGGCGCTTGCGCAGCTCATCGTGCTCCGCCCCGAGCTTGTGGTAGCGCTTGCGCGTCACGCTCAGGTCGGCCATCAACTGGTCCAGCTCTTTCTGGTCGCGCTCCTGACGATGGCGCGCGTCCATCAGCTTCAGCTTCAGGTCGCGGATTTGCTCGTCGCCGCCGGAAACCGGCATGCCGCGGATCTCCGGCCGCGCCGGCAAGTCGCCTTGTGGCAGCGTCTCGGGCGCCGGCGGCTCCGCGGTCAACGCCTGATTCCGGGCGCTGATCTGCTCGGCTTCCACCGCTTCCACGGCAGCAAGCGCCTCCGCGAGCGCGTCGTCCAGGTCCAGCAGGCCGCCCGGTGGCAAATTCAGCGGCTCGGCCGACTCCGCAGCCTCGACGGGTGTCAGCGGCTCAGTGGCATCGGATATCGTCTCGGGCGCAGTGAAGTTCATGGGCATCTCTCCAGCGTGCACGGTACGGCTTTGGGAGACAAAGACAAGTATTGTGATTGCCTTGGTCGCCATCCGCACGGCCGATGCGCCGCGCCGCGTCCTGCAGGAAGGTGCGTGCGCGTCCTGCGGGCGACCTAGCCGATGACGCGATTGCGGCCGTCGTGCTTGGCTTTGTACAGGTTCTCGTCGGCGCCCAGCAGCAGATCGTCCGGCCGACCCATCGTCTCGCTCAGCTCACTCACGCCAAAGCTCGCCGTCATCTTCAGCACATTCCCTTCAAATTCAAAGGAATGCTCTTCAATCTGGGCGCGGATCACTTCAGCAAACTTGGCTGCGGCGACCCGGTCCAGCTCTGGCAGCACCACGCAGAACTCCTCGCCGCCGTAGCGGGCAAAGAGCTCTTCGCGGCGGATGCGCGCGGCGACGAGGCGGGCGAATTCGCGGAGCACAAAATCGCCCATCAAGTGGCCAAATCCGTCGTTGACGCGCTTGAAGTGGTCCAGATCGACCATGATGAGCGTCAGCGGCCGCTGATACCGCTTGGCGCGGGCGAACTCCTTCTCCAGGAAGTCGAGCAACGCCCGCTTGTTGGCAACCTGCGTCAGGCTGTCTTCAATCGTCAGCCGGTAGATTTCCTCGTGGTACGCGACTTCGATGTTGTCGCCGGCGAGGTACTTGAAGATCGCATCGCCGGCTTGCACGTAGTCGCCGGTGACGAGCATTTCCTGGCCCTTGATCAGGACGTTGTTGCGGTACGTGCCGTTGGTCGATTGGTTGTCGACGACGCGGTGGCCGCCTTCCCACGGCTCGATGCGGGCATGCACGCGCGACACGCTGTCGCTCTTGAGCACGATGGTGTTGTCCGGATCGCGGCCGATCGTCACTTGGCGGTCGTTCAGGAGCAGGCGGCGGCCCAAATCCGGACCGCGCACTTGCACAAGGTACGCGTCACGCGTGACGTTCATCGCCAGGACATCGCGGACCGATGTGATGCGGGTTTGGGCGTCAAGCGGCGACGAACGGACCATGCGCTTTCTCGTGTGTATCGGCGTCGGGGTCACGTTGAGATCTCAACGCAAAAACCGCGGCGCAATGCGGAAAAGTCTTTCCACTTGGATGCGGTACGCCACCTCTGTGCGCACGGGGGAGGAGCAGCACAGGTACAAGACACACCGGTCAAGTTTCAGGGTACCATTGAGTCGGGCCGAGATCAACGTCAGGTGCGTTCCCGCACGTACCGCACGAGCGCCTCGACGTAGGACGGCGCGGCAGGGCATTCGATGCCGCTGGGGCCAAGCAGCGCCCGCGCCCGGCTGTTGTCGTAGTACACGTCGGTGTCAAACCAGTCGAGGAACGTGCGCTCGTTGCGGACAAAATCGCGCACCAACGGCAGGTTCAGGACCGCGCGGCTCAGGCCTTCCGGGAGAAAGATCGTCGGGCGCGGCTTGTTGGCGGCGTCAGCGACCGCATCGTAGAACTGCCGGGCCGTGAGCGGCTGCGGATCGGTGAGGTGGAACGTTCCGCCCAGCGCGTCGGGATGGCGGGTCAGGAACAGCGCGGCGCGCGCGGCGTAGTCAACCGGCACGAGGTGCAGCGGGTGCTGACCGCGACCGGGCAGCGGCACGGGCGTCTGCCCCGCGTGGACGATGGCGTTGACCAGCAGGTAGGGGCCATCGAGGCGCGACACCGCGCCTGTCACCGAATCGCCAACCAGGATCGATGGCCGCACGATCGTGATCGGCAGCTTCGCCATCGCCGTGCGCGCCAGCCGTTCCGCCTCAGCCTTGGTCTCTTCATAGGCATTGCGAAAGTGCTGGCCGACGAACAGCTCATCCTCGCGCACAACGCCTTCGCGATCGCCGGCGACAAACGCGGTGGACCAGAGGCAAATCCGCTCCAGCTTGCGCATCCCCAGGCACACCTCCAGCACTTCCCGCAGCCCCTCGACGTTGACCTCGCGCATGCGCGGCGCCTGGATGCCGAGGTAGGAGATCGCGGCCGCGTGGTGCACTTCCTGGACTTCCGCATGGAGCATGCGGATTTGCATGCCGCTCAGGCCCATGTCCAGCTCCAGGATGTCCCCCTGCAGCATCGCGATCTGGCCGGGCTCCCCGATGAGTTCCGCGGCGAACGCCTGCGCGTCCGGGATGAACTTGGCGCGGACGAGCAGCAACACGCGGTCGCCGCCTTGCACCAGCATGCGAATCTGCTCGCGGGCAACGTCCGTCGGAAAGCCGGTTACCAGGACGGTTTTGCTGCTGGCCATCAACTTGCCTTTCCTTTGCGCGCGGCGCCCGGGTTACTGCGGAAGCTGCTGCCAGAGCTGTGCGATGCGAGCGTGAAGCTCTGCCAGCGTGCCGTCGTTGTCAAGGACCGCCGTCGCCGCTGCTTTTCGCCGCGCGCCCGGCCACTGGGCGGCAATGCGCGCGCGCGCCTGGTCCGCGGTCAAGCCATTGCGCGCGACGATGCGCGCCACCTGCGTCTCAGGCGCGCACTCAACGGTCCACACCGCATCGCAGTCGCCGGCAAGCGCCATCTCCAGCAGCAGGGGCACGTCCAGCACGCACACGCGTACGCCATCCGCCCGCGCCCGCGCCACGTCCGCGCGCAGGCGCTGCAGGATCAGCGGGTGCAGCAGGGCGTTCAGGTCCAGCCGCGCCTGATCGTCGCTGAACACGAGTTGCCCAAGGCGCGGCCGGTCGAGCTGGCCGTCGGGCTGCAGCATCTCCGCGCCAAAGCGCTCCACGACGCGCTGCAGACCCGATTGGCCGGGCTGCACGACGTCCCGGGCGACGCGATCGCCATCCAGGATGCGCGCGCCGAGCGTCGCCAGATAGCTGGAAACTGTGGATTTGCCGCAGCCGATGCCGCCTGTCAGACCGAGGACAAACATGCCGCCTCGTTGCAGGCTGTCGCCGTCAGCTCAGCTCTTGGTGAAGACGAAGGATTGGTTGAACTGCTTGGGCGAGGGCAGGATGGGCAAGCCGCGGATCGACTTGAACTTGCTCTCGATGCAGTCCTTGAAGCCGCCCTCGGCGCCGGAGACCGTCACGTCCGTAATCGTGCCCGCGGTGCCGACGGTGAAGCTGACCTTCACCTTGCCGCTCACGTCCGGATTGTCGCGCAACGCCGCTTCATAGCAGGCTTTGACCGCCGCAGCGCGGCCAGCGACCTTCTTGGCGATGTTGTCCTTGCCGCTGCCATCGCCGCCGTCGTCGCCGTCGAGGCCGCCCAGCTTGACCGCGGCGATCGGCTCTTTCTTGACCGGGGCATCGACCTTGGCCACGTCCGCTTTGCGCTCGCCAAAGCCGCCGCCTTTGCCTTTGACTTTTTCGATCGTGCCGCCGCCGCCGCCGCCGCCTTCCAGCTTCAGCCCGCCGCCGCCGGGACCGCCGGCCGCGTCATCGCCGCCACCGCCGCCGAACTTGGCCGTCACAGTGCCTTCGCCGTCGCCGCCATCGTCGGCAAACAGCTTGGTCGCCGCGCCGTTGGCGCCCACAAGCGCGCCCGCCACCGTATTCTTGACCACTGCCTCGCGCGCGTTGCGCTTCAGCGTTTCCGGATCCACGGTCTGGCCGGTCGACTGCGGCTTTTCCGCGGCCGGCTTCTTGTCCGGCACCTTGGCCTTCTCGATTTCCTTCTTTGTCTCTTCCTTGGCCTTGTCGGACATGATGTCCACGACCGGCTTCTCTTCGTCCTTGGGCTCTTCCTTCTCTTCGATCACGACCTCAAACGTCGTGTGCGCGAGTTCTTCTTCCGCCGAGGACTTGTCCAGGAACTTGCCCGTCGTCGCGTGGAAAAGCAGCGCCTGACCGACGATCGAGCCAATCAGCACGAAGGCGCCGAGGAAGGAGAGCGTCCACACCGAATCGGCGAGAAACGGCGCAGCAAGCTTGGAACCGAGGCTCTTGCGGGCAAAAGTCGGCACCGTCACCGACTGCTTCAGCACCTGGAACAGCACCGTGTACGGCCCCATCGTGCAGCGACCGCGCGCTTTGAGCGGCACGTCAAACGTCACGAAATCGCCTTCCAGCTTGGCGAGGCCCTTTTGCGCCGCATCCTTGTTGTCGACGACCGGCTGGCCTTCGATCGCCAAACGGAAGACGGAGTCCTTGGGGATGCGCGCGCGGAACTTGTTGCTGCTCTTGTCGAACGTGAAGCCGGCGTCGCCGCCTTTGTAGTCGACGTCCGGCAGGGAAATCGTCTTGGTCGGACCGACGCCGATCAGCACCGGCTTGTGGCCGTGGAAGATCTCGTCGGACAGCAGCCGATCCTCGTGGACCAGGCCGATGCGCAGCACGGTCTCTTCGCGCGTCACGGTCGGAATCGCGTCGCCGCGGACGAACTGGAACATGACGACGAGGTCGCCCATCGAGACGGAGCCGCCGGTGAACGGTTCGATCGGGTAGATGCGCTGGCCGTTGACGGTCTTGACCTGGGTGCTGTCGACGCCGTCGTTGCCCGCAGGCCCGCCGCGGAGCACCAGCTTGTGGGTCGGATCGGTCGGCAGAACGATGTGGTACGCGCCGTGATCGACAACGGCCAACGTGATGTGCGCGGGAAAGCCCGGGTAGTCCTTGGCGGTGACGGCGACTGTGCTGTCCGGTCGGCTGCCGACGCTCACGTCAAGGCGGCGGTCAAGCACGCGTTCAGCGACCACCTGGCTACGCCAGACTACGCCGACTCGCAATACCCGGCTCGTATCAACTGCCATGCGCGCCTCAGTCTTCCAAATGCCAGCGGAATCTTCCGAATGCCAACAGAGTCTTCCAGGTGCCTGCAGACGCTCAAGCCCAATGCCGAGGTCTGCGCGGCCGCCGATGCTAACGGCCGTCGCTTACGCGTGTCAAACAATCCGTGCGTTCGGCGGTGTCTTTCCTGCGACAGATTCGCATTCAACCTGCCGACGCGTCGCCCACGCGCGGCAACCTCGCCTAACTCTTTGTGAACACGAACGACTGACTGAACTGCTTGGGCGCGGCGAGAATGGGCAACCCGCGGATCGCCTTGAATTTGCCTTCGATGCAGTCCTTGAAGCCGCCGTCCGCGCCGGAGACCGTGACGTCCGTCACCGTGCCAGCCGTTCCGACCGTGAAGCTGACCTTGACCTTGCCGCTGACGTCCGGATTGTCCCGCAAGGCCGCTTCATAGCAGGCTTTTACCGCGCCGGCCTTGCTCGCGACTTTCTTGGCGATGTCGCCCTTGCTGCCGTCGCCGCCGTCGTCGCCGTCCAGGCCGCCGAGCTTGACCGACGCCTGCGCTTCGACCTTCTTGGGCTCATCAACTTTCACAACGTCCGCTTTGCGTTCGCCGAAACCGCCGCCCTTGCCCTTCACTTTCTCGATCGTGCCGCCGCCCTTGCCGCCGCCTTCAATCTGCAGGCCGCCTTTGCCGGGGCCGCCCGTGTCGCCGTCGCCGGCCGCGCCGCCAAATTTCGCCGTCACAGTGCCTTCGCCGTCGCCGCCATCGTCGGCAAAGAGCTTGGTCGCCGCGCCATTGGCACCGACGAGCGCGCCCGCCACGGAGTTCTTGACAACCGCCTCGCGGGCGTTGCGCTTCGCCTCTTCCGGATCGACCGTCTGGCCCGTCGACACCGGCTTCTTGTCCGCGTCGCTGGCCTTGTCCGGCGCCTTGTCCGCGACCTTTTTCTCGTCTTTGGCAGGCTTTTTGTCAGACGGCGCCTGAATTGGCACCGCGTCGACAACCTTCTCGTCCGCCGGCTCTTCTTTCGGCGGCTCTTCCTTCTGCTCGATCTGGATTTCGATCGGCCCGCGGGCGATTTCATCCTCCGCCTTGGCCTTGTCCAAATACTTGCCCGTGGAGCTCTGGAACAGCAGCGCCTGACCGACGATGGCGCCGACAAGCAGGAACGCGCCCAGAAACGAGATCGTCCACGTCGGCTCGACGATGAATGGCCCGATGATGCGCTGGCCCAGCGTCTTGGGCGGGAAAGCCGGGACCGTCACCGTCTGCTTGATCACCTGGAACAGCACGGTGTGCTGGCCCATGACGATGCGACCGCGCGTGCTCAAGGGCAGATGCACGATGACGTCATTGCCGTCCTGCCGCGCCTTGGCCTTGGCCAGCAGTTCCTTGAGCTCCAGCGGTCCGCCATCCGTCGCGACGCGCATCCGCATGGTCGCGGGCGCCCGGAGGGTGAACGAACCGTCGCGGTTGTTCGTGAACTTGATCGCCGGGCCCTGGTAGTCCTCGTCCGGCAGCACGATCGACAGGTTCTTCTGATTGCCGATGGTGATCTGCTTGTCGTTGTCGAACACGCGATCGGAAATCAAGCGCTCGTCGTAGACAAGGCCGACGCGCAGCACGTTGCTTTCGCGCGTGATGGTCGGCGTGGAGTCCGCGCGGACAAACTGGAACATGATCGTGACGTCGCCGATGGACAGCGAGCCGCCGGCGGCGTTCTCAATCGCGATGGCGCGCTTGCCGCGGACCGTCATGGCCGCGCCCTTTTCGGTCGTGCCGCGCACGCTCACGCGCGCCGACGGATCGCTCGGCACCAGCAGGTAATACTGGTTGTTCTCGATCGCCAGCAACTCGATGGAATCGGGAAATTCCGGGTAATCTTTGGCGGGAATCTGGATGGTCGAGCCGGCGCGCAGGCCGACCGTGACGTCGATGCGGCGATCGAGCACTTCCTCGTGCACGATGCTGCCGCGGTAGACGACGCCCAATCGAACATTGCGGTTGGCAGTACTCATGAAGCGCCCCGTCTCAGATCGTGCAGGTTTGTGTCCTTGCGAACAGTCGCCTGACCTTGGCCGTTTTCGGACCTGTGTGTCGCGGCCGAGCTTACCCACAAGGTTCGGCCAATCACACGTCGCTTGAATAGAGACACTAACCAGCCAATGGATTGCTGTCAACGAACTGCGCCTGCCGCCACCCGAGCGCCGTTGTCCTTGAGACGCGCGGCGCGCGGATTCGATCTATCGCCGGGCGCATCGGCTTGCTGTGTGCCCGCCGCCAGCGTAAGCTCCACGCCCCGCGTCGGCGCGCCCGGCATTTGAGGAGGCTCTTGCATGAACATCGCGTCGTATTGCCTTCTCATGCTGTCCCGGCTCCTCACGCATTCGCGGCTCGTCGCCATTGCGCTCAGCTTGACGTTCGCGTGTGCGGCGTGTGGCACCACCGCTTCGCCCGGCGTCGGCGACACCCTGCAATTTCCGGTCCGGACGTCCCAAGGCGGGCTGACGCAGGACGCGTGGCAGGCCTTGCTCAAGACCGACGCGGCATTTGCCGCTGTGGCCGCCGCGCAAACGCAGCCGTGGCAAATGGCCGGGACGATAGGCGCAGCCGATGGCACGACGCTCACCTGGGCGGAGTTTGCGCCGAGCGCCGACGCGCCGCGCGAACAGGTCTCCGCCGTTTTTCGTTCGTGCCCCAAGGCCGATGGCGACACGCCGCCGGTTTGCACACATGGCACAGCCGCGTACACGGCGACGAGCGCGACGTTCACGGATGCTGCGGGCAAGGCCATCGCCGGCCACGTGCCCATGGGTGCCCCGCAGGCGTGGGAGTGGGAAACCTCGACCAACCTCGACAACGACAATTCAACCATCGTCGCCGGGCTTTCTGGCGACGCCGCGCCGCTTGACGTGACGACCGTGCTCGCACAGTTCAACGCCATCCTCGCGCAGAAGCGGCGGTTCGTGCTGCTCTCGTCCTACGGCGCGCAGATGGGCGTGGATGTCCGCGACATCGCGCTTTCGGCACAGGCCAGCGGCCGGTTCGACAGCATCGAGACGATTGAGTACGTGCGCCGGGGCGACGTCGAGAAGCTGATGCCGACGCTGACCGCGCTGGATACGGTGGTGTGGGTCGGCGCGGGCGTGCAGCAGAAGCCGAGCAAGGCCAGCCCGCCGACCAAAGCGATCGGCATGAACGTGTCGCGCGGCGTCTTTGGCGATCAGGTCTACTACGGCAAGATCGCCGGTCCGCTGCTCGATACGCCGCCGTTGGGCGGTCCGGGGCTCATCGTGCTCGCGGGCCAGAACACCTTCCTCGGCGACGTCAGCGACAAAGCCAGCCTCGCGGCGAGCTGGTACGAGCCGGGCACGCGCCCCGTCGTCGGTTTTTCGCTGCCGCTCGGCACGCCCGGTCCGGACGGCTACCCGCGGATCGCGATGAGCGACGTCATCAACACGACCGGCAGCTTCATCAAACGCCTCGGCGACGGCGCGACGCTCGACGCGGCGATGGCCGAGGCCAGCAGCGGCCAGCCGTTCACGCTCACCAGCCCGATGGCCAGCGACAACCGCAAGAAGTGGACGTGGACCGCGCCGAGCAGCGGCTTCTGGGCCAAGCAGCCGTCGACCGGCAAGCTGGCCATCAAGATGAACCTGACGAAGTTCGGGCATTGCGTGGAGGCGGTTGAGACCTGCGACATCGCGAGTTGGAAGAACGGCAAGCAGGCGACAGTGCAAAACGGCCGCATCGAGTTGGACTGCACCAATCCGACCTTCGTGGGCCCGTACTTCACCTGCCAGGACGGCGACACCAACCCGAAGGGCACCAAGTTCAGCGTCTCAGGCGTGATGCGCGGCACCTTCGCCAACGACCACCTGCTCTTCCTCGTCCAGGGCGCGGACGGTGGCCCGTTGGGCGGCGCGGTCATTGTTGCGGACGGCATCCTGACCGCGGATGGCAGCGATATTGGCGGCGGAACAACAACGTACTCCTTCTACGGCATGGCGGCGCTCTCGCCCTTCATCGACGCGGACGGCAATTGCTGCGTCGTGCAGCCCGCAACGCTGACCGGCGACAGCGCGAGCGACTTCAGCACGCTGCAACTTCACAACTAACGCAAGCAGGAACCGAAGATGGCCAAGTCGACACGCGATCCGAAACAGCAGCCCAAAGGCGCTGGGATGCACTTTGCCATCGTGGCGGGGCGCTTCAACGCGCACATCACGGAGCCGCTGCTCAAGGGCGCGCTGGCGGCGTTCAAGAAAGCCGGCGTCGCCGAGCCGATTCCGGTCGTCTACGTGCCGGGCGCGTTTGAGATTCCGCTGGCGGCCAAGAAGTTCGCGGAGACCAAGAAGTACGACGGGATCCTGACGCTTGGCGCGGTGATTCGCGGCGACACGCCGCACTTTGACTTTGTTGCGGGCGAATGCGCGCGCGGCGTCATGCAGGTCAGCCTGGTGACCGGCGTGCCCGTGCTGTTTGGCGTCCTGACGACGGACAATGACGCGCAGGCGATTGCGCGCGCGGGTGGCCCCAAGGGCGATCTCGCGATTGACAACAAGGGCGCGGAATGCGCGTTCTCAGCGATTGAAACGGTTGAGGCGCTCCGCCTCGCTGGCCAGAAGTAAGCGGGCAGACGTCACAAGGGGAAGCGCAGATGGGTAGTCGGCGGCGGGCACGCGAATCAGCTCTTCAGATCCTGTTTGGCCTCGATTGGGTCACAGTGGATCTGCATGCGGCGATGAATGAGTATTGGACCAAGTTTGCTGGCGAGCGGCCCGCGTCCTACGAGGACGTGCGGCGGCATTGCACGGAGCTTGTGGAAGGCGTGGTGGAGCACCGCACGATGCTGGATCAGCGGCTGCAGGCCGCGTCCCACCACTGGAAGCTCGATCGCATGAGCGCGGTGGACCGCAACATCCTGCGGCTCGGCGCGCTGGAGCTGCTGGTGCTGGGCGATCGCGTGCCGCGCAAGGTGGCGATCAACGAGGCGGTCGAGATCGCCAAGAAGTTCGGCAACGAGGACTCGAGCGCGTTCGTCAACGGCATCCTCGATCGCGTGGCCAACGCCCTGGGCGTCGAGAAGAGCGCCACCGCCAAGATCGGCGGCGAGAAGGTCAAGCGCGGCGGCAAGGGCGGCAGTGCCACCGTTGCCGACCAGGAGACCCTCGACGATTCCGGAGAGACGCCGTGAAATTGCGGCTTGCGCTGCCCAAACTGGACGCCGTGGACGAGCTCCCCGGCGGCGAGGATGCGTGCCTCGTGCTGACGAGCTTCGCCGACGATCGGCCGCTGCGGGGCCTGACCGGGCTTTGCGACTGGCGGCTCAACGGCCAGCTCTCGCGGCTGCTGCAGCGCGACTTCATCGACGGGCACTATCAGGACGCCATGCTGGTGCCGATCACCGGGCGCCTGCCGTTTGGCCGCGTGCTGCTCGTCGGTCTTGGAAAACGCAGCGATTTCAATGCCCAGCGCTTTGAGGACGTCTGCCGCTTCTGTTTTGCCAAATTGCTGGGCATGGGCACGCTGCACTTTGCGATGGCGCTGCCGGGGCGGATTGGCCTGGACGTCGGCGTGCGGCAAGCGCTCGCGGGATGGCGCCGGGCGGTGCACGAGTCATTTCCGCCGGAGACCCTCGCGGACCTCGATATTTCCTTGCTGGAAGCGGCGGAAGTGCAGCGCGAGCTCGTCGAGCCGATGCGCAACCTCGAGCGGGAACTCAACGAACTCGCGGCGCGCGTGCGGTCAACTGCGCCGTAGTCGCCGCAACGTCCACAGCGCCACGGCCGCCAGCGCCAGGAGCCAGCCCAACGCGTTTGGCGCGACACGCGCGCTGTTGCAGCCCGCCTGACCGGACGTTGTCAATGCGGGCGTTGCCGGCTTGAACTCCGCCACCGGCACGACCTGCGGCAGCATCACAACCCGCGCTGCCAGATTCACCGGCGTCGTCGGATGCGTGGGCGGGAGCGCGGTCGCCGTCGTGCCGCCGTCCATGCACGCGCCGCGCGCCGTCGTGCCAGTCAGCGCGATGCAGGCAAGGCCGACGCCGCAGACCGGCGCCTTGGGGTCGCAGCTCCGGCTGCAGACTGCGTTGCCAGACGCTTGCGCGCACACCAGATCGCTCCGGCACGCGTGGGTCTCGTCGCAGATTTGGCTCTCCACGCCGCCGCCCGCGTCGCTCCGGCAGAGGCCGGCGGCAGTCGTCGCGTCGCCGTTCCACATGCACCAGCCGCCCTGGCACTCGCCGCTGTCGCCAAACGGATCGCAGGCGGTGGTGCACGTGCCCAATCCGGCGTAGGTGCGGCCAAAGTCGCAGTTCAGGCCCTTTCCGCAGGCGGCGGTCGATGGGCACGGGCTGCCCAGGGTCAAGGCCGCGCCGGGGACGCAGACCTTGCCCTTGCTGGTTTGGCTGCAGCCCGTGCCGGCGGGGCAGTCCGCGGGGACGTCGCAAGATTGGGTGCAGACCGCGTCGAATTTCAGGCCCGTGAGCGCGACGCAGGACCCGGTCGCGCAGTCGTACCCGCTGCTGCAGGGCCAGCCGATCGCGAGCGGTCCGCGGCAGACGTAGTCCGCGCTGCAGGCCGAACCGTCGGGGCAGGGCTTGCCGTTTTGGCAGGAGGGGCGGCACACGCCGTCGTCGCCGCACACTTCGCCGCCGCTGCACGTGCCGCTGCAGCCGCGGGCGCATGAACCGCTGCGGAGGACTGAGCCCACGCACGTGCCGGAGGCGCAGTCGCCGGGTACGCGGCACACGGCGCCATCGACGCCGACGCCGTGGTCGGTGCAATACGCGCCCGCGGAGCAGGTCGCGCCCGTGGCACAGTCAAAGCTGCTGTTGCAACCGGAAGTGCAGAAGCCCTGGCCGTTGGCGACGGGCATGCAGAGGTCAGAGCTGACGCAGGCAAAGTCGGACGCGCAGGCGTCCCCGGGCTGGTCGGTGGCGCGGTCGGCGTTGCAATGGCCGTCGTTGGGCAGGCAGGCGATGCCGCTGGCGTAGGCGCCGCAGCTCGTGCCGATGGGGCAGTCTTCATGGCTCTTGCACGGTGCGGCACAGTAGGCGAATCCGTCGGGCCACACGAGGCAGCGGCCTGTGCCGGCGCAATCGGCGTCGCTGCGGCAGGGATCGCAGGTCGTCGAGGCGGTCACGTCGGTCGCGGGATAGACGAAGCGGAGGCTGCGGGCGTCGTCAGCGGTCAGGGTGCGGCCGGCGCGGTTGGTGCCCCAGAAGTACATCGTCGCGGTCGGAGCGTGGGTGTGCGTCAAGCCCAGCGCGTGGCCGAGCTGATGGGTCAGGACCGACTGCAGATCCGCGCCGGGGCGACCATCCGCCGCGGACGTCGTTGTGCCGGTAATCCACTGGAAATCGACGCCGTTGAGCGCGATCGTCACTTCCCGCAAGCCGCCGTCGGCGTCCCACTCCATCTCCGTGCGCGCCGTGCCGTCCGTGTTGGCCCACGAAAAACCGCGATCCAACCAGATGTACACGCCCAGATGCGGCGCCTGGCGCACGAGGCCGCCATAGCTCAGTTGCACCCGCGTATCGGCCACTGCGTTCCACGCGGCGATGGCCGCCAACGTCACGGATTGCAGCTTGCCCACGCTGATTTTGTCGACGGGATCAGCCTGCACGTACACCGGCCACGGCGTCCGCGGCGCGTGCACAACCCGCCCGCCGGCAGTCCGCAGCGCATCGAACGCCGACGCGGTCGTCGCCAGCAGAAGGACCAGCAGAAGGAACGGCAGAACTCGCAGGTGCTTCTTCACGTCGCCAAGCGTAGGACTTGCCGCTCCCAGAGTCCATGCACCGCGCCGCGATGGTTGTCGCAACAGGATCTAGTCGCTTGAAATTACGCAGCGAATCAATCTTCTCTTGACCCCCTATCCTCGGCGACTATGCTCCGCCGCCGACAGCCGCCTGTGCCGTGTGCATCCCGCGAGGATGCCCATCACCGGTGGTCCCAACCTGACCTGCTCGACCCGCTTCCGGCGGACACAGCAGGTCAACATGACGAGGATCCCGCATGAGCAACGCTCTTCCAGTCGTAGCCTTGGACGACAACAGCCGCCCGCGTCGCTTGAATGACGTATTCCGTTGCGGCCAGCGGTCTCGTAACCTGCTCCTCGCGACCTGTCTGGATGACTACATGAACGCCAACGCGCTCCGCGTCCGTTCGATGGTGTGTTTTGAGTGCACGCAGGGCGTGACGAACCGCGAGGCCTTTGCCGCCGATGCGGATACGGAAGGCCTGCTCGACTCCGAGATCTGGGCGCGCCTGATGCAGGACCTCAAGGACGAGAACTAGCCGAGGCGCCAGACGCGGGCCGCGGATCGGGTTGCGCGACTGCGGCACCTTGACCGCGGCTGCGCCCGGCGGACCGCAACTCACGGCAATCGCTTGGCTGGGCCGGTACTTTGACGCGCGGCAGTTGTTTGCCTCCGCCTGGACTGCGTGTTAGCCTGATTCAAAGCGGTGCGTTTGGCGTTTTCTACGCCCGCAGCGGGTCGGGAATGAACTTCGCGCGGCGCCGGCTCGACAGTACGAACTTCGCGCGCCGCGGGCTCGACAGGGACGTGTGATGGCCTCGGCAAACGCCAATACTTTTCCGCAGGCCTTTGGCCGCTACATCCTGACCCAAAAGATTGCGATGGGCGGCATGGCGGAGATCTTCCGCGCCAAAAGCCTTGGCGCTGAAGGCTTTGAGAAAGTCGTCGTCATCAAGCGCATCCTGCCGCATTTCAGCGAGGATGAGGGCTTTGTCACGATGTTCAAGGACGAGGCGCGCGTTGCAGCGCACCTCTCGCACGCCAACGTCGTGCAGATCTTCGATTTCGACGAAGCCGAGGGCCTGTTCTACATCGCGATGGAGTACGTGGAAGGCCAGGACCTGAAGCGCGTGCTCGATCAAGGCGCCAAGAAAGCCCAGCCGCTGTCGATCGCCCAGGCCGTGCACATCATCATCGAAGCCGCGCTCGGCCTGCACTACGCCCACACGCGGGTGGTCGACGGCGCGCCGCTGAACATCGTGCATCGCGACGTCAGCCCGCACAACATCATGGTTTCCTTCAGCGGCGAAGTGAAAATCATGGACTTTGGCATCGCCAAGGCCGCCAGCCGCTCCACCAAGACCCGCGTCGGCACCGTCAAGGGCAAGTGCGCGTACATGAGCCCCGAGCAGGCGCGCGGCAAGCCGCTGGACGCCCGCAGCGATCTCTTCGCGCTGGGCGTGTGCCTCTGGGAAATGCTGACCGGCAAGCGGCTTTTTGTCGGCGAGTCGGACTTTGAGACGCTCAACAACGTGCTGAAAGCGGAAGTGCCGGCGCCGTCCGAGCTGAATCCTGACGTGCCAAAAGAACTCGACGCGATCGTGTTGAAGGCGTTGTCGCGCGAGCGCGAGGATCGCCAGGCGGACTGCGCGGCTTTTGCTGGTGAATTGCGGCGGTGGTACTACTCATCGGTCGCCGATCCGGATGCCGCGAGCCTCAAAGGCTACATGCACGAGCTGTTCGCGGACGACATCGCGCAGCTGCGCACCGACGTTGCGGCGGAAGTCGCGATGATGGAGCAGCTGCGCAGGAACGGCCTGCCCGCGCCGGGATCCAATTCGCAACAGCGGCGCATCGTCACGGGCTCACAGCCGGCTGCGCGCGGGATTCCGGATGAACGGACGATCGCGCTGGACTCCAGCCCGAACGAGCACACGTTGGCCCTGCCGGATGGCATCGCGTCAGCGTCCCACGTGCAGCGGGGGCAAACGAACAGCGCGCCGACGGCCAAGTCGCGCACGGGCTGGTATGTGGGCGTGGGTGTGGGCGCGGCCGTGCTTGCTGCCATTGCGGTCATTGCCGCGGGCGGTGGCAGCAAGCCAGCCTCGGGCGACGCGACCGGGACGACGAGCGCGGCAGTGGAAGGTGCGGTCGCGCCCAAGGCCCACAAGATCGGCATCCGCATTCACGCGCCGGGCGCCCAGCAGATCCTTGTGGACGACAATCCGATCTGCACGGAGCCCGACTGCGACTTTGGCGGCGAGCAGGGCAAAACGGTCAAGATCCTCGCGCGCGCCGGCGAGCGGATGAAGATCGTCTACCACAAGCTGGATCAGGACGGCGCCACCGTCGAGGTCAAGATTCCGGAGCCGGCAACGCCGACCGCGCTTGCGGCTGCGACTGGCCCCGTGGTGATCGTCCACGTGGAACCGGCGAGCGCAACCGTCACCGTCAACGACCACGCGCTCGCGCTCAGCAATTCCAACGCCAAAGTCGTCGACGCCAAGCTGGGCGACACGCTGCACGTCGAGGCCAAAGCGGAAGGCTACCGCAGCGAGCGCCAGGACTTCGTGGTCAAGAACCCGCAGATTGAGACGTTTGTGCTGTCGCTGGAGAAAGAGAAAGAAAAACGGACGGATAGCGCGCGCACTGCACCGGCGGAGCCCGGGAAGATCGTGGTGACTGCGCAGCCGTGGGCGAAAGTGTCGGCCAAAGGCAAGGACCTGGGCCTGACGCCGGTGAAGACCGAGTTGCCGGCGGGCAAGTATGCATTGACGCTAACCAAAGGCGACACGAAGAAGACGGTCAGCGTCGTCGTGAAGCCCGGTCAAACGGCGACGGTAAACGTGGATATGCGGACGGAATAGCCGCCGTCGCGGCGCTGCTGTGCAGGCACACGCTTGACACAGGCTGTGATTCGGTTATCCTGCCACGCGCTTGTTCGGTTGGCTTCTGGCTGACAGGGCGACGCGGGAATAGCTCAGCGGTAGAGCGCGACCTTGCCAAGGTCGATGTCGTGGGTTCAAATCCCATTTCCCGCTCCAAACACCACGTGTTTTGGATCTTACTGTCGCGGCGGATTTTGCCAATGCGACATCGGCTCGGGTCGCACAAGCGACTGCTGGTCGCCGGACTGCTGTTTCAGCCTCCGGTCTCGCCGCGCCACGGCTCGATTTCCGCTCCAAATCCGGCTTTCATGCGCAATGGCGCGCGGCGATCGCCCCGTCGGCGCACGCAGCCATCGCCCAGGCGGTCGTCTTTTCGTCGCCTCGGATGTCGCCGCGGCCGGCAATTCGCGCGCTCGGCCGGCGCCGCGATCGTCGCCTCCAGCACGCGCCCAGGAATGCCGATCAGCCCCGCCGCCCGCGTCCACGGCAAATCCGCCGCAAATCACGGGGCACGGCGGCGCGCCGACCATGAAACGAGTTGCGTTGTCGACTTTGCTTTGATAGCCTTGCAAACGGGAGGGTCCTGCGTTTCGGCACAGGCACCCCACGTGTTCGTGTACGCTGGGTCTGATCCACCTCGCCAAACGATCACGGTTCGCCTTGATGCTCAACCGCCCCTGTTGAGCGCAGATGCAAGGCGACCACACGGTTCGCAGCTACGAGCTGCGCGCCGATGCTGTCTGCGGCCCCCCCGTCGTCGACAACAATCAGTGACTGTTTGCGACTTCACGGTCGCGAACAACAACCAGTGACGAGGTCTGGCGAACAACCGGGCAGTCTGGCGCAAGCTGGATGACCGAGAGTGCGCCGAACCGCTCAGTGCGGGCCAGATTCAGTGCGAGCCGAAATCAGTGCGAGCCAGAACCAGTGCAAACTGGCCCTGGCGCAAAGCTGGAGGCGGAAAGAAGCTGGAGCGGGTGTGAACTGAGCAGCGTCAAATGGTCCGACTGCTGCGCCAAGGGGCATAGCGGTCAGACCAAATGAACCGTCCCTGTCTGCATGCGAACGTTGCGATCCCCTGCAACTCGTTGCACCGATTAGAAATCGGGCTGTCGTGGAATCGGGCTAACCGACAGCGGTCGTATGCCCATTCGGCCTAGGAGGATTGTAATGCGAAATCAGCATGTTGGACGTGCTCCGCGCGTCGCGCTGTTCGCGGTTTTGCTCGTGTCGCTCTCGATGTGGGCTTGCCAGGATCCCCAACAGGAAGCGCCAAAGGACGCGACCGGCGACTTCGCACTCGGTGTCGACGGCGAATTCGGCGTCGAGACGTTTGCGTTGAGCGGCGGTAATCCGACGGCGACGTTCCTCCTGCCGACGACCACGGGCAACATCTACTACCTGGGCACGGGTGGCACGAACACGATCCCGGGATCGCCCTGTCAAGCGGGTCTGTGCGCGACGACGGGCACCGCCTGCACGGTTGCGACCGACTGCTCGCCGTTCATCCAGCTCTCGGTCAGCAATTTCCCGCTGGGCGTAGGCCAGGGCGAGATCCACTGCCGCGTGAACGGCGGTGCGACCGTCTACAACAGCAATCCGACCGCGCTGCCTGAGGCTTTCGTGCCCGGCAAGCCGGACATGGTGCTGATCTCCAACATCGGCTACACGCAGGGCCTCTACACCCTTGAGTGTGTCCTGGCCGATTCGACCGGCACCGAGCTGACCAATCCGGAAGCGCGCACGAAGCGTCCGGTTCAGCTGATCAGCGATCCGCTCGATCCGGGCAGCCCCAAGTGCAAGACGGACGCGGAGTGCGACGACGGCAACCTCTGCTCGGCTGAGATCTGCATCGCCGGCAAGTGCCAGTACCAGGCGATGGCCAACTGCTGCACGGACGACTGGTTCTGCGCGCCCGGCGAATCCTGCTTGAACCCGAACTCCCCGAATTCCAAGTGCTCGGCTTGCTTGGTCCAGGGCGACTGCGAAGACGGCGTGAGCTGCACAGTTGACGCGTGCGATCTGACCGGCGCCAAGGGCAAGTGCACGCACACGCTCCCGACCGACACCTGCTGCGTCGGCTTTGCCAAGTGCGACGACGGCAAGCCCTGCACGATCGACAGCTGCGATCTCGCCTCCAGCACCTGCATCCACAACCAGCCCGCGGGTGCGTGCTGCCAGGACAGCGAATGCCCCAGCACCGATCCGTGCAAGATCGGCGGTTGCATCGGCCTCCAGTGCCGCTTCGCCATCAACGGCGATCGCCAGGACTGCTGCTCGGACACGTACAACAACTCCTGCGACGACAAGAACATCTGCACGATTGACTCCTGCGGCAACGCGCAGACGGGCGGTTGGACGCAGTGCAAGCACGACCCGAATCCCGCCTTCCCGCCGGGAACCTGCTGCCAGATCAACCCGGACTGCGCGGACGCCGATGGCTGCACCCAGGATATCTGCGTCAACAATCAGTGCCAGCACCCGCCGGTCATTGAATGCTGCGCGTCGATCGCGGACTGCAACGACGGCAACATCTGCACCGTAGACACTTGCCCGCTCAACGCCGGCGAGACCAGCGGTTCCTGCGTGCACAGCAAGACCGCGGAATGCTGCAACGTCAAGAACGACTGCAATGACGGAAAGTTCTGCACGACGGACAACTGCAACGTGGCCCAGCACCAGTGCCTGCACATGCAGACCGATCCGCTCTGCTGCGATCAGGATTCGCAGTGCACGGATGGCAAGCTCTGCACCGCGGACCTCTGCATCAACCACGGCTGCCTCTACCCGGTCGACGGCAACAAGCCGAACTGCTGCGAGCCCGGCAACACGACCTGTGACGACAAGGACCTGTGCACGATCGACAGCTGCAAGATCCAAACCGCTTGCGGCGGCGTGGGCGCGGAATCCGGCGATCTCGCGATCACCGGCGCCATGAACTTCATCTCGCCGATCGGCAACACGTACCAGGCGCAGTCCTTCGTCGCGACGCAGTCTGGCGTCCTCACGCATGTTGACCTGTATCTGAACACGAATACTGCGATCGGCGCGGTGGTTGAAGTGTCGCTTTACGACGCCTCGCCGTCGGCTGGTGGCAAGCTGCTGGGCGCGATGGCGACGCAGATCCTGCCGCCTTCGACCGGCACTTTCCAGAAGATCTCCGTCACGACCGTCGGCACGCCGATCGTTGCCGCGGGCACGACCTATTTCCTCATCTTCCATGCGAACAACGCGGCGATTACGGCAGAAGCCTACGACGCGAACGTGACCGACGTGTATCCCGGCGGTTCGTCGTGGAGCCCGGGCTACGATCCGACGACGACCTGGACGAACACGACCGCCGACTTCCACATCGCGACCTACGTCGCGCCGCAGCAGCCGGCTTGCGACGCGGACAACAACACCTGCGTCCACGTGCCCAACGGCGTCAACGGCTGCTGCAACACGCCGACCGACTGCGACGATCAGGATTGCCATACGTTGGACGTCTGCGGCTCGAACGCGCAGTGCATCCACAAGCCCAATCCGTACACGTGCGCGACGGCGCTTGATTGCGACGACGGCAACGGCTGCACGATCGACGCCTGCGACCTGACGACCGGTTGCGGCGTCTGCACGCACAGCGCGGCCGAAGGCTGCTGCACGGGCGATGCGCAGTGCGACGACAAGCTCGTCTGCACCGCCAACAAGTGCGTCAACAACCAGTGCACGTTCCCGGCTGTCCCGAGCTGCTGCACGAGCGACGCCGACGCGCTGACCATCTGCGACGACGGCGATTCCTGCACGATCGATTACTGCGCGTCCAACCAGTGCCACCACACGGCGCCGAAGAACGGTTGCTGCAAGAGCAACGCGGACTGCTTTGACGGCAACAAGTGCACCGCCGACATCTGCGACACGACCCAGCCGGTCGGCGATCACTACACCTGCATCTACACGGTCGCGGATCCGAACTGCACCGAGTGCACGGTGGAATCCGCGGTGGGTGGCATCGACTGCCAGGACAACAACCTGTGCACCGCGGACTACTGCGACGCGGCCAACCACTGCCACAACTCCGCGATCAAGGACTGCTGCATCGACAAGTTCGACTGCGACGACCACAACGATTGCACCGCCGACTACTGCACGGAACAGCACAGCTGCATCCACAGCGAGACGCAGGCCGGCATTCTCCTTTGCTGCAAGCCGGAGAGCCAGGACGTCGACTGCGCGTACCTGAACACGGAATGCCAGAAGGGCGTCTGCGTCGATTCGGGCAAGGGCAACGGCTCGACCGCGTGCGCGCCGCAGGATCAGGACATCTGCACCGTCAACATTGGCTACTGCCAGTCGTTTGAAACCAACACCACGCTGCACGGCATGGGCTGGAATCCGATGTTCGCGGACAACTCGTCCACGACCAACTGGTCGGTCCAGCACACCGGCTCGCTTGGCCCGGATGGCTACGCCAACTTCTCCTGGACGCCGACCAAGACCAACTACGGCACGTGTCTGCAGTCGCCGATCATTCAGGCGGCCGGCGCGAAAAAGATCACGATGCAGTACGACCGCGCGTTCGAGTGGAATTCCAACTCGACGCAGATCACGATTCTCGGCTCGCTTGACGGCGCCAACGCCGATTGGGCGACCGCCCAGGTCATCGACTCGGTCGTCGCGACCAACAACATCGGCCCGGAGACGCTCGACGTCACGCTGCCGACGACCCTGACTGGCTCCAACGGCCTCCGCCTCGCCTTCTGCATGCAGGGCGCGTCGACCTTTGACGTCACGTCCTTCAGCCTGGACAACGTGTGCATCGTCAAGGGCAGCAAGCCGTCGATGGTCAAGTGCCCGGTCAACCAGGTCGTCCCGTTCCAGAACAAGAAGACGATTCCGCTCAAGGCCAAGGATCCGGACGCTGACGCGATCCTCTCCTTCCAGATGGTCGAAGGCCCGTCCTTCATCACGCTGTCGAGCGCCCTGTATTTCTGGATCGATAAGTCGTGGAACAGCACGATGACGATCAACCCGCTCACGACGGCGGACATCGGCACGCACACCGTCAAGATCAAGGTGACGGACGGCGCGCTGTACAGCATCTGCACGTTCAACGTGACGGTGACCTACAACGGCGGCTACCTCGTGCTCCGTCCGACGCAGGTGCCGACGGCCATGGGCGACGCGATCGTTGCGGGCCTCCACGCCGCTGCGCCGACCAAGGTTGTCCAGCACATCGATGACATCGGTCTGTACCCGGATTTCGCGCAGTTCGAGGCGGTGTTCCTCGTCCTCGGCGTCTACCCGGACAACTTCCAGTTGGACGACGTGAGCGCCGCCAAGTTCCAGACTTACCTCGCCGGCGGCGGTCGCCTCTACATGGAAGGCGGCGACACGTGGGCCTATGACACGCCGACCGTCTTGCACGGATCGTTCAAGGTCAACGGCCTCGCGGACAGCGTCAATGAAGGCATCGCGCCCGACCTGCTCGGCCGCAGCATCTACAAGGATCTGAGCAAGCTGGTGAACGGCGTGCCGTACACCTACAACTTCGGCTTCAGCTTCTCGGACGCGTTCAACAACAACAACGACTCGATCTCGGCGAAGGACGAAATCCATCGCACGCAGAACATGTTGATGAGCAACGGCACCAACGACAAGCCGTGGGTCCAGGTCGGTCACGATGACGACGCGGGCTTCCGCACCGTCGCCTCCTCGATCCCGTTCGCCGGCGTCATGCCCGGCGCGCTCAGCAATGACCCGCCGTCCGCGATGATGGCGCGCATCCTCAACTTCTTTAACAACGGCTTCATCGACTGCCTCGGCGACGCCGATTGCGACGACACCGACGACTGCACGGTGGACACCTGCTCCAAGGGCGAGTGCCTCTACCAGAACACCTGCACCTGCAAGAGCAACCAGCTCCTGGCCTGCGGCGACACGATTACGGTCGTGACCGGCGGCACGGGCTCGACCTCGTCGGTCAAGCAGTACGGCTGCGACACCAAGTTGTTCTACGGCAAAGAAATGGGCTACACGTTCTCGTCCACGACCTCGCGTCCGGCGACGTTGACCGTGAGCGGCGCGACCAATCCGGACGCCCGCGTCTTTGTGACCCGCACCGCTGTGGACGTTTGCGCGCCGCTGCAGTGCATCGCGGAAACCGGCAACGGCACCAAGAACTTCGCCGCGGCCGCCAATGAGGTCTACTACATCATGGTGGACACGCCGACGGTCACCGCCACGCAGCTCACGCTGACCGTGACGTGCGGCGCGCCGGAAATCTGCAACGACGGCGTGGACAACAACGGCAACGGCCTTGTCGACTGCCAGGACCTCGCGTCCTGCTGCGGCGACGCGGCGTGCGGCGAAGTCTGCGACGGCGTGGACAACAACTGCGACGGCAAGATCGACGAAGGGTGCGACGACGACGGCGACGGCTACTGCGACGTGGCGATGACGGTCGTCGGCAATCCGCCGATCTGCTCGGCTGGCATTGGCGACTGCAACGACACCGTTGGCACGATTCACCCGGGTCAGCCGGACCTGTGCGGCAACCTGAAGGACGACAACTGCGACGGTCAGACGGACGAGGAGAACTCCACCGGCTGCACGAATTATTGGGTCGACAGCGACAAGGACACGTTCGGCGGCGGCAATCCCAAGTGCTTGTGCCTGCCGAGCGCGAACTACCTCGTCACCAAGGGCGGCGACTGCGACGACAACAACAAGAAGGTCAATCCGAGCCTCATCGAAATCTGCGGCAACAACATTGACGACAACTGCAACGGCACCCAGAACGACCAGAACGCCCAGGGCTGCACGGACTTCTACCTCGATCTCGATGGCGACGGCAGCGGCGCGAATTCAATTGGCAACACCGGCAAGCAGTGCCTCTGCGTCGCGGCTGGCAACTTCTCGGCGTCGGCGCCGGGCGACTGCAATGACGCGGATGCGTTCGTTCACCCGGGCGCGACGGAAATCTGCAACAACGTCGACGACAACTGCAACGGCCTCCTCGACGAAGGGTGCGACGACGACGTCGACGGCTACTGCGATGCGACGATGGGCTACGTGTCCATCGGCGTGACGAGCAAGCAGTGCGGCCAGGGCCCGGAAGGCTCCATTGTCTCCCTGCAATGCGAAGCGGGTCGAACCATCACCGCGGTCGACTTCGCCAGCTTTGGCAATCCGACGGGTATGTGCGGCACGTACAAGGCCGGCACCTGCTCGGGCGGGTCCGCGCTGCAAGCGATCAAGACGGCGTGCCTCGGCAAGTCCAACTGCTCCCTCACGGTGGCGTCTTCGCTCCTCGGCGACGGCTGCAGCGGCCAGGCCAAGACGCTCGACGTCCAGGTCACGTGCATGGGTTCTGGCGGCAGCGCGCCGGGCGTCTGCCCGGGCGGCCCCGGCGACACCAATGACAACGATCCGACCATCAATCCGGCCGGTCAGGAACTCTGCGACAACATCGACAACAACTCCAACGGCCAGGTCGATGAAGGCTGCGACGACGACGGTGACCATTTCTGCGACTCCTCGATGATCGTCCTCGGCGCGCCGCTGGTTTGCCCGGCGGGCGGCGGCGACTGCAACGACACGAGCGCCATCATCAATCCCGGTGTCCAGGAAGACTGCTTCACGGCGGACGACGACGACTGCGACGGCAACCTGAACAACCAGGACGCCCTCAACTGCACCGTCTTCTTCAGCGACGCGGACAACGACGGCTACGGCACCAAGTCGTTCAAGTGCTTCTGCAACGCGGTCAGCCTGTTCAAGGCCAAGAAGACGGCGGATTGCGCGGACAACAACTCGCTCATCAACCCGGGCGTTGCGGAATCCTGCAACGGCATCGACGACGACTGCGATGGCGTTGTCGACAACGGCTGCGACGGCGACGGCGACGGCTACTGCGCGACTGGCAAGACCATCACCGCCGGCACCTCCGCGTGCCCGAACGGCGGCGGCGACTGCGACGACGCGAACTTCAACGTCAACCCGGGCAAGATCGAGATCTGCGGTGACGGCATCGACAACAACTGCAACGGGTCGCAAAACGACTCCGGCGCGCTGCTTTGCCAGACCTACTACGCGGACGTCGACCAGGACGGCTACGGCACGGCGAGCTCCAAGTGCCAGTGCGCACCGTCGGGCAACTTCACCGCGTCCGTGAACGGCGACTGCAATGACGCCGCCGACACGGTCAATCCGGCGGCTGCGGAAATCTGCGACGGCATCGACAACAACTGCACGGCCGGCACGGACGAGAGCTGCGACAAGGACCTGGACGGCTACTGCGACGCGTCCAAGACGCTTGTTGGCACGCCGGCCATTTGCCCGAACGGCGGCGCGGACTGCAACGACAACAACGGCGCGATCCATCCGAACTTGCTGCAAGAAGTGTGCGACAACGTCGATGATGACTGTGACGGCGTGGTCGACAACGGCTGCGACAAGGACGGCGACGGCTACTGCGATGCGACCTACGCGATCATCGCGCCGACGCCCGCGGTTTGCTCGAAGGGCGTCAATGACTGCGACGACTACGACAACACCGTGAATCCGGGCGCTCCGGAAATCTGCGGCAACACGAAGGACGACAACTGCAACGGCAGCCAGAACGACATCGGCGCCACCAATTGCACGAACTTCTACCAGGACGCGGACAGCGACGGGTACGGCCTGAACGCGTCGAAGTGCTTGTGCACCGCGGCGGGCGCTTACAAAGCGACGACCGGCGACGATTGCGACGACACGCAGGCCAGCATCCATCCGAACCAGGCGGAGGACTGCGCGACGCCGGCCGACGACAACTGCAACCTCGACACCAACGACGTGAACGCCACGGGTTGCACCGTGTTCGCGCTCGACGCTGACTCCGACGGTTACGGCCTCACCGGCTTGACCAAGTGCTATTGCGTGGGCGCCAACAAGTACACCGCGCTTCCGAGCGCCGGCGCCGACTGCAATGACAACCTCGCGACCGTTCACCCGGGCCAGGCCGAGAAGTGCAACGACATCGACGACAACTGCGTGAGCGGCGTCGACGAAGGCTGCAACGACGACGGCGACTTGTTCTGCGATTCGTCGATGACCACCGTCGGCTTCCCGAACATCTGCGCCGCCGGCGGCAATGACTGCAATGACACCAACGCGGCGATCAACCCCGGCCAGGCCGAGTTGTGCGACGGCGTCGACAACAACTGCAGCAGCACGACCGACGAAGGGTGCGACGACGACAAGGACTTCTACTGCGACGCCAACATGGTCATGGTCGGCACGCCGCCCATCTGCACCCTCGGCGGCAACGACTGCAACGACACCAACAAGAACATCAATCCCGGCCAGCAGGAACAGTGCGCCACGACGTGGGACGACAACTGCGACGGTAGCAACAATGACATCAACGCCAACGGCTGCACGGCCTACGGCGTGGACATGGACGGCGACACGTACTCGGACAAGAACAAGCCGACCACGTGCTACTGCGTCTCGACCGGCACCAACACCGGCACCAACCCCGGCGACTGCGATGACCTGAACAACCTCGTCCACCCGGGCTTGATTGAGATCTGCGACGGCAAGGACAACAACTGCAATGGCACGATCGACGAAGGCTGCGACGATGACGGCGACCACTGGTGCGACTCGACGATGACGACGATCGGCAAGCCGCCGATCTGCACCTTCGGCGGCGGCGACTGCAACGACAGCCTCGCTTCCATCAACCCGGGCGTGAACGAAAACTGCGCGACCGGCGCGGACGACAACTGCAGCGGCGGCATCAACGATAACGGCGCCACCGGCTGCACGACGTTCTACCTGGACAACGACGGCGACCTGTACGGCGTGAGCGTCTCGCAGTGCACCTGCACGGCGGCCGGCAAGTACGTCATCAACACCGGCACCGGCGGCCTGCTCGGCGACTGCGACGACACCAACGCCGCCGTCAACCCCGGCAAGACGGAAGTCTGCGGCGACAACGTCGACAACAACTGCAACGGCACGCAAAACGACGTGAACGCAACGGGATGCGCGCTGTTCTACGTCGACGCGGACAAGGACGGCTACGGCCCGAGCTCCGGCGGCAGCGCTTGCCAGTGCTTCGCGCAGGGCACGTACGTGTCCTCGCTCAGCGGCGACTGCAACGATGCCAACGCGAGCGTCAATCCCGGTCAGGTCGAGAAGTGCGACAACCTGGACAACAACTGCGCCACCGGCACGGATGAAGGCTGCGACGACGACGGTGACAAGTTCTGCGACGCCAACATGATCGTTGTCGGCGCTACCGGCACCATCACGGCCTGCACCTTCGGCGCGGGCGACTGCGACGACACGTTGAACACCGTCTACCCGGGCCGCGCGGAAATCTGCGACAACGTCGACCAGAACTGCAACGGCGTGAAAGACGAAGGTTGTGACGACGACAAGGATTCGTACTGCGACAAGACCATGACGGTCATCTACGCTTCCAACACCGTCTGCCCGCTCACCACTGGCGTCGGCACGTTGGACTGCGATGACACGACCGCGAGCGTCAATCCCGCCAAGGTCGAAATCTGCGACGGTCTCGACAACAACTGCAACGGCCTCACCGACGAGAACTGCGACAAGGACGGCGACAAGTACTGCGATTCAGCGATGCAAACGGTCGGCAAGCCGGCGGCGTGCATCTTTGGCGGCGGTGACTGCAACGACACCATCGCGACCGGCGCGGCGATCAACCCCGGCGCGGCGGAACTGTGCGACGGCATCGACAACAACTGCGTGGGCGGCATTGACGAGACGTGCAAGGACACCGACGGCGATCACTACTGCGTCGGCGTGGTCGTGGGCACCCCGGCGGCTTGTTCGGCCGGCGGCGGCGACTGCGACGACAGCAACGCCAACGTTCACCCGGGCCAGCCGGAGAACTGCTCCACGCAGTACGACGACAACTGCGACGGGGTGATCAACCCGACGACCAACCTGATCCTCTCGACCCGCTTCTACACGGACGCGGACGCGGACGGCTACGGTACGGGCGCGGGCCAGACCAGCTGCTACCAGACCGGCACGTTCACCTCGCTCGTCAACACCGATTGCGACGATACCAAGGCCGCGGTCAACCCGTCCGCCCTGGAAGTCTGCGACGGCATCGACAACGACTGCAAGAACGGCGCGGACGGCGGTTGCGACGACGACTTGGACGGCTACTGCGACGCGGCGATGCTCATGACGAGCACGGCCCTGTGCACCAACAGCCCCAAGCCGGCCGTCGGCGTCACCAAGGCTGGCGATGACTGCGCGGATGCGGGCACCGTCAACGGCGTGGTCTCCAACTTGTTGAACCCCGGCAAGCCGGAACTCTGCAACAACGCGGACGACAACTGCAGCGGCAAGATCGATGAAGGTTGCGACGACGACAAGGACGGCTACTGCGACTCCTCGATGACCGTCAGCCTCGGCTCGCCCGCGGTCTGCCCGGCCACCGTCAGCGCCGGCGCCGGCAATGACTGCAACGACCTCGATGCCCTGATCAATCCGGGCGTCAAGGAAAACTGCACGACGGCCTACGACGACAACTGCGACGGCAGCCTCAACGCCGCCAACGCCAACGGTTGCACGACGTTCTATCTGGACGCGGATGGCGACGGCTTCGGCATCACCGGCAGCACGGCGTGCCAGTGCGTGGCGTCGGCTTCCACACCGTTCTACCGCGCGACGGTTGGCGGTGACTGCAATGATGCGAGCAACACCGTGTTCCCGGGCGCGACTGAAATCTGCGACAACAAAGACAACAACTGCGATGCATTCTTGCAGGTGGACGAAGGTTGCGACGTGGACAAGGACGGCTATTGCGCCCTCGGCAAGACGGTCACGGTCAACACGGTTTGCCCGAACCAGGCGACTGGCATCGGCACGGACTGCGACGACACCAACAAGTTGATCAACCCGGGTGCCACGGAAATCTGTGACAACCAGGACAACAACTGCGTCAGCGGTACCGATGAAGCGTGCAACGCCGATGGCGACGCGTACTGCAGCTCGGCCAAGGTCACGGTCGGCACGCCGACGGTGTGCTCGTCGGGCGGTGGCGACTGCAATGACGCCAACGTCAACATCAACCCGGGCAAGCCCGAGGTCTGCAACGGCCTGGACGACAACTGCAACGGCTTGACGGACGACAGCCCGACCAACGGCACGCTGTTCTACTTCGATGGCGACCAGGACGGCGAGCCGATCAACAGCAACAAATCGCTGTGCGCGGCCTCGGGCTTCTGGAGCTACAGCGTTGCCGTCAAGGGCGCGCCGAGCGTGTATGACTGCGACGACAACGGTTTGGCTTGCGGCGCGAACTGCAACCACACGTTGACGGAGAACCGCTGCGACGGCTACGACAACAACTGCAACGCGACCGTCGATGAAGGCTGCAATGGGGACGCGGACGGCTACTGCACCTCGGCGCTGACGACCGTGAAGAACGCGACCACGGGTTTGTGGCCGGCGATCTGCACGTCAGGCGGCGGCGACTGCAACGACGGCAACAGCGGCATCAAGCCCAACGCGACGGAGCTCTGCAACAACGTCGACGACAACTGCAACGGCCAGACGGACGAGCAGGCCAGCGCCTCGTGCGCCAACCTGTTCCCGAACGCGACGGGCGTGTGCAGCGTGGGCGCGTGTGTCCAGGCGACGTGCAAGACGGGCTACGTCGACACCAACCTGAGCCTCGCGGGTTGCGACTGCTACGCGGTTGACCAGTACGAGAACGCGCAATCGCCCACGTACTTGAACAATGACTCGTGCGGTGGCGCCAGCACCAACCTCGGCACGTTGTACGACGGCACGACGGGCAACAACACGTTGAACTCGGGCACGTTGATCAGCATCACGGGCATCGTGGCGGACACCAACGACCACGACTGGTTCACCTTCTACGGTCAGGACTACGGCGACGGCAACGGCGGCTGCGATCACTACAACGTCCGCGCGGTCTTCTCGCCCGCAGTGTCCGGCGTCGTGTTCGACATCTACCGCGGCGGCTGCCCGCCCAGCGCGACTCCGCCCGCTGGCTCCGCGGCCTTCCAGTCCGCGCCCGGTTGGCCCAATGGCGCCGGCGGCGCTTCGGGCGGCTCGCAGCCGTCCTCCACGCCGGGTTGGAACCAGGTCTGCTGCGCGCAGCAGGACTTCAACTGGTTCACGTACTTCAAGGACTGGCGCCCGGGCAATGGCACTGGCCACTACGAGGAATACGGCGAATGCCCGTGCTCCACGGGTGACACGTTCCAGGGCGACCCGGGCTACAGCAACGTCGGCGGCCTCTCGTACGCCAGCGAATGGGGTTCGTACGGTTCGCGCCGCGGTCCGTGGAGCGGTTGGAGCCAGTATCTGGACCCGACGAGCAACTGGGGCGCGCCGATTCCCGGCGGCTGGGACTACACCAAGTGCATCGACGACAGCGCCCAGTACTACGTGCACATCTACCGGACCTCCGGCGTCCTGTGCGCGCAGTACCACTTGGAAATCTCCAACGGCGTCTACAACGCCACGGGCGGCGGCGGCGGCTGGGGCCAGACAATCGGCAAGAACTGGTAATTCAGTTCTAGCTTGAGCATGATGCGGCGGCCTGTCAGGACAAACCTGGCAGGCCGTTCGCGCTTTTGGCGCAGCGCGCTGGCGCTGCGTCGAGGGAGCGGTCACCGGGATGGCGGAATCGGTAGACGCAGGGGACTTAAACTCCCCAGGGCGCAAGCTCGTACGGGTTCAAGTCCCGTTCCCGGTACCTGGTTCAAGCATGACGTCCGAGGCCACGTGAACGCCTTCCTCACCCCGCAGCAACGCTTTGGCATCGTGTGCGCGCTGGCGTATGTCGCGCTGGCGTGGGCGGTGCGGGTGGACACCCGGTTCGGGCAGTTGAACGCGTCGCTCGTCTACCCGTTGGACACGTTTTCGATGTACTCGGAGATGCCGCAACCTGGCCAGACGGGGTTGCTGCTGCTGGATGCGGGCGGAGGCGTACACCGGATCGGCGATTTTGGCAGTTTCGCCTGCGACGCGCCCGTCCGTGGGCCTTACGACAACTGTCCTCCACTCGGGCTGCGGCACAAGACCGATGAGCTGCTGCGGCGCATTGAGCTCCACCGCATGCCGGACCGCGCGCAGGGGGAGCCGATGGCGCTCGTCGCCCGCACGTGGCGTCTGCGGCCGGGCGAGGTGCCGGTGCTGAGCGACGACTGCCGTATCGCCCGTTGCGCGGTCCTGCGATGATCGATTCGCACCCGCAGCGTTGGGCCGCGCCTCCGTCGTTACGGCGTCTGCTCGCCGCGCTTGTCGGGTTGGATCTCCTGTCGCTCTTTTGGTTCATCGGGACTGCGGCCCAACATGCCCGCGGGGCGTCGCCGTTGGCGGTTGCCCTTGCGCACCCTTGGACGCGCGGTGTCCTCGTTGGCTGTGGCGTGCTCGCCGCCCTTCGCTTCGCCGGCGCGGCTGACCGTTGGCGCGCTGGCAGCGTCGCGCTCCTCCTGCTTGGGGCGTTGACAACGCTCCACGCCGACCTCGCTGGGGGCCCAGCGCGCAATCTCTATTTCAGCGGCGTGTGCCTGCTCGGCTGGCTGTGTGGCCTCGCGTGGCGCCGCGGTGATGAGGGCTTCGCGCGCACAGGCACCATTGCCCTCCTCGGCGCCGCGTACTTCAGCGCGGGCTTGAGCAAGCTCGCCTACAGTGGCTTGCCGTGGCTGTCGGGCGTCCAGATTCAGGCCATCATTCTCTCCCAGGATGGCCTGGCGCCTGGTGACGTCGTCGCGCCCCTCCGCGCGTGGGTCGCCCTGTCGCCGGCCGTTGTCCGCGGCCTCGCCGTGCTGACCGTCGGCTTTGAACTCGCGGGGCCGCTGATGCTGTTTGGCGCGCGTCTCCGTCAGGCCGTGGCCTTCGGTCTGATCGCGATGCACGTCTGCATTCTGCTGCTGGGTGGGATCCCCTATCTCGGGTCGATGGTCCTCCTGGCCGCGGTTGCGCTGCAGGCCGACCCGCCGACGCCGCCTGACCCTGCGCCTACGCCAATTGCCGTCTGGCGTTTTGCCGGGCTTGTCCTCGTGCTGGCGCTGCTCGCGGGCCTCGCGGTGAACCACCAGGTTGCAGCGGTTGTCAGCGCGCCGCCCGACTACGGCTCGTTGCGCTGACTCGGCCGTGCGTTGACCGCACCGACTCCGGTCGGCACACTCGGCGGGTCTTGTGTGCAAGGGGTCCCATGTCGTTTCGCCACCTTCGCGCCGCGCTGCTCGCGCTGCTCCTGACTTGCCCCGCTGCGCCCGTGTGCGCGGAGGAGCCCGCCGATCGCCTCGCGCGCCTGCGCACGGCGCTGGACGCCGACGAAACCCACGTCCGGATTTGGTGGTATGGCTGGGCCGGCCTCTTTGCCGGCTCGGGCGGCGTGCAAACCGGCTTGGCGGTATTGGCGAGCGATCCGGGCTTTCGCGGCGATTCGCAAGTGGGCGCTACGACGTCCTGGCTCGCGGTCGCCGGCATGGCGCTGACGCCGGTCAAGCCACTGCAGCGCTGGGAGTCGCTGCTCGATGCGCCCGTGGAGATCCAGCTGCGCATGGCGGAAGCCGAGTTGCGCGCCCGCGCCAGCCGCGAACGTCAGGTGGGCGGCTGGTTGGATCACACGCTGTCCGCGGTTGTCGCACTGGGCGCGGGCAGCTACTTGTGGCTGCACGAAAAGCGTCCGAGCTCGGCCATCCTGATGGGGATTACCGATCTGGTCATCGGCGAACTGCAGCTGTGGACCGTGCCGCATACCGCGGTGCACGCCGTGGAAGCGTTGGACGCCGAAACGCGGCCTTGACCTTCAGTCTTCGCTCGCCCGCAATGCCTCGAGCACGCCAAAATCCTCCAGCGTCGACGTATCGCCGGAAACCGTGCCTTGGCCAGCCAATTCGCGCAGCAGCCGCCGCATGATCTTGCCCGACCGCGTTTTGGGCAGCGCCGCCGCGAAGCGAACTTCCGCAGGTCGCGCCAACGCGCCAATTTCATGCGCCACATGGTGCCGCAGCGCTTCCGCCAGCTCCGGGTTCTGTGCGGTGCCCGCCGTCAGCGTCACGAAGGCCACGAGCGCCTGGCCCGTGACCGCATCCGGCCGACCGACAACCGCCGCTTCCGCCACGAGCGGGTGACTCACCAGTGCTGACTCGACCTCCATCGTGCCGATGCGGTGTCCCGAGACGTTCAGTACGTCGTCCACGCGGCCCATGATCCAGAAGTTGCCGTCGGCATCGCGCCGCGCGCCGTCGCCGGTGAAGTAGATGCCGGGGACGCGCGAAAAATAGGTCTCCTTGAACCGCTCGTCATCGCCCCAGATCGTCCGCGCCATGCCCGGCCACGGGTGTTTCAGCACCAGCAGCCCGCCCGCATTCGCCGGCTGCGCCTCGCCGTCCGGGCCGACGATCTCCGGCAGCACGCCCGGCAGCGGCAGCGTCGCCGTTCCCGGCACGCATTCCTGCACCCCCGGCAGCGGCGCAATGAGGATGCCGCCCGTCTCGGTCTGCCACCAGGTGTCGACAATCGGACATCGACCGCCGCCGATGACCTCATGGTACCAGACCCACGCCGCCGGATTGATCGGCTCGCCGACCGTCCCCAGCAAGCGCAGGGACGTCAGGTCGTGCTTGAGAATCGGCGCCTCGCCCCATGACATGAACGTCCGCAGCGCGGTTGGCGCGGTGTAGAAAATGCTGATGCGGTGGCGCTCGATGATGTCCCAGAAGCGGTTCTTGTCGGGGAACGCCGGGGCGCCTTCGTACAGGAACACCGTGGCGCCGGCCGCGAGCGGGCCGTAGACCACGTAGCTGTGGCCGGTAATCCAGCCGACGTCCGCCGTGCACCAGTAGAGGTCGTCGTCGCGAATGTCGAACACCTGCTTGAACGTGCGCGTCACGTGCGTCAGGTAGCCGCCGGTTGTGTGCAGGATGCCCTTGGGCTTGCCCGTCGTGCCCGAGGTGTAGAGGATGAACAGCGGATGCTCCGCCGGCACCGCCACGGGTTTACCGACCGCCTTGGCTGCCTCCATGTGCTCGTGCCACCAGTGATCGCGCCCCGGCTGCATCGCGATGTCTTCGCGCGTCCGCTGCACCACCAGCACGTTCTGCACGCCATGGGTCCCGTGGCCCAGCGCCTCGTCGACGACGTCCTTCAGCCGCAGCGCCTGGCCGCGCCGCCAGCCGCCGTCCGCTGTGATGACGAGCTTGGCGCCCGCGTCCTGGATGCGGTCGCGCAGGGACTCTGCCGAGAACCCGCCAAAGATCACCGAATGCACCGCGCCAATCCGTGCGCAAGCCAGCATCGCGATCGCGGCTTCCGGGATGAGCGGCATGTAGATCGCCACGCGATCGCCCACCTGCACACCCAGCCGCTGCAGAACTTGCGCGGCCTTCTGCACTTGCGCGCGCAGTTGCCCGTACGTCAGCGTGCGCACTTCCGGCTCGTTGCCATCGAGCGGCTCGCCTTCCCAGATCAGCGCCGCCTTGTGCACGCGGCCGCCCTCACAATGGCGGTCGAGGCAGTTGTCGCTGACGTTGAGTTCGCCGTCGGCAAACCACTTGGCATGCGGCGCGTTGGACCAGTCGAGCCCTTGGGTGAACGGCTTGGACCAGCGCAATTCTTCGCGCGCGGCTTGGCGCCAGTACGCTTCGGGATCGGCCGCCGCGGACTCGCGCAGCGCCTTGGCCGCCGCTGGATCGCGCAGGTGCGCGCGCGCGGCAAACGCCTTGGGCGGCGCAAATCGCCGGTCCTCGATCAGCGTTGAGGTAATCGTGTCGTTGTTGTGTTTCATGTGGCCCTCCCCCGAAGGCGTTCTACTGCCGGTGTTTCTTCATCGCCTTCCCGTACTTGGCGTTCACTTCCGGCTTCGCAAAGTCCGTCGCGATGGCCATCAGGTACAGGTTCTGGCACTTCACCCAATCCTTGGCGAGGCACGCTGCATCGCCGTCCATTTCCAGCAAACCGGCGATGGCTTCCAGCGCTGTGTTGGCATCGCGGCGGTAGACAGAATCCTGGGAGATCGACTTGTTGGCCTGAATCGCCGCCTCGTAGTCGTGCTTGGCAAACGCCGCTTCTGCCTGCGTGAACTTGGCGCCGTTGCGTTTTTCGCGGTTGATGAGGTTCAGCGCTTCCGTCGGCCGCGGATGGATCGTGTCGATTTTCTTGGCTTTCTCAAACAGGTCCTGCGCCTCATCCCACTGTCGCCGCGCCACGGCGTCCTGGCCGCGCGTCAGGTACGCGTCAAACTGGCCGCGGTCCAGCGTCGCCGCCTGTGCCGTGTCAGGCGCCATCGGCGTGGGCTTGTCCTGCGTCTGCTGCGTCGCCGCGCCCGGCCGGGACGCCATCCATTTGTCGTAGGCAATGCCCACGAGCACGATCAGGCACACGGCGGCCACGGCAATCACCGCGACGAGCGCAATCTGCGGCAGGACGGAGCGCGGTGGGGCCAGCAGCGCCGAGGGCGCACCAGAATCCGCCGCAGTCAGCGGATGCGCGGCAAGCGTGTTTCTCCGCGGTGTCGTCGGCGGCGGAATCAGCCGGCCACCGCGATCGCCACCGTCCAAATCATCGCTCGTCACGGCCGGCAAGCCCTCAATCTGGAAAGTGAAGGCCACCGTGCCAAACCGCAGGCGGTCGCCGTGCGCCAGTTCCTGGTTCTCCACGCGGCGATCATTGACGAAGGTGCCGTTGGAGCTGCGCAAGTCCTCAACCGTGATGCGGCCATCGGGCAACCGGGAGACCTTGGCGTGGATGCGGGACACCGAGACGTCGTGCAGCACGATGCCGCAGTCCTTGCCGCGGCCGACGAGCACGGTGGCCTGCGCCAAGTCCGTGGGCACGCCGATGCTGCCGGGTACGGGCAAGAGCCGCGCGTAGACGACCGAGCTGGCGGAGCGCGGCTGCGACGCGCCTTCCAAATGCAGAAAGAAGTCGCCGATGCGGAGCTGCGCCGACTTGGGCAGTTCGGACGTGTTGTAGATCCGTTTGCCGTTCAGCCAGATGCCGTTGGCGGCTTTCAGATCTTCCACGAAGCATTTGCCGTCGCGGGTGAAGAGCCGCGCGTGGCGCCGTGAGACGTTGTCCGACTGCAGGACGATGTCCGCCTGATGGCTGCGGCCAACGATGAATTCGCCGTCCTCAAACGAGTATTCGTCGACGACGACGCCCTGCTTGTCTTCAATGATGAGCGTGAACACGTCTCACCTCATCCGTGACGGTTCGCGGCGCGGTCGGTGGTTCAAGATTGCGCCGGACGCAGGTCTTCAGGCAGGTCTTCCCAGGCGATCTGCGTCAGATCAAGCTGATCCGTGCCGTAACCGACGAGCTCCACACGGTCCAGGACGGGCTTGCCCTCCAGCCACGAGAAGGAGGCGACGCCTTCAAAGGCTCCGGCGATGCGCGCCGCACCCACGTCCGACGACACGCCCGGATGGCGCACGCACAACGCGTTGACCGCGTGGCGCAGGAAACCGGACGAGCGCGGGCCAATGTAGAACGTCGCGATCCACGGCGGCAGGCCTTCGTCGGTGGCGGCGCTGACGAGCGCGGCGAAATCGACGCCCGCGCCTTCGCCAATCAGCAGCCAATCCGGCACCAGCTTGCGCGCGATGTCGAGGATCGGCGTCTGGCTCTCGTGCGCGGCGGCGTCCAGGCGGATCACGTGCTCGTGCGGCAGGCGCAGGCGACGGCCGTCTTCACAGACCACGAGCCGGGCTTCCTTGCCGATCAGCAACGCCAGCGCGTTCATCACCGTGCGGCGACCTGCGTGCGGCCAACCGCAAATGGCGATCGAGCGCTGCGAACGCACGAGGTACTTGAGGCAAGCGGCGGCGTGCGGGGTGATGTTGCCGCGCTCGACCAGCTCGTCAATCGTCGGCGAATGCACGCGCGGTTTGCGCAGCAGCACCGTGGGACCGGTCGGGCACAGCGGCGGCCACACGATGCGCACCGTCGTGCCGTCCACCAGCGTGCCTTCCACGTGCTGGTCGCCCGGCGCGCGCACAAGCCCGGTCGCCCGCACGAGGCGATCGACCGCCGCGGCCAGAGCCGGCTGGCAGGAAAAACGCTCCGCAACCGCCTCACGCTGGCCATTGCGGAACACAAAGAGCTGCGACGCGTGATTGACCTCAATCGACTGGACGCTCGGATCGTCGAGGATCGGCTCCAGCGGGCCCAGGCCTGCGAGTTCGTAGATCAGGTCGCGCTTCATCTGCGCGATGTCCATGTCGCCCGCCAACTCGCCGCGCCGTTCGGCGGCATCGACGAACGCCACGACGCGATCTTCCATCTCAGCCCATTCCGTGTCCGACATCGCCGACGCGTCCTGCGGAATCGCGGGGCGCAGGTCGCGCAGCGCGGCGCGGTAAAGCGCGGCCAGGTCGTCGAAATACTGCGGATCACTCTGTGCGGGCGCCATGGGCGTCGCGGGCGACGTGGGGCTGCGCGAGCCCAGCTCAAACGCCGGCAGCGGCACAACGGAACCGGTCATGCGCGGCAGCGGACCCAGCGGTGGGATGACGGTGCGACGCGCCACTTCCGCGATGGTCGGCATCGGCGAGGCTTGCTTCTGCGCGGTCGCCTTGCGGGCGGATTCCTTCGGCTGCGGCGCCGGGACGATCGGCGCGAGCGCCTCCATCATCCAATCGTCGGGAATCGGCGGCGCGTCCTGGGCGTCGCCTGTGCCGGTGGCATCCAGGCTGTTGAGAATCGCCGCCATTTCCGGCGAGCCCACCAGCGTCGCATTCGCCATCGGCTCGTGGCTGGCATCGGCAAGCGCCGCAGCCAGCAGATCGCTGTCGCCCAGGTCAAAACGCGTGGCACCCACTTCTTCTGACTCTGCGCCACCCGAGCGCGCACGGCGGCCGCGCGCTTCTTCCGGCGCACCGCCTTCTTCGCCGATGGCGGCGGGCTCCATGGACGTGTTGGTAATCGGCTGGTCCTGCGGCAGTTCTGGCGCGGATGACAAATCGGCGTTCGAAAGGTCGACGAAATTCATGACGAAATCGCCCAAGTAGACTTTGTCGTCGGCGCCAATTTCCACGGCGCCCGTGATGCGATGGCCGTTGACGTAGGTGCCGTTGGTGGAGCCGAAGTCTTCAATCACAAAACGCGGACCGTTGACCCGCACCAAAGCGTGGCGCTTTGAGATGTTTTGCTTGGGCAAAATGACGTCATTGCCCTTGACGCGGCCGATCAGAACTTCCGGTTTGTCGAAGTGGAAGGTGTACACCTGACCGCTTCGTTCTCGAATCGTAATGGCGAACATGCCGGCTCCATTTCGTCTGTGTCGTACCGTCTGGAAGTACTGTCTGCGTCGTCTCGGTCGCGGCTACTGGGCTGCACTGCCGCACTTCATCACAACCTGCCGCCGCGTGCGCCCATTGCGGCATCACACGAGGCTCGCCGCCCGCAGAGCGGCTGCGCGCGGTTTCGGCGTGGCTATCGTCGTCAAGCGGCGGGGTTCCGTCAAGCATTGGCCAGCGATGTCGTGAGCATTGCCGCATTTGACCATGCCTCGCGTTGCACGGCGACGCCAACCGCGCCACAGGCAAGGCATTCTGCGGCATTTTCGGCGGTGATCCCGCCAAGCGCCACAACGCGTCCGGGTACGCTTTGGGTCGCCCGCTGCAGGCCTTCGGCGGCCAAGGGTTCAGCGCCGGGCTTGGAGGGCGTGGCGAAAACCGGCGACACGAGGAGCCAATCCGCGCCGAGCAGCCAGCGGCGGCGCGCCATGGCCGGATCGTGACAAACGCGGCTGATCTGCAAAGGCGGCCAGGCGGTCATGGGCCGATCCGCATCGCGCTCGGTCAGGTGGACAAAGTCGACGCCGAGTTCGCTGAGCGCTTCACTTTCCTCCGGCAAGTCCGCGTCGACGGGCAGGGTGATGCCCAGTCGCAAGTCCGGCGGACGGCGCAGCATCGCCAGCTGCGCGCGCCACTCCGCGAGGGTCCACCCGTGCGCACGCAGGTACACGGCCGCGCCTGAACCGAGAGGCTGCGTCGCCGCCCGAAAGCCAGCCAATTGTCCCGCAAACCCGCGATCGGCGTACCAGCCGTCCGGGGCGACCGCGAGCAGGCGCGGAGGCGCCATCAGCCGATGAGTCCGGTGATGGGGCTCGACGCGTTGGCGTACAGGCGTTTTTCCATGCGACCGGCGCGAAACGCCAGCCGGCCGGCTTCCACCGCTTGGCGCATCGCGATCGCCATGGCGACCGGCTGCTGCGCGCTGGCAATCGCCGTGTTCATCAGCACCGCGGTGCAGCCCAACTCCAGGGCAATCGCCGCGTCGGAAGCCGTGCCCACGCCCGCGTCGACCAGCACGGGCACTTTGGCCTGCTCCAGGATGATGCGCAGGTTGTACGGGTTGCGGATGCCCAAGCCGGAGCCGATCGGCGCGCCGAGCGGCATGACCGCGACGCAGCCCGCTTCCGCGAGCTTGAGGCAAATGATCGGGTCGTCGCTGCAGTACGGCAGCACAGAAAAGCCTTCAGCAACGAGGATCTTCGCCGCGGCGAGCGTCGCTTGGTTGTCCGGGAACAGGGTCTGCGGGTCGCCGATCACTTCCAGCTTGATGAGGTCGCCCATGCCGACTTCCCGCGCCAGACGCGCCGTCCGCACGGCTTCATCCACGGAGTAGCAGCCCGCGGTATTGGGCAGCAGCGTGTGCCGCGTCCGATCGAGCGCGTCGAGCACCGTGGCACCGGTCTTGCCGGACAGATCCACGCGCCGCACCGCGACGGTCACGATCTCCGCGTGGGATTCCAGGATGGCTTCCCGCTGCACTTCCAGCGACGGGTACTTGCCCGTGCCCACCAGGAGCCGCGACGCAAACGTCCGTCCGGCCAGCGTCCAGGTATCGCCCTGCGGCGTCCAATCTTGCGTCGTCATTCTGGCTCCTTGGGCGGGCTAGGCGCCGCCACCGACAAATTGCACGAGTTCAATCACGTCCCCGTCCTGCAGTGCGGTCGTCGCGTGATCGGCGCGCCGCACGATGGCGAGGTTGCGCTCCACCGCCACGGTCTCGCGCGGCAACTTCAGCGCCGCGAGCAGGTCCGCCACGGTGTCGCCCACGTCCGCCGTCCGCGGTTCACCGTTGACAAGAAGCTTCAGGGTTTGCGGCTGTGTCGTCGCGGCCATCGGGTGTTCCTGTGGCGCCTGCGGCTGTCAGCGGCGCGCCACACGCGAGGCCCAGAAGCGGCCAGACAAAGACCGCGACCTGCGTGTAGGCGAGAAAATAGTCGACCTGACTGTGCACGGCAAGCCCGCCAAGCGCCGCCATCGCCGCCAGCGCCGGGCCATCCGCCGGCAGCCGACCGCTGCGCAGAATGCGCCACAGCCGCCGACCGCTGATCCCGACGAGCGCGAGAAGCACCCCGAGCCCCAGCAGGCCAAAATCCACAGCGGTCTCGGCCGCCACCGAGTGCGCGCGCGCGCGATCGTCGTAGCTGGGGTCCGGCACCCACCCGCGGTGCACAAGGTGAAAGCGATCCGCGCCGTAGCCCAGCAGCGGCCGCCGGGCAAACAGCAGGAGCGCCGCCCGCCAATAGTGCCGCCGCTCCAAATCCGCGGCGCGGGACACCGTCACGCCGGACGTGTCGGTCGGCCGCCCCAACATCACGCCGCGCGCCCGCATCGTCGCGCCATCTTCGCCCGGCGCCAGCACGGTGCAGTGCAGCCACGCCATCGGATTGCCCAGCGCGCTGATGCGCAGCACCTGATCGCGGATGACGTCGGCGGCCAGCACGTACTCGCCAGGCTTGGACGGCAACTGCGGGTGCAACGCCAGCCGGACGCGGTCGCCGTGGTTCACGGTCGGCAGCGGCACCGTCTCCCACCACGGCATGACCATGTGGCCCGTGGGCGTCAGCAGCGTGTACATGACGGAGCCCGGCGCCTGCGCGTTGGACAGCGGCCACTCGCCCGAGTTCTTGACCGTGACCGGCACCGTCAGCCGCTCGCCCGGCTTGCCCACGCACGCTTGCTCAAACGTGTAGCGCGCCTGATAGCTGCGTTCGGTCAGGCCGATGCGCGCCCGCATGTCCGGATTGGCGGCGTAGGCAATCACGACCGTGACCGCGTAGCCGATGGCGAGGATCCGCAGCCACACGCGGTGTTGGGGCGCATTCTGCCGCGCCGCGACCGCCAGCAGCAGCGCGCCCACGACCGCCGCGCCAAAGCCCGCACGCGAATACGTCAGGGACAGCAGCACCGCGACGGTCCCCAGCCACAGGAGCAGCGGCAGCCGCAGCCAGCGCCGGTGCCATTGCGTGACCGCGAAGACGAGCAGCGTTGGCGCCGTCAGCTCAAAGTACGCCGCGGCCGTGTTGGCGTGGTAGAAAACCATCGCCAGGCGTTGTTCGCCGAGCATCCACGTCGGTTCGTCGCGGAACAGCCGCAAGAACGGCTCCAGGTCGCGGCCCAGCCGGCGTTCCGCCAGCCCGAGGCTGGTCAGCAGCGCCAGCCCCAGCAGGAGCCCCGCAAGCAGCGTGCGCTGGAATCGTGGGTAAAACGACAGCAGGCACGCGACGCCCGCGAGCACCGTCATGCCCGTCGTGCGCAGGCTGACCTTGAGGATGAGTCCCAGCGGCGCCGGCTGGCCGTGATCGGGGGGCGCCCACAGCGCGCTGGCAAAATGCAACGCCGCCCATGCCGCCAGGACTGCGAGCACCGGTCGCGACTGCCGGATGTGCGCCTGAAAGTGCGGATCGCCGCGGTTCAGCCACACGGCCGCCACCCCGAGCAGCGCCGCGACCGCCGCCAGCATTTCCGGCAGCGAGACGTTCAGGCCGCCCAGCGCGAGGCCGTCGCGGAATTCCCAGGGGCCAAAAGCCAGGAGCGCGGCCATCGCCAGCGCCGCGCCATTGCGTGCGACCTCGCCCGCCGGTTGCCCGGAAGTCAGCCACTTCACGCCGTCACCGCGCGCATCCGCCGGTGCATCTCCCGCCACACCAGCGGTCCGCAGAAGCCAAGCAGGACCAACTCCGTCAGGGCCGTCGCCACGCCCGCGCCGACGCCGCCATAGCGCGGCACCAGCAGCCAATTGGCGCCCACGTTCACGACGACAAGCACCAGCGTGAACGCCATCTGCTCGCCGACCAAGCCGAGCGCGACAAGCATGTGCGTCTCCAGATAGTTCACAAGCGTCAGGATTACCGACGGCGCGAGCACTTGCAGCATGCGAATCGACGGCTCAAAACCGTCGCCGTACAGCAGGTGGATGACCAGCGCTGGGGCACCCGCGAGGATCGCAGCGCCCACGCAGCCGACGACAAACAGCGCCGCCAACGTCCGCTTGTGCAGCCGCCACGCGCGCGCGGGGTCGTTGACAACCGTTTGGCTCAGCGCAGGAAAGGTCGCGGCCATCAGGATCGCCGGCACGATGCTCGCGTATTCCAGCTGCTTGTACGCCGCGCTGTACCAGCCGGTCTCTTCATCGCCGCGGAGCGCACGCAGCATCAGCACGTCGATCTTGAAGTAAACGAGGCTCGCGACAATCGCGACCCCCAGCGGCAGCACTTCGCCGACAAAGCGGCCCATCGCATCGCGCGACCAGCCGTACTCCGGCGTCACGACCTTTTTCATCAGCCACAGCGCGTGCGCCGCACCGCCCAGCCCGGCAACCGCCATCGCACAGCCGATCGCCACCATCGTCAGGCTCAAATCGCTGCCGTTGGGCCACTGCAGCGCGGAGAGCGAGACGGCGGCAAACACCGCGATGAGCTGCAACCCGGCGAAAAGGCTGCTTGAGCGCGCCTCCAGCTCCAGCCGCTGCACGCCGCGGAAGACCTGCCAAATCGCTTCAACCGCGGAAGTCGCCAGCCCGGCCAGGCCGACAAGCGCGATCGTGAACGCCAGCGCTCCCGCGTGCGGCCGCGGCAGCGCGCCCTTGCCCGCCAGCGGATCCGCGAGGTGCCACCACGTCAGTCCGGCCATCACCACCAGATAGCCCAGCGCGAGCACGCCCTTGAGCGTCAAGATTTGGCCGATCAGCTTGGCTGGCGGCGCATCGTGCCGGGCGATCTCGCGGGCCATGAACAGGCCGAGGCCGAGGTCCGTCATTTGCACGGCCAGCGCCGCGACAGTCACCGCATAGCTGTACTGGCCGTAGACCCGCGCGCCGAGCGTCCGGGCAATCAACGGCACGATCAGGAGCTTCAGCCCCTTCTCGACCACTGTGCCCAGGGTCTTGTAGGCGATGTTGCGCGTGACGCTGTTGCGGGCGAGGAATTCTGCCACGGTCTGCCAGAGGATCCGGAAGTGGATCGCGAAGCGCGGGAGTTTACCTGCCGCACGCGATCCGGGCAAACCGGCGGGAAATGCCCGCTCCGCGCTACTTCTTCTTGGGGTGCGCCCGCTTCGCCTTGCGCGGTTTGGCAAACGCCGGCGGGCCGTGACCGGCAAACGTCATGAGCTGCTGCAACTGCTGCCAATCGGCGTAACCTTTGGGATCTTCCAGCATCAGGCCGTGCAGATGCGCCAGAATCTCCGCGTGCGTCGTCTCCGGGAGCTGCGCCATCAGCGCCGGCACCAGCTTTTGCAGGTCACCCGCGAGCCGGTCACGCCACTCCGGGCGAAACGCGCGCCGGGCCGCATGGATGAACAACGCGCCGCGAATCGTGAGCGCGGCGCCATACACGACTTGCCCGGCTTCCCGCTGCAGCCACTGGGGCGCCGCGGTGTTCTCTCGCAAGCCGCGCGCCCGGTTGATCAGCTGCAGCAACTGCAGATTCACGTCCAGCGCCACGCGCGTCGCCTCCACAAGTTCGGCGTCAAAAAAGAAGTCGCCGGCCAGCGGCTTCGCGTACAGCAGCGCCAGCGCGCCCCGCGGCTGCGCGTATCCGCTCAAGTCGGCGATCCGCGCGCGCAAATCGTCGGTCGTCGTGGCGTCCTTGGCCAACGGCAGCGGCGCGACAAGCCGGGCGAAAACCGCGCCTGAAGCGGCGCTCTCCCGTCGCGGCAACTTGAGTGGATCCTCGGCGGCCAGTTTTTGCAGGATTCCCACCGCGTGCCGCAAATCGTCGTCGTCCCACGGACGGTTCGGCAGCGGCAGGCCCTTTTCTGCATACTGCGCCGCGGTCAGCGAATGATCCGCCGCGACCATCAACGGCTCCGCCAGCGCGGGCGGCGCCAGCAACAACAGCAGCATCGTCGCGAGCCAAAGTCGGAGGGAGGCCGTCATGGGCTACTCGCCCGCAACGACTGCGGCGAACGTGCGCAGGAAAATCTTGGCGTCCAGCAACAGCGAAAGGTGGCGGACGTAGTAGAGGTCAAACGCGGTGCGATCGGCGATCGAGACGTTGCCGCGCAGACCATTGACCTGCGCCCAACCGGACAGGCCGGGCTGGACGGTGTGCCGCAGGTCATAGCCCTCAAATTGCTTGCGGAAACGGGCGACGAACACCGGCCGCTCGGGACGCGGGCCAATCCAGCTCATGTCGCCGACGAGGATGTTCCACACCTGCGGCAGTTCGTCCAGGCTGGTCCGCCGCAGCACGCCGCCGACCTTGGTGACGCGCGTGTCAAAGTTGCGCGCCCATTGCGGACCGGCTTTCTCGGCGTCCACGACCATCGAGCGGAATTTCAGGCAGTCAAAAAGCTTGCCGTCCTTGCCCACGCGGACCTGGCGATACAGGACGGGACCGCGCGAATCGAGCTTCACCGCCACGGCGATGCCGGCCAGCAACGGCGCGCCTGCGGTCAAAGCCGCCAGCGAGAAGCCGATGTCAAACGCCCGCTTCGCCGCCAGTTGCAGCGGCCGGTTGGGCACTTTCTCCGCGACGGGGGCGAACACGGGCTCGTCAAACGTCTCGCTCTCCGCGCGCTGCTTGGACGGACCGGCTTTGTCGTACAAATCCTGCGCCGGATCGCGCTCAACGGGCGTCTCAGCGTCCTCCACTGCCGCGGGCGCTGGAACGACCTTGAGCTCGGGCTGGGCAGGGTGGCGGCGGGGGCGAGTCATGCAACCTCATGCGTGGGCCGTGTGCCGCGACGCGGCTTGTGCAGCGCGTCGGCGACGATGGCGGCCATCCGGTCCAGAAACGCCTCGCGGTCAAACAACCGGGCGTGCTGCCTACAAGTGTCGGGATCGACCGCCAAGCGGTCAAGTTGCTGCACCGCGGCGACGAGCGCTTCTGGCGTCGATTGATGGAAAAACACGCCGGTCTGGCCGTCCACAACCGTTTCCAGCGCGCCGCCCTTGCCCAGCGCCACAACGGGGACGCCCGCCGCCTGCGCTTCCAGCGGCACGATGCCAAAATCTTCTTCGCCCGGAAACGCGAACAGCCGCGCGCCCGCGTACCAGCCCGCGAGGTCCTCTTCTGGCACGCGGCCGATGAATTTCACGTTGGCCGGTGCGGAACGCTCCAACCGCGCGCGCTCCGGGCCGTCGCCGACAATCATCAACTGGCGATGCGGCATGAGGCGCCACGCTTCCACGGCGAGATCCGCGCGCTTGTAGGGCACCAGACCGCCCAGCAACAGGTCGTAGCGCTCGCTCTCCGCCACCACCGGCAGATGGGCAAAGCGGTCGCATTCCACCGGCGGCGGCACAACGTCGGCGTCGCGGTGATAGAACTGCTTGATCTTGTGCGCGGTATTCTCGCTGTTGGCGACGAACCGATCCACGCGGTCCAGCGTCGCGACGTCAAATTCGCGCAGGAGCTTGGCCGCCGTGTGCAGGGCCGGCCGCGCGAGGCGCAGCAACGGGGAACTGCCGCTCACGTAGTCGTCCGTGCGATCCCACGCGTACCGCACCGGCGTGTGGCAATAGCACACGTGCACCGCGCCCGGGCCCGCGAGCGCGGCCTTGGCGACGCAGTGGCTGGACGACAGCACCAGGTCGAATTCCGAGAGATCAAACGACTCGATCGCCTTGGGATACAGCGGCAGCAGCCAGCGGTGCTTTTTCTGCGCCATCGGCAGCCGATCGGCAAAACTCGTCACGTGCCGCATCGCCTCAATCCGCGGCGTCGCGACGCCCGGTTGGCGCACCAGCGTGTGCACCACGGCTTGCGGAAACAGCTCGCACAGCGCGTCCAGCACGCGCTCGCCGCCACGGAGCGTGACGAGCCAATCGTGGATGATGGCGACGCGCAGGTTGGGCGGCAACGCGGCGCGCGCCGATCGGTGGGACGGATGGGCCATTTAGCTGAGCTTCTCGAGCGCCGGCGCAACGGCGCGTTCATAGAGATCCGTGGCCAGCAGACCTTGAGGGTCCAGTTCACGGCGCAGCGCGGCAAACTGCTGCAAGTTGGCCTTGGGCCACGCCGCCAGAACGGATTCCGGCCGAAGCGTCGCGTCCTTGGCAAAGTAGAAGCGCCCGCCCGCTGCGGTCACGATGGCGTCGACCTCGTGGCACATCTGCCAGAGCCGGTCGCGGTTGCCCGCCGTCACGGCAAAATCCTGGGCCATCGAATAGCCGTCCAGACCATGGGTCAGCAGAAAGCGATCCGGTCGATGGCGCTTCATCACCGCGAGCCACGTCGGCAGGCCATAGCGGTGCTGAAGGGCAAACACTTCGCCAAACACGCGCTGCGCTTCCGCTTTGGGCAGAAAAATCTGGTGCTGAATCAGCCCGCCCGGCTTGTACGCCCACTTCCAGTTCGGCACGTAATCCAGCAGGAAGTGGAACGCCGCATGGCCCTGACGGTACCGTTTGCCGTGTTCCAGCAGGCGCGCCGACCCGTACTTGACGAGGTTCACGAACCGCATCCCCAAATTGTTGGAGAACGGCCACAGCAGCGCCCACATCCAGGACTTGGGAATGACGCCAAACAGCCGCGAGGGCAGCGTTTGCGAGGCGACCGTCATGCGCTTGTCCGGGTGCGGATCGGCGCCCGGCGGCAGTTGATGCGCCATGTGCACGAGGCCGCGGCCAAGCGACTTCCCGGCGGCAAACGCGTCGATCCACGCGACAAGGTAGTCGGAGCGATCCTGCCAGTCGTCAAAAATCTTGAAGATCTCTGCGAGGTTGCTGCCGCACAGCGCGTCCACGTCCAGCTGCCCGGAGTAGATGTGCTTGAGCTGCAATTCCACTTCCGTGATGATGGCCAGCTCGCCAAAACCGCCAATGACCGCCGCGAACAGCGGATCGTCGGGCGTCAGCGCGCGCTCCGTGCCATCCATCAGCAGCACGCGCAGGCGCAGCACGTGTTCGCCAATCGGCCCGACGCGGTAGGCGTTCTTGCCGTGGATGTTCATCGCGACCGCGCCGCCAAGCGTGGGCGCCATCGTGCCGGAGACGACCGGCGGCCACCAGCCGTGCGGGAGGACGTGCTGCCAGATGTCGCCGATTGTCGCGCCGGCTTCGACGCGAATGACGCCGGTGTCAGCGTGGAAATCCAGGATGCGGTTGAAGCGCGTGAAGTCGAGGACCAGCTTGCCCGTGCCGCACGAGGCGTCGCCGTACGAGCAACCGGCGCCACGGAGGGCGATTTTTTGGCCGGACGCGCGCGCGAGGTCGACCGCGGCGCGGATGGCGGCGACGGAAGTGGGTTGCACGACCTGCGCGATGCCGCCAACGACCATGCCCCAGCCCTCGACACGGGCGGCGACGGGGGCGATCGCGCTTGCCGGTGTGCTGCTCATTTGCTGAACCGCCGAAAGATCGCCGAGGGAATGTGCTTCAGGATCAGCATGATGTACCGCCACTGCCACGCGACATACACAACCTCTGGACCGCCTTCAAGCGCGTCGGCAATCCGCCGTGCCGCCACGGTCGCGGCGACCATCAGCGGCATCGCGCCGCGACCCTGCGTCATCGGCGTGTCCACCGGACCGGGCTTGACCGTCACCACGCGAACACCATGCAGCCACAGTCGATTCCGCAGCGACTCCAGGTACGTGTGCAGCGCCGCCTTGGACGCGCCGTACGCCGGGCTGGGACGCCGCCCGCGATCGCCCGCAACGGAGCCAATGCCGCAAATGACGCCGCGACCGGCCTGCTGGAAATCGCGCGCCGCGCTGTTGAGCCACGCCATGGCGCCGATCACATTCACGGCGATCATTTCCTGATCCTTCACCGTGCTGAACTCGTCGGCGTCCACGTGGTGCATCACGCCCGCCGCGTAGACGATCGCGTCGATGCCACCCAAACGCGCGCGCAGTGCCAGCCACGCTGCCTCAGCGGCAGCTACATCCGCGGCATCACAGACTTCCACTTCAGCATGGCCGCCTTTACGCCGCACTTCTGCCGCCACCGCATCCAGTTCCGCGGCGCGCCGGGCAACGAGGCCCAACGTGCGGCCCGGTCCAGCCAACTCCAGCGCCAACGCCCGGCCAATGCCTGAAGACGCACCCACAATCACGATTTTCTGCAACATAGCGTCCTCCAGCGGGGCCAGCATGCTAAACCCGCCGTCACGCGGGCGCAACTTGCATGGCGTTGGTAATCATGGCAATCTCCCGCCCCGCCTTGACGGCCCGTCTCTATCTCGTTCTTGTTTGGGAGTGCCATGAATCTCGACCTCTGGACCAAAGCACCTGCCGCTTTCGGTGTGCTCGCCCTCGTCATCGCCGCTGCCCTTTACATGCGCATTGCCGCCTTGCCGGAAGGCAATGACACGATGAAGCGCATCGCGGGCTACATCCGCGAAGGCTCGATGGCGTTCCTGGCGCGTGAATACAAAGTCCTGGCGGTCTACTCAGCCGTTGTGTTCTGCGCGATGGCGGCGACGCCGTCGCTTGGCGTGTTCGCGGGCGCGTGGTTCCTGACCGGCGCGTTTCTTTCGCTCCTCGCCGGTTTCATCGGCATGAAGGCCGCGACGCTCGCCAACGTCCGCACCGCCAACGCGGCGTCGGACAACAGCAAGGGCAACGCCAAGGCCGCTGCGCTGTTGACTGCGCTGGACGGCGGCGCAGTCATGGGGCTTTGCGTCGCGGGCTTGAGCCTCATGGGCTTGGTTGCGGTGTACGTCCTGTACAAGGACAGCGCTGATCCCAAGGAACTCGGCACGATGTTGCACTCGTTTGCGGTCGGCGCCTCGTCCATCGCGCTGTTCGCCCGCATCGGCGGCGGCATTTATACCAAGGCGGCCGACGTGGGCGCCGATATCGCCGGCAAAGTCGTCGAGAACATTCCGGAAGACGACCCGCGTAACCCGGGCGTGATCGCCGACAACGTCGGTGACAACGTGGGCGACGTGGCGGGCATGGGCGCGGACATCTACGAATCGCTCGTTGCGGCCATCGTCGCGACGATGGCGATTGGCCTGACGACCAAGCCGGAGCAGCTCCAGCACCTCCTGACGGACGGCTTCAAGGCCGCCGATGGCCAGCCGGTCGTCGCCAAGACCGTCGCGGTCGCGCTGCCGCTGATTCTTTCCGGCATTGGCTTGGCGGTCTCGATCGCCGGCATCTTCATGGCCCGCGCGCTCAAGAACTTTGCGCCTGCCGCCGTGCTGCGCAGCGCCATGGTGCTGCCGCCGCTTCTTGTCGTTGCGATCACCTACTTCATCCTGCCGATGTTCGGCGTCCAGCAGGGCGTCACCGTTGCGCTGGCTGGCGGCGCGATTGGCGGCGCGATGATCGGCCTCCTGACCGAGTACTACACCGGCCATTACGGCCCGGTGAAGAGCGTCGCGGAAGCGGCCAAGACCGGCGCTGGCACCAACGTGATTCAGGGCATGGCCGTGGGCATGCAGTCCGTCTTCGTCTGCCTGCTGCTCATCGCCGGCGTGGCGATGCTGGCCAACTTCGCGATGGGCGACCTCGGCATGTACGGCATCGGCATCGCCGCGGTTGGCATGTTGTCGGGCACCGCGATCGTCATGACCGTCGACGCGTACGGTCCGGTTTCTGACAACGCGGGCGGCATCGCGGAAATGTCCGGCCTCGACCCGGCGGTCCGTGAAATCACCGATGAACTCGACGCGGTGGGCAACACCACGGCGGCGATCGGCAAGGGTTTCGCCATTGGTTCAGCGACGTTGACCGTCGTTGCCCTGTTCTCGGCGTTCTCGCTGGAAGTCAACCACACCCGCCTGCTCGCGGGCCTCAAGGAAATGGAGCTCGCCATCGACCGCCCGGAGATCCTCATCGGTCTGCTGATTGGCGCGGTGCTGCCGTTCATCGTGGCGGCGGCGACCATGACCGCGGTTGGCAAGGCGGCTGGCGCCATCGTGATGGAAATCAAGCGGCAGTTCGACACCATCCCCGGCCTGCGCGAGGGCACGGCTGAGCCGCAGCCCAAAGCCATCGTGGACATCGCGACGGCCGCTGCGCTCTCGGAGATGATCCTCCCCGGCATCGTCGCGGTGCTCGGTCCGGTGCTGATTGGCTACATCCTCGGCCCGGCAGCTCTCGCGGGTGCGCTCGCGGGCGCGCTTGCGGTTGGTGCGTCGCTCTCGCTGTTCATGGCCAACGCCGGCGGCGCGTGGGACAACGCCAAGAAGTACATTGAGAAGGGCGGCCTCCCCGGCCACCCGAAGCGCTCGGACACGCACAAGGCCGCCGTCATTGGCGACACCGTCGGCGACCCCTTCAAGGACACGTCCGGCCCCGGCGTCGCCATCCTCATCAAGGTCATGAGCGTCGTTTCGCTGCTCATCGCGCCCATTATCGCCTTGAAGGGCTGAGCCACATGCACCCCAGTCCGCTCGGCGTCGCTTCGACCCGCTGGCTCCTGGGGCTGTGCATTTTCGGCTACCTGTGGCTGTTCCCGTGGTCTGAACCGCTCAACAATCCCAATGAGATGGTCCGCGTCTACGCGGTGCGTGCCATCGTTGAAGACGGCACGTACGCCATCGGCACGCGCGATCCCACGGGCGATCACGGCTTGGTGACCGATCAGTGGGGCTACGTCAACGACAAGGCGATGAAGTGCACCGACGGCGGCACTCCGCCCAACTGCACGGGCAAGCTCTACCAGGCCAAAGCGCCGGGCGTCACGTTCCTCGGCCTCCTGCCGCACACCGCGCTCCGCGGGATCTTCAAGCTGCTGCGCCTCGGCCAGCCGTCCAAGGCGATGATCGTGTGGTGGCTGCGCTTCTGGGTCGTCATCCTGCCGACCCTGCTGGCGTGGTGGTGGCTGGCGCGCTGGCTCCCGACGCGGTTGACCCGCCCCGGCCTCGGTCACGCCGTGCTGGCCGCCGCCGCGCTCGGTTCCCTCTCGCTCACCTACGGCCAGATGTTCGCGGGCCATCAGGCAGGCGGCGTCGCGCTTTTGGCGATGTTCGCGTGCATCGCCGTCGCTGGCGCAATCGGCAACGGCGGCATCCTCATCCTCGCTGGCCTCGCTGGCGGCTGGGCCGTCTGCATTGAATTCCCCATGGCGCCAGCGGTCTTCCTCATGTGCGCCTGGATCTGGCTGCGCCGCCGCGATCCCAACGACATCTGGCGCGTCGGCCTCGGCGCCCTCCTGCCGGCGCTGCTCCTCGCCCACAACAACTGGTGCAGCTTTGGCGCGCCGTGGAGCTTGCCCTACGCCAACCTGGAGAATCCCGGCTTTGTCCGCGACCTGTCGCCCGGCATCTTCGGCATCCACTTGCCCAACAAAGAAAAAGTGATGGGCTCGCTGTTCTCGACCTTCACCGGCCTCTATTTCTTTGCCCCGTGGACGGCGTTGGCGTGGCTCGGCTGGCTCGGCGTTCGCAAGAATCGTCCGACGCTGGGCGGCGATTGGCTACACGGCGCGCGCGGTGAAGCGCTGATGGCGTCGGTGCTCTGCAGCTATTTCCTGCTCTTCCAGTGTTCGCACAGCCTGTGGCACGCCGGCTGGGTCGTTGGCCCGCGCTATTTGACCGCGATGGTGCCGTTCGCCGCCATCGCCGCCGCCCATGGTCTGGATAGCCTCCGCGGCTGGCGTGCGCCCATCGGCGCGGGCGCGTTGGCCGTGACCGGCGTCGCCAGCATCGCGATCACGGGCCTTTGCACCGCAGTCTCCCAAGGCTTTCCCGGGGAGGTCGTCAACCCGCTGCCGGAGACCGTCGGTCCGCTGCTGCGCAACGGCTGGGTGTTCCCGAACGCGCTGATGGCGCTGGGCGTGAAAGGCCCGTGGAGCGCGCTGCCGTACTTCCTGGCGCTCGCGTTTGGCGCGCTGACGCTGGTCTGGCTGGCGTGGCGCGACCTTGTGCCGCGGCTCGGCATGCGGGCGCTCGCGACGGTCGTGGCGCTCGCGCTGGCGTTCCTGCTGACCCGCGCGGAATGGCACCACCATGACACGCGCAATCCGGACGAGAAGCGCGCGACCCTGCAGTTCATGACGATGATGTGGACGCCTGCCCATCCGCCGGGCGCAAAGCCGCTGTAATCCGCAGCAGGCTCGCGTCGATCCGGTGGTCAATGCCCATGTGGCCGCCGTCAAACTCCTCAAACTGGTGCGGCACGTTGAGCTTGCGCAGCCGATCCGCCAGCACGCGATGGCCAAAATTCAGGGCAAATTCGTCGCTCTTGCCGGCATCCAGGAACAGCAGCTTCAGGCTTCGCAGCGCGTCCACATGGTGCTCGCACGCGCGCACGGGATCGCACGCAAGCCACCGATTCCAGACGTCCGGCAGCAGTTCGCCGGTTTGCAGGTCAAACGGCAGGTCCGCGAACGTGCCGGGCACGTCCAGATTCGGCGTATAGGCCTGGGCGTAGGCCAAGGTCGACATGGCGTTGTGCCAGTGCCGGTGCCGCGGCTTGCCGGCGAAGAAGCCCTCGATGAACGCCGTCACGCCGCCCGCCGCGTGGTAGGCCTGAAGCGCCTTGGCAAAATCGCCGACGTAGCTCATTTCAAAGTAGCTGTCCGCTGCCGTCGCGCAGCACAGGCCAAAGACGTCCGGTCGCGTCATCGCCAGGTGCAGCGCGCCGTAGCCGCCGGAGCTCTTGCCCATCACCCCGCGGTGATCGCGATCGCGCAGCGTGCGGAATTGCCCGTCCACGCGCGGCACGACTTCCTCTGCCAAATAGCGCGCATACGGTCCGGTGACGACAGAATCGCGGTACTGCGCGCCGCCAAACCGGGTGAAGCAGTCGGGAAACACGACGATCATCGGCTCGATTTCGCCCGCGCGCATTTGCCGGTCAAGACGCGCCCACAGCGGCTCCTCCCAGGCTTTTTCCTCGAGCAGCTTCATCGCGCCCCAGCCGCCATAGCCGGCCAGATAGTAGACGACGGGAAAATGCCGCGTTGGCTCGTCCGCGTACTGCGGCGGGAGGTAGACGGGAAAGCGGCGCAGGGTGCGATCGTTGAGCTGGTTGTCGGCGAGCAGCGCGCTGTCGAATTCCAGCCAGCTCCAAGCGTTGCGGTACGGTGTGCGATTCATGGCGACCTCGCGGCGATCTTGGCACGCAGGTGGCCGTTCACGCAAACGAAGCTGCAGAAAGTTGACAGAGAATCTTGCCAATCCCGCCAAGCCTGTTAGAAGCCGGTCCGCGCGGCGCCGCTTGGCGGAAGGCCGCGAGAAAAATCGGGCAAACCCCTGCCCAGGCAACTGTCCGATGGCCAAAATCCGCGTCTGCGACATCAATGACTTCTTCACGATGACCGGCGGCGGCGTCCGTCGCTACCATCTGGAGAAGCTGCGCTACATGGCGCGGCAGGACGACGTTGAGTACCACCTGCTGGTGCCGTCGTCCCACGCTGGCGTGGAAATTCACGGTACGGCGCGCATCCACCACGTGCCGGCGATGGCGCTCGGCAGCTCCGGATACCGGCTGGTCATCAATCCGCTGGCGTTTCGCCGCATCCTGCAGCAGATCCGCCCGGACGTGATTGAGATCGGCAGTCCGTACACGACGCCCGATTTTGTCCGGCTCGCGTGCCTTGGCCTGCGGTCGCACACGGGCAAGAAGCCGCGCTTCGTCGGTTTTTGGCACGCGAATTTCCCGGTGACGGACGTCGGTCGCGCGTTTGGCGGGCCCAAGCGCTGGCTGGGTCGTCTGGCGGAGCGCCTCGCGTGGGCGTGGGCGCGGCGGACCTTTGGCCGCTTTGACATGACGATGGCGGCGACGCACGTGATGGTCGACCAGCTGACCTCGCACGGCGTGCAGCACGTGGCCTACACGCCGCTGGGCGTGGATACGGCGATGTTCCAGCCGCGGCGGCGCGACCCGGAGTTGCGCGCGACGTGGCACGCGGGTCCGGAAGACGTGGTGCTGTGTTATCCGAATCGGCTGAGCGAAGAGAAAAACTACAAGCCGCTGCTCGCGGCGTATGAGCTGTTGCGCGGCGCCGGTCACAAGCCGATCCTCGTGGTGGCGGGCCATGGACCGGGCGTCGCGGAAGTGAAGGCGCTGGCGGCCAAGTATCCGGAAGTGCACTACATGGGCTATCTGGAGCGGCCGATCGACATGGCCCGGCTGATGGCGTCCGTGGACGTTGTCGCGACGCTGTGTCCGTACGAGACCTTTGGCCTCGCGGCGGTGGAGGCGATGGCGTGCGGCGTGGCGCTGCTGGGCTCCGCGAAGATGAGCATTGGCGAGCTGCTGGAGACGTGCCGCGCGGGCATCGCCCTGGAAGAAACGACGCCGGAAGCGGTCGCGGATGCGTGGCTGGAGCTGTGCAAGCCCGGGCGCGCGGAGCTGCTGGGCAAACGCGGGCTGGCGGAGAGTCAGGCGCGGTACAGCTGGAAGGCGACTTTCTCGCGGGTCGTGGATGTGTACAATGAAGTCCTGACGCCACGTCTGGATGTGGACGTGACGCGGCTGCTGGAGAGCGAGCTGGAGCCGGAAGCACCGCCGGCGCCGGAATCGCAAGCCAGTCGCGCGACGACGCGGATCCCTCGCGTTGCTGAGGGTGGAATTGACAAAATCGCGGATAACTCTAAACTTCCGCGCACCTGAACGACCGGCGAGCAGTTTGCCGGAAGTGTGTGATCCCCCAATGCCCAGGTCGACGCCTGGGCGCGAGGACTAGAAACATGAAGAAGTCTACGACCTTCAAGATGCTCGCGCTCGTGACCGCCACTGTGGCGTTCGCGGCGTGTGGTACCAAAGCCAGCACCGACGGCGGCGGCACCACCGACACGACGAGCGACGTGACGCTCCCCGGCGACTCGACCGCCACCACCGACACCGGCGCAGTCAGCTGCCCGGCGTACGTGACCCCGACCACCGACAAGGGTTGCACCGGCGCGACCGACAAGGCGCTCGTCGCCGCGATGGACGGCGACAAGACCAAGTCCAGCGACTTTGCGGATCAGGTTCGCACGTGCACCCTGACCCACGGCTGCATGGCCAAGGGCACGGATTGCCCGAATGAAGAAGGCAAGGTCGCGATCCAGGGCCAGTGCATCGGCCAGTGCGTCGTCGACAACATGCCCGCGGCGTTTGGCAAAATCTCCGCCAACTGCGCGTGGTGCTACGGCGCGTACTCCGGTGCGTGCGGCTTCAACCACTGCCTCGCGGAATGCGCCACGGACACGCCCGAGTGCAGCCCGTGCCTCGCGAAGAACTGCGATCCGGTCCGCGATGCCTGCAAAGACGGCAAGTAAGCGTCCGGTTTGAGTGAGAATTGCTGAGGGGTCGGGTGCAAGCTCGGCCCCTCAGTGCTTTTTGGCCCGCCCCTTGGCGATCGCGGCCATCCGTGGCATTGTCCTACCCGCAACATCGCCTTGGGAGGGGAAAGATGAAGTGGCTCGCGCGTTTGGTGTCCGTCCTCACGGTCGTTTCCGCAACCTCAGCTTTTGCCGCCGGCTATGACACGCCGATGCTCTATTCCGCCAGCCACATGGGCATGGGCGGCACGGCGATCGGCTCGGTTGACGACCCCAGCGCGATCTTCCACAACCCCGCCGGCTTGTCGCGTTCCGGCGTCGGCGCCTTGCACCTGGACGTCTCGCCGCTCGGTGGTGTCATCCAGGGCAGCCCGGACAAGGATGCGCTGAGCATCAAGTCCAACACCGCCATCTCGCCGTTCTTCATGGCCGCCGGTTCGTACCGCGTCGTGGATCGCGTGCACGTCGGCTTCGCCGCGTACCTGCTCGGCGGTGCCGCGGGCTCGTACAACTACAACATCGACAAGACCAAGGCCAACGGCGACTTGAATCGCACGTCCGTCGTCGACAGCGCGAGCCTCGGCTTCATCGAATTCGCGCCCGCCGTGTCCGTCCGCATCATCGACGGCTTGAGCCTCGGCGTCGCGTGGCGGCCGCTGTTCACCACGTTTGACCGCAACCGCGTCAACACGCTCAGCGCCAATACGACGCCCGATCCGCAGACGTTCATCGACATGAAGATGAAGGGCTGGAACTTCACGGGCTTCCGCATCGGCCTGCAATACGCGATCGGCAAGTTCCTCTTTGGCGCCGTGTACCGCAACAAGGTCACGACGACGGTCGCTGCTGACAAGATCGTCTATGCCGGCGTCGATTTTCCCAACGCGACGTATCAGTTCATCCTTCCCTCCAAGCTCGGCTTTGGCGTGCAGTGGAGCGGCGTCGAGAACCTGCGCTTGGCCGCGGACTTTGAGTACATCTTCAACTCGGAAAACACGACGGTGAACTTGATCGGCGAGCAGGGCGGCGTCGCCAAGCCGATCATGAACACGTCCAACTGGACCGACAGCTACACGATCCGCGTCGGCGGCGGCTACAAGATCGCCAAGCCGCTGGAGCTCCGCGCGGGCTACATCTTTGACGCGGCGGCTGCCAACCCGATGTACCCGACCGCGTTCGGCTCGCCTCCGGGTCCGACGAACATCGTCACGGCGGGCGCGGGCTACGAGTTCACGCCGTCGTTCGACATGTCCTTCGCCATGGCGTATCGCCACGGCACGGGCAGCACGAGCGAAGTCGACGACAAGTGCCCCTTCTGCGGCAAGACCGGCGACTACGCGATCACGCTCATCGGCGCGTACCTGGATGCCCGCTTTCGCTTTGGCGTTGTGGACAAAGCCAAGGTCCTGCACGACGAGGCGCCCGTCGCCGCGCCGGAAGCCGCTTCACCGGCTGCCGAGTAAGGCGCAGTCCAGCAGTAACCGGTCGTATGGGCCGCTTGTCGCTGGGTCGCCAAGTGTGCCCGCTGCGCGCTACGCCCGGCGACACACGGCTGGGACCTGATCGCGTTGTGCTTGCACGAGCCCTGGCAATCGTCCGGGCGGAGACGCTTGACAGCCGCCGCGGATTGTCCCAAACTGGCGGCCCCGTTAGCGCTGCGCGCGTTGACGAACCGACACACTGACAGCCCATTCGCCCAGATAGCTCAGTTGGTAGAGCAGGGGATTGAAAATCCCCGTGTCGGCGGTTCAAATCCGTCTCTGGGCACCCGGACTTCCGGTTCGCCAGGAGTCCCGTTCGTGCCCCGTCTAAACCACGGGCCGGTAGCTCAGCTGGGAGAGCGCTGCGTTCGCAATGCAGAGGTCATGGGTTCGATCCCCATCCGGTCCACCAGAAAGGCCATCCAGGAGTTTCCCGGATGGCCTTTTTTCGTTCTAGCCCGCCTTTGATTCCGGGCTGCCTACGCTGCTTTCGCCTTCCCATCGCGCGCCTTCTCTCGCGCGCACACGGAGCCCCCCCATGGCGCATATCGACTGGACGTTGGACGACAATGATTTGCTGACCGACGCGCACACGCTCGTCGTGATCGCGCGCAAGGCTGATTTGACCGACGGCTGGCCGATGGCCAACTTGCCGCAGCAGATTCGCCAGGTTGTGACCCGCCTTGCGGCCGATTTGAAGCCCGGTCCCGGCGTGCTGGGCACGACCTTGCTGCCCGAGGGCGCGGGTCCCAAGACGCTGGTTGTCATTCCGCTGTACGACAAGGTGTCGCGTCATCTCTCCGACACGCGCTCCTATGAAATTTACCAGGCGCTGCGCAATGTTGCGCGTCCGGAAGGCGGCAAGGTCGCGATCCTCGCGGGCCTCGCCGACGCCAAATACGCCCTCGGCGTCAACCTCGGCATCGCGCGCAGCTACTCGATCTACTCGCGCAAGTCGGGCAACAAGAACGGTCAGGGCAGCCTGAAGATCGAGCTGCGCACGCAAGCCGGATTGGTGCCGCTGGATCTGACCTGGGCGCTGGCGGTTGGTGCGGTGCGCAACGCCGCGCGGCTGGTCGACATGCCGCCGATGGAGCTCGACTGTGCGGTGTTTGAGGCGGAAGCGCGTCACGCGGTTGAAGGCGTCGCCAACGTGTCGGTGGATTCGATCGTCGGCGATGAGCTGTTGAAGCTGGGTCTGCGCGGCCTGCATGCCGTCGGTCGCACCGCGATGGTGCCGCCGCGCGTCGTGATCCTCGACTACAACCCACCGGGCGTGACGGAAGCGCCGATCGCGCTCATCGGCAAGGGCCTGGTCTACGACACGGGCGGCCTGAGCTTGAAGATCGTCGGCGATCGCATGCTGACGATGAAATGCGACATGGGTGGCGCTGCGGCGGTGCTTGGCGCGTTCACTTTGCTGGCCAAGTCGGGTGTGCAGAAGCGGGTGATCGCGGCGTTGGCGATCGCGGAGAACGCGATTGGCCCGGATTCCTATCGCCCGGACGACATCATCGAGATGCACAGCGGCAAGACGATGGAAGTGAACAACACGGACGCGGAAGGTCGGATCGCGCTGGCGGACGCGGCGAGCTACGTGGCGCGCAAGTACCACCCGAAGATCCTGATTGATGCGGCGACGTTGACGGGCGCCCAGCTCATCGCGACGGGCAAATGGCATGCGGCGATCGTCAGCAACGACGGCGATCTGGAAGGCAAGGTCATCGCGGCGGGCCACGCCTCAGGCGACCACTGCATGCCGATCCTGTTCAGCCCGGAGCTGCACACCGGCGACTACAAGAGCAACGTCGCGGACATGCGCAACAGCGTCGCGGATCGCGCCAACGCGCCTTCGTCGGCTTCCGGCCTGTGGGTCTGGATGCACATTGACGACCTGGACATCCGCTGGGCGCACATCGATCTCGCCGGCCCGGCGTTCCTCGACAACCGCGGCAGCGGCTATGGCGTGGGCTTGATGTACAGCCTGGTCCGCTCGCTGTAGTTCGGTTGCGTGTTGGAATTATCCGCATGTTGGAAATTCCTACATAGCTGAAGGCGCGTGCGGAAGGTGACCCGTTCGCGACGGCGCGGCTTGTGGCGCTGAAATCCATTGAAACGATTGCGAAAACTCTGATGCGAACGCGGCTCGCGCTCGGGTGCTGCTTCTGGCACACTTCCTGCATCATCTTGGTGTGACGCTGCGGCCAAACGGTCGCGGGCAGTCCCCAACGATCGACGGAGGATGAGATGCGCAAGCAGTGGCAAAAGATGGTGGTGATTGGCGTGGCGCTTTCCGCGTGGGCGGTGCCCGCGTGGGCGGGCGGCTACTGCTCAACCCAAAGCCCGTGCAAGAGCGCCAATGAGACCTGCAACGGCAACTTCTGCGTGCCCACGGCCAAGCTGTGCACGGGCGACAGCGCGTGCCAGACGTGGGAAAAATGCGACTTCACCTGCCCGGGCGGCACCAGCAGCACCGGCGGCACGACGGTGAGCGTCGATGCGGGCTCGACCGGTTCTGGCTCTGCCGATGCGAGCACGTCGGTGGCGACAGACGGGATCATGTGGACCGATGGCGGCAAGTCCGACCCGAGCGCGCCCGATGCCGCGAATGTGCTGCCTTCCGAGGACGCCGGGCCGAACCAGCCGCCCGACGACGCCTTTTACCCGACGATGGACATCGAACAGCCCAAGAACAATTGCCCGGCGAGCCCCGGCGTCTGCGTCGCCGTGCTGACCAAGGTGCCCGCACAGGCCGGCTGCGACGCGTTCTGCGGCGCGCTGGTGCCCTGCGGCTTTGGCTTTGGCAGCGGCACGACGAGTTCCAGCAGTGGTGGCAGCAGCAGCGGCGGTGGTGGGACGCCGACGCCGTCGACCGACGACGCTTCCTCGTCGCCGAGTTACCCGGACGCGGCCCCCGGCACGGATCAGGCGATGGACGCGGGCGCGTATGACACCAACATGCCGCAGCTCGACGGCGGTCCGGTTGACACGACGCCCGGCCCGGAGGCGCAGGCGCAGTGCGTCGCGATTTGCAGCTTGTGGGTGCTCGATCACACGGCTGACACCGAGCTTGCGGCGCTGGAACAGTGCGTCGCCGGCGCCACGACCTGCGACGGAATCAGCAAGGGCTGCGACGCGCAGGGCAAGGCCTTCATGACCGCGGCGGAAGCCAACGACGCGTGGTCGCTCGGGCTTGGCGGCTTTGGTGGCACCTCGACGGCCAGCGGTGGCACGACGGGCAACACCAAGGACAGCGACGCGACGACTGCAGTCTTTGGCAATGCCGACGCCGGCGCCACCGCGCCGCAAAGTGACTCGGCGACGACGGCCGGGGCAGCGTCCCCGGCGAGCTCGGGTTGCACGGCCGGTTCCGCGCCGCAGTCCGCGCCGATGGGCCTCGGCCTGCTCGGTCTTCTCACTGGCGCGCTGATCCTGCGCCGCCGTCACGCGCGCTAGGCCGCCTCGGCTTTCTCGCCCGCCAACTGCCCGCACGCCGCGCCGATGTCCTGGCCCTTGGACTCCCGCAGCGTGATGCTGGCGCCCGCGCGCCGCGCGACATCGACAAACCGCTGGATCACCATGCGCTCCGGTCGCTGATAGTCGGCGCCCGGCCAGGCGTTGAACGGAATGGCGTTCACGTGCGCGTTCAACTCGCGCGCCATCGCCGCCAACCGCCGCGCGTCGTCGTCGCTGTCGTTGACGCCCTTGAGCAACGCGTATTCAAACGTGATCTTGCGATTGGCGCTCGCCGGCAGTTCCAGTAGCACGTCCACCATCTTGCGGATCGGCACGCCCTTGTTCACCGGCATCAGCCGGTCGCGCACGTCGTCGGTCGTCGCCGTCAGGCTCCACGCGAGGTTGAGGTTGGGGTGCGCCGCGATCAGCTTGGACACGTTCTTGGCCACGCCCGCCGTGGAGATCGTGATGCGCCGCGGCGAGAAGTCGAAGCCTTTGGGATCGCACAGGATGTCGAGCGCGTCGATGACTGCGGCGAGGTTGTCCAACGGTTCGCCCATGCCCATGAACACGAGGTTGTGCGGCCGCGCCGAGAGCGGCCCCTCCTCGCCGCCCGCCACGCCGCCGCGCCGCAGCCCCAGGGCAAAGCCCAGCCGGCACGCGTAGGCCACCTGCTCGACAATCTGGCCCGCTGTCAGGTTCTGGCGCACGGGCAGCCGCGCCGTCGCGCAGAAGTCGCAGCCCATCTTGCAGCCAACCTGGCTCGACAGGCACTGCGTCACATGGCCCGACTCCATCGGCATGATGACCGTCTCGATCGCGTGCCCATCGTCCGTGTTCAACACGATCTTCTGGCTGGCGTCCAGCGCGGAGATCCGTTCAAGCGTCGGCACCAGCACCGCCAGCGTCTTTGCGTCCGCGAGCTTGGCGCGCAGGCCCGCCGGCAGGTCCGTCATCCGCGCCCAGTCGCGTTCCAGCCGCACGTGCAGCCAGCGAAACAGTTGTTCCGCGCGAAAGGCCGGCTCGCCCGCCGCCTTAAAAAGCGCCTTGAGCGCCGGCCGTGGCAGGGACAGCAGGTCGACGTCATGGAATGGATTCAAGTTGTCAGTCATTGTCGTGGCGGAGGCCCAAACGTGAGCGCGCTGCAGTGTACCGGGCCATTGGGTGGGCGTCACCGCAAAAAGTGGTCGGGAGGCGCTTGACGACGGGATCGGTTCGCGTATCATCTGTCTCAAGTTGAAACACATCGGCGCGCTCGGGAATGGTTATCGGCACTTTGCCGCCTCCGCCTCGTTGCGCGCGCCCACCTGGAGTCTGCCATGACGTTGGACGCCCATCCGCAATCGCATCCGTTGGACACGCCGGCGTCCGCCGCGATGGGCCTCGCGCCGCCGTCCGGTGGCGATGTGCTGATCGTCGAGGACGACCGGGACGTATCCTCGCTGATTGAGAAGCTGCTGACGCGTGAAGGCCATCGCTGCGTCAAGGTGCAGAGCGCCTACGAGGCGCAAATCGCCGTCCGCACGATGCCGCCCGGCGTCGTCCTGTTGGACCTGAGCCTGCCCGACAGCCAGGACCTGGAGTTGCTGCGCAAGCTGCAGCAGATTGAGCCGCGCCATCGCATCATCATCATGACGGCGTACGACAACCTCGACATCGTGATCGGCGCAACGCGCGCGGGTGCCTTTGACTTCATCACCAAGGGTCCCGACCTGACGGAGCGCGTCAAGGTCACCGTGCGCAACGCGTTTGCGGCGATCGCTCAGGAGCTGCACGTCAGTCATTTGGCGACCTCGCTGGCGCGGCGGGATCGCTACTCGGCGCTGATTTCCCATTCCTCGGCGATGGAGCCGGTGCGCGCGGCGATTGACCGGCTGAGCCATAGCCGCGTGAACGTGCTGATTTCCGGCCAGAGCGGCACCGGCAAGGAAGTCGTGGCGCGGACGATTCACGACAGCGGTCCGCGCGCCCAGGGGCCGTTCGTCGCGATCAACTGCGCGGGCATTCCGGACACGCTGCTGGAAAGTGAGCTGTTCGGCTACGAGCGCGGGGCGTTCACCGGCGCGCAGAACCGCAAGATCGGCAAGTTTGAAGCGGCGTCCGGCGGCACGCTGTTCCTGGACGAGATTGGCGAGATGTCCCTGCCGCTCCAAGCCAAGCTGTTGCGCGTGCTGCAGGATGGCCGTTTTGAGCGGCTGGGCGGCAATACGCTGGTGCAGACGGATTCGCGCATCATCGCCGCGACCAACCGCGAGTTGCTCGGCATGGTGCGCGCCGGCACGTTCCGCGAGGACCTGTTCTACCGCCTCGCGGTCTTCACGCTGACGCTGCCGCCGCTGACCGAGCGCAAGGGCGACGTGCCGCTGCTTGTCGAGCACTTTGTCAAACAGTCCGCGCGCGAGGAGAGCAAGGCCATCAAGGGCGTGACGCCGGAGGTCATGCGCCTGTTTGAACTGCATCCGTGGCCGGGCAACGTGCGGCAACTGCAGAACATCATTGCGCGGTCGGCGCTGCAGTGCGACACCGACACGATCGCGCTGCGCGACCTGCCGACGAGCTTTGTCCAGGAGCTCATGCCGCCCGGCACGCACGCCGACGAAGGCATGGGGTTGATGCCGCGGACGCTGGAGACGGTGCCGTCCCCGACGGCGGCGGCGCTGCAGGAGCATGACGTGGGCGCGCAGCTGCGCCAAGGTTCCGTTGCGGATCGCCTGAATGCGGCGCTCGAGTTCGCGTTTCCGTCCAAGGACATGCTGCCGACCGTTGAGGAGTTGGAGCGCGCGGGCATTCGCTTGGCGATGCGTCGGCTCGACCACAACATGCAGCTGACGGCGCTGCGGCTCAACATCAGCCGCGCCACGCTATACCGGCGCCTGGACCAGAATGAAGGCGCGATGCCGCGCCGGCCGCACCTATAGCGCGTCGTCCGGTCGCGGGGTTTGCGCCAGGACCGTATCGAGCGCCGCCAGCGCCGCCGGCCCCAGCCCCCCGTCCCGCACCAGATCGACGAGCACGGTCGACAATTCGCAGTGGATCAGCGCCGCCGACGGGTCGTGGACGCCCAGCGCCTGCATATGCCGCGCCAGCGTCGCCGCATCGCCGCGCGCCACTGCGCCCGTGAGGCCGTTGCGCAGCGGGGCGTCCGCCGGCAGCCGACGGATCGCGTCGAGCGACGTTTGCATCAGGTGGCCCAGACCCGCGCGCGCCTCCACCGGCGTCAGCCCCGCAGCAATTCCCGCCTGTTCCGCCACATGCAGGAGCGCCACAAGATCATTGGCGGCCAGCGCGGCCGCGGCGTGGTAGAGCGTGCGCGCCGCGTCCACCACGGCGACAACATGTCCGTGCAACTGCGCCACGAGCGCGCGCGCCACCGCGTGTGCCGCATCGGTCCCAGCCAGCGCATACGTCGCGCCATCCAGCGGCCGCACGGCCAGGCGCGCGTCGTCGAGATCGAGGGGATCGGGCAGCGCCGCCAGCGGATGCATTGCCGCAAGCTCCAGCGCGCCGCCCGGCACCTGCAGCACTTGCCAAGGAGCGGCGCCCGACAGGTGGAGCCAAACGGCGCCGTCGTGCGCCCCCGGGACGCTCGCCAGCGCCTGTGCCGCACCCGCGAGGGCGCGGTCTGGCACCGCAAGCACAGTCACCCGCGCCGGCACCGGAGCCGCCAGAACGGCGATCGGCAACGCCTGACGCGTCAACCACGCTTGCACCGCCGCCCGCCGCTCCGCCCGCCGCGCCACCAGCTGAACGCGATGTCCGGCGCGCGTCAGCGCCACCGCCAGGGACACGCCCGCGCGACCTGCACCGACAATCAAGAGCGGGTCAGTCGGCATACGGCCCCATCGCGGCAAGGACGGTTGCGGGCACGCGGCCGGCGAGCGAACGCCCGGCGGCCCAATCGGCGCGGAGTTCGGTGGAACTGACGTCGGGCAACTCCACCGGCGCAACAAGCGCGGCGAGGTCAGGCGGAATCGCAAAGCCCGGCCGCGGCAGCACCACCAGCGGCGCCAACGCCGTCAGGCCAGGAAAATCCTGCCAGCGGTCCCGCTGCGCGAGGATGTCGCTGCCAATCGCCAGCCGGAACACGCGGTCCGGATGCTGCGCCTGCAGATGCCGCACCAGATCGATCGTGGCGCCAGAAGCGCCCGGCCGCCGCTCGTCGTCCCGCACCGTCACGCGCTCGCCAAAGATGCCAAAAGCCAGCCGACTCCACTGCAGCCGCGTGGCAAAAGGCAGCGGCGTCTTGCCCAGCACGTGGCGATCGACCGGCTCAATCCAGACGTCCGCGTCCAGCGCGGACAGCAGCCACGCCACGCCCAGCACGTGCCCGACGTGCGGCGGATCAAAGGTGCCGCCAAAAAGCACGGTCAGCCGCTTGTTCACAGCGCGACGCGGCCCGTGCGGCGGATGCCGTCGGCAAAAAGGCCGTAGCGCCGCGTGTAGAGCAGGTGGCCGCGCGCGCGTTCGGCGAAGATCCGGCTGTCGCGGTCAAAGTCGCTTGTCGCTTCTTCCAGCGTGCCGCCCGCTTCCAGCACCATCCGCGCCTGCGTGTTGCCCATCAGCAGGTCGATCGCGAGGCGGTCGCTGACGAACTCGTACGTCTCCGTGCGCCAGGCAAAATGCTGGGGTCCGAGCTTGCGCGCCGCGGCGATCAGCGCCAGACCGGCCTTGACCGCGGGGAACGCGCGCCGGTCGACGACTTCAACCGCGACGCCACCGCAGACTTTGCCCTCAAACTTCTGGAACGTCGGCTCAAACTGCATCGGCCGCACGTGCAGCCCGGGAATCGCGAAGCTCTCAATCGCCTGCGCGTACTGCCGCGCGTTGAGCCAGCTCGCGCCGATCAGCTCAAACGGCCGCGTGGTCCCGCGCCCCTCGGAAAGCCGCGTCCCTTCCATCAGGCACGTTCCCGGGTAGGTCACCGCGGTCGCCACCGTCGGCATGTTCGGGCTCGGCGCGTACCACGTGCTGCCAGCGGCGCCAAAGTCCTGTTCGTCCAGATACTTGGCGGGATCCCAATGCGCGCACGGCACCACGGTCAACTGGCTGTGAAGCCCCTGCTCGGCGGCGTACAGCTTGGCAATCTCGCCGATCGTCAGGCCATGGCGCTGCGGCACGTCGATCCAGCCGACGAAGCTCTTGTACTTGCGCTGGACGGCGTTGCCCTCCACGACTTCCCCGCCCAACGGATTGGGCCGGTCAAAAACAACAACGTCCACGCCAACTTGCGCGCACGTTTCGAGCGCCATGCACAGCGTTGCGGCGTAGGTGTAGTAGCGCGCGCCGACGTCCTGGATGTCAAAAACCAGCACGTCGATGCCCGCAAGCGCCTCGGGTTCCAGCGTCAGCGTGTCAACGGTCCGGCCGTACAGCGTGCCCACTTCCACGCCAAAGACCGGATCCACGCCGGCGTCCACGGCGATCAGATCCTGCGCAGTTGACCACAGGCCGTGCTCGGGCCCAAACAGCCGGACGATCTGGATGTCCGCTTGGCGCATCGCATCGACAAGATGATGCCGGCGATACGGCGGCCGCTCCGCGCGCACGAGCGACGACGGATTGCAGCACACCGCCACACGGCGCCCGCGCAGCTGCGCAAAACCCTGACTCGCCGCGACTTCTGCACCCGTTTGCAACATGGTCGTCTCCCGATTTGCTGGCGCCGTTCAGCCCGGCTTGTCGTTTTCCGGAAAGCGCAGCAGGCGCAGTTCGCCTTCGCCTTCATTGCGAAACACTTCGATTTCCTTGACGTTCGTCAGGTTCACGTAGAGTGACGCGGACGCCTCGCGCTCATTGCGCAGGGCGATGAAGCCGGTCTCGATCGCTTCCACGATGCCGATGACCGACGTGTCCTCATCATCAAACTGGATGACCCAAACTTTCTGACCAATCAGCGTTTGCATATGACCTCTGGCCCGGGGGATGGGCGGCGCGGAACGCACGAGTTTAGCCCACAGCGTCAGCGTTGGGAACTGCAACCGTTTGACACGCCGCGCGGGCTCCCGCATCCTTTTGGCCGTTGTGGGACTCGAATGGTCCGAATTGACGAGTGGCCAATTGTGAGGGACGAAATGGGTGGTCAGGAACAGCCAGCTTTTGACAATCGCTACGCGGATTTGGCCGACGTGGACGAGTTCATCCAGCGCACGCAAGACTACGCCGCCGGACTGCTCGGGTCCGACGAGTACCGCGCCTATCGCCTGACGCGCGGCGTCTACGGCCAGCGCCAGGACGACGTCTTCATGTTGCGGATCAAGATGCCAGGCGGGATCGTCCTGCCGGATCAGCTCCGTCGCGTGGCGGACGTGATCGATCTCGCACCCGATCGGATGGCCCACGTCACGACGCGCGAGAACATCCAGATCCACCATTTTCCGCTCGATCAGGTGGCGGACCAGATGCGCACCCTCGCGGAAGCGGGTCTGACGATGACGGAAGCGTGCGGCTCAGCGGTGCGGAACGTGACGCAGGACCCGTATGCCGGGCTGGCGACGGACGAAGTGTTTGACACGACACCGTACTTGCAGGCGATCGTGCGGTTTTTCCTGCGCAATGCCCGCGCCCAGAAGCTGCCGCGCAAGTTCAAGATCGCGCTGTCGACGTCGCCGGCGGACCGCGCCTACGCGGCGATCCACGATGTCGGCCTCGTCGCCGTCAAGGGGCCAGATGGCCAGCCGGCGTTCAAGATGCTGGTGGCGGGCGGCCTGGCATCCATGCCGCGCTCCGGCCTGTGCGTGCATGAAGCGTATCCGGCCAAGGACATCCTGACGCCGATGCTCGCGGTGATCGATTTCTTTCAGGAGCACGGCAACCGCAAAGTGCGCTCCAAGGCGCGCATCAAGCACGTGCTGCGCAAGATGGGCGAGGCGCAGTTCCAGGCGACCTACGAGGGTTACCTGGCCAACGTGCTGAAGGATCCGCCGCCGCGGCTGGACCACATTGACACGGTGTATCCGGGCGTGGACACGTGGCAGTACGCGCGGCAGAGCGACAGCGAGACGGGCCTGCTGGGCTTTCACGCGTGGGCGTCCACGTGCGTGCGCGAGACGCGGCTGGCTGGGCTGGTCTTTGTGACGGTGCGGCTGGATCGCGGCGGTGAAGTGACGGCCAAGAACATCCGCGATCTGGCGGTAGTCACGGAGACGTTTGGCGAAGGCAAGCTGCATTTCACGCCCCAGCAAAATGCCGTGCTGCGCGCCGTGCCGGTGGACCAGTTGCCCGATCTGTACAAGCAGCTGCTGGCGATGGGGCTTGGCAAGGCGGGCGCGGACACGATCGCGGACATCACGTCCTGCCCCGGCGTTACGACCTGCAACCTCGGCATCACCTATTCGCGCAGCTTGGCAGACGAGCTGGTCGCGATGCTGGAGTCCGTCGGGGACATCGACACGACGATCAAGATCAGCGGCTGCCACAATTCCTGCGGGCAGCACCACATTGGCACCATCGGCCTGTATGGCGCGCTGCGGCGCATCGGCGGTCGTCCCGCGCCGCACTACCGGTTGATGATCGGCGGCGACGTGAACGCGGGCGGCGCGGTGTTTGGCGATGACATTGGCCTCGTGCCGGCGCGGCGTGTCCCCACGGCGGTCCAGCGTTTGCTCGATCATGCACGGACCGAGAAGTCCGCGACGGAGACCATCGGCGGCTTTTTGCGGCGCGTCGACAAGGAATCGCTGCGGCCGGTGGTTGCAGATTTGCTGGACATTGCCGACGATGCCGCGCAGGAACTGGATTTCTGGGACATCAAGGCGTCCGCTCCGTTCCTCGGTGAGACACGCGACGGCGAATGCGCCGTCTGAAGTGAGCGTCCGGTGCCCGTAGCGCGTCGAATCCTGCAGTTGCTGATGGCGCTCGCGCTCGTGCTGCCCGCGTGCAGCGGCGCAGAGACCACGCCCGATATGCCCAAGACCGACGGTCTGCGCCATTCGCTGCTGGGCGCGCCGCACGCTTCCGTGATCGTGCCCAAGGGCCTGGAGACGGCCGCGCCGCTGACGTGGCTGTGGCCGACCAACGACGGACCGATCCTGCTGACCGTCCGCCGTCAGCAGGAGCCGCCGGAAGGCATGAATGCGCAGCTGGATCACGTGATCCGGGAGATGCAGCAGGGCGGCGACGCGGACCTGATGGGCGATCGCGTCGTGCAGCTGGGCGATCTGGAAGGGCGGCTGGTTGAGGCGACGACGCTGCGCAAGCAGGATCCGCCGACCTCGCTGTGGCTGATGCTGTGCGTCGTGGAAGACGGGATGTACGCGCTGACCGTGGCTGGGCCGACGGGCGCCATCAAGGATCGGCGCAAGGAGTTGCTGACGTTTGTCGAGTCCCTGCGCGTGGCGATGCCGTCCGAGCGGGGGCCGCAGGGCGAGAAGCCGGTGCCGGATCTGGTCGAGCCGCCGATCGCGTTGACGCCACAGTAGGGACTACGCCTTCGCGCGCTTCCTGGGCTTCTTGCCGGTCTTGCCGCCGCCCAGCGTGCGCGCCCACAGCCACACCAGCCCGAACGCCAGCGCCGCCAGCGGCCAATCCCCGAGCATCGCGTAGACCGTGCGGCCTTCCAGCAGCGGCACGTCGCGCATCAGCGTCTCTTCGCCCGTGAGCTTGGTCTCCGCCACGCGCCGCCCGGCGGCATCGATGAACACGGAAATGCCGGTGTTGGTCGAGCGCAGCAGCCAGCGCCGGTATTCCACCGCGCGGATCAACGCGAGGTTGAGGTGGTGCTCCGGCTCCGCGCTCTGGCCAAACCACGCGTCATTGGTCACGTTGATGAAGACGTTGGGATCGTGCGCCGCGACCCGCTTGGCGTAGCGCGGCACCAAATCTTCGTAGCAGATCAACATGCCAATGCGCGCGGTGCGATCCTTGTCGAGCTTGAGTTCGATCGGCGCGGTGCGCGTGCCGGACTGGAAGCGCGACGTCTCAGGCGACAGTTCGTACAGCTTGGGAAATTCCTCGCCAAACGGGATGTACTCGCCAAACATCAGCAGGAACGCCTTGTCGTAGACCGCCTCGATTTCCCCGTTTGGCCCTTGCAGCAGCGCGGAGTTGAAGCAGTCCTTGCAGCCCGCGTGGTGTGACGGCAGCTCGCTGGCGTGGGTCATCGCGCCGTAGAGGAGCGGAACCTTGAACCCGCGGCGCGCGCTGGAGCGATCGGCTTCCGGCGTCATTTCGTCGTTCAGCACGTCGTTGGGATACTGCAGATCCGCGGGCGGCAGCGGCGTCTGGCTGGCGACGATGCGCTTGGCCGAGCGCGGCGTGAGGTAGCTGGGCTGCGGCAGTTGCCCCAGAACCGCGGTGATTTCCGCCGCTGAGCCCGTGTTGATCTCCGCGAGCTTGCCCGGCTTGCCAAACCAGATGCGGCCACCACGCCCTACAACCAGGACGTTGCCGTCGGCATCGCAGCCGCCCGCGACCAGATCGACGGAAGCCAGCGGCGGCAGGAGCTGCCATTGGCCCAGCGGCAGCTTGTGGGCGAGCGCGCCGTCCTTGCCGGCCAGCCACGCGCCGCCGTCCGCGCCGAACCATGCCGCGTACCAGTCTTTGTCGCCAAGCGTGTCGACGAGCCAGCGCAATCCATCGCTGCGCAGCACCGTGCCGCCTTGACCCGCGGCGATGATGCCGTCGCCCTGCGGATCCGCCGCGACCGTCCACAGATCCACGCGCGTCGGCGATTCCAGCTTGCGCACCTGATTGCCAACCGCCTGTACGAGCGTACCGCCCAGACCAACTGCGATCGTCAGCCCCATGCCCGACCGCGCCGCCGCCGTCAGCGTCAGCGGGCCAAGCGCCTGTTCGGTGAGCGGCACGAGCTTGGTGCCGTCGCCCGGATCCGGCACCGGATGCACGTCTGGCTCATGTTCCGCCACGTAGTCGACAACCGGCAGCAGCCACATCCGTCCGCTGCTGGCGATCACGAGACCGGGCGGCATGCGACCAAACGGGTCAACTGGCGGAAAAACGGTCGCTATCGCCGTTTCGCCTGACGGCATTTCCACGACTGAAGTGCCTTTGGGTGTCACGGTCAGGATGCGCTTGCCCTGATCGATCGCCCGCCAAATGTCGCCCCGCGGCGAGGAGAGCCCGCTCAGCATCTTCACGTCGCGCGGCAAGCCGAGGCGCTGGCCGTTCTCCGCGTGCAGCGTCGTGCCATCGTGCCGCCAGATCGCGCCGCCATCGCCGACCACGAGAAAGTGGTCAAGCGTGTGCAGGATCGGCGAAAAACCATAGGGCTGATAAGCGCTTTCTGGCCAGACGATGAGCTCCGCGCCGGCCTTCTCCAGCTGCGCGGACATCTGCTGGTGCTTGAGCAGGTTGTGGCGAAGCGTGCGTGACCGCGCTTCACCTTGCAGGTATTTTGCCTCTTTTTCCCAGATGCCGACGTTGCCCTCGACCATGCCGATGCGCATCTTCTTGGCCGCGGCCTGCTGGGCGTCCACCTGGCTGATCCGCAGCGTGCCGTACGCCCACGTCCCGCCGACGAGCGCCAGCGCGGCGAGGAGGAACAGCCAAGCCGGTTTGCGGCGGTTGAGCAGCGCGGCCGGAATTTCTGCGATCGCCGCGTTGGCGGCGAAGATCACGGCGGAGACGAGGTAGACGCCGCCGAGATCCGCAACCTGGATCATCGGCAGTTCCCTCGACACCGCGTTGCCCATGAACCACGGGAAGATCATCGGCACCAGCGCCTCGCCGGCCCACAGGGACAGCCAGCACGCCAGCGCGCTCGGCGCTCCGCGACCCACGAGCCAGCGCCACAGCGCGAAGCCGATCGCCATCGTCAGGCCCTGGGTCAGCGCCTGCACACCCAGAATCGCGTAAGCGGGCGGCGCCGGCATGTGGCCGAACTCTTCCAGCATGACGGTCATCCAGTGGAAACCGCCCGCGTTGGTCACGGTGCCCGCGAGCAGGCCAAACCAGAAGCCCTGGCGCGGTGTGGCGGCACCCAGGGCGATGATCAGCGGTACAAAGGCGAACCACGCGAGGAAGTGGATGTTCCAGCCGGGAAACGCCAGGAAGACCAGCGTGCCCGTGACGATTGCGGCGAGGATGGCAACGGCGCGGTTCATCGGCTGGTCCCTGTTGGCAACGGCGCCTCAGTGTCCGCCGCAGCGTCGCATGCCGCGCGCGTCAGTGCCAGCACTGGCTGGGGCTTAGGTGTGGTGCAGCAACACCCCGTCGTGAGGGATGCCTGTCGCTGGGTCGCCAAGTGCACCCGCTGCGCGATACGCCCGGCGACACACGGCTGGGACTTGATCGACTTGCTCTTGCTCGAGCCTTTAGCCAAAAAGACAAACGCCACGCGATCGGGAGATCGGCGTGGCGCTTGTTTCGTGCGTGCCTGGGTGTTCACGATGGCGGCTGTGTTCACCTGGAGGCTGTCAGTGCGAAAGGCGGGACTCGAACCCGCATGCCCGTGAAGGCGCTAGAACCTGAATCTAGTGCGTCTACCAATTTCGCCACTTTCGCAGGGGCAGGCAAAGCGCCGCACAGGAGCTTGCCGGGGCGCGGATCATGCGGAAGTTGTCGGCCCGTGTCAAGCGGCCCATCGCCGCAGAATGCAACTGCCGGGCGTTTGGACAGCGCGGGCGGCGTCGTCTATAACCAAAGAGGTCAACTTTGCCGATTGCAGTCCGAGTGTTTGGAATCCAAGGCGATGGTGCGATGACAATGCCGATCCAAGAGCAACAACTGCGCGTGATGAGCCGATGGCGTTGGCTGTTGATCAGCTACCTGTGCCTGCATGCGTTGGGCGCGTACGCCGTCGAGCCGGAGAAGGCGGCGGCATCGCTGGCGCGGCAGGCTGGGCAGGTTGAGGAAAGCGGTGATGCGGCGCGGGCGGCGGAGCTGTATCTTGAGGCGTTTCAGACCGATCCGACCCAGCCGAACTACCTGTACGCCGCGGCGCGATCGGAGATGACGGCCGGCAAGACCGCGAGCGCGGAAGAGCACTTTGAGCAGTTTCTGGGTCTGGCAGATGCCGGCTCGGATCGCGCGGACAAGGCGCGGGCGTATCTGGCGGATCTGCGCGGGAGTCGCGCGGAGTCCAAGGAAAGTGGCGCCGATCGCGCGGCGGCGGCGGGCAAGTGGCGGGACGCGTCCAAACTGTACGAAGAGCTGTGGGTGCAAATGCCGACGCGCTGGTCGGCGCTGTTCAAGGCGGGGCAGGCGGCGCAGCAGGCGGGCGACACAGAGCGCGCGACGGAGTTGCTGCGGCAGTACCTGCGCGACGCGCCGAAATCGGCGGCGGATCGGCCGGAGGCGGAGGAGCGGCTCAAGCAGATGGCCAGCCACGGCGGCGAGGGTCAGGCGGAAGCTGGCGTGACAAAAGGCGGTGACACCGAGGGCGGCAACGGCGCGCGCATCCTGGGATGGACGCTGCTGGGCACGGGCATCGCGATGCTGGGCGGCGGCGCGGGCTTGCTGCTCTATGGCGTCAGCGAGGAACGGACGCTGAATCAGGACATGAAGCTCGTCGACGGCAACGTGACCGCGGACATGACGCATGCCCAGGCGCAGGCGCGGGCGGACAGCATCGGGCTGCACCAGACGCTGGGCTTGGGCCTGACGGCGGCTGGCGTCGCGGCGGCGGGCATTGGCACGTGGCTTGTGCTGCGCGAGCCGGAGAAGCCGACGACCTCGCGGTTGAGCGTCGCGCCTGGACCCGGCTGGACCGGCATTTCGCTCGGATGGCGGTTCTGATGCGGCAACTTGGCAAAATCGCAGCGATGGGATGGGCGGCGTTCGCGTTCGCCGGCTGCACCGTCGCCATTCCGGACGCCGCGCATTTTCCGGAAGGGCGGGACATCCACGTCGAGGACGCCGCACCGGACACGGCGGACAGCGGTGGCAAGGACGCCAAGGCCGATGCCCTGGACGCCAAGGAAGTTGCGGGTACGGACGCGATCGACGTCGCACCCGATGCGGCCGACGCAGACGGCGATGCGGCCTTGCCGGATGCGGCGACGGCTGATGCGCCTGCAGATGTCGCGGACGCAGCCACGGCGGACGCTGCCGATGGCGATGCGATCGACGACGCCGCGCCCGACGCCAGCGACGACGTGGCGATGGACGCGGTCGACGTGGGCCCAAGCTGCACCCCCAGCCAATGCGACGACGGCAACCCGTGCACTTTTGACGATTGCGACGCGGGCAACCAGTGCGTGCACGCCAACCTCGGTTCGACGCCGTGCCCCGACGATGGCCTCCCCTGCACCGGCGACGCGTGCCTCGCTGGCGTCTGCACGCACACGACGCTCCTGCCCGGTTGGTGCATCATCGACGGCGTCTGCTACGCCAGCGGCGCCATGACCGCTGACAACTGCGCGACGTGCGCGCCTGCGACAACGCCCATCGCGTTCACGCCCTTGCCCGATACCGCGACTTGCACCGATGGCACCGCATGCACGGTCGCCGATCACTGCCAAGGCGGCGTTTGCCTCCCGGGCAGCGCGACAACCTGCGACGACGGCAACGCATGCACCGCCGACCTCTGCGACCCCACCAACGGCTGCAGCAATCCAAACCTGGACGATGGCTCCGGCTGCCCAGCCAGCGGCGTATGCCAATTGCCCGGCCAGTGCGTCAGCGGCGCGTGCACGAGTTCGCCCAAGCTGTGGTCGACCTCCTTTGACGGCGGCACAGGCGGCGCCGATCGCTTCAACGCCGTCGTGACGACCGCGAGCGGCCAGATCATCGCGGTTGGCGCGCGGGCGGCCAGCGATGGCTTTCAGGTGGGCTGGGCGATGCACTTGGACGCCGCCGCGGACGTGATCGACTATCTGCCGGCGCTCGTGGACGCCGCTGGTGATGCCCACTACAGCAGCGTGGCGGTCGCCAGCGACGGCGGCCTGGCCTTGGGCGGCGCGACGTCGACGGACGCGATCGTGCGGGTGATCCACGCCAGCGGCGTGATGCAACAGGTCCAGCCGTTCAGCGCGTATGGCGCCGGCGACGTGACGACGATTGTCGCGCAGGGTACGGGGTGGCTGGCGCTGGACGGCAAGGGCCATGTCGTCCGCTTGTTGGACACCGGCGCGACGGCGTGGGCAGCGACGGTCGATGGCCTGGGCGCGAGCGTCCTCCACGGGATCATCGGCATGGCCGATGGCGGCGCGATCGCCGTCGGTTCCTGCGCAGGTCTGAGCGTTGATTCCGCCACCGCGTTGGCCGTGCGGTTCTCGGCCAGCGGCGCCATCGTTTGGGAGCGCGCTTTTGGCAACGCCGGCAGCGCGTTTGCCGCCGTGACGCTCGGCGCGGATGGCACCGTCTTCGTCACCGGTGCGCGGCCCAACGCCACGGCGACGCAGCAATGGTTCGGCCACCTGAGCGCCGATGGCCGCTGGCTGGGCGACGCGACGTGGTCCTTGGGCGCGCTGACGTCGATCTTTGGTGGCACGGTCGCAGCCGACGGCACCTGGCGTCTGCTCGGCAGCGACGGCACGCACGTTTGGCAGGGCGCGTTTGATACCGCCGGCAACTTGTTGTGGCAGAAGCCCCACGACGCCGGTGTTGCGCACGGCATGGCGCTCCTCGCGGGCGGCGGCGCGGTCATCGTCGGCGAGACGCCCGCACCCGCCGACGGCCTGGTGCTGCGCGTCGATCCCTGGGGTGAAGGCAAGTGTGCGGTCTCGCAGCTTTGCAGCAACCTCACGTTGGCCGCGTGCGACGACGGCCTCGCATGCACCGCTGACCTCTGCGCCGCCGGCGGCACCTGCAGCCACCCTCCGCTCGGTGCGGCCACGTGCGACGACGGCAACCTCTGCACGGTTGTCGACGCTTGCGCGGGCAGCCAATGCACCGCCGGCGTCGACGGCCTCTTTGACGGCACCGACGCCAGCGTCAGCCAATGGTCGCTCATCGCCGCCCGCAGCGACGGCGGCGCGGTGGTCGCCGGTACCGCAGGCCTCGTCGCGCGCCTCGACGCCGCCGGAGCGACCCTCTGGAGCCACTACATCATCGGCGGCGCGGTCAGCGACGTCGCCGCCCTGGCCAACGGCTGGGTCCTCGCGCTGCAGGGCGACGTCGGCGGCACACTCCTTCGTCTTACGGACACCGGCGTCGCGGTCGGCGCGGGCATCAACGTCGACGGCGCGAGCGGCGGCAAATCCCGGGCGATGGCCGTCCTCAGCGATGACACGGTCGTCGTCGTGGGAACCGCCTCCGTAGGCACGCCTGGCCAGACCGCATTCGTCGCGCACTTTGACGCCGCGTGGACGGGCTCGGCGACGACGCTCCCCGGCTCGTTCGGTCTGTCACAAGGCCTTGCTGTCGCCGCGTCGGCCAAAGGCGGCTGCGGCGTGCTCACCGTGGAAGGCGCGGTCGCCAAGATCCACCGCTTGAACGCCGCGATGGCCGAGAAGTGGAGCACGCCGCTCAGCGTGACCGCGGAAAGCGCGTTGGCGGCGATGCCCGACGACGGCTGGTTGGTCGCGGGCTTGGGCCCCAAGGGCCTCGCCGTGGAGCGGTACGGCCCCGACGGCGCGTTTGAATTCGCCGTCCAATGGCCGATGCCGGGCCTGACCGACGTCCGCGCAGTGACCGTCCTCCCCGACGGCACCAGCGCCGTGGCCCTGGTCCGCCTTTCCGGCGGGTTCAGCCAAGGGGGCGTGGCGCGCCTTGGCCCGCTTGGCGGCTTGCTCTCCATCCACTGGGGCAGTGACGGCTCGCAGCTTTTTGACATCGCGACGGCGGAGCGACCCAGCGGCGTTTGGGCAGTCGGCAGTCGATCCGGCGGCGGCTGGTTGCGGCGCACCGACAGCCACGGCGGCCAGACCTGCGCGGCGAGCGGCGGCTGCGTCAGCGAGAGCCTGATTTGCGACGACGGCAATCCGTGCACCAACGACGGCTGCGCTGCGGGTCAATGCACGATCACCGCGCCCGCCGCGCCGGGCACCTGCCTGGACGGTGGCGTCTGCTCCGCGGAGGGCGCTTGCCCGCTGCTTGGCACCTGCGGCGACGGCAAATGCAACGTCAAGGAGACGAGCACCTCCTGCGCCAGCGACTGTCAGGCCAACTGCGACGCCATGAACTGCGACGACGGCGACCCGTGCACCGTGGATTTCTGCCTGGCGGGCAACTGCGCCATCGGCGGCGCCCCCGACGGCACGCCGTGCGCGCTCGGCAAGGCATGCGGACTCGGCCAGTGCGTCGTGCCGGGCTGCGGGGATGGCACGTGCCAATCCGGCGAGACGGCGACAAACTGCCCGGGCGACTGTCCGCTCTGCGGCGACGGCATCTGCGGCGCGGGCGAGAACAACCACGTCTGCCCCGCCGACTGCGCCAAACCGGCCAGCGGCTGCCAGAACCTGTGCGGCTGGAAGAGCCAGAAGCCCGGCGGTGGCGTTTGCTGGTGCGATCCCAACTGCACGCCCGGGCCTTTTGGCGACTGCTGCGACGACAAGACCACCTTTTGCCCCTGAAGCGAACGAGGCGCCCGATGGACTTGGACCTGATTGCCTGGGGCTACCCGTTCTTTGTCCTGCTCATCGCGCTCGAACTCGTCTATGCGTGGCGCAAGGGCATTCGCCTCTACCGTTTCCCGGACGCGCTGACCGACCTCGCGTGCGGCGTTGGCAGCCAAACGATGGGCGCCGTCCTCGGCTTTGTCGCCATCGCGGTCTACGCGTGGGCCTACCAGTTCCGCTTCTTCACGTTGCCCAGCCGCAGTCCCTGGGTCTGGATCAGCGCGTTCCTGTACGTCGATTTCGCCTTCTACTGGTGGCACCGCTGGAGCCACGAAGTGCATTTCCTGTGGGCCGGCCACGTCGTGCACCACCAGTCCGAGGACTACAACCTGGCCGTGGCGCTGCGGCAGGAGTGGCTGACGCACCTCACGCACATCCCGTTTTACCTGCCGATGGCGCTCCTGGGCTTCTCGTGGCAGCTCCTGGCGACGCACGTGGCGATTTCCCTGCTGTACCAGTTCTGGATCCACACGGAGGTCATCCGCCGCATGGGTCCCTACGAGTGGCTTTTCAACGCGCCGATGCACCACCGCGTCCACCACGCCGTCAATCCGCAGTACCTCGACAAGAACTACGGCGGCATTCTCATCGTCTGGGACCGGCTTTTTGGCACGTACAAGGAGGAGCGCGAGCCCTGCGTGTATGGCACCACGACGCCGATCGCCAGTTGGAACACGTTCTGGGCCAACGCGATCGTGTGGAAGACGATGCTGGACGCCTCGCGGCGCACGGCGCGCTGGATCGACAAGATCGGCGTGTGGCTGAAATCGCCCGCGTGGAGTCCGCCGGATCTGCCGGCGCATCCGCCGCATGAAGTCGACCGCGCGACGATCGTCAAGTACGACACGCCGACGACGCTGCCGCTGCGCGTGTGGCTGGGCGCGCAGTTCCTGCTGACGATGGGCGTGCAGTCCGTGCTGCGCAACGCCAGCGCGCTGGAGATCGCGCTCGCGGTGCCGCTCATTTTGTGGTCGCTGTTCAACGTGGGTGGGCTGCTGGAGCGCAAGCCGTGGGCGCAATCGAGCGAGTTGGCGCGGTTGGTCGCGACGGTGGCCACGTGCGGCATGCTGGCGGCGCGCGGCACGTCCTTGCCGCTCGCGGTGACCCTCGCCGTGCTCAGCGCGCTGTTGGCGTTGACCTTGCCGCGGGCGAACCGCGATGCCGCGTCACTTCTTGAGGTGTAGCGGCGTGTAGGCCGGCTCCCAGTGCCACGCTTTGGCCCTCTCAGCCAGCGTCGCGTCGTCGATCCGCGGCGCCACGCCCGCTTCAGCCGCGGCCTTGGCCACGCACAGCGCCACGTGCCGGCTCACATGGCGCAGCTCCGCGATCCGCGGATACAGCGTTTCTTCGCCGGGATGGTGCCGCTGCGTGAACTCGGCGACAGCGTGCGCGGCCGCGAGAAACAGGCTGTCCGGCACCCGCTCCGCTTCGCTCAGCAGGAGCCCAAGACCCAGGCCCGGGAAGATGAACACGTTGTTGCACTGGCCGATGACGAATTTGCGCTCACCCAGCGCCACTGGCGCAAAGGGCGAACCCGTCGCCACGAGCGCGCGCCCGTCCGAATGCGTCAGCGCGGCTTGCGGCGTGCACTCGGCCTTGCTCGTCGGATTGCTGAGCGGCAAGATGATGGGCCGCGGGCAATTCTCCGCCATCTGCGCGAGGATCTCCGCGTCAAAGACGCCCGGCTGCCCCGACGTGCCGACGAGGACCGTCGGCTTGAACGCCCGCACCAGCTGCGCCAGCGTCATCTCCGGCGTGATGCCCAACAGCGCTGCGTCATCGCTGCGGAGCACGAACGGCGTCTTGTACGGGTCCTTGATCGGCCGCGCCTCGGTCAGCACGCCGTCCGAATCAAAGAACAGCAGCTTGCGCCGCGACTCGTCGTCCGGCACGCCTTGCGCCGCCAGTTCCGCGCGGATCAGCCCGCCAATGCCCACACCCGCGCCGCCCGCGCCGACAAACAGGATGCGCTGCTGCGCCAGCGTCTCGCCGGTGATGCGCATGCCGGAGAGGATGCCCGCGAGCGTGATCGCCGCCGTGCCCTGGATGTCGTCGTTGAAGCTGCGGATCTGTCCGCGGTATTGCTCCAACAGGCGAAAGGCGTTGCCTTTCTTGAAATCCTCCCACTGCAGCACGGCGCGCGGGAACACCTTGCGCACGGCGCGCACAAACTCCTCGATCAGTGCGTCGTACGCGGCACCGCGCAAACGCGGCGCGCGATGCCCGAGGTAGAACGGATCGTCCAGCAGCGCGGCGTTGTCCGTGCCGACGTCCAGGCTCACCGGCAGGCAGTGCTGCGGATGGATGCCAGCGCCCGCGGCGTACAGAATCAGCTTGCCGACCGGAATCGCCATGCCGCCCACGCCCTGGTCGCCCAGGCCGAGGATCCGCTCGTTGTCCGTCACGACGATCAGCCGGACTTCCGCCTCGGCCACGTTGCACAGGCGTTCGACCATCGCACCGGCATCGTCCGGCGTGAGGTAGAGGCCGTGGGGCCGACGGAAGATGTGGCTGTACTGCTGGCAGGCCAAGCCCACCGTCGGCGTGTAGATGATCGGCGCCAGCGCTTCCAGATTGCTCGCCAGCACGCGGTAGAACAGCGTCTCATTGCGTTCCAGGAGCGCGATCAGCCCGACGTACTTCTCCAGCGGATCGGTCTTTGCGGCGAGGTGCTCCGTCTCCAGCGCCTCCTGCTGCTCGATGGTAAAGACCGCTGGCGGCAGGAGGCCGGCGAGGCCAAGCGCGTCGCGCTCCGTCAGCGTAAACGCGGCGTCGCGGTTGAGGCGGGGCTGTGCGAGGAGCGCCGTGCCTTTGGGATGGTGGGGATCGTGGGTTGCCATGTCGGTTGTCCAGTTCGTGTCGGCTACAGTGCGGCGCGGCGATTGTCGCAGCCGGCGGGGCGCACGCCAAGGTGCGCGATGATGGACGCGTGACAGTTGGTGGCGCGCGGTGGCGGCTGGGCAAAAATGCCGCGGGGGCGATCAGGTGACCGCCCCCGCAGGGTTCACTTTCGCGTGCGGAGACTTACGAGCAGCCGCCCGAGGTCGCGCCGCAGTCGCACCGGTAGCATTTGCCGGCCGGGTACATCGTCTGGCCGCAGTTGCTGCAGAGCGGCAGGTCGATGTTGCGTGCGATCACGCCGCGCTGCTGGCTGTTGGCGTCGGCCTCTCTGGCTTCCATCGCGACCGCGCCCGGCTGCACCAGCTTGATCTTGACCGTCGTGCCGGTCGACGCGGTCTGCGTCGGCAGCGGCTCGTACACGTTGCTCGTCTGGCCGTCGATCGTCTCCATCTCACCGGTCTGCAGGAATTTCAGCGCCAGCCAACGGAAGATGTAGTCCGTGATCGACTTGGCGATCGGGATGTCCCGGTTGCCCGTGAAGCCCGACGGTTCAAAGCGCGTCGCGGTGAACTTGTTGCACAGCACGTCAAGCGGAACGCCGTACTGCAGCGCCAAGGAAATCGACGTCGCGAAGGCATCCAGCAGGCCCGACAGCGTCGAACCTTCCTTGGCCATCGTGATGAACACTTCGCCCAGCGAGCCGTCCTCGTGCATGCCCACGGTGATGTAGCCCTCGTGGCCGGCGATCGAGAACTTGTGGGTCAGCGCCTGCCGTTCATCGGGCAGCTTCTTGCGCAGCGGGCGCTCGACGATGCGGTCGATGAACTTCTCCACAACCTGCACCTGCTGCACGACGCCCTGGCCGACCGTGCCGTCCTTGGTGTCGCTGCTGCGCTTGGTGGAGAGCGGCTGGCTGCGCTTGCAGTTGTCGCGGTAGATGGCCACGGCCTTGATGCCGAGCTTCCACGCTTCCACGTACGTGGTGGCGATGTCGGCTACGGTCGCGTCTTCTGGCAGGTTGACGGTCTTGGAGATCGCGCCCGACAGGAACGGCTGGCAGGCGCCCATCATCTTGATGTGGCCCTGATAGTGAATCGACCGCGTGCCGTTGGCCGCCTTGAACGCGCAGTCAAACACCGCGAGGTGGTCGTTCTTCAGGCCCGGCGCGCCTTCGATCGTGTCGTTCTGATCGATGTGCGCCGTGATGTCCGCGATTTCCTTGCTGCTGTAGCCGAGGTGAACAAGCGCCTGCGGGACCGCCGAGTTGACGATCTTCAGCGTGCCGCCGCCGACCAGCTTCTTGTACTTGACCAGCGCGATGTCGGGCTCGATGCCCGTCGTGTCGCAATCCATCATGAAGGCGATCGTGCCCGTGGGCGCGAGCACCGAGACCTGGGCGTTGCGATAGCCGTGCTTCTCGCCGGTCGCGAGCACGTCGGTCCAGATGGCCGCGGCGGCTTGCGTCAGGTTGGCGGGAATCAGCTTGGCGGCGATGTCGTTCACGGCGGCCTGGTGCTTTTTCATCACGCGGAGCATCGGCTCGCGGTTGATGCTGAAGCCCGGGAACGCGCCGATCTGCTCGGCGACGCGCGCGGACTGCAGGTTGGCCTGACCGTGCATGATCGCGGTGATCGACGCGGCATAGGCGCGACCGGCGTCGCTGTCATACGCCAGACCGCGGGTCATCAGCAGCGCGCCGAGGTTGGCAAAGCCGATGCCGAGCGGCCGGAACGCGTGGCTGTTCTTCTCGATCGCCGGGGTCGGGTACGCCGCGAAGTCGACGAGGATTTCCTGCGCCGTGATGGTGATGTCGACGCCGTGCTTGAAGCCGTCGATGTCGAACTCGCCGTCCGCGCCGACGAACTTCATCAGGTTGAGCGACGCGAGGTTGCACGCGGAGTCGTCCAGGAACATGTATTCGCTGCACGGATTGGACGCGTTGATCGGCGCCGAGTTCGGGCAGGTGTGCCAGTCGTTGATTGTCGTGTCGTACTGCATGCCCGGATCGCCGCAGAGCCACGTGGACTCGGCGATCGTGTTCATGACGTCCTGCGCGGGCATCGTGTCCATCGGGCGGCCGTCTTTGACCGCGCGCGTCGTCCAGTCTTCGTTGTTCTCGACGGCCTTCATGAACGCATCGGTCACGCGGACGCTGTTGTTGCTGTTCTGGAAGAACACGCTCGTGTACGCCTCGCCGTCGATGCGGCTGTCGTAACCGGCTTCAATAAGCGCCCACGCCTTCTTTTCCTCGGATTCCTTGCAGCGGATGAACTCCAGGATATCCGGGTGATCGACGTTGAGGATGACCATCTTGGCGGCCCGGCGCGTCTTGCCGCCGGACTTGATGACGCCCGCGAACGCGTCAAAGCCCTTCATGAAGCTGACGGGACCGGACGCCGTGCCACCGCCGGCGAGCTGTTCGCGCGAGGAGCGGATCGGCGAGAGGTTGGAGCCGGTGCCGGAGCCGTACTTGAAGAGCATGCCCTCGGTCTTGGCGAGCGTGAGGATCGACTCCATCGTGTCTTCCACGGAGTTGATGAAGCACGCGGAGCACTGCGGCTGCTTCTCGACGCCGACGTTGAACCACACCGGCGAGTTGAACGCCATGCGCTGCTGGAGCAGCATCCACGTCAGCTCGTCTTCAAAAATGCGGGTCGATTCTTCGCTGTCGAAGTACTGGCCCTGGCGCGCCCACGCGCCGATGGTCCCGACCACGCGGCCGATGAGCTGGCGCACGCTGTACTCGCGCTCGGGCGTGCCGAGGGTGCCGCGGAAGTACTTCGACACAACGACGGCGGTGGCGGTCTGCGACCAGAAGGACGGAAATTCAACGTTCTTCTGTTCAAAGATCGTCTCGCCCTTGGTGTTGGTGATCGACGCGGTGCGGCGGTCCCAGAGCACTTCATCAAACGGATTGACGCCCGCCGTCGTGAACAGGCGCTTGCACGGCAGGCCCACGCCGCGATCGGCCCGCTGGGAAGCCGGCAGTTGGTGACCGGGGGCACGGTTCTGCGCCACATGCGTCACTGTCATCTCGCTCGCGTTATCCATAACCACCTGCGCTTTGCTGCCCTCGTCGAGCGTACTGGCGGTCGTCGCCAGCGTCGAGTCTGAATTGCCGTCGGAGTCCAACACCATCGTCATCAGGCCCATCTGTTGCGCCGCGGCGTTCGCCTGCAGCCCGGTCGTGGTCGCCGTCGCCTTCTTGTCCATCTTCATGCCGTCCATCATTCCGCTCCGTTCGTTTCGTCTCGAGGGTTCAGTTCTTCTCGCGGGTTCTGTCGTCGTCCTGGGCTCGGTTCCTGTCGTGGGTTCCGTCTGATTCGCTGTCTGCAGCTTGTTGCGGCCTTTGCGGCGTGCCGTGCCGGCTTGCGTTTGCTCCGTCTGCGAATCCGTGAGTCCTTCGAATCTCAGCGCGCCGTCTGCCATGTCGCCCTCCTCCACACGAGGCGCTGCTTCCAATCGGAGGTGCGGTTCAGCACCGGATCGGGACTGCGCGACGTATGTGCACGCACTGGCCGCGCCCCTTCGCGACCAACGCTACCGGATCAACCGGCCTCAACACGTCCTCGCGCGACTTGCGTGAGACCATGCTGAGCCCGCCGAAGCGGCACCAGGCTTGTCAGGCAGGGCGGACAGCGGCGAAAACGGCAACGTTGCAGGCAAGCCCGCCGTCGCTGTTTGTTCGCTGTCGTTCCTGTCGCTGAAACTAGCCTGAGCGCCCCTCGCGGTCAACCCGAGGGTCAGCCTCGCACCACTACAGGTTGTGTCAAAAAAATACATGACCACTACAGGTAGTGGTTGGGCAAGTGCCTTACCGATCGCGAATTTGCCGTCAAAACGCGTGCTTCTCACCGAACTGTCACACGGCTGTGTGAACTCTGCAGAGCCGCGGGGTCCCGGGCTGTGGACAACTGGCGCGCACCGGCGCGCAACCCCTGAATCCGGATCCGGAATTGGCTGTCACGGGGTTGTCGCCGGAGTGCCACATCCAGTACGGCGGTGGCCGATCGCGCGGGGCGAACCGCCGTGATCACGGCAGGCCCGGGGTCGCCGCGCGTTCTTCGCAACTGACCGTTATGACGCGTGAATTCCGGAATGGCTGTGGCCAATCGTGCGCGGGATCGCAGTTGTCGTTGCTTCCCGGGGTCCAGAGGGGGTACAAGCCTGCCGCAGAACCGTGCGGTCCGCGCGCGGCGAAAGGGTCACGACGTCATGCAGTTCATCGATCAGGCGATCATCGCCGTGCAATCCGGCACGGGCGGTCACGGTTCCAAAAGCTTCCGCCGCGAGAAGTACATCCCCCGCGGCGGTCCGGACGGCGGCGACGGCGGCAAGGGCGGCGACGTCATCCTCGTGGCCGACAACCGTTCCCGCACGCTCCACGACTACCACCACAAACGGCTTTACGTCGCGGAGGACGGCCAAAACGGCATGCAGTCCCGCAAGACCGGTCGCGATGGCGAGGACCTGATCCTCTACCTTCCGCCGGGCACCCAGGTTTTTGACGACGACACGGGCGTGCTGCTCGCCGACCTGACGACGGCCAACGAGCGGATTGTCCTGCTGGGTGGCGGCAACGGCGGCTGGGGCAACGTGCACTTCGCCTCGGCTACCCGGCAAACGCCGGACCACGCGAATCCGGGCCTGGAGGGCAAGCGCAAGTCGTTGCGCCTGGAGCTCAAGCTGCTGGCCGACGTCGCGCTCGTGGGCTATCCGAACGCGGGCAAGTCGAGCCTCATCCGGCAGATTTCCGCCTCGCGCGCCGTCGTCGCCGACTACCCGTTCACGACGCTGGTGCCGAATCTCGGCGTCGTGCGCCATCACGATCGGGTCTTCACGGTTGCGGACATCCCCGGGCTGGTCCCGGGCGCGGCGGAAGGCGCCGGTCTGGGGCTGCGTTTCCTGCGGCACATCGAGCGCTGCCGGATTCTGGTCTATCTGCTGTCGCCCGTGGACAAGGACGCGCCGGACTACCAGTGGATGGTGCTGCAGCGCGAACTGCATGAGCACGACCCGAAGCTCCTCGAGCGGCCGAGCATCGTCGTGTTGTCCAAGGCGGACGCGCTGGGACCGGACGCCCAAACGCGCGCCGATGAAGTGGCCGCGTTGATCGGCCAGCCCGTGCTGCCGATCTCTTCGCTGGACGGGACCGGCGTCGACCGGCTGCTGACGGCACTCGCCCTCCAGTTCCCACCGGAGACGCCGTTTGAACAACCGAAGTGGAGTCCGCTCGAAGACTGACCGCGATCGGACGGCGGTTTCGTGGTCACTCGGGTATTTGACCCTCTCGGATCACCAGCCTATACTTCAGCGGATTGTCCGCGAATGCGATCGCGCTCGGCATGCGTCGGCGCGACCTCACTGGCGGTCCTGATCATGCGGTTTTGGCCCTGCGCCGAGCCGCGTGACGTGTGTGGAATCGCGCCCACATGGCGATTCGTGAAGAACTATGCAGATCGACAGACCCCATGATGGATTTGTCGGCAGACTGCATCGAGACGGACGTTGCGAGGCACCATGGTGCGCCACCTGGTAGTGAAGAATCGACTGGACCTGAAGCATCGCCTCACGGCGACGGCGGCCATGTTGATGGTGTTGTCGGCCGCGCCTGCGCTTGCTCAGCCTGCCGATGAACCCGCCGCGAGCGATTCTGCTCCGGCCGACCCGGCAAACGACGCGCCCGCTGCGCCTCCGACGGTTGCCGCGCCGCCGACTGTGACGGCCCCGCCCGCGGCGCCGCCGACCGTTGCCGCGCCGACTCCGGTCGCCGCGCCCGCGCCCAAGCCTGCCACGCCGGCTCCTGCCGCTGCGACCGCACCTGCTGGCGCTGCTGCGCCCGCGGGCATTGCTGCGCCGCCGGCTGCCGCTGAAGTCGTTCCCGCTGCTGGCGATGCCCAGTACGACGCCAAGCTGCGCGGCATTGAAGAGCGCGTGATTTCCGTCAAAGAGAAAATCTTCAACACCAAAGCCAAGTTGCTGCTCCTCAAAGAGCAGATCCTCGACAACGTGATTGCGGAATCGCGGGCGGTGCTGATCCACAAGAACGAGATGGGCAGCTTCTTTGAGCTGCAGTCCGTGCTGTACTACCTGGACGGCAAGAAGATTTACTATCAGGACAACGCCAACGGCCTGCTGAATCAGCGCAAAGAGTTTGAGATCTTCAACGGCACGGCGACGGCGGGCAACCACTCGCTCACGGTTGAGATGGTCTACCGCGGCAACTCGGACGTGTTCAGCTACCTGGAAGGCTATGTCTTCAAACTGAAATCCGTCTACACGTTCTACGCCCAGAAGGGCCGCGTGACGGAAGTCTCCGTGATCGGCTACGAGCGCGGCGGAATCGGCACGGATCTGGAGGACAAGCCGTCGATCAAGTACGACGTCAAGCTCATCCAGAACAAGACAGCGAAGCCGGTTGAAGGCGACGCGACGCCGGCCAAGTAATCCCCCTGACGCGACCGTAACTCTGTCAGAACCTGTGGTTCTGGACCCCGCGAGGCGAGCCCCCTTGATCGAGCGCAACTCCCCACTGTCGAGCCAGCTGAATCGCGCCCTTGCGCGTGCTTCGGCGCGGTGCGTTCTGGGCGTTGCCATCCTGGCGGTGGGTGCGCAGCCGGCTTTTGCCGATGACGAGCCTTCGCAGCCCGATCAGGTGCGCGGCCTTGAGAACGACACGGGCAACATCAAGACGGACGTCGTCAACATCGACGAGACGCTGAAAGCGGCGGTCCTGCGTGAACGGCGTTTTCCGCTGGACAAGCGCTTTGTCGACGCGCAGATCGCCTATGAGCGCGGCAACTTGGGGGTGTCGTCGGTGCTGCTGACGGATCTGGTGACCAACCCCGAGTTCCAGAAAAGCCGGGACTACGGTCAGGGCCTGTTCATGCTCGGCGACTGCATGTTCCGCACGCGCAACTACATGGGCGCGCGTCGCTACCTGGACGCGATCGCGCGCTCGCCCAATTCGCCGTACTTTCAGCAGGCGCTCCAGCAACTGGCCGATATCGCAGTGCGTTTGCACCGGATCGACGACGTGGAAATGTACGCCAAGCGCCTGGACGCGCTGCCGCAGGACAAGCGCAAGTCGGAGCTGTCCTACCAGTTTGGCCGGGCGTTCTTCTCCGCCAAGGCCTATGCGCGGGCGGAATCGTTCCTGCGCGCGGTCGGTCCAGAAGACAAGCGGTGGCCGGCTGCCCGCTTCTATCTGGGCGCGATCAACGTCGCGAACAAGCGCCTGGACGCCGCGATCGGCAACTTTGTCGACGTGGCTACGGCTGCGACCGCGACGGACGAAGCGCGTCGGCCCGAACAGACCGTGCTCGACTACGCGAACGTGGCGCTGGGTCGCTTGCTCCTGCAGGCCAAGCGCTATGAAGAGTCGGCAAAATACTACAAGGCCGTCGATCGCAACTCCGTGCTGTACGAAGAGGCCCTGTATGAGTCAGCGGCGGCCCACGTGGCGGCGGCGCGCGTGAAGTCCGATCGCGTGGCGGCGGCCGCGGAGACCCGCAAGGCCCTTGAAGCCTTGGATATTCTGCTGCTGACGGTGAGCGACGACGGCGTCGCGGTCCAAGCCGCGGTCCTGCGCGGTCGCATCAACATGATCGACAAGCAGTACGACCAGGCCGACGCCGCGTATCAGGACGTCGTGGAGCGTTTTGGCGCGATCACCCAGGAACTCAACCAGTTCGCCCGGGACGATAAGAACCTTGAGAATTTCTTCAACTGGCTGCTCAACCGGGCGTCGGAAGAATACACGGTGGCGCGGCCGGTCTCAGAGCGCGTCGCCAAGTACATTGAAAAAGACGAAGACATGCAGCGGGTTGTCTCGCTTTTTGACGACATGGCCGCGGAGCGCGCGGACGTCAAGGAATCCGACAAGCTGGCCCGGACCATCGACGCCGCGTTGCGCGAAGCCAGCCGCTTGGACATGTTCCCGGAGCTGAAAGACGCGTGGATGCGCATTTCTGAAGACCAGAACCGCACCGTGGACGTGGGACGTCGCTCCGTCGAGATGCTGCGCAGCCTCGCGTACGAAGGCATGTCCCCGGAAGACAAGGCGAAAGCTGATGTCGCGCTGGAACAGCGCCAGAAATGGCAGGAAGCGTTCGCCAAGGTGCCGCCGACCAAGGGCGACTACATCTTGCGGCAGACGCGTGTTTCCGGCGACTTCCAGCGGCTGTCTGGCGATTTGAGCGAGAACCGCCTGCTGCTGGAGCAGTTGAAGTTGAACGCCCAGGGCGTGGCCAAGATGTTGAACGATCGCCTGTACGGCGACGGCGGCATCGTCATGGCCAAGGACCAGGAAAACGAGATTCGCGCGCGCCTCAACGAAGTCAATGACGAAGTTCGGCGCATTTTCCGCGAGTTGGAAGAGCTCAACACCAACTTTGAAGTCGCGTCGCAGGCGTTTGGCGCGGGCGACAAGGTGTCCAACGACGAGAACATGATCCGCCTGCGGTTGCTTGCGGCGCAGCGCTTTGAGCAGGACGGTTACATCGCCGCACTGCAGCGGATTGGCCAGCAGGGCGATCTGATCACGCGGCTGACGAGCGTGCGCGCGGAGCTGGACAAGCTGACGGCGGCCATGGCGGACCTGCTGGGTACGATCGCGAGCCGCGCCAACGATCGCATCTCCGGAATGATGGTCGTCCTGGGTCAGGAGAAGCGCAACATTGCGGAATATCAAGTGACCGTGCGGACGTACGAAGACGATTCGCGGGCGATGGCGCGGCAGGTGGGCTACGGCTTGATTCGCGCCGCGCAGAACCGCCTGAGCGAGATCGTGCTGGAAGCCGATCTTGGCCGCGTCGACGTGGCGTGGATGCGCAAGCAGGAGAAGGCGGACGCCATCAAGCAACTCCAGGAAGAGCGCAACGGCAAGCTGAAGACGCTGAGCGAAGTGTTGGACAACCTGACCATCGACGACGGAGCTGAGCAGTGATGCCGAACCGTCGCCACTTTCAGGGCCTTGTGCTGTTCGCGTCGGCGTTCGTCGCTGTTGCAGCTTCGGCGCAGCCGATCCACCTGCTGCCCAAGTACAGCATCCGCGGTGAAGAAATCACCGACACGGTGGCGATCAAGCAGGAACGCAAGGGCTTTGAAGCGTCCTACCAGCAGTTCCGCGTCGCCGCGACCGAGTACCAGGCGGCGGTCAAGGAATTCATTGGTCGCGAGATCAACGGCCGCAAATCGGCGCTGAACGAGCAGTACAAGGGCCAAATCGACGCGCTGGACAAGGCGCAATACGACCTGCGGCGCGACGCGATCGCGCGCATGGAAGAGTTCATCTACCGCCACCGCGATCACGACGTCTACACGCCGGATACGCTGTTCCGTTTGGCGGAGCTGTACTACGAGGACACGAAGGCGAGCTACGGCCGCGGTCAGGACCAGTTCAACCGCGATCTGGAGCTGTACAACCGCGGCAAGATCCTCGATCCGCCGAAGGATCCCGACCAGGACTTCTCGCGCTCGATCGCGATCTACAAGTACCTGCACTGGCTGCCGGACGGCGCCAAGATGGACAGCCTCGCCGGCAAGCTTGAAGGCGTTGTGCTGGAAAAACGCTGGCCGAACTACAAATACGCCGACGCGGCGATGTACCTGCAGGGCTTCTGCGAGTCGGAGCAGGGCGAGTCCGAGAAGGCGATTGCCACGTTCTCGGCGATCGAAGCGCACTACCCGAAATCGGCTTACGTGCCGGAAGCGTGGCTGCGCGTTGGCGAAATGTGGTTTGAAGAGAACGAGTTCGAGCAAGCGGCGGATGCCTACAAGCACGCGGCGGATGCGGCGCTGCGCGGCAACGACGACGCGAACTACATGCTGGCGCTGTACAAGCTCGGCTGGTCGCACTTCCAGTTGTACAAGTACCCGGACGCCGTGCGCTGGTTCCAGAAGCTCATCGAGTACGAAGTCCAGAACCAGAACAAGCTGTCGGTCAAGGCCAAGCAGCTCAATCTGCGCAAGGAAGCCATCGAGTACCTCGCCAAGTCGCTGGCCGAGCCGAGTTGGGACGACGACGCATGCGACGATTTTGGTTCAGAAGACGCCAAGTCCGGTTGCTTGCAGCTCGATCCGGCCCTGCGGCCGCGGCTGTACGTGTCGTCGATCATCGAGCCGAAGTTTGACGACGAGTTCAAGGCCAACACGTGGATGAGCCCGGCGCAGGGCGAAATTCTGACGCGCCTGCAGGCCAACTTCAACGCGCGTCAGGACGTTCGCAAGGACCTGACGACCGGCGACAAGCCGTATTTGTTCGATATTCTGCAGATGTACGGCAACACGCTGTATGAGCAATCCGAGGACGAGTACTACCGGCAGGCGGTGCTGGTCTACGGCTACGCGATCGACCGCTGGCCGATGGCGCGCGAAGCCCAGGCGATGCAGCGCAAGGTGATTCGGTCGATCGACATTCTGGCCGCGGCGGCGGACGGCTGCCGCGAGCAGCTGAAGAAACACCAGGACGGGACGAAGATCCTGAAGCCGGAAGGCCTGAACGCGGCGTTGATTTGCCTGAAGATGTCGCTTTCTGACCAGGGTCGGCAGACGCTGGAACGTCAGAAATACCTGACGATGTTCGGCAAGGACTCGTCGTGGTTTGAAAAATGGGGCGGGGACAAGGATCTGGCGCAGCAGGTGGAAGACACCACGAGCAAGTACCGCGGCGAGTTCGCGATGCTGATGTTGCGCGAGGCGCAGGCGCTCAAGGCCGCCGGCAAGATGGACGAGGCGATGGACAAGTACGCGGCTGCCGCGCGCGAGTTCGAGTCGATCCTGAAGGCCGATCCGAAGTCGGCCAAGGCCTACGAGATCGCGTGGACGCTCGCCGATTCGCTGTACTTTGGCGGTATTCGCTGCAAGGGCATGCCGGTTGAAGCTGTTGCCGAAAAGCCGGCACCCAAGGGCAAAGCTGCCGCCGCTGCTGCGGCTCCGGTCGCGGATGGCGCGCCGCCGATGTGGCCTGCGCTGATTGTGCCGACGGTCAAGAAGGGCTGCGAGTCGATGCGCCGTTCGCTCGAGTACTACGTGCTCGTGCGCGACTGGAAGGGTCCGCGGCCGCTGGCGGAAGACAGCAAGCCGGAAGCGCCCAAGTACGTCGATCACCGCGAGGAAGCGGGCATGTCGGCGATGGGCGCGGCGAAGCTGATCCTGCAGGCCCGTGCGTCGTATCCGAAGGAAGATTCCGAGCATCTGGACGCGCTGCAGCTCGCCGACATCCGCCCGACCAAGGCGTCTGACGACGCGGAGGAAGAGGCGTGCAAGAAGGAAATCGAGGAGAGCACGACGAAGGCGAAAACCTGCCACGTCAAGCCGCTGCCGATGGACGAGATGGTCGTGGAGTGGATGCAGTTGGTGGACCACTACATGGCGACCAACCTGGATGAGATCTTCAAGGACGATCCGGACCGGATTCCCAAACTCGCGCTGCAGGTTGCGGAACTGCTCTACAAGAACCGGCAGTTTGACCACAACGACGCGTTGAAGACGGAGAAGCTGCCGACGGAATTCTGGTCGGCGCGCGAACGCCTGTGGTGGATCCTGAACAAGTACTCCAAGACCGCGCTGGCTGAGGAAGCGTACAAGGACCTGATCGAGTCGTATTCGATCGAGCAGGACTTTGACAAGCTGCAGGAGCTCGCGGAGTGGGGCGAGGTTCATGAGATCGGCGACCCGGAGAGCCGCAAGAAGATTCGCGAAGTGGTGAAGGAAAAGGCGCTCGGCGACATCGCCAAGGCTGGCGACAACGCGTTGGCCAAAGCGGACAAGGAAGTGTCCGCCGCGGAGACCGTGGGCGACCCGGAGCAGGCCGGCAAGATGCTGGCGGAAGCGCGGGCGACGTATGAGCGAGCGGGCGAGCTGTACTACAACTTGCGCAAGCAGGTGCCGATCGACGACACGTCCCGCCAGAAAGCGGCGCTGATGAACGCGGCGCGCGCCTACTACCGCGGCGAGCAGTGGGACAAGTGCGTGGAAGTCCTGAAGGAAGCTGAGGACAAGATCCGCGCGGCCGTGACGAACGACGCGAAAGAGAAAGAGCTCAACCTCAAGCGCCTGGAAGAAATCGTCCAGATGCGCGCGGACTTGAACTTCAAGTTCTTCAAGATCAAGGAAGCGATCGCGGATTTCCGGCTGCTGTACGACAATGCGATCAAGTCGGCGGACAAGGATGCGCCCAAGAAGGCCGCGAAATACCTGACGAATGCCGCGCAATTGGCGTTCTTCAACAGCGACTGGGATCTCGCCAACGAGTTGGACAAGCAGATCATCGCCCGCTACGAGAAGGACACGGATCCGGAAGCCAAGAAGCGCGTCGTCGCCTCGGCTTGGCGTATCCAGGAAAACTTCCAGAAGCGCGGCGACGTGCCGAACCAGATTGCGTCGTTGGAGTCGTTCATCACGCGCTACGCCGCGGACACGCAGAACTCGTCGAAGGTGTTCAAGGCGTACGGCATGATCGCCGACATCTACGAATCGCGCGGCGACAAGAAGAACGCGGAGAAGCTGTACAAGCGCATTCTGGAAGCCTTCCAGAAGGGCGGCTATGAGATGAACGGCAAGGCGGAATCGACGGCGGCGGCGCAGGCGCAGTTCATGCTGATGAAGCCGCGCTATGACGTGTTCATGGCCAACAAGCTGGTCCTGAATCCGAAGCTGACCGCGGCCAAGCAGATGCCGGACATCGTCAAGCAGATCAAGGCGCAGATGGACGTTGTGCTTGGTCCAGAGAAGGAAATCGTTGGCCCGGACGGCAAGAAGTTCAGCCAGCGCGGCAACGGTATGTACGACGAGTACGACAAAGAAGTGACCAAGTTCAACTCGCAGAACTGGTCGTACGCCGCGTACCTGTACCGCGCCAAGATGCTGCAGTACCTGGCGCGGACAATCTACACGTCGCCGCAGCCGGAGAACCTGTCAGAAGAGGAGCAGGGCCAGCTGGACCAGATCCTCGAGCAGTTCGGCAAGCAGATTGAAGATCGCGCGATGAAGTCCCTTGAGCAGGCGTTGAAGGACGCGGAGAGCAAGGGCGCGGTCAACCAGTGGGTGACGGAACTGCGCAAGGCGATCAACCAGTACAAGCCCAAGGAATACCCGTTGCTCAAAGATGAGAAGCGGCTCCTGATGGATCCGACTGGCACGCTCACCGAGCCGGACAAGGAGCTGCGATGAACGCGAAGCTCCGCACGCGAGCCTTCCTGCCGCTGCTGCTGGCCTCCGCCTTGGGCGTGACGGCTTGCGGTGGCACGGATACCGCTGACGACCAGCTCATGACCGAGCAGCCGAACGAGCCGACCCTGCCGCAGGTCATCGCGCCGCAGCCGGTGGATCAGCCGATCGTGCCGGTGGTGCCCGTGGCGCCGGCGGTATCGCCGACGGATGCCGCGGCGGAAGTGGCGCCGGTCGCAGAGTCCCCACTGGCCGAGGCAGCGACGCCGACGGGCAAGAAGGATGACGACGGGACGCCGCAGCTGCCGCAGGATATTCGGTACACGGCGTCTCCGGCTGAGGCGCAGCTGAACGACGGCGTGAACTTCCTTCGGCAAAACGACCTGTTCGAGGCCCGTCAGCACCTGCAGGCCGCGACGCAGACGGACCCGAAATCGGCCTCGGCTTGGTACAACCTGGCGATCGCCCAGTTTCGCGCGGGCAGCTATGACGATGCGGCCGCGTCGGTGCAGAACGCCGTCGTGCTGAACCCGACTTATTCGCGCGCCGTCGTGCTCCAGTCGGTGCTGTTCCTGCGCAAGCATGAGGCGGCGCGGGCGCTGGACGCTGTGGACAAGGCGCTGCTCAGTCGACCGCAGGATGTGATGCTGATGTCCGCCCGGGCGCGCGCGCTCGTGGAAGACAAGCAGTACCAAGCGGCGATTGACCAGTGCATCAAAGGCATCAAGGTCGATCAGGACAATCCGGAGCTGATGCGGACGCTCGGCGAGGCGTATCTGGCGATGGGCCGCGAAGGTCTGGCCAAGATGGCGCTGGAGCGGGCGTGGACGGTCTACACGGGCGACGCCGAGGCGCCTCCGGGCGCTGACGAGAAGCTCTACGCCGGCAAGAAGACCTACGCGATGCGCGTGGCACACGGTGGCGGCAGCTGGCGCGGTCCGGGCTCGGAGGCGATTGATCGCGACGCCGGCATGGCGCAGATCTACTACATGTACGGCCAGATGGCGCTCAAGCGCGACGAAGTCGAGAGCGCCCGCGACCAGTTCATGAAGGCGACGCAGACGCGGCCGGACTACGCGGAAGCGTGGAACAACCTGGGCGTGTGCTGGATTATCGCCAAGAAGGCCGACGAGGCGATTGAGGCGCTGAACAAGGCGCTGGAAATCGAGCCGACGCTCCTGGAGGCGCGCGTCAATCTGGGTAGTGCATGGCGCATCAGCCGCGACCCGCAGAAGGCAGAGAAGGCCAAGGCGGAGTATGAGCGGGCGATGAAGCAGGATCCGCGCAACCCGGCGATCCACTTTGACCTCGGCATCCTGTACATGGAAAACCCGATGCCGGACGTGGGCGGCGATCTGGAGCGCTTCCAGCGCGCGCTCGACTACTTCCAAACGTACCTGGAGCTGAAGGGCTCGGGCGTGGAGCCCAAAGATCCGGTGCGCGACTACATCCAGGAAGCGACGAACCTGCGCAAGATCGAGCAGGACAAGCGCAAGGCCAAGGAGCAGGGCGAGAAAGACGCCGAAGAGACGCGCAAGCAAAAGGCCGACGAAGAGCGCCAGAAGCTGGAAGCGGAGCGCAAGAAGCAGGCCGAGGAAGACGCGAAGCGGGAAGAGGAAGCGCGGAAGAATGGCGTGCCGCCGCCCGAGACAACGCCGCCGCCGCCTGTTGAGGGCACGACGCCGCCGCCGCCGGAAGGTACGACGCCGCCGCCGCCGGAAGGCACGACGCCGCCGCCTCCCGATAGCACGCCGCCGCCTTCAGAGCCGACGCCGCCGCCGCCCGCTGAGCCGACTCCGGCCCCTGCGCCGACCGAGCCGACTCCGCCGCCGCCGTCTGAACCGGCTCCCGTTCCGCCGCCCGCGGAGCCTGCGCCGTCCCCGTCGGAGCCACCGGCCCCGCCGCCGCCGTCTGACGAACCCCCGCCGCCCCCGCCGCCGTAACCGCTTGGAGGTCTGCATGAATGACTGCAAACGCGTGAACAGCTGGGGCAAGCGCGCCGCGATCCTCGGCGTGCTCGGCAGCCTGCTTCTGGCCAGCGCCGCGATGGCGCAGCAGGCGCCGGAACGCAAGAGCAAGCTCAAGGGCGCCAAAGGCACCGGCAACATCAAGGTCAGCGACGTCGATCGCGGCCCCGGTGGCGGTGAAGAATTGGCCGGTCCCATCGAGATTGAGGGCCGCATCTACAAGCCGAGCGTCTTTTACGTCGTCGCGCGGCGCAGCATCAACTACGAAGGCCTTGATTTCAAGCAGGACTTTGTGGATCGCATCGTCAAAGGCGCCCTCAAGCGGCCGTTTTGACCCTGCCGCGCCGGCGGACTTCCCTGACCCGGCTACTTCTGTGCCATCCGCAGCCGCAGCGCGCGATTCACCGGCTCCGGCACCAGCGGGCTGATGTCGCCGCCCAGGCTCGCCACTTCCCGTACCAGATGCGAACTGACAAAGAAGTGTGATTTCTCGGTCATCATGAACACGGTCTCCAGCGCTGGCGCGAGCACGTTGTTCATCGTCGCCATCTGAAATTCCGTCTCAAAATCGGCCACGCCGCGCAGGCCACGCAGGACCGCGGTCGCGCCATGCAGCCGCGCCGCATCGACCATCAGGCCGTCAAAGATCACGACGCTCACGCGCGGCTCATCGGCAAAGCACTCGCGGACCAGAGCCTGGCGCTCCTCCAGCGTGAACATCGCGCGTTTGTTGACGTTTTGCGCCATCGCAACGACGACCTGGTCAAAGACCCGCAGCGCCCGTTGGATGATGTTCAGATGGCCATTGGTCAACGGGTCAAAGGAGCCCGGGTAAAACGCAATGGTGTGGATCACAACAGACATCAAGGCCTCCGGAGTCGCCGGGCCTCATGGTAGCGGACGACCGGCGGCTGGCAAGAATCACGTGGCAGGGAACGTGGCAAGCGCTGCGGCAAGGGCGGATTGCGCGTTTCCGCCCAGAAGCTGCACATCCTCGGCCGCCAGCAGTGCCGCGCGAAACTGCGGTCCAGGCCGTCGACCCAGCGCGCGCAGCGTATCGCCGTTGACGAACAGCTCGGGCGACCACGTGTTGTGCGCTACCCGCGCGCGTTCCAAGCGCAGCGCCGCGGCACCGCCATCGGGCAGCAGCGCGGCCCGCACGATCAGCGCCGCATCCGCGTCGGGCATCCGCAGGAGGCGAATCCAATCCGGGGTCTGCTGCATGACCGCGAGCGTCGGCAGCGGATTCGGCAATCCGTCCGCGATGTGCCAGATCGTCAGCAACCGGCGAATTTCCAAGCGCGCGAGCTTCAGCCGCTCCGCCAGCCGATCCGGCGTCCAGGCCGCGCGGACCGGATAGAGGACCAGCGCCAGCGCCAGCGGCAGATCGATCGCCTGCTCCACGGAGTGGCCCGCCGGAACTTCCGCACCGCGCAGCCGCGCAACCTCGCGGTGGCCAACCGTCATGCGGTCGCTGGCGTCGGTCTGGCCATCGGGCAGCTGCGCCAACTCCGGCCACAGCACCTCGCCGAGCTGCAAACGGGCGATCAGCGCCAACGCTCGGGGCGCGGTCGGCACGCGCAGCATGGATTGCAGTTCCTCGCGCACGCGTTCGGCTGACACGCGCGCGAGCGTCGGCGCCAGCGCGTGGATCGCCTGCTCCGTGCGCGCCTCCAGCGTCAGGTCAAAACGCGCGGCAAAACGCGGCGCCCGCAGCAAGCGCAGCGCGTCCTCCGTGAAGCGCTCCTGCGGCTCGCCGATCGCCCGCAATTGCCGGTCCCGCAGGTCCGCCAGCCCGCCCACCCAATCGACGACGGCGGCGTGGTCCTCGTCCACATCCAGCGGATCGCAGAGCAGGCCGTTGATCGTGAAATCGCGCCGCAGCACGTCTTCCCGGGCATCGGTGAAACGCACCTCGTCGGGGCGACGACCGTCGCTGTAACCAGCCTCCGCGCGGAAGGTCGCGACTTCGATCTCGTGCAGCGTCTCGTCCGCATCGCGCTGATGGACGCGCAGCACGCCAAACGCCACGCCGACCTCCACCACGTGGCGGAACAGCGCGCGGACTTCCGGCGGATGGGCGCTCGTCGCGACGTCAAAGTCCTTGGGTGACAGGTGCAGCAGCAGGTCGCGCACACAGCCGCCCACGAGGTACGCGGAATGGCCGGCGCCGCGCAATCGCCGCACGACGGCAACGGCGGCTTGGCAGGCGGGTGTGAGCGGGATATGGACGCGGGCTGCTGTTTCCACGGCCGCAGCATAACGCACCGCGTTCAAGAGAGGTAGCGATTGGCGTCGGGCTGCGTTATGCTAGCTGGATTGGCCGACGTGCGTTGCCGCAGCACTTTTTGCCGCGCCGCCACAGACACGGCACTGAACAGGTGTTGGCATGGCTTTGTTTGCGAACGTTGTCGAGCTCTCCCGTCGCGTGACGCGTCCGCCGGCGATGGCCTCCCTGGCGCTGCTCGCGCTCCTCGCAGGATGCGGCAATTCCGCCGCGACGACCGACAACAACGTCGATGACGCGGCGCAGGGTTCGGACGTCGCGACTGCTGACATCCTCAAGGCGCCGACCATCAAGGCGAGCATCGTCGTCACGCCGGGCACGGGCAATGCGCCGTTGCCGGTCGACATCACGCTGGCGGTGACGGGCGTCGACAAGTCCGAGCTCTTCGTCGTGTGGGATTTTGGCGACGGCGACACCAGCAATCCCTACGACCTCGGCAGCGAGGAGGGCAAGGGCGGCGATCACGTCCAGCACACCTACATCACCAAGGGCAACTACCCCATCAAGGCCGCCGTCAGCTGGAAGCCCAAGCCCAAGACCGTCCACGTCGACGCGACGGCCAGCGTCCAGGTCAACGATCCGGCGAGCTTGAGCATCGCGTCGGACGTCCACGTGATTTCCCCGCTTGTCGTGGCGCCAAGCGATGATGTGACCGTCACCTTTGCCATCCGCAACGACGGCGACGCGATCCTGCAGTCCTTTGACGTGGCGATCTTCCTCTCGACTGACGCGACAATCGACGACGGCGACGCGCTCGCGGACAACCTCACGATCAAGGGCATGCCGAGCGGCCAGCCCAACGCCACCTTCATCGACTACGGCGCGCTCAACCTGGCCGGCGCGCAGCCTCCCGTGCATTTTCTGGTGCCCAAAGGCCTCGCCGACGGCACGTACTACGTCATCATCCGCGTCGACAACGGCAAGCTCGTCAATGAAATCAACCGCGACGACAACCAGGCGTTCGCGACCGACGTGTTGACGATTGACACCAAGCAGGCGTCCAAGCCGGATCTGACGATTTCTGCGCCGGATTTCGATTCGACGAAGACGTACTCGCCGGGCGATTCGTTGAACTACACGCAGAACGTCTCCAACATCGGCGCGGGCGAGGCCAAGCAGGTCAAGTACGCGGTGTTCCTGAGCCAGGATCAGAAGCTGGACTTTGATCCGAGCAAGGATCCCGCCGATCCGACCCAGCAGGACAAGATGCTGACGGCGCTGGCTAATTCCACGCTGCTCAAGTTGGCGCCGGGCGCGACGCTCCCGCTGACGTACTCGCTGCAGGTGCCCAAGGACACGCCGGACGGCAACTACTACCTGATCGCCAAGATCGACGTGCTGGACAAGATCGACGAGTCCGACGAAGGCAACAACGTTGCGGTCACCAACACGACCGTCACGGTGAAGCTCGTTGTGAAGCAGGGCCAGGACCTTGCGCTGCTGGACATGACGGTGCAGCCCAAGGGCACGTACCTGAACGGCACGGTGAGCGTGAAGTACCACGTCAAGAACACGGGAACGGAGCCGACCAAGCCCTTCCCCGCGACCATCTACTTCTGCCAGGACAAGGCGTTCTCGGAAGCGACCTGCGTGCTGAACCTGACCAAGTTCACGATTGACCCGCTCGCCGTGGGCGAGGAGAAGACCGACAGCAAGATCGTCGCCATCAGCCCCACCACGCCCGTCGCCGGCATCAAGGGCTGGTTCGTCTACTTGCGGATCGACCCCGCCAACATCATCGCCGAGCTCGACGAGACCAACAACGTCAAGGTCTTTGACAACCTCATCATCACCGCGACCGCGAACGTCGACATCTGGCCGAGCGACATCGGCTTTCACCCCGCGCAGGTCCAGGCCGGCGGCGCGCTGAAAATCAGCTACGCGATCCACAATGACGGCACGACGGGCTCCGGCGCATCGTCCACCTGGTACGCGCTGTCCGCGACCGGCGTCTGTTCGGCCGCCGCGGTCACAAGCGGTCAGGCGATCCTGCTCAAGAAAGTCGTGTCCGGCGGCGTGGAAGGCCTGGACGTGGCGCAAGTCGCCGACGTCGTCTCGATCCCCGCGGGATTGGACCACAGCGTCAGCGACTACACCCTGTGCATCATCCTGGACGGCGACAACCAGCTCGACAAGGACAAGAACAAGGGCAACAACGCCGCGGGCTCGCTGAGCAAGGTCAAGGTGCTCAATCCGCAGGGTGGCTGTTACGAGGATCCGTACGACCTCGCGCCGGCCAGCAACAACGCGCCAACCAGCGCCGTAGCCGCGCCGACGGATCCGACGCAGCTCCTCGGCTCGTGCGGCAATGACGACTGGTACACAATCGACGTGCCGCAAGGCTGGACGCTCATCGCGACGATCGACGTGACCGCGCCGCTGTGGACGACGCCCGTGCCGGCGGATCTGGATTTGGACCTGTACGCGCCCGATGGCACGACGATCCTCGATTCGCAGAAGATCCTGTCGATGACCAAGAAAGCGTCGGCGCTCACCGTGCCCGCGGCGGGCAAGTACCTGATCCGCGTGTACCCGCACGAGTCCAACGCCAAGGCGCAGTACAAGCTGGGTGTGACCGTGGTGCCGCCGCCGTCGGGCATCGACGTCTACGCGGCGAGCCTTGTCGTCAGTCCGGCGGCGACGTTCCCGGGCGGGCTCATCAAGGTCAAGCTCAACGCCGCCAATCTGGGCGCGACCGCGGCGGGCGACGTCACCGCGCATTTTGTGCTGTCCGCGGATACGACGCTGGATCCGGGTGACACGGTGCTGGCCGACGTCGTCGTGCCGGGCGTGGGACCCGCTGCGCCTTTTGTCACGGAGAAGACGATCGAGCTGCCCGTCGTGCAAGGCGGCAAGTGGTACGTGCTGGCGATGCTGGGCCTCAATCCGCAATTCGTCGAGACGACAACCGCCAACAACTTTGTGGTTTCCAATCCGCTGCAGTTGAACACGCAGGTGTCCTGCGCCGCGGATGGCTATTCCGGCAATCATACGGTCGACAACGCCGCGTCGTTGCCGCCGATCACCGCGAGCTACCCGCAGTTGAACGTGTGCCCGGGCCTGGAGGATTGGTTCCAGTTGCAGATCCCGGACGGCAAGTCCTTCAGCGCCAAGGTCGATTGGGTGTACCAGGCTGGCAAGGGCCTCGTTGGCGTGCAGATTCTCGACGCCTCCAAGACGGGCGTGGTGGCGGGATCGGCCAACACGCAGAACACGCTGGCCAAGCTGCCGTACGTGCAGACGGGCGGGACCTACTACGTCCACGTCTACGTCCTGCCGGAATCCGGCGGCGCGCTGCCGTATGACTACCAGCTCAATCTCACGGTGGCCGAGCCCGACGCGAGCGACGTTTGCCTCGCCGATTACTACGAGCCCAACAACTCCTGGCAGTCCGGCCAGATGCTCGGCTGTGGCACCGCCACGCAGACGCTGTGCTTGGGCGACGAAGACTGGTTTCACATCACGCTGGCGGCCAATGAGCAGGTCGTGCTGAGCTACGACAATCCGGCGTTCCAGCTCAAGGTCTTTGGCAACCCGAACGTCGCGCCGTTGAAGTCTCTCGGTTCGCCCGGGGCGCTGACGTTCGTGGCGCCAGCGGACGGCACGTACCACATCCAGATGGCGTACAAGGTGCCGGGACAGAAGCCGCAGAGCTTCACCTACACGTTCAAGGTCGATGGCGGCAATGGCGTGGACCTGATCGCGTCGATCGACTCGGTGTTCCCGGGCCAGATCATCCAGGGCGAGGACGTCTACCTGACGGTCACGCTGAGCAATGAATGCAAGGACGTCGCCGGCGCGTTTGCCTACGCCTACTACTTCAGCAGCGACACGATTCTCGACGCCAGCGACCCCCTCCTGGGCACGCATGAAATCGCCGAAGGCTTGGGCGCAAAGTCCAAGGCCAAGCGCGACGACAAAGCGATTATCCCGCTGAGCGCCATGCCCGGCCCCGCGTACGTCATCATCGCGGCGGACTCCAGCAACACCGTCGCGGAGACGCAGGAGCTCAACAACAACGCGTCGGCGGGTATTACCGTCATTCCGCTGTGCATTGCGGACGCGCTGGAGCCCAATGGCGCGCCGGAGATCGCCGCGCCGCTGCCGCCGGGCAAGACCCAGTACCTGTCTCTGTGTCCGTACGACCTGGATTGGTACAAGGTCAACCTGAAGGCCGGCCAGACCCTGACCGTGACTATGGCGTTTGACCAGACCAAGGGCGACCTGGACATGCGGCTGTACAAGGTCGCGCAGTTCGGCCAACCGGTCGCGGTCGGCGCCACCAAGAGCGCGCCGGAAAAATTCAGCTTCACGGCGGACGAAACGACGACCTACTACCTCCGGATCAACGGCTTCAACGGCGACGCTGCGGGCTACACGCTGTTCACGTGCATCGGCGATGGCTTTGCCTGCGTCGAGTGCGCCAACAACGCCCAGTGCGCGGTTGGCCAGGCGTGCGACCCGACGACCACGATGTGCGCCACCTGCGCCAACGACGGCGAATGCCTGGACGGCGACCCGTGCACCAACGACCTGTGCGATCCGACGCTCGGCTGCCTCCATTTGCCCACCGCCGCGACCTGCACCGACGGCATGGTTTGCACCGTCGGCGACACGTGCGCGCAGGGCGTTTGCCTCTCCGGCTCCGCCACGGATTGCGACGACGCCAACGTGTGCACAAGCGACAGCTGCGACCCGACGCTCGGCTGTCAGCACGCGTTCAACACCGCGCCGTGCTTTGACGGCGACGCGTGCAACACCGGCGACCTGTGCGCCGGCGGCACCTGCGTTTCTGGCAACACGCCGTTGATCTGCGACGACGGCAACGCGTGCACCGCGGACAGTTGCAGCGGGCCAATCGGCTGCACGCACGTCGGCCTCACCGGTACGGCCTGCACCGACGGCAACGCTTGCCTCCTCGGTGAAGCGTGCAGCAATGGCAATTGCCTCGCGGGCAGCGCGGTGCCGGATTGCAGCGACAACAACGCGTGCACCAGCGACGCGTGCGATCCTGCGAGCGGCTGCACCCACGCGAATTTTGTCGGCGGCTGCGACGACGGCGATCCGTGCACGGCAGTCGACAGTTGCGTGGGCAGCACCTGCGTCGGCGCGCTCAAGCTCTTCTGCGACGACGGCAACCCGTGCACGGCCGACGCGTGCGCCGGCATCCTCGGTTGCACGCACACGGGCCTCAGCGGCACCGCCTGCAACGACGGCCTGTTCTGCACGGGGCTTGACCTCTGTGTCTCCGGCGCGTGCGTCGGCGCCACCGGCGGCAAGTGCGACGACAGCAACACGTGCACCAGCGACACGTGCAGCGAAGCGACCGGCTGCGGTCACAGCAACCTGACCGGCACCGTGTGCACCGACGGCAACGCCTGCACCGACGGGGACAGCTGCAGCGGCGGCGCGTGCGTCCCGACCGGTCCCAAGCCCTGCAACGACGGCGACGCGTGCAACGGCCTCGAGACCTGCGATCCGGCCAAGGGCTGCGTCGCCGGAACTCCGCCTGTGTGCAACGACAACAATGACTGCACAACCGACGCGTGCAACCCGGCCAGCGGCTGTGGTCACGTCAACTTGCCGGACGCGACGACGTGTTCCGTTGGCGCGTGCCTCAGCGGCGCCTGCGTGCCGAACTAGCTCGATGGCCAAGCCCCCGTCCAAGCAGCAATCCTGGCAGCGGCCGCGTCTTGACGTTGCCGCCGCCCCGCACGTGGCGGCTGAGATCCTGTGGGCTCAAGGCGCTGCGGCGGAAGAAGCCTACGATTTTGAAGCGGCGCGGGATGCCTACCGTCAGGCGGCAGCGGCGGCGAGTCAGGCGGCGGCGCTGGACTACGCGACGCGCTACGCCGAGTTCCTTGTGGAGCGTTTTGGCCAATTTGATGAAGTCGCCGCGTGGTTGGACGACGCAGCATTCGCAGCGCCCGCAGCGGCGGATGCCCAGGGTCACACGCTGGCGCGGCTCCTGGCGCGGGCTGCGCATGAGACGCAACACGCCCGCGCTGCGGAAATCGATGAACGCGCTGCGGCGGGTGGCGATGTTGCGGCGCTCCTGCGCGCGGTGGAACGCCAGGCGGCGACGGGCGCTGTGGAAAACGCGCGTCAGCGGCTGGAGCATGCGAGTGGCACCTTGCCGCCGCACGGGCAGCGCCTTCTGGAGCGGGTGCGGCAGGAAGCCCAGCGCGCGGTGCAAACGGCGCTGGCGCCCGCGGAAGCCGCGATCCATGCCGGCGACCTTGCGACGGCCGCGCATGGGCTTCAGGCCTGCCAGACCGTCTGGGGGCACACGCCGGCGTATCATGCGGTTGCCCAGCGGCTGCAGAACGCCGAACGTCAGGCGCTGCTCGGCGGCCTGCGCACGGACCTCCAGGCCAAGCTGAGCCAAGGCGACGTCCAGGCGGCGGAACAGGCGGCGAGCCGAATCGTGGCCCTCCCGGGCGCGACGGCGGAGGATCGCGCCGCCCTGGCGCAAATTCGCGGCCTGCTGAGCCAACGTGCGATCGCCGCGCTGTGGCAGGAAGCCGGGCAGCAGTCGGACGTGGCGGGGCAATTGGCCGTCCTGGCGCGGATCCTCGACGAGCACGGCGCCGCGCAGGAAGCGCCGACCGGACTTGCCGCGCTCTGGCATGCCGTGCAGCTGGCGGCACAACTTCCTCATGCGCTGCCATTGCGCGGTCGCGGCGCGGCGCTGCAGGCGTGGGTGCGGCTGCTCCAGGCGGAGACGACAACGGCGCCAGCGCTGCTGGTGGAGGCGCTGCGCGGTCTGCCCGAAGCGTGGAGCCACGCGCCGCAGGCCCAGCGCGTGCGGGAGCGCCTGCGCGAGCAGGAGGCGGCCGCGCGTGAGGCGGCGGAATCGGCGGTCCTGACTGAAGTGCAGGCGCTGCTGGACGCCGACCAGCTCGACGCAGCCAACCGGGCGCTCGACGCGGCACAGAAGCGCCTGCCGCAGTCCGCGGGGCTCAAGGCGCTGCGGGCGGAACTTTCTCACCTGCGCCACCAGACGGAACGCCGGGACAAGCTGCGCGCGGCGATTCAGGACGCGCTGGACAAGCAGGACGTGCTGACGGCGCGCGCGCGGTTGGCGGAACTCGGCCATTTCATCGACGCGGCGGAACGCGCCGCTTGGGGCGAAGCGATCGACGCGCGGGCCACGCCGCTGCTCAAAGCCAAGGGCATGCCGCCGGGCATGCAGAAGCTGCAGAACGCGCCGCTGGTGACGGGCGTGGGTCTGGGGCGCCTCGTCATCGTGCAAGAAACCGTGTGGCTGACCGTGAACCTGGAGACCGGCGGCATCGCGCCGTTCGCCTTGCCGGACGGTTGGCCGGTCCAGGTGCACGCGTGGACACACATCGGCGTGGTTGGCGATCGGCTGCGCCTCGTCGGGCTCTCCCAGCAGCGGCTCGTGGTGATCGAGCAGGTGCCGGGGCAGCCGCCGCAGGTCGTCGCGGGCATGCCGCTGGCGGAACTGCTGGGCGATGACGACACGCTGATGGGCGCGGCGCTCACCCCGGATGCGCCGACGTGGGTCCTGCTGTCGCGATCGAGCACCCGCGGCAGCGCGCCAACGTGGACGCGGATCGACGCAGTGACGCTGGCCGTGCGCGATCGCAAGAAAGCCCAGCCGAAGCTGGAGAGCCTCGCCGGTATTGACGGCCAGCCCGACGCGCTGCTGACCGTGGCCGCGCCGAAGCACCGCGGTGAATACGCGATGGCGGTCACGGACGTGACCGGGCAGCCGCGCCTGCGCTTTGGCGAAAACGACCTGGGTGAGGCGATCGCCGCGGTGCGCGAAGCGACGGGCTGGCCGGCTGAAGAACGCGTGTATGCGCGGTTTGCCGGAATCAACCCGTTCAGCGGCCAGCAGACGCAGGAGCCGTCGCTGCTTGTCATCAAGGGCGGGCGCATCACTTTTGCCTCGGGCGAATTGCGCAAACGCTTTGCCCCGCTGGACAAGTTGGCGATCGACCACGCGTGGACGCTGGACGAGCATGCCGGCCGCTTGTGGTTCGCCGCGCAGTCGACGCTGGACGGCGAGGAGAACAGCGCGATGCTGCTCGGCGTCAACGCGCGCACGCTGCGCTCCGACAAACCGGTGGCGGTGGAGGGCGTTGAGCGCATCCTGGCGCTGCATCCGATGGTGGAAGGGGCCGTGGCGCTGTCCCGGCTGCGCGGCGGTGGCTTTGGCCTGACGCGGGCTATTTTGCGGGACGGCAGTCTTGCATTGACGACGCAGCGGTTGCCGCTGTAGCATCCCGGCCCCGCAATTGGGCAACCAATCGCCAAATCAGTGTCTTGGCATTCTGACACGTTCCTGGAGGATCTCATGGGCAGTGGCTCTCGCACCCCGAAAATGCGGCGTCTCGACAACCGCAAGAAGAAAATCGCTCGCATCAAGCGGCGCATCGCTGTGGCCAAAGCGGCCACGGTCAAGAGCAAGAAGGGCTAAGTCCCTCTCTAAAATCAGGATATGCGCGTGAGCTGCATTTTCTGTCGCATCGCCTTTGGTGAAATTCCCGCGCGCATCGTCTATCAAGACGAGCAGGTCGTGGCGTTTCATGACGTTTCGCCACAGGCGCCCGTCCACGTGTTGGTGATTCCGCGGCTGCACGTTGATTCGCTCGCGGCGACCCAGCCGGAGCATGACGCGCTGTTGGGCCACGTCCTCGGCACGATCCGCAAGGTCGCGCGCGATTTGGGCGTGGCGGACAACGGCTACCGCACGGTGCTCAATACGGGTTTCGATGGCGGGCAAAGCGTCGGCCATCTGCACGCGCACTTGTTGGCCGGTCGCCCGCTGGGCTGGCCTCCGGGCTAACGCGGGCTGGCCTCCAGGCTAGCGCTGGCTGGCCCCCGGCTGGCGGCCAGCGCATTGGCCGCGACCGCCAGGATATTTCCGATGGTCCGACTCAAACGCGAAATCGAAGGTGTGCGGCGTCATTCGGGCGTGCCCGTGCCCGCTTACGCGCTGACGCTCGAGGGGGCGATCGGCGTGTTGCCGTGGCTCGACTCCTGGCTCGTGCAGCAGGAACCCGGACGCGTGCTTTTTGCCGGCGCGCCGCGCGTCGATTTGGCCCGCACGCTCGCTCGCGCGGGGCACTGGGTCACGGTCTGCGATCTGGCCGATGGCGAGGCGACGGCGTTGCAGGCGCGCCTGACGCCTGCGGAAGCCGGCCGCCTGACGCTCGTTGAACGCGACTACGGTGAGGCGGCGTTCGGGCCTTCCAGTTTTGACCTCATCGTCCTCGCCGACGCGCTGCACCGCTACCGCGAACCGCGCTGGTTGATCAACAAGGCCCATCGCGAACTGAAGATCGACGGTCGCCTGGCGCTGCGGGCGCTGGTGCAGGGGGCAATTCCGGCGCTTCCCACCTGCCTGCCGCCGACCAAACCGCTGGCGATTGAGGCGCAGCTTGGCCACACGCTGGATCGCGTGGCGCGGCGTTTGCCGGGTCGCTTGGGGCTGGCGCTGCTCGGAGCGCATGCCCGCGAAGCGATTGACCGCGGCGCGCACCTCCACACGACGCGATTTGCCCAGCCCGCCGCCGAGGTCATCGACGATGTGCAATCGCTGCTGGCGGTGGAGCAGGTCGCCGTTGGGCATTCGCAGCGGTTGCGCTTGGCGGAATGGTGCTGGGACGCCCGCGCGCCGATCGACCGCGTCCTGCCCATTTGGCTCGGTCGTTTGCCCGCGCTCGCGACGCCTGCGGACCTGGAGCGGCACGACCCACGCGTCGTGGCCATCATCGCCCGCAAGAAACTCGGGTACCGCGGCGATTGACCGGCTGCGGGCGCGCGACTACCCTGACAGAGCCCCGCCAAATGGACGAGGCGCGAGGCACTTGTGTTCGGCATCGGTGGACCAGAACTCTTCGTCATCATCCTCATCGCGCTGCTGTTCGTTGGCCCGGACAAGCTGCCGCAGGTTGCCAAGACGGTCGGCACCGGGCTGCGCGATCTGCGCCGGATGGCCAACCTGACGCAGCATGAATTGCAGTCGGCGATGAACGATTTGGCCCGCGAAGTCGAGCGGATGCCCGAGGCCAAACCGAAGGCGGACTTGAACGCCAAGCTCGCAGCGCTCCCGCCGAATCCAGAAGACCACGGCCTCGACAAGCCCGCGCCAATCGGCAATCAGAACGCCGCTGTGGCGACCGATGGCGAGACGATCGCCGTCATCGCCAAGCGTGCGCCGCCGCCGGCCGAAAGTCAGCGCACGCCGGGACCACCCGCAACGCACTATGTCGTCAAGGCTGCCGACGGCGCGCGACCCCGCGTCGGCGATTGGCCCGTCCATCCGGATGCCGTACCTGCCCAGCCTGACGCCGCCGAACCGCCCGCGCCGGCTGCCGACGCCGCGCCAGAGGAAGTCCCGCCGGCATGAGTGAAGTTGCCGCCAGCATGACCTTTCGCGAGCACCTGATCGAGCTCAGGGCCCGCGTTTTCAAGGCCACCCTCTCGGTGTTCGTCGGCTTTTTTGTCGCCTGGAATTGGCACATTGAGCTCTATGCAATTCTCACGGCGCCGCTCCGAGATGCCATGGCGGCGAATAATCTGTTCGTGATCAAGGCTTTGGCCATCACGGAGAGTATTGAAGTCTACATGAAGCTGTCGCTCATGGGCGGCGTCTTCATCGCCAGCCCGTTCGTGTTCTGGCAGATCTGGGCGTTTATCGCGCCCGGCTTGCTGGGCAAGGAAAAGCGCCTGATTCTGCCGGTTGTCGTCGCGAGCGTCGGCTGTTTCTCGCTCGGCGCGCTGTTCTGCTATCTGGTGGCGCTGCCTTTCATGTCGGACTTCCTCATCCGCATGACGCTTGAAGCGCCCGGGCTCCTGCTCGAGCCGACGATCGCCGGCTCCGTCAGCTTTGTGCTCTTCCTCCTCGCCGGTTTTGGCGTTGTTTTTGAACTGCCGCTCTTCATGTACGTGATGTCCGCGCTGGAAATGGTCACGTGGCGCGGCTTCCTCGGCTTCTACCGCTACTGGGTCGTCATCGCGTTCATCATCGGCGCCGTGCTCACGCCCACGCCCGATCCGATCAACCAGACCATCATGTCCGCGCCGCTCGTGGTGCTCTACGGCGTCGGCGTTGGCGTCGCGTGGCTTGTCGACAACCGGGGCAAGCCTGGCGCGTCCAAGCGCGCGCTCGTGCCGATCGCGATCGTCCTCACGATCATCGCGGTCGCCTCGCTGGCGCTGGTGTTCCGGCAGCGCGAGACGCCGGTCATCGACGACGTGCCGGCCAATGTGCAGGAGCTCGTCGGCTTGCGGCTGAACGCGGCGGAGCAGATGCAGTCGGTGGCGGACGCGCAGACGTCCAATCTCCTGGCGCCGATTCGCCTCGCGCGCGCCCAGTCGTGGCAGCCGGCCGATGGTCAGTGGCTGCTGGTGCGGGAAGGCGATGAAGCGGCGCTGCTCATGGAAACAACGAACGCGCAGAACAAGCTCGACGCGCTCGGGGGCAAGCTGCACGCGACGGTTTCGCAGAGCGGGCCGGCGCGATCGCTGACGTTTGCCGAGGGCGACGTGCGCTGGCAGGTGATGGCGATTGGCAAGCGGACGTTGTGGCTCGGGCGCGAGGCGGTGCTGAGTCGGCTGATGGAAGTGCGCACCGGGAAGAAGCCGGCGCTGACCGCGGATGCCGTGATGGCGGAGCGGCTCGTGGCGCTGCAGGGCTCCGGTCCGGTCTGGGCGCTGACGGCGGACACGCATGGCACGGCGCATTGGCTGCCGGGCGGTGCGCTGGCGCAGCACGTCAAACTCGGCGTCGCGATGTGGAACGACAAGGAACTGACGCTGCGGCTGGAATGTCGCGGTCCGGAAGCGGCGGCGTCCCTGCGGGACCGGCTGGAGACGTGGCTGGCCGACATCCGCCAGCGGGATACCCAGCGCGACACTGCGCTGGCGCGGCGGATGGGGCGTCTCGCGGGCATGCTGGCGCAGGCGTGGCAGATCCAGGCGCGCAACGCCGGCGTGACGAATCCGGACACGCAGCAGTGGTCCACGCTCGCGCGCGAGGCGAACGCGCTGTCGCAGGAAGTCGGTTTGTCGCTGGGGCCGACTGTGACGACCGATCCGCTGGTGCAGCTCGTGCAGCCGCCGACGGCGTCGCGCGTGGAACTCGAAGGCGCCGTCGTCGTGTGGCACTTGCAGGTCGACGTGTCGCGGATGCTCGGCGTGGTTCTTGCCGGTGGCGCGGCGGGCCATGCGGCGCCGTAGCGATCCGCGGCTTCTAGTGCGGCTTGGCGCGGCCAATTCCCAGCGCGCTGACCGGCTTCTTGGCGACGCCCGCTTCCTGTCGCCGCTTCTGCGCGCCGACGACCTCGCACTTCGCGCACACGCGCTTCTCGCGCCGCATCTGCCAAATCAGCAACGCGACGGCGCCCGCGACGACGCCCAGCGCGGCAAACGCGTCCCACGTCATGCGAACCCCATGCGGGTGCCGATTTGGTAGACGGCAAAGCTCGCCAGCCACGCGAGGCTGTTCAAATAGACGACGGCAAATACGGGCCAACGCCAGGAGTTGGTCTCGCGGCGGATTGTCGCAAGCGTGCTCAGGCATTGCATCGCGATGGCGAAAAACACCATGAGCGACAAGCCCTTGAGCGGCGTGAGCGCGCCGGCGCTGGCCATGCTCTTGCCGACGTCGGCGGCGTAGCGGTCGTCAATGTCCGCCTGGCTGCCCCGACCAAAGACCTGGCCCATGATGGGCACCAGCACTTCGCGCGCGGCAAAGGAACCGACGAGGCCAATCCCGATGCGCCAGTCAAAGCCCAGCGGTGCGATGGTCGGCTCGATCGTGCGGCCGATTCGCCCGGCGATACTGTTTTGCAGCTTGACCTGGGCATCGTCGCGCGCAATCGCCGCCAACGCGGTCTGCTGCGCCGGCTCGCCCGCCAACGCGTGCGCTTGCGCCGTGCGCGTGGCCTTGATGCCGGCGTCGAGCCCTTCGCGCGGAAACGTCATGAGCGCCCAGAGGACGACGGTCAGCGCCACAATCACGGTGCCCGTCTGCGTAATGAACACCCATGCGCGATCGCCAAGGCTGCGCACGACGTTGCGCCAACGCGGCCAACGGTACGGCGGCATCTCCAGGAGCAGCGGCGCGCCACCGCCCTTGATCGCCGTGCGCCGCAGGACAAACGCTGACGCGATCGCCAGCAGGAAACCGAGGGCGTACATCGCCGTCACGACAAGCCCGCCCAGCGAGAAGATGCCCAGCACCGGCGCCTGATGGGCGAACACGGCGGCCGTCACCAGCGTGTAAACCGGCAGCCGCGCAGAGCACGACATCAGCGGCGCGACCATGATCGTCAGCAGGCGATCGCGGCGGTCCGGCATCGTCCGCGTGGCCATGATGGCGGGCACGGCGCACGCGTAGGCGGAAAGCAGCGGCACAAACGCCTTGCCGGGCAGGCCGATGCGCGCCATCAGTTGGTCGACAAGGTACGCGGTACGCGCCAGATAGCCGGAATCCTCCAGCAGGGAAATCCCGAGGAAGAGCATGAGGATCTGCGGCAGGAAGACCAGCGTGCCGGAGACACCCGCGAGCACGCCATCGATCAGGACGTCGCGAAGCAGGTTGTCCGGCAGCCACGTGCGAGCGAGATCGCTGAGGGCGCCCATCGCCGTCTCCACGATGTCCACCGCCGGCTGCGCGCCTGCGAACACCGCCTGGAACAGCCCCGCCATCGCGAGGATGAACAGCATCGCGCCAAACGCCGGGTGCAACAGCACGCGATCGACGCGTTCTGAGCGCCCCGAGGTCGTCACGATCCGCCGCTGCACGCAGCGCGAGAGGATCGCGTCGATGCGGGCAAAGCGCACCACGGTCGCGAGCCGCCGTGGATCCAGGGCAGGATCTGCCGGGCGCGGCACCGCAGCCAGCAGGGCGGCGCCCAGGCCTGGCACTTCCACGTCCGCGATCTCGGGATCCGTCGCCAGCCACCAGAGCACGCCGCCAGCGCTCTCCGGCGGCCGATTCAGCGCGAACTGCCCCAGCACGAACCGCGCCTTGGCCACCGCCGCCACGACCGGCTCCGGCCACACGGTCTCCGCGATTTGACCGAGCGCGGGATTGGCCGCCACCTGGGCGACGGCCTCGTTCAGCGCCTCAATGCCCTCACCGCGCGCCGCGACCATCGGCACGACGAGACAGCCCAGTTCGCGCTGGAGCGCCGGGACGTCGATGTCGATGCCCTCCCGCCGCGCCGCGTCCATCATGTTCAGCGCGACGAGCACCGGCCGGCCAATCTCCGCGATCTGCAACAGCAGCAGCATGTTGCGCGCAAGGTTCGCGGCATCGACGACGACGACAACGACGTCCGGCACCGGATCGCTCGTGCGGCCCGTTAGCGCGTGGTGCGCGATTTCTTCTTCTGGACTGTGCGCCGACAAGCTGTAGCAGCCGGGCAAGTCGGTCACGCGCCAGGCAACGCCATGCGCTTCGTGCGTGCCGACCCGCCGCTCCACGGTGATCCCAGGGTAGTTGCCCACGTGGGCGCGCGCTCCGGTCAGCGCGTTGAAGAGCGTGGTTTTGCCGGTATTCGGGTTGCCCGCGAGCGCCACTTCCAACGGTCGCGACCGGGCTTCTGGCGTCGCGCTCATGGCGTTAGGCCGCCTGATTGGCAGGAATGGCCTGCGCCGTGTGGATCGCCCGGGCGTCGGCGCGGCGCAGGGACAGCACAAAGTCCCGCACCTGCACCTGCAGCGGGCCGCCAAACGGCGCGCGTCGCAGCAGTTGGACCGGCGCGCCAGGCGTGAAGCCCAGTTCCACGAGGCGGTCGCCGAGCACGCCCGCGAGCGCGACGCGCGTCACCTGGAACGGCTCACCGGCGGGAATGGAATCAAGCGTGTGGCTGGCCATGGTCCTTTCGCCTCAGGCGTCGTGCAGGGGAGCGGCGCGACAGAGCCATGATAACGAAAGTCACTTTCAATAACAAGCGCAACCTGCTGTCGCTTACGCGTCGGCGGTCGGCACCGATTCGGCTTCGGCTTCAGCCAGAACCGCTGAGACATCAGCGCCTTCATGGGCGTCCGACCCTTCCACTTCCACCGCAGCGACGACGTGCGCCGCGCGATTTGGCGTGAATTCGGGGCGTTCCTTGCCGTGTTTGAGCCGGTACAGTTCGTCCTCGGCCAGATCGAGCGCGCCCATCGTCATGATGTACGCGCGGCGATTGTCCTCGGCCTTCTGGTTGGTCAAACGCAGCGCCAGCCGCATTTCAAACAGCTCGTTGATGACCCACTCGCGCTCGCTCCGCAGCTTGGTCAGCTGATCGCGAATGCGCCCGACCTGCTGCTCCTCGCGGACCGACTGCTGCTCCAGGCGCATCTTCTCGATTTCCGCCTGCCGCAGCGCGCGCTCCGCCTCGTACTCCGCACGGCGCGCGGCGATCTTGGGGTCCTCCACGTACTCCACCGGCGGGGGCGGCGGCGCTTCTTCCTCCACAACGACGGGCTTCTTCTTGCCCTTCAACTCGTTGACCACGAGCGTGAGCTCTTCCAGCTGGTGCTCGGCCTTGCGGTGCTTGGTCTGCAGATCGGTCAGCGTATCCTCGGCCTTTTTCTGTGCCGATCGCGCCTTCGCGACGTCTTCCTTGCTCTGCGCCAGCCGCTGCGCCGCTTCCTTCTGCGCGCGATCGTCCTTGGAGACGACCTCGCCCGTCTTTTCCAGCTTCTTGCGCAGCTGTTCAGCGCGTTCCTGCGCTTTGCCCTCGTCGCGTTCAGCCTTTTCAGCCCGTTCCGTCAGCTTCTGCACCTGCTCTTGCACTTTGGCCAGCGTCGTCCAGAAGAACAGAGCGGCGGCGCCGCAAACGACCGCGACGAGCGCGAGAATTGTTGAACCCATGGTTGTCCTCGTTCGCCCTCGTGCGGGGCGATCGCCTACCTATCACTCACCGCGCCTTGTCACAACCGCCTTGCCCAAACGTTGGCTCTAGGCCAGACTCTGCGGAACGGGGTGCGGCTTGTCGGACAAGGTCATGAACGCGGGAAGGCTTGCAGGATTCGATGGTTGGCGCGATCTGTTCATCGATCGCATCAGCCGCGACAACCAGCGCATGACGCCCCAGCGCCTGCAGATCGCGGAAACCCTGTATCATCATGGGCACTTGAACGTTGATGAACTGCATCGCCGGGTGCGCGATATTGACCAGACGGTCGGCTACGCAACCGTGTATCGCACGCTCAAGCTGCTGGAGCGCTACGGTCTGGTCGAGGTCTCGCACTTCGCCGACGGCACGGCGCGCTATGAAGTGCACGTCGGCGGCGAGGATCATCACGACCACATGATCTGCACGCGCTGCGGCAAGATCGTCGAATTCGAAAACGAGGCGATCGAAGCGCTGCAGGTTGAGATCGCCCAGGCGCATGGCTACAAGCTGACGAATCACCGCATGGACCTGTTTGGTCTCTGCCCCTCATGCCAATAATCACCCAGCGTTGGCGTGAGATTCTGCTGGCGATGCTGCTGCTTGGGCAATTCGCCGTGCGCGGTGAGCTGAGCTTGCGGCAAGAGTCGCCCGTGTGGGACGAGCGGCTGCACGTTGGTTACGGGCTCGCGCTGCTCGATCGCGGGCCGAGTTTTGACGGTCAGGATCATCCGTACCTGTTGGCGGCGGCGCTGACGCTGCCGGCGTGGCGCGCGTTGCCCGGTCCGGATCGGTATGCGCAAGGCGATGTGGACGATCCGGCGGTGCTCTTTCCCGTGCGGCGGATGAATCTCGCGTTGGCGACGCTGGCGCTTGCGCTGTTGGCCATGTGGGCGCTGCACCGGCAAGGTGCCGGGTTTGCGTTGACGATTCTGGCGATCGCGTCCCTGGACCCGGGCTGGCTGGCGCAGGCGCGCTACGCGACGACGGACATTGGCCACGCGCTGGGCTGGTGGCTGGCGGTGATCGCGCTGTGGCTGCACCAGCGCGACGGCCGGCGGCGTTGGCTGCTGCTCGCGGGCGGCGGCATGGCGCTGGGTTTGGCGAGCAAATGGTCCACTTTGGCGCTGCCTGCCCTCGTGCCGTTCCTGTGGCTCCTGCCCGATGGCCGGCCGCTGCGCCAGAAACTCCTGCCGGCGCTGCGGGCAGCGCTCCTGACCGGGCTCATCGCGCTCGTGTGGCTCCTGGTGCCGTTCCTGCTGCTGGCGTTGTGGCGGCATGTGCCGGTGGCGACGGCGCTGGCGCACGTCTGGCATGGCCTCCAGGCGTCCCTGCTCAAGCGCACGGGCGCGCACGGCGTCTATCTGCTGGGCGCGTGGTGGCCCGAGGGCACGCGCTGGTATTTTCCGCTGCTTCTGCTGGCCAAGACACCGGTGGCGCTGCTGGTGCTCGCGCTGCTTGGACTGACGTGGCGGCTGCCGCGGCAGACCTGGCGCGACGATCGCGGCTGGCTGGCGCTCCTGGTCGGCTACTTGCTGCTGGCGATCGCGGCCAAACAAAATCTGGGTCATCGCCACCTCACGCCGTTCCTGCCGGTGGTGTGGTGGCTGGCGACCGCCGCGCTTCTGGCTCTTTGGCGCGCGGCGGGGCGGCAGAAATGGACCGCCCCGGTGATTGGCGGCTTGATCGCGGTCGAGGCGCTGGCGATCCACCCGCATTACCTCGCGTTTGCCAATGGCCTGTTTGGCGGCGCCAACGCGGTGCCGCCCGTTGCCGTTGACGCCGCTGGCGATTGGGGCCAAGCCTTGCCGGCGCTGCACGCCTACCTCCAGGCGCACCCCGCGACGTCCGGGCGCGTCGACCTCGCGTATTTTGGCAACGCTGCGCCGGAACGCTACCTGGGCGCGACGGTCTGGCGATCGTGTGGCGTGTTGGGACGGCCTCCTGCCAAAGCCCAGGCGCGCGCGGAAGTGACGGATTCCGCCGAGCTGCTCGCGGTCTCCGCGACGTGCGTCTATGGCGGCGCGGGCGTGCGTGCAGGCAGCGCGGTGGACGCGACGCGCCGGGACGACGCATGGGCCTATCTGCGCGGCGTTGAGCCGGACGCGTTCATCGGCGGCTCCATCCTCGTGTTCCGCCGTCAGCCGGGCGTGAACACGAACGGCCACTGAATCACGCACGTGCCGGCTTCCGGTTTCTGGAAGTGGATGCGGCGGATGGTGCGCAACACGCAGTCGCTGACCGGGTCGCTCTGGAGCGTGTCGCTCACCGCCTTTTCGCTCTGGACGCTGCCGTCGCCGCTGATTGTCCATTGCACTGCGAGCTTGCCCGCGAGGCTGGGCGCGGTCAGCAACTGCGTCTCGTAGCACGCCCGCACCATCGAGCCGCGCGAGCGGACCTGCTTGGCTACGTCGCCCTTGTCGCAGCCGCCCAGCGTCTGGCCTTCCGCGTATTTCAACTGCGGCACCTTCTTGGGCGCCTTGTGGCCGATTGGCAGCGTGTGGCGCAGGTCGTGGGCGTCCCGGTCGGTGCCATGGTTCAGGCCGGCGATCGTCCACAGATCGTCGCCGCCGCCGCCTTTGTCGCCTTCGCGAAAGCCGATCGGGCTGTGTCCGCCGCCGATCACGCTGGCGTCATCCGTCCCGCCGACCGCGATCGGGGAAGTTGAGGCGGTCGGACCGCGTTCACCGTGCAGGATCTCGTTCAGCGCGCTGCCGACCACCGGATCGGCCAACTGTCCCGCGATTCCGAGCTTCTTCACGTCAATCGGGCCAAGCGACTTGTCGTTGCGCGCCACTTGGGTCGGCCCAGTACGATCGTGAAGTCCGACTTTTGGCCGCGTGAGATCGACGTCGGGGCCGATCGGCGCGGGCGGCGCGTCCTCCCGCGTGCTGTCCGGCTCAGGCGGCGTCTCCGGGATGGGCGGCGGCGGCTCCGCGATCGCGCATTCAATCGCCGCCACCCGCTTGGCCTCGGCATCCTCACTTGGCTCGAGCCTGTGCCGCGTCCTCTGCCCCGCGAGCATCACGAGCAGCAGCACGAGCGTCGCAGCCGTCGTCGCCGCCATCGACACAGCCATGCCCGGGTCGCGCCCCAGTCCCGCCGTCAGTGAGGTGGACGCCGCGCCGGTGAAACCAAACACGAGGCTGACGTCGTTGTCGAACCAGAGGACGCCGGCATCGCCTGGCCCCATCTCCGCGGATTGCCCGGCCGCCTCCATGCGCACACCGGCCAGATGCAGCTGTCCGCGGACGAACGCCGGCACGTGCAGCGCGTACCGCTCCGCGCCAATCGGTTGGAGCAACAGGTGCCGCGCGAGACCGCCCGCAGCGAGCTGGATCAGCGCGTCATCGGCCTCGCCCACCGTCACCGGACGCGTCTCGAACAGCACGCGCTCCAACACCGTCTGGCCGCCCCACTGCACCGCGAGCTTGAGGAAGCGTTGCTCCTTGGCGAATTCGCGGTGCGCCGCGACGATCAGAAGCCCCGCGAACAGCGCGCCGGCCGCCTGGCCCGCGGCGATCGCGAATCCCCAGTCCAGCATGACAAGCGTCCCGTCGGGCAGTCCGCCCGTCTGCGGATCGGCCGCGAGTCCCAGCGCGCGCGCCGGCACGAGCGTCCACACGCGCGCGTACGTGACGGCGAGCAGGGCGAGCTGGCCAAGCGCCAGCGCCGCGAGCCCCCAACCCGCGGATTGCTTGCGCGACCGCAACATCCACGCCGCCAACGCGACGGCAAGTCCCGCGAGGAGCAGGGCGCCCAGGCCAGTCGGGACCTGCCAGGCGTGGACGGTCACGCCGTCTTCCACAATCCCGATGAACGGGGCCAAGAGATAGGCGAGGATCGCGAGGATGCCGCCGAAGATCGTCAGGATGATGCCGCTTGTCATGTGAACCTCCCAGAGTTGCTGGAAGTTCAGACGCATGACGCGGTGCGTTGATCTGGGCGCGCGAGAAAAGTTGCAGCAGCTTGGCCGAGTCCCGATGTCGGGGGGCGCGCTGCGCGTCGCATGCAGGCCGCGGTTGGGTGTCGGCGCGGCGGTCTCAGCTGGCGGAGTTGGAGGTCAGGGAGCCGAAACGGCTCAACCCGGCGAGAACACGAACGGCCACTGAATCACGCAGATGCCCGCTTCCGGCTTCTGGAAGCGAATGCGCTTGATGGAACGCAACACGCAGTCCGACACGGCGTTGTTGTGCATCGAGTCGTCCACGGCCTTTTCGCCCGTCACGCTGCCGTCGGTGGTGATCGTCCACTGCGCGGTGATCTTGCCGCTCAGGTCCGGCTTGGCCAACAACTGGGTCTCGTAGCAGGCGCGCAACGTGGCGGCGCGCGCGCGGACGTTCTTGGCGATGTCGCCCTTGTCGCAGCCGCCGGTGCTCATGCCCGACGCGATGTTGATCTTGGCGACCTTCTTGGCGGTCTTCTTGCCGATGCCGATGTTGGCGTTGCGGCCCGTGCCAGCGCCCGTATCGATGTCGCCCATGCCGTGAATGCGGCCCAGACCGTCGCCGCCGCCGCCGCTGCCGGTGCCGCGGAAGCCCATGCCGCCCGCGCCGCCGCCGATGACGAGTTCGCCGCCGTCGCCGTTCATTGCCACAGCCATCTTGCTGTTCAGCGCGCCCGTGTCGCCGGCCATGATCTGACCCAGCGCGCCGTTCTGCGCCTGGATGCCGCCGAGGACCTTGGCGATGCCGAGGTTCTTGACGTCGATCTTGTCGGTCATCTTGCCTTCCATCTTCGGAATCTTGGACTGCTTGTTGGGATCCTTGTCCGGATCGCCAAACTTGCCTTCCTCACCGCCGGCCTTCTTGGCGGTCTTCTCGTCTTCGTCGCCTTCGGGCTTGATCTCGTCGGTCTTCTGCTCGGTTTCCTCGATCGACACTTCGATGAGTTCCTTGCCCTTCTTTTCCAGATCTTCTTCCGCTTCCGCACGGTGACGGCCGCGCGCGCCCGCCATCATGCCCAGCAGCAACAGCAGGGTGACCGCCGACGTCGTCGCGAACGACACCGCCAGACCCGGCTCGCGGCCCAGCGCCGCCGTCAGCGCGCCCGCTTCCGCACCGGTGAACTGCCACGCAACCGCGACGTCGTTGTCGAACTTCAGCACGCCAGCGTCGCCCTTCTGGACTTCTTCGCTCGTGCCGGCCGCATCGCGCTGCTTGCCGCCAATGCTGACCGTGCCGTTGATGCCCTTGGGCACGTCGATTTTGTACTTCTCCAGACCCGCCGGCTGGAACAGCACGTGCTTGCTCATGCCGCCCGCAGACAGCTGCAGCAGCGCGTCGTCCGCCTCGCCGACCGTGACCGGACCGGGCTGGAACATCACGCGCTCGTAGACCATATGGTTGTCCCAGGTCACGATCAGGCGCAGGAAACGCTCATCTTTTGTGTACTCGCGGTGCGCAGCGACGACCAGCAGGCCGCCGAAGAACGACAGCACGGAGCCGAGCACGACGAACGCGAGGCCCCAATCGAGCGTGACAAGCGTGTCCTGAATCAGGCCGCCCGTCTGGGAATCCGCCATCGTCAGGCCCAGCGACTTGGCCGGAACCAGCGCCCACACGTTGGAATACGTGTACGCCATCGCGGCGATCTGGATGAGCGAGAAGGCGGCAATCGCCCAGCCCGGCATCTGCTTGCGCGCTTTGAACACGTACGCCGCCAGACCAATCGTGGCGACCGCAAAAGCGATCGACAGGAGGCCGGTGGAGACCTGGAAGCTGCGCAGCACCATTTCCTCCTCGTCCACTGTGATGAACGGGAGGAGGAGCGGGGCAATCAGGGCAATGAGCCCGCCGATGAGTGCAAGGATGGAACCGCCAGACATGTTGCCTCTGCAAAAATGGTGCCGCCCGAGTTCAGGCAGACAGGCCGGGAATCCTAGTTTCCGGGGACCCTAGCGTCAAGCGCCGGAAGTCACGTTAGGGTGACGACTGTCCCCGCCCCGCCGCCGACGCACACGCGCGGGCAGCACAGAGTGAGACGCACGGGGACGCCGAACGATCTAGGCAAAGGCGGCTTTCAGCGCATTGTCCAAATCAGCTTGCAAATCAGACACATGCTCAATGCCGACCGAGAGCCGGCACAGGGAATCGGAGATCCCGATGGCGCGGCGCTGCTCCGGCGGGATCGACGCGTGCGTCATGATCGCCGGATGCTCAATCAAACTCTCCACGCCGCCCAGGCTCTCGGCCAGGGTGAAAGCCCGGACGGTCGAAAGGAAAGTGCGGGCATGGGCCAGTTCGCCATCGAGAATGATGGTGATCATGCCGCCGCCCAGCGTTTGCCCGTTCAGCTGCCGCATTTGCCGGGCGGCCAGCTCTTTCTGTGCAAAACTGTGTAGCCCGGGGTAGATGACCTGCTTGACCCGCGGGTGCTGCTCCAGCCACAGCGCGATGGCCAGGGCATTCTGGCAGTGCCGCTCCATGCGCACGGCCAGGGTCTTGACGCCGCGCAGCGTCAGCCACGAATCGAAAGGTCCCGGCGTGCCGCCGTTGGCGTTCTGGACAAACGCGATGCGCGCGCCCAGATCGGCATCCCGCACAATGGCCGCGCCGCCGACCGTGTCGGAATGGCCGCCGATGTACTTGGTCGTCGAGTGCACGGCGATGTCCGCGCCCAGGGCCAGCGGCTGCTGCAGGTACGGCGTCGCAAAAGTGTTGTCGACCGCCACCAGCACGCCGTGGGCGTGGGCCTTGGCGGACAGCGCGGCGATGTCGACGAGCTTCAGCATCGGATTGGTCGGCGTTTCCAGCCACAGCAGCTTGGTCTGCGGCGTCACGAGCGCGTCAAACACGCCTGGATCGCGCAAATCGCCATAGCTGAACGTCAGGCCATGGCGGCGCCACACCTTGTCGAACTGCCGGAACGTGCCGCCATACATGTCGTCCATCGCGATGACGTGGTCGCCGGCGCTGAGCAAGGCCAGCACGGCGTGGGTCGCGGCCAAACCGGACGAGAAACACAGCCCTTGGACGCCGCCTTCCAGCGCCGCGAGGCAATCCTGCAGCGCATCGCGCGTCGGATTGGAGGTGCGCGAGTATTCGTGCCCCAGATGCTCGCCGGGCGCGGGCTGGGCAAAAGTTGAGGTTTGGAAGATGGGCACGACAACCGCGCCGGTCTTTGCCTCAGGATCCTGGCCGGCGTGAATGGCCTTCGTTTCGAATTTCGCGTCATTCCAGTTCATTTGTGCTCCAGCGCTGGGGTTGGGCAGTGTAGCCGCGGCGCTGTTCGCTGACTAGTCGGGGATGACCATTGGCAATGAAATGTGAAAATGTGTTGAAATGCCCGGCAGATCGCGTAGTATCGGTGCTGTATTTACAAAATGTAACAAAGCGGGTTTGCCGATGCGCAGCGTACTTATGGATTTTCTTCCCTGCGCAGCGCGCAAGTCCGCCATTGCGCTGTTGCTGGCGATCGCGGCAACGGGCTGCGGCGCCAAGACGACAGACACTGGCGGCACGGCGGCCGGCGCGGATGCTGCAACCGCGGACACGACGGTCGGAGATGACGCGGACGGGACCGCACTCGACGCGGCGGAAAATGATGGCGTGACTTTGGACGTGACGCCGGACGGATTCAGCGTTGACGGCTTCGACGTCGCCGACGTCAGCCTGGATGGCGTGGACACGACCGGCATCGACATTCCCGCGGCGTGTACCCAGGACGCGGAGTGCGGGTTGCCGTCACCTTGCGTCTTGGCCAAGTGCGTGGCCGGCGCGTGCGCCTTTTCGCCCGGCGCCGGGCCCTGCGACGACGGCAACGCTTGCACGACGGGCGACAAGTGCGCCAACGGGACTTGCCAAGCCGGGAGCGCGCTCGGGTGCGACGACGCCAATCCGTGCACCGCCGACGGCTGTGATTTGGCCGCCGGTTGCACGCACACCGACGCCGACGGCGCTCCCTGCGACGATGGCCAAAAATGCAGCGTGTCGGACGTCTGCTCGGGCGGAACGTGCCTCGGCGTGTTGGCCGACTGTCAGGACGGCAATCCGTGCACGGACGACACGTGTGCCGACGGCAAGGGCTGCGTGCATCTGGCAAATGACGCGACCTGCAGCGACGGAAGCGCGTGTACCCTGAACGACCTGTGCGCGGGCGGCGTGTGCGCGGGCGGCGGCGCGCTCGACTGCAATGACGGCAATCCGTGCACCTCGGATTTGTGCGACAACGACGCTGGCTGCCAGCACGCCGGGATCGCCGGCGCCTGTTCCGATGGCGACGCGTGCACGGCTGACGACACCTGCGCGGCAGGCCTCTGTGCGCCAGGCGCGCCGGTTGGCTGCGACGACGGCAATCCCTGCACCGATGACACCTGCGCTTCGCTGACCGGCTGCGTCCATGCGGACAACGAAGTCGGGTGCACCGATGGCAACGCCTGCACAACCGGCGACGTGTGCACCGGCGGCGCGTGCGTCCCGACCGGCAAGCTTCCCTGCGACGACGGCAACGCCTGCACGGCGGATTCGTGCGCAGTGGCAATCGGCTGTGTCGCCACGCCCACGGACGGCATCGCGTGCGACGATGGCCAGAAGTGCAGCCTGAACGACGCGTGCCTGGGCGGCGCATGCGTGGGCACCGCGGCGAACTGCGACGACAGCAACGTCTGCACGGATGACAGTTGCGACCCGGCGAGTGGCTGCGTTCATTTGGCCAACACAGTGACGTGTTCGGACGGCAGCGCCTGCACCCTTGACGACATTTGCGGCGGCGGGATTTGCGCCGGCACTGCCAAAATCTGCGACGACGCCAATCCGTGCACCGTTGATGACTGCGAGGCCAAGAACGGATGCTTCGCCAAGCCCGCTGAAGCCGGCGTGGCCTGCGACGACGCGAACCTTTGCACCACCAAGGACGTGTGCGCCGCGGGCGTGTGCTACGGCCTCCAGCCGGTCGTTTGCCCCGATCCCACCGCATGCCACACACCGGGCACTTGCGCGCCAGACACCGGCAAATGCAGCGCTCCGCTGGCTGGCGATGGCACGGAATGCAACGACGGCGACGCCTGCACCCAGACCGACACGTGCCAGGCGGGCGCATGCACGGGCGCGAACCCGATCCTCTGCGCGGCGCAGGACCAGTGCCATGTCGCAGGCGTCTGCAATTCCGGAAACGGCGCGTGCAGCCACCCCGCCAAGTCGGATGGCACGGCGTGCAGCGACGGCGACGGCTGTACGCAAACCGACACTTGCCAGACCGGCGCGTGCACCGGCGCGAATCCGGTCGTCTGCACTGCGCTGGACCAGTGCCACACGGCCGGCACCTGCGATGCCACGACCGGCACGTGCGGCAACCCCACAGCGACAGACAAGACGGCCTGCAACGATGGCGACGCCTGTACGCAGAGCGACACTTGCCAAGCCGGCACCTGCATGGGCGCGAACCCGGTCATCTGCACAGCGCAGGACCAGTGCCATGCGGCGGGCACCTGTGACACGGGAACTGGCGCGTGCAGCAACCCCGCCCAAACGAATGGCGCGGCATGCAGCGACGGCAACAGCTGCACCCAGACCGACACGTGCCAAACCGGCACCTGCACGGGCGGGAGCCCGGTCCTTTGCGTGGCGCAGGATCAGTGCCACACGGCGGGCACCTGCGATACCGGCACTGGCGCGTGCAGCAACCCGAAAAAGACGGACGGCACGTTGTGCAACGACAACTCCGCCTGCACGGTGAGCGATGTCTGCACTTCCGCAAGCTGCTCGGGTACTTCGGTCAGCTGCGATGACGCCAACGTGTGCACCGCGGACAGCTGCGACCCCATCCAGGGTTGCGTCCACACCGCCATCGCCGGTGGCGCGTGCACGGATGGCAACGCGTGCACCACTGATTTGTGCAGCGCGGCGGGCGCGTGCGTCGGGACGGCCAAGGCGATCGCGTCAGACAACAACGCCTGCACCACCGACACGTGCAATCCGGCGAACGGCGCGGCAGTGTACACAGTCATCGCCAACTGCTGTGCCCACTCCATGTGTACGGCTGGCGTCAAATTGAGCAGCTCCGACTGCAACTACGCGAGCGTCGGCACGAACAACGACTGCGCGGCAAAGGTTTGCGCGACGGATTCGTTCTGCTGCAACAACACTTGGGACTCGATCTGCGTCGGCGAGGCCGAGAATCTGGCCATCTGCGCGACCGGCAGCACCGCGTTCACCTGTGCTTGCACGCACAGCTACTGCACGAGCGGCACGGCCTTGACCGCGCTGTGCGACCCTTGCGTCAAGCGCGTCTGCGCGAGCGACCCCTTCTGTTGCGCCAACTCATGGGACAACACTTGCGTCGGGGAGACGCACTCGTTGTGCAACATCCCGGCTGGCGCGGGCTGCAAGTAGGATGACGGCAAGTCCGACGCTGCCCGGATTGCGGGGCGGCGTCGGACGGCGCGACTTTGTGCCACGTTCTGCGCGATCGCTGCCTACTGGCGGCGCGCCAGATAGTCGATCAGGTCAATCTTCGTGATGATGCCCACGACCTTGCCGCCGGTCACCACGACCGCCACGTTGTCCTGGGCAAAGATCTGCCGCAGCTGTTCGATCGACGCATCCGGGTGGATGATGCCCTCAATCGGCTTCACCAGCGTCTCGACCTTGTCCTCGCGCGTGGCCTGACCGTCGACGATGGCGCCGAGCAGGTCAATTTCGTGGACCATGCCGACGGGATCGCCGTTCTCGCCGATCACCGGCATCTGCGAGATGCCTTCGCGCTTGAGCCGCACGATGACCGGGCCGAGGCGCTCGTCCGGCGTGCACGTGTGCAGGTTGTGCGACTTGCCGCGCATCAGATCGCGGACGCTGGCTTCGCCGCTGGTCGGCTCAAAGAAGCCGTTGTCCTTCATCCAGTCGTCGTTGAAGAATTTCGACAGGTAGATCGCGCCCGAGTCCGGCAGGATCACGACGATCGTCGAGTTGCGGCCGAGTTCACGCGCCAGACCCGCCGCGACGTGCACCGCGCCGCCTGAGCTGCCGCCCGCGAAGATGCCCTCCTCACGCGTCAGCCGCCGCGCCATCTGGAAGCATTCGCGGTCGTTGACCTGAATCACGTCGTCGATGTGACCGAATTCCAGGGCGCCACAGACCATGTCCTCGCCGATGCCCTCGACCTTGTACGTGTGCGGCGCGCCGTGTGTGCCGGTGTGGAACATGTCGTAGTAGATCGACCCTTCCGGATCGACGCCGACGGTGCGCATCCGCGGATTCTTTTCCTTGAGGAATTTCGACGTGCCGCTCATGGTGCCGCCGGTGCCCAAGCCGCCGACGAGGACGTGGAAATTGCCGCCCGTCTGTTCCCAAATTTCCGGGCCGGTGGACGCGTAGTGCGCCGCGATGTTTTCCTTGTTGTGGTACTGATTGATCATAAATGAGTTTGGCGTCTCGCGGGCGATGCGCTTGGCCGTCTCGTAGTAGCTCTCGGGGCTGTCCGCGGGCACCGCCGTCGGCGTGACCACGACTTCCGCGCCAAACGCCTTGAGGCGCCGCACTTTCTCTTCGCTCATCTTGTCCGGCATCGTGAAGATGCAGCGGTAGCCCTTGACGGCCGCCGCCATCGCGACGCCCACGCCGGTGTTGCCGCTCGTGTTTTCCACGATGACGGCGCCCGGCTTCAATTGGCCGGAGCGTTCGGCGAGTTCCAGGATGTGGATCGCCATCCGGTCCTTGATGGAACCGCCCGGGTTCATGAACTCCAACTTGGCGAGCACGCGCGCGTCATGGCGGCCGACGACCTTGTTGAGCTGAACCAACGGCGTGTCGCCGATCGCGTGAAGGACGTTGTTGTAGATGCCGCGCATGGGTGCCTCGTGGTGAAATTCCGGTGCGTAGATAGCGCAGTTGCTGCCATTTTGTCCACTTGCCGCGGCAAGCCTGTGGCCGTTCGCGCCTGACTCGTGCACACTGTTCCCCTCAGGAGTGCCGATGCGTCGACTGCTTTTCTCCACTCTTCTCGCCGTCCTGTGGGTCGCCCAAGTGGCGGCCGCGCCGAGGGTTGGGCCCGTGCGCGTGGGCGGCTATCTGGGCGCGTATCTGGATGCGCGGGCGCGTGGCGACGCCGCGGAAGCGGACCGGCAGCTGGCCAATGGCCGTGCGCGTTGGGATGGCGCGCTGCTGGAAGTGCAGTTGCACCTCGCGGATCCCGCCGCGCTCAGCGACGCCGATCTGGCGGTTTTTGGCGGTCGCGTCGCCGTACGCGGTCAGGATCTCGCGGACGTGTGGCTGCCCGTGGCGCGCATCGCGGCGTTTGTTGACGCCCATCCGGAGATCGCGTTCGCGCAGCTCCCGTGGCGTCCGGTCACGCTCATGGGCCCGCACCAAAGCCAGGGCGCGACGCGTTTTCGCGACGATGCAGTGCTGTGTCTTGCCGACAACGGCGCCAAGTCGACGGTCGCAGTCGTGGACGAAGATTTTCAGGACATCGACAAGTCCGTCGCCGCCGGTGAACTGACCGGCTACACCGCGGGCAACAAAATCGCCTTCAACGGCCAGCACGGCGCCATGTGCGCGGAGGTCATCGCGGACGTCGCCCCCAACGCCGCGCTCGTTCTGTACTCCGTGAGCAGCATCGCGTCGATGCAGGCTTTCGCCAAGGAAGTGACGACCAAGGGCAATCCCAAGAACATCGGCGTTGTCAGCCACTCCGTCGGTTGGTTTGGCCAGAGCTTTGGCCGCCACACCGGCCCCCTGTGCGCGGTGACCGACCAGGTGCGCAGCGCCAACATCGTCTGGGTCAACGCCGCGGGCAACAACGGCGGCGGTAGCTTCTATCAGGGCATCTGGACCGACGCGGACAAGGACGGCAGCCACGAGATTGAACCGGGCGAAAAGCGCCTGCAGTTTCGCGGTCATTCGTGGGCGCCGATTCAGCTGGTCATCGATTGGGACGACTACGAGGCCCGCAAGATCGATCTGAACGCCACGCTGTGGCGCAAGGATGGCGACCAGTGGGTCGTAGAGACGACGTCCAAGCTCAAGCAGGGCAAGAACACGCCGAGCGCGGAGTGGCTTGTCGTGCAGACGCCGAAGGACGCGGATTACGGCATTGAGATCACGAGCGCCTCGCAAATTGCCGTGCCCGCCGGACTGCGGCTGCGGGTGGTGAGTACGGGCTACGGCGTCCAGTTCTCGGCGTGGACGGACAACGGCAACGTCTACGATCCGGCGTCGTGCAAGGGCGTGCTCACCGTCGGCGCGCTCCGCTGGAGTCAGTACGACAAGGGGCCGCTGGAGGACTACAGCTCCTTTGGCCCGACGGTCGACGGCCGCCAAAAGCCGGAGGTCGTCGCGCCGACGGGCATCACGACGAGCTTTGGCGACTTCTACGGCACGTCCGCGTCCTGTCCGCATGTGGCGGGCGTCGCGGCCCTGCTGCGCACCGCCTTTCCCAACGCGAGCGCCGACGCGATTGTCCAGAACATCATCGCCCGCACCACGCCAATGGGCGATGGCGGTCTGCCCGACGACGCGTTTGGCTTTGGCCGCGTGGAGGTCAGCGGGGTCGAACTCGGCTGGGAGTGCACCAACGCCGTCGGCGGACCCAGCGAGGTGACGTGCGCCACCGCGTGCGGCAGCGTCGGGAAGCACGCGTGCGGCAACACCTGCCGCTGGAACGCCTGCCAAGCCCCGACGGAGAGCTGCAACGGCAAGGACGACGACTGCAACGGCGCGACCGACGAGGCGTTTGACTGCGCGCTCGGCCAAAGCGCCACGTGCACGACGGACAGCGGCGCGTTGGGCGTCCACACGTGCTCGAGCCTCTGCGCGTGGAACACTTGCCAGGTGATGCCAGACGCCAGCGGCAGCTTGGACGGCAACGGCGGCGATGCCCCGGTCGTCGGCGGCACGGACAGCGCCACCGGGACGGCCAATGGCTGCGGTGCGGGCAGCAGGGGCGGCGCTTGGCCGCTCGTCGTGCTCGTCGCTGTCGCCGCGTTGTGGATTCGCCGCCGCGCGCTGTAGCGTTCGTCGGGCGAGCCCCGCATTGGCGCGCACGCTTTCGATTCGACGCCAGCGTAGCGCGGCGCTTGGCCCAAACAGCGTCTTTCCGGTTCCCGTCAACTGCGCGAAAGTACATGGGCAGGCCACGTGCAGGCGCCCCTCACACACCCGCGCGCGCGATGCCCAGATTGCGTGACATTCTCTGATCCGCAGGCTATCGTCTCGCAGCGGAACGGTGCCCAAATTCCGCCTGAGGCCAAGATGTCGCGCGCCATTTCAGCTGACATCGTCCGGTTCGTCCCCAACGTGACGGCAAATCGTGCCGCGCGTATGACTGCGTCCATGGAACACGCCGAGGCGGACGAGCTGTATGGCGCGCTCTTCTTCGCCGACATCTCTGGCTTCTCGCGCCTCACGGAACAGCTGGCGTCCCGACCGGACGGTGCCGAGCGCATTGGCCAGTACCTGAACCAGTATCTTGGCCGGCTTGTCGACCAGATTGAAGCGCATGGCGGCGACGTGCTGAAGTTCGCGGGCGACGCCGTGATTGCGCTTTGGCCGCTGACCGACGCCGCGGATCGCGAGGGCCTGGCAACTGCGACTCAGGCGGCGGCGGCTTGTGCCCTGCGCGCGCAGCAGGAGCTCGCCGGCTTTGAGGCTGGCGAGGTGATGCTCTCGATGCGCATTTGCGTCGGCGCGGGCGCCATGCGGCTGATGCACGTGGGCGGCGTGCTGAATCGCTGGGAAATCGTGCCGTGCGGCAGGCCCGTCACGGAGATCGCGGACCTGAAGCCGCTGACGCCCGTCGGCGCCGTGGTCGTCAGCGGCAACGCGTGGGAGCTGCTCGCGGGTCGTTTCTCAGGCAAACCCGCGCAGCGCACGGCCGACAATCGGCAGACCGTGCACGACGTGGAAGCGGCGACTGCTGACCTGTGGACCAACGTGTCCAGCGGCGCGCCGGAAATGGGGCCGATGCGCCTGCGGTGGTCAGAGGATTTGCCCGCGGCGTTGCCGCTGCACCGCGATCCGGTCTCCGACGACGCTGAAGAGCTGCTCCGCGCCTGGGTGCCGGGCGTGATGCTGTCCAGCATCGCCAACGGGCTCTCGGAATGGCTGTCTGAACTGCGGCGCATCTCCGTGGTCTTTGTGCAATTGCCGATGGCGACGGCTGAGGACGCCGACCTCAACCGGCTGCAAGAGTTGGTCGCGGCCTTGCAGCGCTGCGTCTATCGCTTTGACGGCGGCATCGACAAGATCAGCGTCGATGAAAAAGGCGCGGTGTTGATTGCCGCGTTTGGCCTGCCGCCTCTCTCCCACGAGGACGATCCGGTCCGCTCGCTGCATGCGGCGATGGCGATTCACAAGGCCATGACCGACCACGGCGTGCCCGCGTCCATCGGCGTGGCGACGGGGCAAGTCTTTTGCGGCACTGTCGGCACGACGGCGCGCTGCGAGTACACGGTCATCGGCCACACAGTCAATCTCGCGGCGCGGTTGATGGAGGCGGGCGAGGGGCGTTTGCTCTGCGACGACGCGACGGCCCGCTTCGCCGCCCCGCAGATGGAATTGCTGCCGGTGGCGCTGCTGGATATTCGCGGCCGGTCCGAGTCCGTGCAAGTGTTTACGCCGACGGGGCTGGTGCGCGAAGCGGTGCGGGCGAAGACCGTGCTGGTCGGGCGGCAGACCGAGCGGGATGTCCTGTCGCGGGCGATTCATTCGGTCGTGCGTGCCCACCAGTCGGCGTGCGTGGTCGTTGAGGGGGAAGCGGGCATCGGCAAGTCCCGGCTGCTCGACGAGATGGAGGCCCAGGCTGAGACCATGGGCTTCCGGATGTTGCGCGGCGCTGGCGATGCAGTCGATCGCAACGCGCCATATCATCCGTGGCGCGCCGTATTTTCTGAGATCTTTGGCATTTCTCCGGTCGACGGCCTCCAGGAACGCGCGGCAAAGGTCAACGCGGTCATCGCGTTTCTCCCCGCCGATCTGCGGGCTCTGGCGCCGCTGCTGGAAGCCGTGATTGCCCTCGACCTGGGCCCGGACTCAGGCGTCGAAGGCCTGACGGGTGAAGCGCGGCTGGCGCAAACCCATCGCCTGCTCTCGGCGATCCTGCAGCACGTGGTGGACGAGCGGAACACGGGCTTGCTACTGGAGGACTGCCACTGGTTCGATTCGGCTTCGTGGATGCTGCTGCGCGCGGTGCGGCTGACGGCCAAGCCGCTGCTGGTGGTGATCGCCACGCGGACGATGGAGCGGCCGACGCCGGAGTTTGAGGCGCTGATCGCGGAGTCGAGCGTCAATCGCCTGCGCCTCGGACCCATGGGCCGCGACGACTGCGGCTTGCTCGCGGCGCAGCGCTTGGGCGTCCACACGATTCCGCCAGAAGTCGTTGACTTCATGCACCAGCGCGCTGGCGGCAACGCGCTGTATGTGGAAGAGCTTGCGGCGGTCCTGCACGAAAATGGCAGCCTGGTGATCCAGGGCGATGAGGCGCGCCTCGCCGTGTCCTTTGACCAGCTCGCGCGCACGCGCCTGCCGGCGACGGTGGAAGGTCTGATTGTCAGTCGCCTCGACGCGCTCGAGCCGACGCAGCAGATGGCACTGAAAGTCGCGAGCGTCGTGGGTCGTTTGTTCCCCCTTGAAGTGGTGACGGACGTGTTCCCGCTCGCCGAGCGCAAAGGCGACCTCGCGGGGTTGATGCCCGGGCTTGTGCAGCAGGACCTGCTGCGCGATGGCGAGCAGCCCGCGCACTTCCTGTTCAAGCACGTCCTGACGCAAGAAGCGATCTACGGCCTCATGCTGTTTGGCCAGCGCCGCGGTCTCCACCGCGCGGTGGCGGAGTGGTATGAGCGGACGAATTCGGACGACCTTTCCCACTTGCTCCCCGTCCTCGCGCACCACTGGCAGCGCGCGGAGGAGTGGTCGCGCGCGATCGCGTGTCTGGAACAAGCCGCGGAGCAGAATCTGGACCGCTTCGCCAACCGCGAGACGGTCGACCTGCTGAGCCAAGCGCTCGTGCTCGACCGCGATCATCCCGGCCAGACCCTCCCGATGCGGCGGATGCACTGGATGCGCCATCTGGCGGAAGCATGGTTCCGGCTTGGTGATTTGGCCAAAGCCAAGCGCTTTGGCGAGGACGCGCTGCAGATGCTCGGCATGTCGGTGCCGACGACGCTGTTGGGGCAGATTCCGTCGTTGATCGGCCAAATCGGCCTGCGGGTGCTGCAGCGGTGGATGCCGTCCCGGTTCGCGGTGACGACGCCGGAAGAGCGGGAGCGGCGGGTGTGGGCGACGCGCGTGCTGAACCGGCTCACGGAGATCAACATTTACGCCGAGGACGCGCTTGGCTGCCTGGATTCGGGTCTGCGCGAACTCAACACGATGGAGCCGGTCGGGCCGTCCGCGGAGTTGGGCAAGGCGTACGCCGTCATGGCGGTGCTCGTCGGCACCGTGCCGCCGCTCCGGGGGCTCGCCCACGCGTGGGGCCAGCGCGCGATCGAGGTCACACAGGCGTCGCCCAACCCGGGAGCGGCGCTCAGCTACGTGCTGTCGCGCGTGGGTATCGTCGATCTGTACGCCGCGAATTGGCCGGATGCCACGGACAAATTGCGCCGCGCCGCAGAGATTGGCCGGACGACGGGCGATCGCCGCTTGCGGGAAGAAGCCACCGGCGTGCTGGGCCTGACGCTCTTCTTCGCCAGCCGCTTCTCGGAAGCGCGCGCTCACTTTGACGCGCTCAAGTCCTCCGCGCACTTCTCCAACAACCAGCAGACCCAGGCGTGGAGCCGCTTTGCCTTGGCCGGCCACCACTTGCGCGCGGGTGACGCCGATCATGCGCGTCAGCAGCTGGTTGAAGTCGAAGAGTGGGTGCAAAAATCGGCGAGCGCGTCGGAAGTCCTTTGGGCGCACGGTTTGCTGGCGCTGGCGTGGTTCCGTCTGGGCGAGCAGGAGCGCGCCGAAGCGCTGGCCGATACCTTGCTGCCGTACATCCAGAAGCTGCCGGTGGCGTATTGGGTGCAGCACGCGCTCGCCGCGCTGGCGGAGACGTACCTGCTGCTCTGGGAGCAGGCGGGTTCCGATCGCGCGCGGTGCCGGGCGCTCAAGCGCAAGTCCAACATCGCGTGCACGGCGATGCGCCGCTTCAGCTGGTCGTTCGCTTTCGGTCGACCGCACGCGCAGCTGTGGGACGGCGTGCTCGCGCAGCTCTCTGGCAACACCCGCAGCGCGCAGCGACATTGGGAGCGGTGCATCGCGATTGCGGAAGCGCAGGTGATGCCTTGGGAAGCGGCGCTGGCTCGCCGTGAATATGGACGCAGTCTTCCGCGGACTGACCCTCGGCGGGCGGAGTGGCTCGCTCGCGCGTGCGTGGAGCTGGAGAAGCTCGGTGCGACTTGGGATCTGGATCGCGCTGAACGAAGCAGGTGGTCGTGAATCTAGAGGTCCTTCGCTGTCCAGATTGTCACGGCCCGTTCGTGCCCCGCGCCACCGTCCTGCTCTGCACAGTCTGCAATGCGGAGTGGTCGCTGCGCGAGGGAATTCCCGTCCTGTACCGCGAACCGTGGGTGCAGGGCCCGGACAAGCTGCTGCGCTACTTCTACGACGGCGTGCCGCGGCTGCATGACCCGCTGGTGCGGTACGGTCTGCCGATTTGGCAGCTGGGCGGCACGGAGGCCGACGCGCGGCGGCGCTACATGAAACACCTGCGGCTGGAGGAGCTGCAGCCGGGGCCGGAGCCCGTGCGATTCCTGGAAGTCAGCGTCGGTTCAGGTGCGAGCATCGGCTTGGTGCGGCAGGCGGCCAGCGCGGTGCCGGACATGGCGTACTGGGGCCTCGATCTGTCCTGGGGCATGATGAACCTCGCGCGCGCGCGCATCCGCAAGACCCGCCAGCCGGCCGTGGAGTGGGTGCAAGGCGACGCGCACGCGCTGCCGTTCGCCGATGGCGTATTTGACCGCGTGCTGCACGTGGGCGGCATCGGCGGCTTTCGCGATCCGGCCAAGGCGCTGGCGGAGATGTGTCGTGTCGCCAAGCCGGGCGCGCCGATCGTGGTCGTCGACGAACAGCTTGATCCCCATCGAAAGAACGGGCTGTGGCCGACGCTCTGGTTTCGCGCGGTGACGTTCTACGACGATCGCCCGCATTGCCCGACGGAGGCGCTGCCGCCCGGCGTGACCGACGTGGTGGAGGAGCAGGTCAGCCGTTTCTACTACTGCCTGTCCTTCCGCGCGCCCGCAAAAACCTAGCGTCTATCCGCGGAATTTCGCCACGAGCGCCGGCAGCAGCGTCGCCGACTGCACGCCCGCACCACCGGCATCCGCGGCCTGCGCCAGCGTCGTCAGGGTGACGGTCAGCGTGCGCGTGCCCTCGGCCAACACGTCGATGCCGCCATACAGCGTCGCGAGCAGGATGATCTCAGCGATTTCATCGACGGCCACGCCCTCCATCAACGCCCAGTAGATGTGCACGGCAATCGCGAACGTCGGTCGCCGCCCGGCGCAGAACAGGGTCAGCAAGCAGCGCTCCCGGTTTGCCGGCGCGAGGGTCGGCGGGGCGTCATTGTAGAACCGGGTGCCTGCGAAAGTTGTCAGGCCCAGCGCCGGTGGGTACGCGCCAGCGACAATCTTTGTCGCCACAGCATCCATCACGTCGCGGCTATAGCCACCTTTGAGCACAGTGAGTTGCACATCGGTCAGTTGCGTCTGGAAATCGCTCACGGTGTCTCCTTGGTTTTGCGGTCCTTGTCCCATTCATCATAAAGCAGGCAATTCAGGAGGCTCTGCGACTGGCCGCCGGTAAAATCGATTGTCGCGCCGTTGAACCAGTGCGCTTCCGGCCGCAGCAGCAGCGTCACAAATTGCCCGACCTCCGGCGTCGACAGCATCCGGCCGGCGGGAATCGCCTGCGCGACCACGTCCTGAAAGCGCTGCCATTTCTCGGGCGTGAACGCCTTTTTGACCGCCAGCGTGTCGACCGTGCCGTAGTTCAGCAGGTTGACGCGGTAGCCCAGCGGGCCCATCTCCCACGCCAAATGCTTGACGTAGACCTGCAGCGCCGCTTTGGCCGCCGTGATGATGCCAAAGTTGTGGATCATCGAATCCGAGATGGGATTCGTCAGGCCCAGCAGCTGCGCGCCCGGCGCCAGCAAATCCCGCGCCACCAGCGCCTGCGCCCACCATGCGAAGGAATTGGCCATGGAGTCCATGGTTTTGTGGAAATTATGGGGGATAAAGGCGCGAAATGGCCCGCTCCCGTCGCCCAGGAACATGCCCAGCGAGGCGTTGGCGATCGCATGGACGCACAGGCGCACGCTCTGCTTGCCAGCGACTTCCAGGAGGCGATCGGCCGCGTGTTCAACGCCCGCGTGCGTGCCGACGTCGCCCACATAGTGCGCCGACTTGCGGCCCAGCGCCGCGACGTGCGCGTCAAGGGCGGCCGCCTGCTCTGGCCAATGGCCGCGGTGGGCGCCAAAGATGTTGAGTCCGGGATTGGCGGCGACGGCCTTGGCGATGTCAAATCCCGATCCAGAAGTGACGCCGAGGACGACGGCCCATTGGGTGTCGCCGGGCGCGCGATGCGCGGGGACGACCTCAGAAGACTTGTGCGCAGAATCCTTCAAACATGCCTCCGGCCGGTCATTTGGTTCAGAATGCCCTGTACTTCCGCTTGAATGTGCTGGTGCGCCGCTGCCAGGATCGGTCGCCCAGCCGGGTCCGCGACAACATCCTGCCACGTCATCGGCTTGCCTGCTACCCGTGCCTTTTCTTCCACGAGCGCGCGGACATCGATGGCGTCGCCGACGCGCTGGCGCACGTGCGCGGGGAACGGCGGCGAGAACGGGAAGAAACCCAGCGGTCCCAGGCCAAGCCACAACGGCAGCCGCGCCGGGACGCCCAGCCGCTTGCCCCAGCGCTCCCCGTTGTTCAGGCTGAGGTACAGCGAATCGACGCCCGACGCCGCCACCGGCACAATCGGCAGACCATAGCGCAGCGCCAACTTCAGGTAGCCTGTCCGTTTGCCCCACGCGACCGTGTACGTTTCGCCGCGCCGGCAACCTTCATGCGTTCCGCCGGGCGCGACAAGGATGTGCTCACCGCGCGCCACCGCCGCCGCCAGTTCCGGGCCATCCGCGGTGACAAAGCCGAGACCGTCGACGAAATCAGCCATCGGCCCTTGCGCCAGACCGCCGTGGATAATGCCGTGCGGCAGGTAGCCCAGCCGCCGGTGCAGTTCCGTCGTCAGCATGCACAGGTCCCACGCCAGCGGCCGACCGTGGTAGCCGACAATCAGGCACGGTTTGCCCTGCAGCAGCGGCGCCAGATGCTCGACTTCATAGCGGGTCCACCGCGCGACGGCATTCCAGCCCGCGAGCCATGTGTGGAGCGCCGGTTGCGCGCGAAAGGTCGAGAGATGGAGCATTGCAGTTCACCCGACGCGGTAGAGAAGGGCGCCATAGGACAGGCCGGAGCCGACGCCGATGAGCAGGATCGTCTGACCGGTGCGCACCTGACCCGAGCGGAGCAGACGGTCCAGACCGACGGCGGTCGACGCGGAGCCGATATTGCCGGTCTCCGCGACGACCGGAATCATCTTGGCGCGGTCGAGGCCAAAATGGTCGGCGATTTGCCCGAGCATCGCGCCGTTGGGCTGGTGCGGCACAATCCAGTCCACGCCGTGCCAGTCCAAGCCCGTCTGCGCGAAGATGGCGGTGGCGACCTGGCCCAAGCCGGCCATGGCAATGTCCGTGATGTCGCGGTTGGACTTGTTGAAGACGATGTTTTCCCGCTGGCCCGTCAGGCTGCCGTGCGCCATGTGGACGGTGTCGCGCAGGCTGCCGCGGTTGCCAAAAGCGGTGGCGAGGACTGCGGCGCCGCCCGGTTCAGCCGCGGCGACAATGGCTGCCGCCGCCGCGTCGCCAAAGACGACGTAGGGGCGCGGATCGGCCGGATCGATGTGGCGCGAGCCCATCTCGGATGCCACGACGGCGACGGGTCCAAGCCCGGTGGCGACGCAGCGCGCGGCGACGTCGAGGCCGGAGAGGAACCCGACGCAGGCGTTGTTGAGGTCAAAGCAGTCGGCGGTGCCGTCCACGCCAAGGAGGTCGAGCACGGCGTTCGCGTTGGCGGGCAGGATGTAGTCGCCGCCGGTCGAGCACGTGAAGATGACGCGCTTGAGGGCAGACGCGGGCATGTCGGCGGCGAGCAGGGCCTTGCGGATGGCTTCAGCGGCTTGGCCGACAATGGAATCGCCCGGATTGGCAAACCAGCGCGCGTGGATGCCTGTGCGCGCCTCCACATCCGCAACCGTGCGCTCTGGCATGGCCGCGCGCGCGAGCTCAGCCGTCAGGCGCGGCGTTCCCGGAAAGTGCGTGGCGGTGGCGAGAATTCGCGCTGGAAGCATGGACGGAGGTTCGCATGCGGCGTGGCGGATGTCCACGCACGCGTCGCACCGCTACGGGATGGTGTAGCCGACCGTCCACGAGCCAATTGCGAGCTCGCCGTTCTGGGCACCCGTCGTGAAGTGCATGCTCAGCGTCGAATTGGCCGGCACGACGACGCTGCCGGTGACCTGCGTGCAGCTGACGATGGCCGGGACGTTGTTCTGGTTGGCGATGCTGCAGGTGAAGGTCGCGCTGTCGACGCCACTGATGCGCAGCCAGAAGGTCATGCTCGTCAAACCCGTCATCGTCAGGTTGGTGTTGCCCGACAGAGCGACGGACACGTCCATGGTCTTGATTGTCACCGCTTGCGCGACCGTAATCGTATTGTTCGCGGCGTTGGTCGAGAAATTGGTCGTCGTCAAGTTGATCGTGCCGTAGCCCGAGGTGTTGGTGCCGCCGCCGTTGATAATGTCGCAACCGTTGGTGTTCGTGCACGTCGCGCCGCTCGCGCCAGTCCAGCTGCATCCCGTCGCCTTGGCGGAAGCGGGACTTCCTGCCACCGCCGCGACGTTCCAATCCGCGCACGTGATCGGCGGGTTGCACTTCTTGGTGGTGCCATTGCACGAGCCGCTGGTGCAATCCGAGTCGTTCACGCAGGTGTTGCCCGTCGTGCAGCTGGCGGTGAAGACGCAACCGCTCGCCGGGTTGCAGGAGTCGGTCGTGCACGGGTTGTTGTCATTGCACGTGACGGTCGTGCCGCTGCACGTGCCGCTCGTGCAAGTGTCCGGCGAGGTGCAGGAATTGCCGTCTGCGCAGGACGTTCCGTTGCTCACGTTGACGTTGGTGCAGCCAGTGCCCACCGCGCCGCCTGCGCCGATGCAGGCGTCCGTGGTGCAGCTGTTGCCGTCGTTGCAGGTGCCCGCGGTGCCCGTGCACGCGCCGGCCTGGCAGTTGTCGCCGGTGGTGCACGAGTAGCCATCGGTGCAGCCCGTGCCGTTGGCGGTAAAGCCGTTGGGCGGGCACGCCGCGGCCAAGCCGGTGCAGTTCTCGGCCGGGTCGCAGGTGCCCGTGGTGGCTCGGCAGACCGTGGCGGAGCTTATGAACGTGTCGGCCGGGCAGCCGCCAGCGCCGCCGGTACAGGTCTCAGTGAGGTCGCAAGGACCAGCGCTGACGCGACAGACCGTCCCTGCCGGTTTCGCGGGGTTGCTGCAAACGCCGGTGGCCGGCGCGCATGTGCCCGCCGTGTGGCACAAGTCCTGCGCGGTGCAGGTCACGGAGTTGGCGCCGGTGCATGAACCGGCTTGGCACGTGTCGGTCTGGGTGCAGGCGTTGCCGTCACTGCACGCAGCGCCGTCAGCCTTGCTCGGGTTGCTGCAAACGCCGGTGGCCGGCGCGCACGTGCCCGCGGTGTGACACTGGTCCTGCGCGCTGCAAGTCACCGGGTTGGCGCCGTTGCACGTGCCGGCCTGGCAAGTGTCGCTCTGGGTGCAGGCGTTGCCATCGCTGCAAGCCGAGCCGTCAGCCTTGTTGGGATTGCTGCAAACGCCGGTGGCCGGCGCGCAGGTGCCCGCGGTGTGGCACTGGTCCTGCGCGGTGCAGGTCACTGGGCTGGCGCCGCTGCACGTGCCGGCCTGGCAGGTGTCGGTCTGCGTGCAGGCATTGCCGTCGCTGCATGCCGAGCCGTCAGCCTTGTTGGGATTGCTGCAAACGCCGGTGGCCGGCGCGCACG
>CAIMLR010000024.1 GCA_903842345.1 uncultured Myxococcales bacterium
CGCCGAGCGTCACCGTGAAGCCGTTCATCGGCCCGCACTGGCTCTTGCCCGCGCCGCCGCCGTAGCCGTCCCCGTCGACGTCCTGGTAGTACGTCGTCACGGTCAGTCCCTCGTCCGTCTGGCCGTTGCAGTTGTTGTCCATGCCGTCGCAGATCTCGCCCGCGCCCGGGTTGATGGCCTTCTGCGCGTCGTTGCAGTCGCCGTTCACCGTCACGAGGAAGCCGCCGCCCGGGCCACATTGCAAGCTGCCGACGCCCACGCCGTAGCCGTCCAAATCCGCGTCGGTGTAGTACGTGGTCGTCGGCAAGCCGTCGTCGACAAGGCCGTTGCAGTTGTCGTCGACGCCGTTGCACGTCTCTGCCGCGCCGGGATTGACGCCGGACTTCGTGTCGTCGCAGTCGCCGCCTGTGGCGACCTTGTGCGCGCCGTCGGGACCGCACAGGCTCACGCCGGACGCGGTCTGGCCATAGCCGTCCAGATCGTTGTCGGTGTAGTACGTGGCGATCAAGCCCTCGTCGGTCTGGCCATTGCAGTTGTCATCCGTGCCGTTGCACACCTCGGCCATGCCGGGGTTGACCAGCGCGTTGCCGTCGTTGCAGTCGTCCTTGGCCGTGGCGCTGAAGAGGCCGTCCGCGCCGCACAGGCATTGGGAGAGGCCGCTGACGCCGTAGCTGTCGCTGTCCTGGTCGACGTAGTACAGGACGCAACCGCTGGTATTCTTGGGATCCTTGACGCCGTCGCAGTCGTCGTCCTTGCCGTTGCAGATCTCCTTGGCGCCGGGGTGGACCGATGCGTCCGCGTCATTGCAGTCCGGCAGCGCGTCAGAGCTGGCGTAGCCCGCGATCCCGACGCACAGGCACTTGGGCGCCGCGCTGTACGTGCCGTAGCCGTCGCCGTCCTTGTCCACGTACCACAGCGTGCAGCCGTCGGCGTTGACCGGGTCCGTCGCGCCGTCGCAGTCGTTGTCCACGCCGTCGCAGATCTCGGTCGCCTTGGGATTGACGGCCTTGTCGCTGTCATTGCAGTCGCCGGTCTTGGTCGCGGTGTATTCGCCGCCGGGGGCGCACAGGCACGATGAATCGCCCAACAGGCCAAAGCCGTCGGCGTCGTGGTCGCGCCAGAAGGTCGTGCAACCGCTGGCGCCGGCTTCATCGATGCCGTTGACGCAGTTGTTGTCCTTGCTGTCGCACACTTCCTTGGCCGCCGGGTTGATCGCCGCGTCGCCGTCGTTGCAGTCGCCCAGCTTGGCGACCTTGAACGTCGCATTGCCCTTGCACAAGCACGCGCTCTTGCTCGAGTCGCCCCACCCGTCGCCGTCGCCGTCCACGTAGAAGGCCAGGCAGCCGCTGGCGTCCGCTTCGTCGGTCTGGCCGTCGCAGTCGTTGTCCAAGCCGTCGCAGATTTCCGTCGCGCCGGGATGCGCCGCGCTCGTGTCGTCGTTGCAGTCGCCGCCCACGGACGTCGTGTTGAACGGCGTCTTCTGGCACAGGCACAAGCCAGTGGCCGGATTGCCAAACGTGTCGCCGTCGCCATCGACGTAGAACGTCGTGCAGCCGACCGCGCCCATTTCGTCCGCGGTGCCGTTGCAGTTGTCGTCCACGCCGTTGCAGGTCTCGGTCGCGGCGGGATTGATCGCCAACGCGCCGTCATTGCAGTCGCCGGCTTTGAGCGCGGTGTGGGACGCGTCGGGCGCGCACAGGCACGTCGGCGTCGCGGTGCCAAAGCCGTCGCTGTCCAGATCGACGTAGAAGTTGGTGCAGCCCGTCGCGCCGGCTTCGTCCGTCAGGCCGTTGCAGTCGTCGTCTTTCTGGTTGCCGCACGCTTCCTTGGCGCCGGGATTGACGTTGGGGTCACTGTCCGCGCAGTCGCCGGTCTTGACCGCGGCGTAGATGCCCTTGGCGGCGCACTGGCAAACGGGGTCGCCCGAGCCAAAACCGTCGCTGTCGTTGTCGGCGTAGAACGGCACGCAGCCGCTGACGTTGGGACCGCTGTCGGTCAAGCCGTCGCAGTCGTCGTCGATGAAGTTGCCGCACTGTTCCTGCATGCCGGGGTTGATGGCGGCGTTGGTGTCGTCGCAGTCCTTCTTGCCCTTCTTGCAGACCAGCGGATCGCCGACGACGGCCATGTTGGCGTCGCACCAGCCGTCGCCGTCATCGTCGCAGCCTTCGTCGGTCTTGCCGTCGCAGTTGTTGTCGATGCCGTCGCAGACTTCCGCGGCGCTGCCGTTCACCGCCTTGTTGGCGTCGTCGCAGTCCGTGGCGGTCGTGGCGGTGTAGAGCCCGCTCGGCGTGCACATGCACTGGGAGGCGGAGCCCATCTTGCCGTCCTTGTCGCCGTCGCCGTCGGACCAGACCTGCGTGCAGCCCTTGGCGCCGTTCTCGTCGGTCGCGCCGTTGCAGTCGTCGTCCACGCCGTTGCCGCAGCTCTCCGGCGCGGGCGTCGCGGCGGGACATGCGCTCAAGCCCGCGAGCGTGCACTTGCGCAAGCCCGCGCACGTACCGGCGGCGTTGGCGATTTTGCACGTCGTCTGCGCGCCGTCGGCAACGGCGGCTGGCGAACACGCGCACTCGCCTTTGGTCCGCACGCACTGCTTGCCGGCGCCCTTCTCGCCCTGCGCGTCCAGGCACTTGAAGTCGCCGGGGCAATCGCTGTCGATCTGGCACGCGCCGCCGCAGAAGCTCCCCGTCGCCTGGTACTGCACGCACAGCGAGTCCTTGCCCACCTTGCCGCACTCGGCGTCGGTCTGGCACGGCCGGCAAATCGCGTTCCACTTGGGCAAGCAGACTTGCACGCTGTCGCCGCCGGTGGTCTGGAACGCCTCGCACTTGAAGCCGGTGGGGCAGCAGGCGTTGCAGGAGCTTGTGCAAATCTTGCCGGCTGGGCCATCGACGCACGCGCCGCTGTCGCACTCGTCCGACGTCTTGCACGTGCTGCCCGGTTCGCCCGGCAACGGCTTGGCCGGAAATTCGCAGCCGGATTGAGCAATGTCGCTGGCGTCCGTGCCCGCGCTGCCGTCGCTGTCGCCGCCCATCTCGTCCGCGCCCGCGTCCGTGCTGCCCGCGCCGCCGTCGGTGCTGCCGTCGCTCAACCCGGTGTCGCTCTTGGCGGAATCGCCGCCGCTGGCGAGGTCCGAGCCGTTGCCGACGCTGTCAGTCGGCTCGCCGCCACTTGTCGAGTTGGCCGGCGTGCCGCACGCAGTCAGCAGGACGAGCGCCGCGATCGCGGAGCGCAAAGAACGACAAGGCAGGGCAAAAGGAACCATGCGAAACCTCAATTGCGCAGCTGCGCGCGCGGTAGTCCGCATTGTAGCGAATCTTTTGCGGTTGCATACAAAGCTGTGACAGAACTTTTTAGGCGGGCGAGATGGGGCTAGTTGCACAAGGTCCGGATGTTGTCGACCGCGAACCCGCCCAAGCACCAAGTCGTTGTGTGCTTCGCGTAGACGGTGACGGTAAGTGACAGGGTCTGCCCCCACTGAGTCCCTGTGATCGGCCACTTTGCCAGCTTCCATGCCGCATTCTCGATGGTTGGAAACGGCCCGATCTGCTGCGTGGCGCCGTCCAGCGCGAGAACCATGTACGTGTCTGGATCCGCGAGATCGACAGAAAACGCGTTGTTGATCCTGTTGTCGAACAAAACATCCGCAGCGACAAACAGCGTTCCGGTGGGAACCGTGAGCTTGACCGTTGCCGTCTGCGTGCCTGAATTGTAGCCCTCGGAGGTGCAGTTGGGAGACTCGAACGTGAGCGATTTGCTGCCTTCGGTCAGGTAGGCGCTGTCCAGCCACCACTGGTTCTTCGAATTGGCAGGTGAGTACGTGGTCGAACTGATATCGCTGCTGTAGTTCAGTCCATTGAGGACAACGTTCGCGGTGCACGTCGTGCAGCCCTCGTCGATCGCGCCATTGCAGTTGTCATCCAGCCCGTTCCCGCACACTTCCGCCTTGCCCGGATTCACGCCTGCGTTCGTGTCATCGCAATCGCCGCCCACGACCGCCGTGTTGTTGCCGCTCGCCCCGCACGCGCTGATCCCGCTGCCGACGCCGTAGCCGTCCTTGTCCAGGTCGGTGAAATACGTGCTGGTCGGCAATCCGTCGTCGACCAAGCCGTTGCAGTCGTTGTCTGCGTTGTCGCACACCTCTTTGGCGCCCGGGTGGATCGCCGCGTTGCCGTCGTTGCAATCGCCGTTCAGGCTCACAAAGCCCTGACCGCTGCACGCCGTGACGATCGCGCCCGCGCCGTAGCCGTCCCCGTCCAGGTCCTTGTAGTACTGACCGGTCGGCAAGCCTTCGTCGATTTGGCCGTTGCAATTGTCGTCCACGCCGTTGCAGCTCTCCGCCGCGCCGGGGTTGATGGCCTTGTTGCTGTCGTCGCAATCGCCGCCGACGGTGGCCGTGTAACCGCCGCTGGTGCCGCAGAGGATTTGCCCGCCGCCCGTGCCGTAGCCGTCGCCGTCGCTGTCCAGGTAGTACTTGGTCGCGGAGCCGCCTTCGTCCGTCTGGCCGTTGCAGTTGTCGTCCACGCCGTTGCACAGCTCGGGCGCGCCCGGATACGTCGTCGCTTTCGTGTCGTCGCAGTCGCCGGAGACCGTCGCGGTGTAGCTGCCCGACGCCGCGCAGCTGAACTTGGCGGCGCCCGTGCCAAAACCGTCCTTGTCCGCGTCCGTGTACCACGGCTTGATGAGCCCCTCGTCGGTCTGGCCGTTGCAGTTGTCGTCCAGGCTGTTGCAAATCTCAGTCTGTCCCGGGTTGATGCTGGCGTCGCTGTCCTTGCAGTCGCCGCCCTGCGTGGCGGTAAACGTGCTGGACGGGCTGCATGCGCACTGCAGCAGGTTGCTCACGCCATAGCCGTCGCCGTCCGCGTCGCTGTAGTAGACGGTGCAGCCGCTGGTGTTCACGGGATCGACGATCTGGTCGCAGTTGTCGTCCAGGCCGTTGCACACTTCCGTGGCGTCGGGGTTGATGGCCGCGTTGGCGTCATTGCAGTCCCCGCCAATCGCGGAAAAGCCGATGCCGCCCTCGCACAGGCACTTGCTCGGCGCGGCGTAGGTGCCGTAGCCGTCGCCGTCCTTGTCGACAAACCAGTTGTTGCAGCCGTCGGAGCCCGCCGGATCGGTCTTGCCGTCGCAGTCGTTGTCCACGCCGTCGCAGACTTCCAGCGCCTTGGGGTGAATGGCCTTGTCGTTGTCGTTGCAGTCCGTCGCCGTCGTCGCGGTGTATTCGCCAGTCTTGGCGCACAGGCATTTCTGGTCCTTGACCGCGCCGTAGCCGTCGCCGTCGTGGTCGCGCGCCCACACGGCGCAGCCGGTGGCGTCTTCCTCGTCCACGCCGTTGACGCAGTTGTTGTCGATGCCGTCGCACACCTCCGTCACGCCCGGATTGACCGCCGCGTTGCTGTCGTCGCAGTCGCCCGCTTTGGCGGCGGGGAAATCGGCGGTCGCGGCACACAGGCATGCGGACTTCGCCGGCGCGCCAAAACCGTCCTTGTCCGCGTCGATGTAGAACGTCGTGCAGTCCGGCGTGTTCGCCTCGTCGGTCTGGCCGTCGCAGTCGTTGTCAATGCCGTCGCAGACCTCCGCCGCGCCCGGGTGCGCCGCCGCGCTGTCGTCGTTGCAGTCCTTGCCGTTGGTTGTCGGCGCCAGCGGATTGGCCGCGCAGAGGCACGTGCCGGTCGTCGGATCGCCAAAGCCGTCCGCGTCCTTGTCCACAAAGTACGTCGTGCAGCCCTGCGCGCCCATCTCGTCGATGGTGCCGTCGCAGTTGTCGTCCTTGCCGTTGCACGTCTCGGTCGCGCCGGGGCTGATGCTCACCGCGCTGTCGTCGCAGTCGCCGGCCTTTGTCGCGCTGTGGCCCTTGTCGGGCGCGCACAGGCACACGCTCAAGCCCACGCCGTAGCCGTCGCCGTCCGCGTCGGCAAAGAACGGCGTGCAGCCGGTGGCGCCGGCTTCGTCCGTTGTGCCGTCGCAGTTGTCGTCGACGCCGTTGCAGATTTCTGCCGCGCCCGGATGGCTGCTGGCCACGGCGTCATTGCAGTCGCCGCCCTTGATCGCCGTGTAGCCGGCCTTGACGCCGCACTGGCAGACCGGCACGCCGACGCCAAAACCGTCGCCGTCGCCGTCCAGGTAGAACGGAATGCACGCGGAGACGTTGGTCCCGCTGTCGGTCAGGCCGTCGCAGTCGTCGTCCTTGAAGTTGCCGCAGATTTCCTGCTGGTCCGGGTGGATGCCGGCGTCGCCGTCATTGCAGTCGCCGCCGCCCTTGGGGCAAATCGCCGGCGTGCCGACAATCGTCATGTCCGCGCTGCAGAAGCCGTCGCCGTCGCCGTCACAGCCTTCGTCCGTCTTGCCGTTGCAGTTGTTGTCCTGGCCGTCGCAGACCTCGATGGCCATGCCGTTCACGGCCGCGTTCTTGTCGTCGCAGTCGGTCGCGGTGATGGCGGTGAACGGGTCGAGCGCGGCGCACAGGCACTTTCCGCTGCTGCCCGCCTTGCCGTCGCCATCCTTGTCGCTGTCCGGGAAGCGCTGCGTGCAGCCCTGCGCGCCGGCTTCGTCCGTCTTGCCGTTGCAGTCGTTGTCCTGGCCGTCGCCGCAGACCTCCTGCGCGGGCGTGCCGGCGGGGCACGCGCTCAAGCCCGAGGGCCCGCACGTGCGCGTTCCGGTGCACGCGCCAAAGCTGTTGCTCACCTGGCAAGTCGTCGTCGCGCCCGCCTGGATGGCGGCGTCCGCACAGGCGCATTCGCCCTTGGCCAACACGCACTGCTTGGCGGAGCCCTTCTCGCCCTTGGCCATCTGGCAGGCGTAGCCCGCGCTGCATTCGCTGTCGTCGGCGCACGAACTGCCGCAAAAGCTGCCTGAATCGCCGTACTGCACGCACAACGCGCCCACGCCGTTCTTGCTGCATTCGCCGTCCTTCTGGCACGGACGGCACAACTCAAGCCCGACGGCTTGGCACACCAGGTTGCCGGCGTTGCCGCCATACGGTTTGCAGGCAAAGCCGCTGGGGCAGCAGTCAAAGCACGTGTAGCTGCAGACCTTGCCTTTGGCCGCGTTGACGCACAGGCCGCTGTTGCAGTCGCCGTCGATTTTGCACTTGGCACCCGCTTCGCCTTCTTGCGGGTTGGCGGCAAATTCGCACTGCGCGCCCACACCTTCGCCCGACGCGTCGGTCTTGTCGTCGCCGTCCTCGATGCTGTCCGTGCCGGTCAGTTCGTCCTCGCCATCGGCATCCAGACCCGCGTCGTTCGGCTGCGCGCCCTGATCCGCCGCGCCATCGGTCAGCGCCCCGTCCTTGGCCGCGTCCAGGTTCGTCTGGATGTCGATCTGGAACTGCACGTCCGTCCCGGCGCCGGTGTCCGAAGACGCGGTTTGGCCACAGGCGGCGAGCGCCACGAGCATGAACGCGACGAGCCCCTCGCGAATTGAGTGCATCAACGGGCGGTCGTTTGGCATGAAATCTCCAGAATACGGCGGCAATCTACTGCGCCACGAGGGTCACGTCATCGATGTCCATGCCATAACCCACCGAACTGGAGTCGCTGCCAACCAGCCATCGGAACGCAAAACCAGTGACCTTCTGTCCAACCGGCACCGTGTACGAGAAGTACTTCCACGTCAGTCCCGTCGGCGACCCCGACCATGCCTTGTGGCCATTGATCGTGATGGACGCCACACAGCCGGTCGCGTCCAGGGTGTAGTTGTACGCTACGCTCGTCGTGACATCAGCCCAAGTCTGGCCGCCGTTGGTTGAGACTTGCAGTACAGCGCCATCGTATCCGGACTCGAAGTCATAGCGGCCCCAGAACCCGAGCGTCAAGACTTTGGAGGAACCGGCACAACTGGAGAGGTCGATCGTCGGCGATTGCAAGGCGGCGCTCTCGCAGCTGACGTAATAGTCCGAAAGTCCGGTCGACCAGCAGCCGTTGTTGTTGCCGTGGCACGTATCGCCCAGACCCATCGGTCCTTGCGCCCAGGTGTCGCCAGCTGAACTGACGGTCGTCGCATGGGTGAAGCCCTGCGGACCTGAATCAAAATTCCACGTCTGGTTGATCGTGCAGCAGTTCTCATTGATCTGCCCATTGCAGTTGTCGTCAATGCTGTTGCTGCACACTTCCGTCGCGCCCGGATGCACGCTCGCGTTGCTGTCGTTGCAATCGCCGCCCTGGGTCGCCGTGTTGCCGCCGCCGGCCGCGCACTGCAGGACGCCAGCGCCCGTGCCGTAGCCGTCGCCGTCGCTGTCCGGGAAATACGTGGTCTTGGTGAAGCCCTCGTCGGTCGTGCCGTTGCAGTTGTTGTCCAGGCCGTCGCACAGCTCCGGGCTGCCCGGGTAGACGAGCGGCTTGGTGTCGTCGCAGTCGCCGCCGACGACCGCCGTGGCGCTACCCAGCGGGCCGCACTGCAGTTGGCCGCTGCCGATGCCGTACGCGTCCTTGTCGGCGTCGACAAAGTACAACGCCGTAGCCAAGTTTTCGTCCGTCTGGCCGTTGCAGTTGTTGTCCACGCCGTCGCAGACGTCCGCCGCGCCCGGGTGGATGGCGTACTTGGTGTCATCGCAGTCGGAGTTGTCCGTCACGGTGAACTGGCCCTGCGCGCTGCACAGCGCCTGGCCAACGCCCGCGCCAAACGTGTCGCCGTCCAGATCCTTGAAGAAGGTCTGGATGCCGGTGCCTTCGTCGGTCAAGCCGTTGCAGTTGTCGTCCACGTAGTTGCAGACCTCCGTGGCGCCCGGGTTGACGGCGAACTTGCTGTCGTCGCAATCGCCCGACGCGCTACTGGAGTACGATGCATCCGCCGCGCACTGGATGTGGCTGACGCTGCCGCCCCAGCCGTCGCCGTCCAGGTCCTGGAAAAACGGCTTGAGCAAGCCCTCGTCGGTCTGGCCGTTGCAGTTGTCGTCCACCTGGTTGCAGATCTCGGTCTTGCCGGGATTGATGGTGGCGTTGCCGTCGTTGCAGTCGCCCGGCAACACGGCTTTGAACAGCGTGTCCGCGACGCACGCGCACTGGTTCAGGCTGGTCACGCCGTAGCCGTCGCTGTCGCCATCGGCGTAGTAGACCGTGCAGCCCTGGGTGTTCTTGGGATCCTTGATGCCGTCGCAGTTGTCGTCTTTGCCGTTGCAGATTTCCGTCGCGCCGGGGTTGATGGCCGCGTCGTTGTCATTGCAGTCGCTGGAATTCTTGGCGTAGCCGGTCGTGCCCGCGCACAAGCACTTGGACGCCAGCTGAATGGTGCCGTAGCCGTCGCCATCCTTGTCGACGTACCAAAACTCGCAGCCGTTGGTGTTGGCCGGATCCGTCACGCCGTCGCAGTCGTTGTCCAAGCCGTCGCAGATCTCGTCGGCGCTGGGATGAATCGCGCTGTCCCCGTCCGCGCAATCGCCGCCGACGTTGGCCGTGTACAAACCCGCCTTGGCGCAGAGGCATTCGGACGCGCTGTCCAGGCCGTAGCCATCCTTGTCGGCGTCGTAGAAGTACGTGGAGCAGCCCGTTGCGCCGTTTTCGTCGGTCGTGCCCGAGCAGTTGTTGTCAATGCCGTCGCAGATTTCCGTGGCGCCCGGATGGATGGCCGGATTGTCGTCCGCGCAATCGCCGAGCTTGGAGGCCTTGAAAGTCGCGTTGGCTTTGCACAAGCAGGCAAACTGCGCCGTGTCGCCGTAGCCGTCGCCGTCGCCATCGACGAAGAACACTTGGCAGCCGTCGGCATCGGCTTCATCGGTCAAGCCGTCGCAGTCGTTGTCAATGCCGTCGCACGCTTCCGTCGCGCCCGGGTGCGCCGTCGCGGCGGCGTCGTTGCAGTCCGTCGAATCGGTCACGGCGTACGCAAGGTTCGCGGCGCAGACGCAGCCCTTCTTCTTGGAGTCGCCAAAGCCGTCCAGATCCTGATCGGCAAACAGCGTCGTGCAGCCCTGCGCGTTCTCCTCGTCCGTGCCCGCGGCGCAGTTGTTGTCGATGCCGTCGCAGATTTCCACTGCGTTGGGGTGAATCGCGCTCGCGTCGTCGTTGCAGTCGCCGCCGTTCAGCGCCGACTGGGTGCCGCTCGGTCCGCACAGGCACGTCGGCGTCGCCACGCCGTAGCCGTCCGCGTCCAGGTCGACGTAGTAGTCGTTGCAGCCCTTGGCGCCCGGCTCGTCCTGCACGCCGTTGCAGTTGTCGTCCTTGCCGTTGCTGCACACTTCCGCGGCGTTCGGGTGGACGCTCGGGGTGGCGTCGTCGCAGTCGCCGGGCGTGACGGCCGTGTACAGCCCGGTGGCCGCGCACTGGCAGTTGGGATCGCCCACGCCGTAGCCGTCGCCGTCGTTGTCCTCGTAGAACGGCACGCATGCGGTCACGTTGCTGCCGGCGTCGGTCACGCCGTCGCAGTCGTCGTCCACGCCGTTGCCGCAGATTTCCGGCTGTCCGGGGTGAATGGCCGCCGAGGCGTCATTGCAATCTTTCTTGCCGTTGACGCACACAGCGGGGCTGCCGATGACGACCATGTTGGCGTCGCACCAACCGTCGCCGTCGTCGTCGCAGCCGTTGTCGGTGATGCCGTCGCAGTCATCGTCCACGCCGTTGCACAATTCCTTGGCGCCCGCGTTGATGGCCTTGTTGCTGTCGTCGCAATCCGTCGCGGTGACCGCCGAATAAAGCGACGTGCCGATGCACAGGCATTTGCCGGCGCTGCCAACCGCGCCCGTGCCGTCGCTGTCGCTGTCGATAAAATACGTGACGCAACCCTGCCCGCCTTCCTCGTCGACCGTGCCGTCGCAGTTGTCGTCGATGCCATTGCCGCATTTTTCCGGCGCGGGCGTGCTGGCGCTGCACGCGCTGAGGCCGCCCGCGAGGCACTTGCGCGTGCCGGCGCAAACGCCCACTTCATTGCTCACCGCGCACGCCGTGTCCGCGCCCGCGCTGATGGCCGCGGGGCTGCACGTGCACAGCTTGTCGGTCTTGACGCATTGCTTGGCCTTGCTGCTCTTGCCCTGGGCGTCGGCGCAGTCGTAGCCGTTGGGGCAATCCGCGCTGGCGGTGCAGGTCGCGCCGCAAAACGCGCCCGCGTCGCCATAGGCCAGGCACAGGGATCCCGCGCCAAACTGGCTGCATTCCGTGTCCGCATTGCACGGTTGGCACAGCGCGTTGACCTTGGGGAGGCAGGCAAACTGTTGGTCGCCGCTGCCGGTGCCATAGGCGGAGCACGAGTAGCCGGTTGGGCAGCAGTCCGTGCACGCGACGGTGCAGAGCTTGCCCTCGGGGCCGTCCACGCAGAGATCGCTTTGGCAGTCCGTGTTGGTCTTGCAGGTCGCGCCCGGCTCGCCAGTCTTGGGATTGCTGGCGAATTCGCACGTCTTGACGGGGACATCGGCCGCATCGGCGTCGCCATCGGTCGCGGTGTCGCCATCGCCGATCGGCGCGGCGTCGCTCTGGGCGTCCAAGGCATCGGCCGCATCGCTCAGGTCCGAATCCCCGCTCAGCTCAGCACCGGCGCCATCGCCCAAGCCGCCGTCTTTGGCCGCGTCGCTGAGCGTGCCGTCCTTGCTGAAGCTGATGTCCAGGTCTGTCTGGCCGCCGGCGTCCGTCGTCTTGGTGCCGCCGCACCCCGCCGCGAGCAGCAGGGCCGTCATCACCGGCAAGCGCCAACCGTTCACGGCAAATTTCGACAGTTTCACATCGCCTCCTGTGGCAAACCGGCAAGAAGCGTCAGTCAGAAGACCTCGCATTCCCTTTGGACGATACCAGATTCGTTGGCCATGTCACAGGAATTTGACGCTGCGATGACGCAACGCGTCAAGGCGCGCGACTACCAGCGAAGGAGCGAGATCATCGGCGCGTCGTCGATGCGCTTGGCGCCGCCCAAGAACGCGATTTCACCGAGGAAACCGTAGCCAGCGACCGTGCCGCCGCACTTCAGGACCAAGTCAGCTGCGGCGCGCGCCGTGCCGCCCGTCGCCAACACGTCGTCGATAATCAGGACGCGGTCACCGGGGCGAATGGCATCGGCGTGGATTTCAATGGTGTCCGTGCCGTATTCCAGCGCGTACTCCTGACGGATGACCCGGGCCGGCAATTTGCCCGGCTTGCGCACGAGGATCACGCCGCGCGCGGTCGCATACGCCATCGGCGACGCAAACAGAAAGCCGCGGGACTCCACGCCGAGAATGACGTCGGGCTTCATGCCCGCGGTCGCGTCGATCAGGTCATCAATCGCCGCACGCAGGGCCGGTCCGTTCGCCAGCAGCGGCGTGATGTCCTTGAACAGGATACCGGGCTTGGGAAAGTCAGGAACGTTGCGGATCAAGTGAAGGTGTTCGTCCAGGCGCATCGGGGCTCACTTTGGCTAAGGGTGAATGGGCTACGGAGAGAAAGAGGCAAGAGGTCCAGGTTGAGCGGTCGGCTGTCAGTTCTGGGACACCGGGTCGGGCTTGCGGCGCACGCGGTCGCGCGCGGGGGAGGACGGCGGGGCCGACGCTTGCGGCGCTGCGACGCCCAAGTGTCCTGCCAGATCGCCCAAACGGCCATGCCGCGTCAAGTCGTCGCCCAGCGGCGTGACGGAAACCCACTGATCCCGAATGGCATTGCAGTCGCTGCCGGGAACATCCGGCATCGTGACTTCAGCGCCGCCGATCCAGTAGTAGAGTCGGCCGCGCGGGTCGTTGCGCGCGTGCACTTCATTGGAATAGTAGCGGTGGCCAATCGCCGTCACGACCGTGCCCAGGTACGGCCCTTCCGTCACCGGCGGCAGGTTGACGTTGAGCGCGCCGCCCACCTGCTGCGCCGCGGCGATCAACGGCCGCAGGATGTCGGCCAGCAGCGGCTCAAGCAGCGCCAACTCGGCTTCGCGACTGGAGCAATGCGAAACCGCCAGCGCCGGCACGCCCCAGTGCGCCCCTTCCAGCGCGCCCGCCACCGTGCCGGAATAGAGCACGTCGTGGCCCAGATTGGGCCCCGGATTGACGCCGGAAAGCACCAGATCAACCTGCAATTTCATCTGATTGAGCGCCAGATACACGCAGTCCGTCGGCGTGCCGTCACACGCCCACCAGTTGGCCTTGACCTCGCGCAGGCGCAGGGGCCGAAACAGCGTGATCGCATGGGAAACGCCGGAGCGCTCCGTGTCCGGCGCGACGACAAAGACTTCCCCGCCCTCGCCCGCCAGCTCCAGCGCGACGCGTGCCAAAAGCTCAATCCCCGGCCCGTGAATACCGTCGTCGTTCGTGATCAGGATGCGCATGAAGTCGTCACCGCGGGCGCTGTGCCCGCCCCGTTGGTAGTGGAATCGGATCGCCGTGGCAAGGCGAAACAGCCATTTTTTTGCCAAGTCCGCAACTAGGGGTAGCGTCAGCGTGGCCAAAGACCGGCATCCCATGCCGGGCCGGACCCGATGAAGACAGCGCAGCTACAATCGGATCTCCTCTTCTGCCGGCATTGCCGGCGGCACTTTCGCGGCAAAAAGCGCGTATGTCCGACCGATGGCGAGGCGCTTGAGCTCGTGACCGCGTTCCTCGGCCGCGCAGGCGACGTCCTGGATCAGCGGTACATGCTGCTGGAGACGATCGGCGTCGGCGGCATGGGCACGGTCTACCGCGCCCGCGATGAGCTGACCGATCGCGAGGTCGCCCTCAAGCTGCTGCGCAATGAATACGCGTCCAATGCCACGAGCGCCCAGCGGTTCCTGCAGGAAGCGCGGCTGCTGCGGCTTGTGCAACATCCCAACGTGACGGGTCTGCACCGGTTTGGCCGGACGGCGGAAGGGCTGCTGCTGATTGACATGGAGCTCGTGGAAGGCGAGTCCGTGCGCGATCGCATCCTGCACCACGGCGGCAAGGGCCTGGACGTTCCGACGGCGCTGGGCATCCTGGAGACGCTGTTGTCCGCGCTGGCGGCGTGCCATCAAGCGGGCGTCGTGCACTGCGACATCAAGCCGGAGAACCTGCTGATGCCGCGCAATGGCACGATGGCGCAGGTGAAGCTGCTGGATTTTGGCATCGCGCAGGCGCCTGGGCCGGTGGTGCAGAACGAAGACATCGGCGTGGTGGGCACGCCCGCGTACATGACGCCTGAGCAGGTGCGCGCCCGCAGCGTGGATGCGCGGACGGACCTGTACCTCGCCGCGTGCGTGGCCTACGAGCTGCTGACCGGTGATCCGCCGTTCCTCGGCGCGACGCCGCTCGATTTGTGCCACCAGCAGCTGCTGACGCAGCCGCCGCCCTTGTCGTCGCGCATGGATGTTTCCCTGCTGCCCCCGGGTTTTGAGGATTGGCTGAAGCCCCTGCTTGCCAAGGATCCGGAGATGCGGCCGTCGTCGACGCGCGGCGTGCGGGACGCGCTGCGGCGGATGCGCCAGGACGCGCGTCTCTCGCTGAACCAGGAACACACGACGCTCCGGCCGCCTTCCGTGCTGTCCCTGCGTCGCCCGGAAGGGACGCCGGAGGCGCCGCCGATGCCCGTCGAAACAACGACGAAGTCCAAGGGCGGCGGCGTGGAGCAAGTGCGCGCGCTCATCGAGATTCGCCAGATGGCCGACAGCGGCGTGAGGTACGGCCCGGAAGCCATCGAACAGATCGCGCGGCACGTGCTGGCCGGGACGCTGGCGGACTTGCGCGACAACGGCGCGGACGTCGCTGGACCGCGCAACCAGCGCATTGAAGTGCGGATGCGGTGCAACGGCGACGAACGCGGCGTTATCAGCCACCTGCTGGATTGCGTCGCGGAGATGCAGGCGCAGCTCGCGCGCATCCCGGAGCCCAGGCTGGACATTCGCGCTGCGGTCGTCGGCGATTTGCCGGCCTCGCCGGATCACCCAAGCGCGCCGATGGGTCTTGACCCGCTGCAGTTGCTGACGGTGAGTCCGGTGACGCAAATCCGCGTCGACGAGCACATCGCCCGCTGGGCTGGCCGCCGCGCGCTTGTGAAGCTGGCCAGCGTGCCGAGCCTCGGTCGTCCGCGGGCGACCGACATCTACGCCACAAGCCTCCTGCCGGTCTGACCGCCGCAAGTCCTCTCCCCGTCGGGCATCAGCGCCAATTGACGCCAGCCCACGAACCTGCGACACCCCTTTCGCTGCCGATCGAATCGACCGTTCGGCCTGCGCGTTGCACGATCCACACGGCCGTCCCGGCCTCAGGCGCACCACCGCATGTCGCACGACCCATCCCGCCAGCAGCCCCTCTCCGATCGCGTCGCCCGCGTCTATGCCGGTTGGACCGGCAAACGGCCGTTCCTGACGCTCGCGATTTGGATCGCCGTCATTGCCGCGTGTGGCTGGTATGGCTCGGGCATTGAGATCCGCTCGCAGATGGAGGACCTGTTCCCGGACAACACGCCGGCGGTCCTCAACGCCCGCGAGGCGCGCAAGGTCCTCAAGTCGCCGTCGCAGATGCTCATCGTGTTTGGCAGCACGCAGCGCGCCGCCAACCGCAAGCTGGCAAACGATTTCTGCAATGAAGTCAGCCAATGGCCAGAAGTGGCGACGGTTGAGTGCCGCCGCGACATCGAGTTTTTCCGCAAGAATGCCGCGCTGTTCCTGAGCGAGAAGGAGCTGCTGGACATCGAGCAGGACGTCCGCAAGCTGATCAAGGACGCGACCGAGAAGGACATGGCCGGCGATGAGCTGACGGCCGGGCTGGATGAGCCGGCGACGCCGACGGTCGCGGTTGCCGGTGCGCAGCCGCCGCCGGGCACGGCCAAGAAGAAGACGCGTGTGCCAACCGAGGATGATCTGAAGTCGCGGCTGGGCGGCGGCGACGTGCGCGAGTGGGTGGAATCGCCCAACGGCGACGCGCTCGGCATCAAGATCTTCCCGACTTTTCCGCCGCAGGATCTGGAGCGCGCCGGCAAGTTCCTCGACAAGGTCAACGCGACGTTCAAGCGCCTGAATGAACAGAAGTATGCGCCGGACATGGTGCACAGCATCACCGGCGACTACGCGGAGCTGCGTGAGGAAATCAGCCAGATCCAGAGCAATCTTGTGTACACGTCGCTGATCGCCCTGTTTGTGATCGCGCTGATTCAAATCAGCCACTTCCGGCGGTTTCGCTCGCTCATCCTGATGTCCGTGCCCCTGCTCGCGGGCACAGCGCTGACGCTCGCGTTCGCGCGCGGTGCGGTCGGCTACATGAACATGGTGACGGCGTTCATCTTCTCGATGCTGTTCGGAATGGGCAATGATTTCAACGTCTACACGCTCAGCCGGTACCTGGAAGAGCGCGCCGCGGGACGGGAACCGCAGGAGGCGGTGGAGCGGACGATGGCCGGGCTGTGGGGCGCGCTGGGCCAAGCGGCTGCGACGACGTCCGTGGCGTTCTTTGCGCTCGTCGTCCTTGAATTCCGCGGCTTCTCGCAATTCGGCCTCATCGCCGGCGTCGGCGTCGCGCTGTCACTTTTCGCCACGCTCGGCCTCTTTCCGCCGCTCATCATGGCGATGCACCGGATTTGGCCGGACCCCGCGCCCAAAGCGGAGCACGTGGAAGGCGCCAAGTGGCTTGGTTGGTTTGCCCAACCGCGCGTCGCGCGCATCACGCTTGTGGGATTGGGCATCGCGACCGCGTTCTCGCTGTACAACGCCAGCGGCTTTGAGTTTGAAACGGACCTGCGCAAGCTGCGCACGGTCAACTCCACGCCCGCGCACGTCAAAGCGGCGCCGGACGTCGAGGCCAACTCGCGGTACCACCATTACGCCGACCAGAGCTCGGACACGCCGATCCTCGTCGTGACGGATTCCATGGCGGACGCGCGCGTGGTGCACGACCAGCTGCAGGCGCTGCAGGGCAAGGCCTCGCGGCTGAACAAGTTCCTGTCGATCCACACGTTCGTGCCGGACAATCAGGCGGAGAAACAGCCGACAATCGTCCGCATTCGCACGTTGATCGAGGCGAAGCTGGAGCTGCTGCACGGCGACGACAAGGTGGAAGCCGAGCGGGCGCTGAAGTGGCTCAAGGCGGAGCCGTACACACCGGAGCAATTGCCTGATTTCGTGCGCAAACGCTTCCTCGACCAGCACGAACAGCTCGGGCGCTTCATCCTGATTTGGGCCAACGGCAACCTCGCGGAGGCCAAGTCAGTGCAGGAAGTCATCGACCAAATCGGCACGTTCAAGGTTGGCAAGCGCGAGTACCACGGCACGGCGTCCTTCTTCATCCTCGCGGAAGCGGACCACATCGTGCGCAAGGAAGGGCCGTGGGCGGTGATTCTCGCGACAATCGCGACGTTCGCCGTCGTGCTCTGGTATTTCCGCTCGTGGTGGCTGCTGACCTACTCGTTCATCGCGCTGACCGCTTCGTTCATCATCTTCCTCGGTCTGGCGCGCGGTCTGGGCCTGGAGCTGAACCTGTTCTCCGTGACGACGCTGCCGGGCATCGTCGGCATCGGCATCGACGGCGTGACGCACATCCTGCATCGCTGGGACGAGGAGGGTGAGAACGCCAACGTCCAGAAAATCCTGCAGCAAATCGGCGGTGCGGCCTGGGTGGCGTTGCTGACGACGATGGTCGGCTTTGCCGCGCTGTTGTTCCAGCCCAACCGCGGGCTGCAGACGATGGCGTGGATGGCAACCGTCGGCCTGCTTGTGTCCTGTCTGGTGTCCAACGTGCTGACCGGCGCCATGCTGACGGTGTTCCCGCCCAAGCGCCGCAAGTAGCGCCGTCCGTCACCGCCGAGGCGCGAGACCCGCGGCGGCATCGGCTTCAATGACATACAGCGTCAGCCAGGTCGGGCGCGGCAGGCCCGCGGGCGTGTGCGCCTCCCACGCGTGCATCCACGTCCCCAGCAGCGGCCCCACGTGCGCCCAAGCGGGACTCGCACGCAGCGGCATCTCCGACCACGCCAGCCGCAGGTGCGTCCCTACCGGCGGCGCCGGTTCGGCAAACGCGTCCGGCGTGAGCAGCAGCCACTGCGTCCAGTCCGCCGGCAGCGGATCGCGCCCTTCCACGCGCAGCTCAAATGGCCGCTGCTGCAGGAACGGCGTGTCGATAAACGGCTGCGGGCCGCGAATCAGCACGTGCTGAACGGTCGTCGCTTGGTCCATGTGCCGAAAGAACGCGTGATGCGGCCGCCAGCCCAGCGGATAGACCGCGAACAACGCCATCAGCAGAAAATTCCAGACGAGAAGCGGCCGCAGCCACCGCGGCCAGGTCGCGAGGGCGGCCAGCGGCAGGGCCTCGGCGAAGATCCAGGGCAGGAAAAACGCCAGCGGAAACAGGAAGCGCTCCTCCTTGTGGCCGACGAGGCTGTGCAGGACGACAAACGCCAGCGTTCCCCACGTCAGCGCGCTGCGCGGCCGCAGCCACCACACGCGCGCGAGCAGGACCATGCACAGCGCGACGATGGGGCCAAACAGGTTGGCCGGCAGCAGCCAGAGGTAGGCGGGCAGCGGCTCGACGCCGAAGGTGCTCGCCACGCCCAGCACGATGTTCTGCCGCACGTAATTCAACGGCGGAAAGCACCAGACGCCGTAGCCCACGCGGTCCGCGAGCGCGCCAATCGCCAAAGCCACGACGCCGCCCGCGAGAAAACCCAGAACCGCGCGCACGGACGGGCGGCGATGCCACAGCCACCACAGCGTGGTGCCGAGGAAGAGAAACGCCATCTGGAACCGGCATTCAAAGGCCAGACCCGCCAGCAGACCGGCAAGCAGCGTCCAACGGAGCCGCCGGTGGCGCGGATGCGGATCGGCCAGACCCAACGCCAGCAGGGAAAGCAGGGTCAGCGACGCCGCCGCAGTTTCCGACGACGTGCGCGCCAGCAGGTAGGGAAGAAAGCCGATGGCGAGGCTCGCCTGAACAAGACGCAGGCGGCCCTGCGGCGAGGTCTGGAGGGCCACCAAGCGGGCCAGCAGCGCGATGTACGCGAGCCAGGCAAAGAGCGCGGTCACAACGCGCAGGGCGGTCAGGAGCGCGAAAGCGTCGCGCACACCAAACGCCGCCAGCCCCCGCATCAGCCCGGCGTACGCCAGGGGCTGCAACCACGGCCGCATCTGCGCGGCGAACTCCCACGGCAGCGCATCCGCGGGGGTCCAACCGAGGAGATGCGACGCGAACTCGACCACCTGGAAATGCTCGTCCGGATGGAAGAAGGTCTCGCTCCGCCACGCCGTGACGAGCACAACGAGGAGATGGAGCAGCACCAGCACCCGCAGGCGCCGTTCGCGCCAAATCGGCAGGTCAGACAGCGCGAAGCGACCGTTGATGTGGGAAGGAGCGTCAGTCACGTCTGCAGCCTGGTCCACGCGCGCGTGTGTGTGGAAGGGGTCACGGCAGGCATCTGCGACCGGAGTCGACACGCGGCAGTGTCGAACGCAGGGGGCGGCGTGTCAAATCGCGGGATGGTGTGACGGGGACGCCCGGACGTCGCCTGCGCAGCGCGAAACGCGGGCGCCGCGGCCTCCCGCTCACCGCCACTCGGCGTTCCCTGCGCAGCGCGAAGTGCGGGCGCCGCGACCACTCGCCAACCGCCGCCTCGGGGTTCCCTGCATGGCGCGAAACGCCGCCGCTGCGGCAGCTCCGCGCCCCAGCGGTCGCACCCACGGTCCGGCCGCTTCGCATCGCCAAGCCCCCCGGATCCAACCCGCGACCGGCAAGCGCACCGGCGGCGAATACTTGGAGCCGCAAACCCGCGGAGCGGGTTTAGGTGCGCGCGCCAGCCACCGCGGCGGCCAGCGGCCGCTCGCGCAAAAACAACACAGCCGCGGGTTCCCGAAGGATCCACGCGGCTGCTGCGTCTCACTGAACTTGCTTATCTGGCGGAGCGGACGGGACTTGAACCCGCGACCTCTGGCTTGACAGGCCAGCGTTCTAACCAACTGAACTACCACTCCATCTCTAGACACTTTCACACGTCACAGTTCCTGCGGTGGGCGAAGCAGGGATTGAACCTGCGACCAACGGCGTGTAAAGCCGCCGCTCTACCCCTGAGCTATCCGCCCAAGAACCGCGCATTTTTGCCCTGAAGGGCGGATGCGACGTTTGCGGTAAACCGTGACTACAAACGTCCGCGCGGGTCGTTTGGCTGCTCTCGCAGCGGGGGCGCATCGTAAGCCCGTTTGGCCACCGTGTCAAGCGCGCTGTGCGATCTTTCCGTGCACAGGGCGCGGACGATTCGCACGACGCGCCTGAGGCAAAAACACCAACGGCGGTCACCCAGTTTCCCGAGTGACCGCCGTTGGAGCGTTGCTAGCTAAGCGCTAGAGGGTGCCTTACGGCGCCTTCGGAGCGGTGAAGCCGGTCACGATGCCACCGAGCGTGTCGATGTCGAGGGCCAGGGACTTGGCGTCCTTGATGCCATCGCCGTCGCTGTCGACGTCGCTCTTGATGAGCGTCGGGAGCAGCTTCTTGACGGCATCCTTGCCACCGAACTGCGCGAGCATGTCGGCCGGGAGGCCGTCGATCGCGTTGTTCAGGTCGGTTTCCGTGATGTAACCGCAGAGGCGGCCACCGGTCGTGCTGACCCAGCTGTTGGCGTCGGCGGTCGTGCCCGAGAAGTCAACGGCCGAGATGGTCAGCGCGAGGCTGATGGACGAGATGTTCAGGTTCAGGAAGAACTTGTCCGACTTCGCTTCCAGCTGGCCAGCCTTGATCGTGGCCGCGTTGAACGCGACGAGCGACTTGCCCGTGGCGGGGTCATAGGATTCTTTCTTCACGGTGTACTTGCCACCGGCGGTCGTCGCGTCATGCGCCGTGTCGGTCGGGTCCACATCGCCAATCAGCACGTTGAACGTGAACGCGGTGCCGTCGGTCTTGTAGGTCTTCGGCTCGAACATCAGAACGACCGAGCCTTTCTTGACCGCGTCCTGGAGGTTCGTGCCGATGAGGCTCGAAGCGCCAGCAAGCGCGTTGTCCGGCGTACCGTCGCCGTTCATGTCGCACGCCTTGGTCTTGTCGGTGATGGCGAGCTTGATGACCTTCTGGATCTTGCCGTCATCGCCAACGCCCCACTTGGTCGGGAGGGCCGCGGTGTCCTTGCACGCACCCGGCACAGCGCCGGTCTCGTCGCAGTACTGAGTCGCGGTGCACGCGCCGAGGCACGGGACGTAGCACTTGTTGGTGCCCTTCGCGTCGCACTTCTCGCCAGTCTTGCACGCGCCGCCACACGGCAGGGCAACGCACTTGTCGGTGGCCTTGTCGCAGGTCTCGCCGGTCTTGCAGGCGCCGCCGCAAGCAACTTTGGCAACGTCCGGACCGGTGTCCGTCGTCGTGGTGGCATCGCCAGCGATCGTCGTGTCGTCGGTGCCGCTGGTGGTGTCGGTGGTGTTGTCGGTGGTGGCAGCAGCCGTCGTGCCGCAAGCCGCCAAGCCGAAGGTGGCGAACGCGGCAATGGCCACGAGGGCCGGGTTCATAAAGCGATTCATATAAGGACTCCCCATAGTCGTGGCCGGGTTTGGCCTATTCATCCCCGCGCTGTTCCTGGCCGACTTGGCTTCAGTTCCGCGCGGTTTGATCGCCATCGTTCTTGGCGGGATCACACACACACTTGATGCGCGGATCCACACCCGCGCAAGTTGGCGAAAGGTCTAAGCCTCTCGCCAAGCCCAATACAGTACCGATCGCGCCAGCCGGTGTCAATAATTACGGTCGTGGCGAGGCGAACAGCATCACGGGGGTCCCCGCGGGCACCGGCGGCGCGTGGGCAGGGCGATAGGCGAGCCATTCCGCGGCGGAAAACCGCGTCAGGTCAGCGGAACTGCCCAACATTCGGACGTTGGCGCGGGTCTCGCCGTCCTGTTGCAGGAGCACCGCGGGCAGGATCTCAGCGCGCGGTCCCGTCCCCGGCAAGGGCGTGGCACTGGGCACGATGAGGCGCTGCCAATCGGCGGGCGCGCCCTGCAGCGCAAGCAGCGCCGGCAGCACGAACAACGCACAGCAAACGTAGGAGGAGACTGGATTGCCGGGCAGGCCGAACGCGTACTGGATGCGCCCTTCGTGCCGGCGCGTGGCAAAAAGCAGTGGCTTGCCCGGCTTGATCGCGATCTTGTGAAAATGCAAAGTTGCGCCAAGTTCCTGGAGGACCGGCGGCACCAGATCGTAGTCGCCGGCGGAAACGCCGCCGGAAGTCACCAGGACGTCCGCGTCCTGCCAGGCACGGGCGATCGCCGCGGTCAACGCCGCGCGGTCATCCGCGGCGACCGCGTGCTGGCGCACGGACGCGCCAGCGGTCAACATCAACCCGGTCAACGCGTGGCGGTTGGCGTCGCGGACCTGCCCAAGGCGCGGCGTCGTGGCCACGGGCACAATCTCATTGCCCGTTGGCAGCATCGCCACGCGCGGCCGCTGGGCCACGTGCACGCGGGCGTGGCCGTACGTCGCCAGGACGCCCACGCGCGCGCCGGAGAGCCGCAAGCCCGGCGCCAGCACCGCGTCGCCCTCTCGCACTTCGCAGCCCTTGCGGCTGATGTTCTGCTCCACGCGCGCCGGATCCAGCAGCCGGTAAACGTCGCCCTCCAGGCGCTCAATACGCTCCACGGGCACGACCGCGTCGGCACCCGCTGGCACAACCCCGCCGGTCATCACCCGCACGCATTCGCCGGCTTGCACCTGGCCGACAAACGGCGATCCCGCCGCACTTTCACCGACTTGCTGAAGGAGCGCGCCCGCCGCCCCATCTGCCGATCGCAGCGCAATGCCGTCCATGGCCGACCGGTCAAACGCGGGCACGTCGGCATCCGCGCGGATCGCCTCCGCCAGCACGCGCTGGTGCGCGTCCTCCAGCGCGACGATCTCCGCCGGCAGCGGCGCGATGGCCGCCAGCACCCGCGCGAGCGCGTCCTCGATCGCCAGAAGTGCGGTGGACGGCGTGTCGGTCGGAGAAAGCATGGTGTGGACTCGCGGCCGCAGCCGATGCGCTGGGGAATGCAGGGCAAGGCGCCCGTGGGTTCAGAACGGCGACGGCACGGGCGAGTCCAGATGGTCGCGCGCCCAGCGTTCCAGCAGGAACAGGGAACGCAGCCGCGGAGACGGCTCGGAGATCCGCTCGTCCAGCAGGCGGTCGCGGGCGATGATGACTTCTGGCACGTTGTACCAGCCGCGCGCCTTGAGCCGCTCCTCGGAGAGCGTATCGAGCACGACGGAGCGCAGCGGGCCGTGCAGCCAGCGGCCGTTGGGCACCGGAAAGCCCATCTTCTCGCGGCGCTGCCACACCACTTCCGGCACCAGGCCGGGCAGGATGCTGCGCAGCAGGAACTTGTTCATGCCGTCGCGCCGCAGCAGCCGAGCCGGCGCCGCCCGGGCCAGCGCCACAACCGCGGGATCGAGAAACGGCAAGCGCGCTTCCAGCGAAAACGCTGAGGAATTGGCGTCCTCGATGCGCAAGTACAGGGGCAGCGGGTTGCGACGCATCTGATCGTCCAGCGCCGAGGCGAGCGTCTCGCTGGACGGCTGATGCTCCGCGCGCGGTGGACCGAGAGGGCCATCGCTGGGCACCTTGAGGTTGCCAGAATGCCGGCCCTGCCGCGTGGCCTTGTGCTGGCGCCACCACGCCTCAACGTCAGGAAACAGCGTTCGCGCCGCCGCCGATCCCGCCGAGCGGCTCAACAACGCGGCGCCGCCCAGCGACGAGCCGGCCTCCAGCTTGGCCTGACGCAGCGCTTCCCGGAGGCCATCCTGGTGGATGACGGACCGCAGGAATGGCCCAACCGTCGAGCTGTAGCCGGCGAGCAGCTCGTCCGCGCCCTGCCCGTTCAGCAGCACCTTGACGTTGGCCTGCGCCGCAAGCTCCATCACCAGATAGCCGGCAAACGGGGAGAGCGAGTGGACGGGTTCGTCGTGGGTCAGAAAGAACTTGGCGGCTTTCTCCGAGAGCTGGGAATCGGCGGCAACCGTGATGTGCCATTCAGCGCCGGTCTGCTCCAGCACCGGGCGGATGTAGCGGGATTCGTCAAACTCCGGCAGCAGCGCCGTGAAGGCATGGCGACACGTCGTCACGCGCTCCGCATTCAGAAAGCGCGCCGCCGCGCAGGCGATCGTCGTGGAATCCAGACCGCCGGACAGGCAAGTGCCGACGTCCACGTCTGCCCGCAGCCGCAACCGCACCGCATTGAGCAACGCATCGCTGAATGCCGCGCGGAAATCGGCTTCCCCGCGCTCATTGTCGCGGAACGGCGGCAGGTCGACGCTCTGCGTGCCGTCCGCCATCTTCTGATTGAGAATCTTCGCGCCGTTCCGCCACGCGTGCAGGTACCCCGGCAGCAGGCGCTCGTAGCCCGCGAACATCGTGTGTTCGTCCGTGTCCAGCAAGCCCGAGTCCAGGTAGCGCCGCGCGGACAGCGGCTCAACGCCTTGATGCTGACAGCCAAGCGCGCGCAGACCTTTGATTTCGCTGGCGAAACCAATCCAGTCCCCCTGGTCGGACAGGAAGAGCGGCTTGATGCCCCACGGATCCCGGCATGCATACAGGGTGCGCGTCGGCGCGTGCCACGCCAGCACCGCCCACATGCCGTTGAAGCGCTCAAACGCCCGCGTGCCCCAGTGTGCGAGCGCTTCCACAAGCACTTCCGTGTCGCAGTGCGAGCGAAAGACCACACCAACTTTCTCGAGCTCGCGCTGCAGTTCAATGAAATTGTAGATTTCACCGTTGAAGACGAGCGTCCACTCGCCGTTGTGCGAAGCCATCGGCTGGTGGCCAGCGACGGTCAGGTCGAGGATCGATAGGCGACGGAAGCCGAGACCGATCGCGCCGTCAAACCAGAAGCCCTCGTCGTCCGGACCGCGGTGGGCAATGGCATCCGCCGCGCGTTGCAGCGCACCGCGAAATCGCGTTGCTGAGCCTCGACGATCGAGAACACCTACCAAACCACACATGGCGAGAAACTCCGCATCGCCTGGGCTGCGACGGTCTGCAAACGAGGCTATGGTAGCCGCGCCCGCTGTCAAGCGAAAGGGCGCCCGCGCGAGGGTTGAGCATGCAACGGGCCTGTAGCACACTGGAAGACCTTGGGAGATCCGATGCCAATGTCCACCGCCCGCCACGAACCGCTCCGCATTGCGATGATCGCCTTTCCGGACAACCACCACACGCGGCGCTGGTCGCGGGCGTTGATTGCGGAGGGAATGGACGTTCACGTGGTAGGCGTCGCCGCGGACGAGTCGCAGGCAACGATGCCGCCCAAGCACCTGAAGAACCCGCACGAGCTCTCGATTCCGGTGCTGACCGCAGCGACGCGCTGGTACGACGCGATCGCTGAAATCAAGCCGGACGTCGTCTACATGCAGTGGCTTTTCGCCCGACCGGCGATGCTGCTTGCGCTGGATCCGGCATGGCCGCTTGTCACGACGGTCATGGGCAGCGACGTGCGCCAGGACCCGACGCTGCCGGAGTCCGTGCTGGAACGCACATGCCGCACGGCGCTGCTGCTGCGGTCGCGCACGATCACGGCCGTCGCGCAACCTCTGGCTGACGTGGTCGCCGGCTATCACCACGACCTGCGGGACCACATCGAGATCGTGCCTTTTGGCGTGGATACGGTGACTTTCCGGCCGCGCACGGTGCCGCGCAAGCGCAAGGCGGGCGACACGCTGTCCGTGGGCCACTTCAAGTCGGACGACGCCGTGTACGGGCGGCTCGATTTGCTGCGGGCGCTGACCATCCTCCTGTCCGCGGGGCAGAAGCTGGCGATCCATCTGGCGGGTCGGCGGGACAATGACGGCGGGGAAGTCACCGCGTATCTGGCGGCACATCCGGACCTTGCCGCGTGCGTCGTGGATCACGGCCTGCTGAATGTCGATGCCATCGCCGGAGTCTACCGGCAGATCGACGTGTACGTCATGAACAGCGTGCAGGAATCTTTTGGCGTCGCCGCGGCGGAAGCGATGGCGTCCTGCGTGCCGGTCGTCGCCTCGGACGTGGGCGGTGTGCGCGCGTTGGTGCGCAGCGGCGACACGGGGCTGCTGGTCAAACCGGGGGATCCGCAAGCGTTGGCCGCCGCGCTGGCGGAATTCGCCCAGTACCCGGATCTGGCGACGTCCTGCGGTCTGCGCGGCCGGGCGCGCGTGCAGAGCCGCTTTGAGTGGCAAGGCAGCGTGGCGCGCATGGCCGAACTGCTGCGGGCGGCGGCGGCAGGTCACAACAAGGTCGCGCATCTGGCCGCTTGACCCCAGGGCCGCGGACCTCGCGTGGTTGTCGCGGCGGATTTCTGGCAAGCTAGCTGCGGGGTGTGTGGGCAGCGCGCACAGGGAGCGATCAATGAAGACGATGCAAGCCGCCAAGCGGCAATTCCAGCACCGCTGGGTCGTGGCCGTGGCGGCGCTCGTCGCGTGCTCCAATCCGGCGACGGGCGGCAATGGTTCCGGGACCGACCTGGACGCGCTTGATCCCGGTGATGCCATCGTGTTCAAGGACGAAAAGAAGGTCGACGTTCCGGCCGACAAGGACGACGCGCTGGATGTTGCGACCGACGCGCAGGCGGACGGCGGCGGCGATGCGCCAAGTGACGCCGCCAACGACGCCGTGGCTGACGGCGACGCGACGAACGCGTTTGGCAAGCTGTGCGCGCCGTGCCAGGACAACGCCGCCTGCCAAACCAGCAGCGGCAGCGGCAATCTGTGCATTGCGGACGGCGCCAACGGCAGCTTTTGCGGCGCCGGTTGCAGCCTGACGGACGCCAAGACTTGCCCCGCCGGCTTCCTCTGTCAGGACGCCAAAGACCCCGGCAGCGGCCAGAACGTCCCGCAATGCCGACCGACCAGCGGCGCGTGCCTGTGCACCGCGGAAGCCATCGCCCAGGGCGCGAAGATCGCGTGCGCCACGACCAACGCATTGGGCACCTGCCCCGGCCAGCGCGCGTGCACCAGCGACGGCCTCGCGCTTTGCGACGCGCTGACGCCCGCGGCGGAGACGTGCAACGGCGTCGATGACGACTGCAATGGCAAGACCGATGATCTGGCTGGCACCACGCCGTGCACCAGGAGCAACGCCAACGGCACGTGCAACGGCCAGGTCCTGAGCTGTGAGAACGGCGTCCCGCTGTGCGACGCCGCGACGCCCGCGGCTGAAGTGTGCAACGGCCTGGACGACAACTGCGATGGCAACGTCGACGAGGGCATGTGCGACGACGGCAACCCGTGTACGACCGGCATCTGCGGCTCGGACGGCTCCTGCGGCCAGATTCCCGACAGCGGCGCGGTCTGCGACGACGGCAGCGCGTGCACGAACAGCGACTTGTGCGTCAACGGCAAGTGCCAAGGCCAAGCGACGAAGTGCGATGACGGCAACCCGTGCACCATCGACGGCTGCACCCTCGCCGGCGGCTGCACGCACACGAACGCGGAGCAGGCGTGCGCGGACGACGGCAATTCGTGCACGATCGACGCATGCATCGGCGGGGCGTGCGCGCATCCACTCCTGGGCGACGGCGCAACGTGCAAGGACGACGGCAATCCGTGCACGCTGGACGGCTGCATCGCCGGCACGTGCCTGCACACCGACGACCCGTTTGACCCGCCGTGCAGCGACGACAGCAACCTCTGCACGCAGGACGTCTGCAAGGCCAGCGCCTGCGCGCACCTGCCCGTGCCCAGCGACGTGACGTGCGCGACCGACAACAACGTCTGCACCAACGACCTGTGCAAGGACGGCGCGTGCCAACACCCCGCCACAGTGACGGAAACGACGTGCGCCGACGACGGCGTCGCTTGCACCAACGACCTGTGCGCCGGCGGCAAGTGCACGCACCCGAACGTGTTGCCCGGCGTCCCATGCGCCGACGACGGCAAACCGTGCACGGACGACGTGTGCCAGACCGGCAGCTGCATGCACCCGGCCAAGGCAATCGGCGCCACGTGCGCGGACGACGGCCTGCCGTGCACCAGCGACACGTGCCAGAACGGCGTGTGCGTGCACCTCGCGACGCTCACCGGCCAGAGCTGTCCCGATGATGGCGACCCGTGCACGGTGGACACCTGCACCAAGCAGGGCGGCTGCGGCCACGCGATTGACCCGGGCAAGTGCGAAATCGCCGGCGTCTGCTACGCCGCGGGGCAAGGCAGCCCGGGCGATCCGTGCTTGCAGTGCATCCCCAGCAGCAACCAGACGGGATTCAGCCCGGCGCCAGGCTTGCCCTGCGAGGACGGCAACCTCTGCACCATCAACGAGAAGTGCGCCGGCGGCACGTGCCAGGGCGGCGTCGCCAAGGACTGCTCCGCGCTGACCAACGCGTGCGGCGTCGCGGCGTGCGACAAGAGCAACGGCGCGTGCGTCGTCACGCCCAAGCTCGCGCCCTGTGACGACGGCGACGTCTGCACGGCGTCCGACCACTGCGAGGCCGGCAAATGCACCGGCACCGCCAAAGATTGCAGCCCGTTTGACACGCAATGCACCACGGGCACCTGCTCGGGTGGCACCTGCAGCGGCGTGCCCAAGGTGGGGCCGTGCGACGACGGCGATCCGTGCACGACCGAGGACGCGTGCAACGGCAGCAAATGCGTGGGCGCAGCCATCGACTGCAGCGGCCTCAACAGCGTCTGCGGCACCGGATCGTGCCAGGCCGGCTTCTGCGTTGCGACGCCCAAGCTGGGCAGCAACGCGTGTGACGACAGCAACGGCTGCACGTTCAACGACAAGTGCACCGCCGGCCTCTGCGTAGGCACCGCGGTCAACTGCTCCAACCTGGACGGCCCCTGCGCGCAGGGCGTCTGCGATCCGGCGACGACGGGTTGCGTGCTCAAGTACTTTGCCAAGACCACCACGTGCACCGACGGCGACGGCTGCACCCTCAACGACCACTGCGACGGCGCGGGCAAATGCACGGGCGCGGCGATGACCTGCCCACCCGCAGGCGACGTGTGCAGCGTCAGCTACTGCGCCGGCGGCAAATGCCAGGTCTCCGCGGCAGGCGACGGAAACGCGTGCAACGACAACTCGTCGTGCACCAAGAACGACGTGTGCAGCGGCGGCTCGTGCAAAGGCCAGCCGATCTACGACCAGTACGAAAACAACAACGGCGCGGACGGCACCAACCTCGGCGGCAAGAGCGACTGCGACGGATCCAGCAGCTTGAGCGCGACGATCAGCCCGGCGCAGGACATTGATTTTTACCACTACGCGGCGTCGGACCAGTTGTTCTGCTCGATCTATCCGGACGTCAGCCTGACCGGCCTCGCGGCGGACTACGACCTCTGCGTGTGGTTCCGCTGCAACACGGGCGTGAGCGACAGCGGCTCCGTCGGGTGCGACGCCGGCTACAAGACGTCCGGCGGGCCGAACGGCGAATGGGGCTGCTGCTCCAACAACGGCGGAACCGCCAACGAGCACGTCCGCCACAATGACACCTGCTCGCTCGGCGGCCTCGGCGACGACGGCGGCACCGTCACCATCCAGGTGTTCCCCAAGGACAACGCCGCGGCCAGCATGTGCGGCGGGTACACGTTGAGCTGGAAGGCGAACTAGGCACGCTGGCCCGAGTCCGATACCCAAGTGCGTCGGTCAGGCCTGCTGCATTTCCGGGGTCCCTAGCCCTGGGCGACCGGCGTCGTCATCCGCTCCAGCCGATAGCGAATCTGGTCGCGCGAGAGCCCCAGCAACTGTGCGGCGCGCGTCTGGTTGCCTGACGTCCGGGCCAGCGCCTGGCGCACGAGCTCATCTTGCAGCGCGTCGAGATCGATGCCGTCTTCTGGCAGCACGATCGTCTGGGCGTGCACGTGCGTGGTCCGCGTCGACGCCAGCAAGAAATCGTCCAAGGACAACTCCTCGGACTCCGCCAGCAGCACCGCGCGCTCAACGGCGTTGCGCAGTTCGCGGACGTTGCCCGGCCACGGCTGCTGCGCCAGGACGTGCATCGCCGTCGGGCTGACCGCGCGCACGGGCTTTTTGAGCTCCTGCGAAAAACGCCGCAGGAAGAAATCAATCAGCGCCTGCACGTCACCCGGACGGTCGCGCAGCGGCGGCAGTTCCACGGGCAGCACGCGCAGGCGGTAGAACAAGTCCTCGCGGAAACGGCCAGCGGTCACTTCAGCATGCAGATCGCGATTGGTCGCCGCGATGACCCGCACGTCGATGGACACGTCCTGCGCGCCGCCCACCCGCTTGAAGGTCTTCTCCTCCAGAAAGCGCAGCACTTTGGACTGCAGCCCCAGCGACATCTCGCCGATTTCATCGAGAAAGACCGTCCCGCCTGCCGCCAGCTCCAGGAGCCCCTTCTTCTGCGCCCGCGCATCCGTGAACGCGCCCTTCTCGTGGCCAAACAGCTCGCTTTCCAGCAGCGTCTCCTGCAGGGCGGAGCACGTGATGTTCATGAACGGCTTGTTGGCCCGCGCGCTGCCGTAGTGGATGACCTTGGCGGCGAGGTCCTTGCCCGTGCCGCTCTCGCCGGTCAGCAGGACCGTCGAACCCGCCGTGCGCGCGATCTTTCCCAGCAATTGCCGCACGTTCTGGATCGCGTGCGACTGCCCGACAATGGTCTCAGGCCCCCACGGCGAACTCACCACCTCGCGCAGCACCTGCACTTCCCGGCGCAAATGCATCGTTTCCAGCGCCTGATGGATCTTCACCGCCAGCTCGTCCAGGTTCACCGGCTTGGTCAGGTAGTGCCACGCGCCGGCCTTCATCGCCTCAACCGCGGCCTCGACGCTGTTGGTACCCGTCAACATGATGACGATGACATCGGGCGCGGCGAGTCGAATCGCCGGCAAGGCGTCCAGACCGTTGCCGTCAGGCAAGCCATTGTCCAGCAGCATGAGGTCGACCCCCTGCTGCAACAGCGCCATCGCGTCCGCAAGCGTGCCCGCCTCGACGACTTCGAAGCCCTCTTGCCGCAAACGCTCGCGAATTGACCATCGAATCAACCGCTCGTCATCGACCACCAGAATCTTTGAAGCTTCCATGGCGATACTTCCTGTTTGCATCTTCCCCAAGCCCTAATCTAGGACGCAGCCGCGCGCTGCGTCAGGCGGACCACGTGATCCAGATCAAATGGTTTATGGACCAGGGCATAGGCGCCCGCCGACGTCACCTCCGCTTCCGTCATTTCCGTCCCGTGCGCCGTCATCACGATCACGCGCGTCCTGGGCCGCACTGCGTGAAACTCGGCGAGGAGGTCGATGCCATTGCCATCAGGCAGGCGCAGGTCCAGCAGCACAAGGTCGGTCGGGCGCAGGAACGCATCGCGCGCCGTGGCCAAATCCGCCGCTTCCACGACCATGAATCCCACGGAAGACAGCCGCGCGCGCAGGGCCCAGCGGATGAGGAACTCGTCATCCACGATCAAGACCGAATGAGACAGCGGCGCGTGCGCAAACAACGGCAGGGCGTGGGGGGATGACGGGCTCATGACAGGGACATGCCTCCGATTCCATTATAGCACGTGACACCCGCAAGCGGCAGGTGTCAAATAGTCCACGCTCATGCAGTCCTTCCACGACTGCGGCACAACGGCATGACCGACCCCGTTCCGCTGACGGAAAGACTGCAAAAGCTCGGCTTGCCGTTCACGGTGCTCAGCGCCGTCTTCGTTGCCGACACACTGCACGCGACGCTGTTGACGCCCGCCCTGCTCTACCCAATTGCCGTCCTCGTGACCGTCGACATCGACGATCCGGCCGTGCCGCGGCTGATCGCAGCGGTCGGCTCGGCGCTCACGGTCATCGGGCGCTTCGTGCCGCGGCCGGAGGCGCTGCCCACCATCGATCTGGCCAACCGGGTGATGAGCGTGGTTGCGTTGTGGGCGACCGCCGCGCTCGTCCTCCACATGAGCCGATTCCAGCGCAAGCTGCGCAAGGGCGAGGCGATCGCTGAACAGGCGCAGGTGCTGCGTGTCCAGACTCAGCAGCGGCTGGAACTGTCCTTGCACGAACTGCATGACATGAAGTTTGCCCTGGATCAGTCGTGCATCGTGTCGATCACCGATGTGACCGGCGCGATCACGTACGTCAATGAACGGTTCTGCGACGTCAGCGGCTACGCGCGCGACGAGTTGCTCGGCCAGAACCACCGGATGATCAACTCCGGGTTGCACACCCCGGACTTCTTCGCGACGCTTTGGAACGTCGTCAGCCACGGCGGAATCTGGCGCGGCGAAGTACGCAACCGCAGCAAGTACAACACGTTCTGGTGGGCAGACACGACCATCGTGCCGGTCCTGGAGGCAGACGGCACACCCAAGCAGTACGTCGCCATTCGCAGCAACATCACCGCGCGCAAAGACGTGGAGGAACGGCTGCGCGACCAAGCGTCGCTGGCGAAACTGGGGGCGATGGCGTCGGTCATCGCGCATGAGGTCCGCAACCCGCTCGCCGGCGTGTCGGGCGCGATGCAGGTCCTGCGCAGCCGGATGGCGGCGGAATCGGAAGAGTGGATGATCATCGGCGACGTGCTGGAGCGGGTCGACCAGTTGAACGCCTCGCTGAGCGACCTGCTGATCTACGCGCGGCCGCAGCCCCTGCACAAGGCGCCGACCAACTTGCGGCAGTTGCTGGACGACGTCGTCGATGCCAGCGCTGCCGATCCGCGGTTCGCTGGCGTCGCAATCACCGCGGAAGGCAGCAACTCGATGTGCACGGTTGACGCCAACCTGGTGCGCGGCGCGGTGTTCAATCTGGCCTTGAACGCCGCCCAAGCGCTCAAGGGCCGCGGCCGCATCCGCCTGATCAAGGAATGCAACGGCCACAACTGCACGATCCGCGTGCAGGACGATGGCCCCGGCATCGACAAAGCGGTGCTCGAGCGCATGTTCGAGCCCTTCTTCACAACCAAGTCGCGCGGCACGGGCCTCGGATTGTCGATCGTGAAACGCGTCGTCGAACAACATGGCGGCGAGATCCGGGTCGAATGCCCAGCGACCGGCGGGACAGTCGTCCACCTTGTTTTTCCACTCTAGTGGGTTCACAGGGAATGCGCCGGTCGTGCCTGCTGGACTGGCGGCGTGTACGGCAGCGTCACCAACGTGCTGTGCCGGTGCGCGTCGAGGAAACGGTCAAGCCGCTCCGGCGTGCCCAAATCCGTCCAGCCACACGGCTCGGTCGGGGACACCCACAGCCACTCCGGCAACTGTTCCAGCACGTCGCGCGAGAAATCAACGCTCGGAATGTGGTCATAAAACGCCGTCAGGTAGTCCAGCTCAAAACCGCGGGCGTTGTGCAATTGCGCCACCGCCAGGGCGAACAACAGCGGCTGTGCGCGGGCGACGAGCGCCAATAACGCGTCGAGGCGCGCGGTCAGGATGAAGCTCGACCACAACGCGCCGGCGTCGCGCAGCTGTTCCGCCACCTCCGCCGACGGCTTCTCGACGAAGCGCTCCACGCGATACAGGCTGCCATCGTGGTGCAGCGCCGCGCCCGGGACAATCCAGCCGTAGCTGTCATCGGCGCCATCGGGCTCCATGCCCAGAATGACGACGCGGCCCTGACGGGCTTCCTCCAGGCAGCGGCGCAGGCGATAGCGAAAAGCCGCCTCGTCGAGGATGCCGTGATCCGCGGGCACCAGCACGACCAGCGCGTCCGGATCGATCCGGCGAATGTGCATCAGTGCCAGCAGCGCGCCCATCGCCGTGCCGCGATCCGCCGGTTGCACAAGCACGTTCTCGTCCGGCACGTCGTGGCGCTGCGTGCGCCAATGCTCCTCGTGCTGCGCCGCCACGACCAGGACGGTGCGCTCCGGGGCGACCATCGGCTCCAGACGGTCCAAGGTCGACTCCAGCAGCGAGCGCTCGCCCCACAGCGTGCAGTACTGCTTGGGCACGATCACCCCGTCGCCGCGCCGCGTCCGCATGGCCAGCCGCGAGCCGACGCCGCCCGCGAGAACGACCGCCCATACATCGTGCATCTTTCCTGCCTGACTTCGCGATTTGAACATCTGTCCCCCATGTGGTGTGCCTCGGGCCTTGAATCCGGGCATCGGAGGTGTATCCACGTTTCGTGCCAAGTCGCGGACTTTTTGGATCTGCTGATTTTGCTGACGGTTTGGATTGGGCCCGGTCAGGGCACCTGTCTGACGTGGGGAATTTTCCCCACCCGCCTTGGCAGAATCCGCGAAACCGCGAGAGGGCGGGCACTTCGCCGCAAGTGTGGGTTTTCCACCGTCGGATCGGGGCAGAATCCGCATCGGCCCGCCGCCCTGACCGGGTCCGCGCCGCATGAAATCGACGATTATCTTTGTATTGGCTCGGTTTTTTCCGCCAGATCGACGACTCGGCACGCGCCTTGCAATGAGGGCCGCCAGCATCGCGATCCGCGACGCTTGGCTGTGGCATTGCCGCCTTCCCCGTTTGGAAGGCGTCGATGTTGTTGTCCTTTTTTTGCCCGGAGGCTTGTCATGTATCGTTCCTGGAAGCAACTCCTGCGTCGGTTGACAATGGCGCTGACGTTGCTTGTGCCGTTGGCACTGCAATCCTGCGGTACCAGTGGCACGAGTACTACTACAGATGTCGTGGCGATCCGGCTCTCTCCGGACCACGCGACGCTGCATCCTGGGGACAAACAGACGTTTGCCATCCAGCAGGTCTGGGCCGATGGCTCGGAGACCGCTGGAGTGGTGACCGATGCAACCTGGGCTTCCAGTGACACTTCCATCGCGACCGTTGACGCCAAGGGCGTCGCGGCGATGCTGAAGGTCGGCACCGCAACCATCACCGCGAACCTCGCCGGCAAGATCGCCACCGCGGCGCTGCAGGTTCAGGACAAGCAGATTCTGGCCTTGCACGTCACGCCGACGCTCGCCACTCTGGCGGTTGGCGGCCATCAAGCGTTGGTGGCTACCGCCGTTTATGAAGATGGCTCGACAGGTGACGTGACCAACCAGTGCCTGTGGACGAGCAGCGACAGCACCATCGTCTCCATCGATCAGACCGGCAACACGACCGCCATCAAGGGCGGCCAAGTGACGATGACGGCCAAGTACGGCACCGTGAGCGACGTTGCGGCGGTGACCGTCACGCAAAAGAGCATGGTCGCGCTCGTGCTGGAACCGGCGCATCAGGATGTGACGGTCGGCGGCCAAGTGCAGATCAACGCCTATGCCATCTACGATTTTGGTCCGCGCGTCGACGTGACGACGCAGGCAACCTGGAAGTCCTACCAGACGGATATCGCGACGGTGAACGCGTCGGGCAAAGTCACCGGCGTGAAGGAAGGCACTGTCAACATCGGCGCGCAGCTGGCCGGTATTGAGGCGACGTGCACGGTGGACGTGCGCGCCAAGAAGCTGATCGCGCTTCAGGTGACACCCGCGCTCGCAACGGTGGCAATCGGCGGAACCCAAGCCTACCTCGCGACTGGCAACTACGATGACGGCTCGACAGCGGATGTGACGGCCCAGACACAATGGTCGTCGTCAGACGCGAGCGCCGTCTCGGTGGATGCCACCGGCCAAGCCAAGGGCTTGGTCGGCGGCAAGGCGGCGGTCATTCAGGCGACGTTTGGCGGCAAGACCGGCGCGGGCTCAATGGTCGTTTCGTCGGCAACCGTGGCGTCGATCGCGCTGACGCCGGTTGAAGCCAAGCTGGCCAAGGGCCAGGCCAAGAACTTCCAGGCAGTCGCAACGATGACGGACGGCGCGCTGCTCGACATCACCTATCAGGCGATTTGGACCTCGACCAATCCGTCCGTTGCGACGGTGAACGCGCAAGGCCGCGTCATCGGCGTCTCCAAGGGCGATTGCTCGATTCGTGCGACGATGAACGGCGTGATCGGCAGCGCCGGCGTGGCCGTCACCAACGCGACGGTCACGGACGTGATCGTGACCCCGTCCATCGCGACCTCGTTCGTCGGTGGCCCGGTCATCGCCTTCAAGGCGAAGGCAGACTTTACCGACGCGACGTACGGCGACGTGACAACGCAGGCCACGTGGCTGTCTTCAGACCCGAAAGTCATGACGATCGACGCGCAGGGCAAGGGCGTCACGCTCGCGCAGGGCGTCGTGCAGATCAGCGCCAAGTACCAGGGCGTCACGTCCAACTATGCGCTCCTCGCCGTCGGTCCCGCCGTCGTCTCGACGCTGGAGATCGTCCCGCCGTCCGCGACGCTCGCCAAGGGCACCTACCAGGCATTCAAGGCGCTCGCCACGCTGAGCGATGGCACGACGAGCGACCTGAGTTCGTCCGTGTCGTGGCAATGCACGGATCTGACGATCGCGACCGTGAGCGGCAACGGCATCGTGACGGCGCTGAAGGCGGGCAATGCGACGCTCATCGCGACGTTCCAGGGCAAGACGGCGCAGTCGGCGCTGACGATCTCGCCGGCGACGCTGCAAAGCCTTGCGATTACGCCCACGTCAGGCGCGCCCCTGCAGGTGAGCGGCACGCGCCAGTTCATGGCCAAGGGCACCTACACGGACAACTCCGTGCAGGACCTGACGGCTCAGGTGAACTGGTCGTCCAGCGATCCCACCAAGCTGGCGATTTCCAACGCCGCGGACAACCACGGCCTGGCAACGGCGCTGACTGCGGGCAACGTGACCGTCACCGCGTCGATTGGCACGATCGCCGCGCCGGCCGTTCCCGTCATCGTTCAGGCCAAGTCGCTGGTGGCCATTCAGGTCACGCCGGCGCTCGCCACGGTCGCGATCAACGGCACGCAAGCCTTCATCGCGATGGCCAATTTTGACGACGGCTCGAACCTCGACGTCACGCAGCTCGCGACCTGGTCGTCGGCGGACAACGCCGCGGTGACGGTTGACGTGCACGGTATCGCCAAGGGTCTGGTCGGCGGCAAAGCCGTGCTCATCCAGGCGATCTACCAGAACAAGCAGGGCTCCGCTTCACTCGTCGTTTCGGCTGCGACCGTCGCGTCCGTGGCGCTGAACCCGGCGCAGGTTTCGCTGGCCAAGGGTCAAGGCCAAGTCTTCCAAGCGACCGCGACGATGACGGATGGCACGCTCCTCGACGTCAGCTCGCAGGCCACGTGGGCCACGAGCGATCCGGCGATCCTGACCGTCGACAAGCTGGGCCACGTGCTCGGCGCGGGCGTGGGCAAGGCGGATCTGACCGCGGTGTTTGGCGGCCAGACCGGCACGGCACCCGTCACCGTGACTGACGCGATTTGCACCGGCGTGCAGGTGACGCCGGGCGCGTCCACGACGTTTGTCGGCGGTCCGGTCGTTGCCTACACGGCCACGGCCAGCTTCAGCGACTTGACGTCCGCTGACGTGACGACGCAGGCCACGTGGGCGAGTTCTGACCCGACGATCGCGACCATCAACGGCCAGGGTCAGGCGACCGCGCTCACGACCGGGTCGGTGCAGATTACCGCGACCTATCAGGGGCTGACTTCGGCCGCGGCAATGATGGCGGTCGGTCCGGCTGCTGTGGTTGCGCTGGAAGTGCTGCCGCCGTCCGCGACGATCGCCAAGGGCACCAATCAGGCGTTCCAGGCGCTGGCGACCCTCAGCGATGGCAACAAGGTCGACCTCAGCTCGTCGGTGAGCTGGCAGTCGTCCAACCTCGCGCTGGCGACGATTTCGTCCGCCGGTATCGCCTCGGGCCTGCTGCCCGGCGCTGTGACGCTGACGGCGACGTTCCAGGGCAAGTATGCCACGTCGACCCTCACGGTCTCGCCCGCGACCCTGACGAGCCTCGACATCGTGCCGTCGCTCGCCTCGCCGCTGCCGCTCAACGCCACGCGCCCGTACAAGGCGATTGGCACGTACAGCGACAAGACGACGCAGGACGTGACCGAGCAGGTGATTTGGCAGACCAGCAACGCCACACAGTTGGCGGTCTCCAACGCCAGCGGCAGCCGCGGCCTCGTCACGGCGTTGGCAGAAGGCACGCCAACGCTCTGGTGCTCCGCGGGCAACATCGTCGCCCCGCAGGTCCAGATCACCATCAACAGCGGCATTCTGCTGTCGTCGATCACGCTTTGGCCGTCCAGCTCGACGCTCGTCGCCGGGCAGGCGCAGAAGTTCGTGGCAACCGGCCACTACAGCGACGGCAGCGCGTTTGACGTCACCACCAGCGCCATCTGGGACGTGGTCGACGGCAACGGCGCCAACATCGCCGGCTTCGCGAGCGTCTCCAACGGCCTCGTTGCGGCCCTGCAGTCCACGGCCAACGTGCCGGGCGGCCAGGTCCGCATCAAGGCGCACATCGGCAGCGTCTCGACGTTCGCCCCGCTCGTCATCAAAGCCAGCGTCATCACCGGCATGACCGTGACCTGCGAAGCGCCGCTCAGCTGCTTGCCCAGTGGCATCGGCTACCAGGTCGGTTGCGTCGCGATGGCCAATTTTGACGACAACACCACCGGCGACGTCACGACGACGGCGACGTGGTCCTCCACCGCTTCTGGCATCGCGACGACGCCTGTCGTTATCGATGGCCGCGCCTGGACCACGATCGTCGGCAACGGCGCCGCGACCCTGACCGCGGCTCAAGGCGGCAAGACCTCGGCGACTTCTGCGGCTTCCACGGTCAACGGTGCGGCACTCAACCTGAACACCATCACGGTGAGCCCGCCTGCCACGACGCGCGCCAAGGGCTTCACCCAGCAGTACCAGGCGTCCGGCTTGTTCTCCGGTGGCACGTGCAGCGCCGTCACCCGCGACGTCACGCGGCTCGTCACATGGTCCAGCAGCATCCCGGCGGTCGCGCCCATCAGCAACGCGCCCGGCAGCAAGGGCCTCGCCACGGCTTCGACGCCGGGCACCACGACAATCGCCGCGATGTTGGGCCTCGTGTCCGGCTCGGCGCAGCTCGTGGTCTCGACGGCGTGCCTGCAGCAGGTCCGCATTGAGCAGGTCAACCCGCTGTGGCCGTCGCAGATTCAGGTGCCGCTGTCCGTCGTCGGCTACTACAGCGACGCGCCGACGACGCCTGTTCCGGTCCTGCCCGGCACGCTGGGTGCCTGGTCGTCCAGCAACGTCAATCCGAGTACGTGGATGCTCACGATCGGCACGACTTCCCCGGGTGCCCTGACCTTCTCCGTGCTGACGGGCGCCTGCAGCCAGGCGGTCTCGGACACCACGACGGTCTCCCTCGACGGCACCGCGTTGCCGACCGCGCTTTCCGTCATGCCCAACAACGCGCAGATCACCAAGGGCGCCTATCAGGACTACACCGCGACCGCGACGTATGAACTGTATGGCGCTTTCAACGTGACGGCGTACACCGGCTGGAGCGTCGCGCCGCAGCTTGGCCTGAGTTGGGGTCCGCAGGCGGCGGGCACCTTGGAGCGTTTCCAGCATCAGGGCACCACGTCCGGCACGACGGAAATCGCCGCGGCGTACAAGAATCGCACCGCGACGGCTGGCTTGCTGATCAGCGGTTCGACGGTGACCAAGGTGGAGATCATCGAGACCCAGCCGACGCTGCCGCAGCTGGGCGCGCCGGTTGGCTTGAACCTCCGCTTCCGCGCGCGGGTGACCTGGTCGGACGGGACGTACGCGGACAATCCGTCGGGCTTGGCGTTCTTCAGTTCCGATCCCGCCAAGCTGGCGTTTCAGTCCGGCAACCTCGCGACGACGCTTGCGCCGTCCGCCGGCCTCGACCCGACAGTGACCGCGACGTACGGCGACAAGTCCAGTGTGCCGCTCGCCGTCAAGATCTCGACGGCCACGCTCATCGACTTGCAGTTCAGCAGCCCGAGTGGCGGTTCCATGCCGCGCAACGCGGTCATGCCGCTGACCATCACCGGCCTCTACAGCGACGGCTCGAGCTTTGACGTCTCCGCCCTGGTTTCGGCCGGCAGCGGCAACGCCACGGTCGTGCAGGTGGCGATTTCGGCGTCGGGCTGCCTGCTCACGTCGTATTCGACCACCACGTCGCAGCCCGTGAAGGTCAGCTTCATGAAGGACAGTGTGACCCGGCACTTCTACATCAACGTCACGGGCGCGTGCCTCGCGGCGCTCAACCTGACGCCTGCGGTCGGTTCCATGGCGATTGGTCAGCAAGTGGACTTCATCGCCAAGGCAACGGACACCGGCGGCAGCGACCTGAACGTCTCGCACTTGGCCGGCGTCGCGTGGTCGGGGAGCAACGCAACCCTGTTGAACCTCGGCAACGTGGCCGGTCCGGCGCGGCGCTATCGCGCGTTGGCCAAGGGCACGAGCCCGCTGACCGTGACGTTCACCAGCCAGGACGTGTGCGCGGGTGGCGACGTCACCAACCACACGCTGACGACCACCGCCTCGGTTGACGTGACGGACGCCACGGTGGTGTCCGTGCAGATCCAGCCGCAGCCGACCTTTGGGCAGACTGCGCGCCGCGTGCCGCTGGGTCAGGCCGTGAAGTTCCGGGCGATGGCGACGCTGACCGACGGTCAAGTTGTCGACGTGTCGAGCGGTTCAGGCACGACGTGGAGCACCCAGAAGCCGGCGTTCGCCACGGTGAGCGGCAATGGCCTCCTGTATGCGCAAAGCGCGGGCCTCACCATCCTCACCGCGACGACCGCCAACGGCAAGACCACGGATCTGCTTGTGGAAGTGCAGAATTGCGGCGCGCCCGGCGTGACGCTGGCGACGGCGGGCACGGGCAAGCTGCCCATCGGCACTTCTCGCCTGTACACGGCGACGGCGCTCTATGGTTCGCCGGCGGGTTGCACGGCCAGCGGGTCGGAGCGCACGTTTGACGTGACCGGTTCCGCGCAATTCGCCTCGACGGATTCGACGATCGTGTCGATTTCCAACGGCGGCGATTCGGCGGGCAAGGCGCTCGCGCTGGCGGCGGGCACCGTGCAGATTTCCGCGTACTACCTCGGCGTCCTGTCGAACTCCCTGAGTTTGCAGGCCGTGGCAGTGACGCTCGAACACCTGTACATCAATGCGCCGTCTGGCACGTTCAAGAATGGCACGTTCGACATCACGGTTTCGGCGCAGTACACCGATGGCGCCTCTGGCCACTGGTTCATGGCGCCGCCTGCGGTGGTGTGGAACATCTTTGACCCGACCGTGATCTCCATTGCCAACGGTACGCTGACCGGCCTCAAGCAGGGCGCGACGCAGTACTTCGCGCAGATGGGGCCGATTGTGTCCAACACCCTGGGCGTGAACATCTCCAGCGGTTGCGTCAAGGCCGTGCAGCTCAACGTCCCGGCAAGCGCCGTCACGTGGCCGACCGGCGTGCCGTTCGTGATGAATGCGACCTGCACCACGTCTGACGACAGCGTCATGGCGTGTCACCCGGATTACACGTCCGATGATCCCGACCACGTCATCGACGAGCATCCGAACTTCCTCACCCTTGGCTTTGGTCACGTTGCCTATGGCGCCACGCCTGGCAAGACTGCGACGCTGCGCGCCACGATTCCGCCGTCACATGGCGGTTGCATTGGCGCACCGGTGCAGAGTTCGTCCGTGGTGACAGTGGGTTCCGCCGTTCTCGCGTCCCTGGATCTGGCACCGAACGCGATCTCGATCGCGCGCGGTTTGGACGCCAGTTTCGCCACGACGGGCAACTTCGCAGCGGGCACGGGCGCGGGCGCGTACGACGTGACAAGCCTCGCGGCGTACGTTTCCAACAACCCGAGCATCGGTTGGGCCTTGAATGACGGTCACGGCACCGTGCGCGCTGGCGGCACCGACGGCACGGCGCTCATCTCCGTCGCCTACATGGGCGTCACCAGCAAGTTCGCGTCGTTGACCGTGAGCGGCAAGATCCCGGACGCGATCTACGTCCTGGCCGAGCCGAATCTCATCGGCGGCAGCGCTGCCAACGCGACCTACCCGATCGGCGGTTACCGGCTGCAGTTGTCAGCCGTTGCCCACTACTCGGACAACTCGTGGGGCGACGTCAGTCCGTCCGTCACCTGGTCCCTCAAGTCACCCGCGCTCGCGGATGCGGCGATCGACCACAACGGCATGTACGCGACGAGCAGCGTGGCGGGCGATCAGATCGTCGTCGCGACGCTGGATACCTTGACGCGGGAGTTCACGGTTCACAACGTGACGGGCACGCTGGTGAATCTGACGGTGACCAATTCCTCCGGCGGCGCGCCGGCAACGACGGTGCCCAAGGGTTTGACGGAGCAATACATGGCGACGTTCAAGCTCTCGGGTAGCACGGTCGCCGGTCCGTACTGGGGTGGCAGCAACTTTGTCTGGTCCACCGGTGACAGTGCGCTGGCTTCGGTCGCGATCAGTGGCACCTACCACGACGTCGCGACGTTCCATGCGCTTGACCTTGGCACGACGAGCCTCTCGGCCAAGGTTGGCGTGAGCACGAGCGGCCCGCTGGCCATCAAGATTACCGACACCGTTCCGGTCGGCTTGACGTGTCAGCCGGATTCCACCGCGGTCACAGCCGGCAGTCGGATTCAATTCCGGGCCATCGCCACCATGGCGGATGCCAGCACCAACGACGTCAGCGCGTCGGTGGACTGGAATCACCCGGTGACGGCGATCCTGTCTATTGACCCGGTTGGCTTGGCAACCGCCTTGATGGCAGGCGATGTCGCGATGAAGCCGCAATTGGGCGGCATCGTCTCGTCCAACGCCTGTGCGGTGACGGTGACCGTGCCGTAGCGCCGTTGTCTGTGCTCCGGGAAGCCCCGGTGGTCCTCGCGACCGCCGGGGCTTTCTGGCTTTTGGCGGCTAAAGCGGCGCCAGGACCCGCGCGTCCAGCCGACCGAGGAGGATGTTCGCGCTCGTCAGCGCATCGCGCGCCTCGTGACCGCGACCCAGCGCCAGCAACCGCGCCGCCACCCGTTGCAACGCCCGGAGCGCCGCCAGCATCGCCGTCCGATCGGTCAGGATGCTGCTCTCATGGCGGTTGCGAAACGGCAGCATGTAGCGCAAGTGGACGCCGTCCTGCAGCGCCAACTCGGCGAACGCCTCAATCTCGTGGAAGTTCTGCTTCAGGATCACCATGCTGTAAGTCAGCTCGCCGCGCATGCCCGCCTTTTGCCGCGCCAGCAGGTCGTCCAGGTGCGCGCGCACGCGCTCGTACGGCAGGCCGCGATTGACCAGCAGGTACGACTCCGGCGTCGCCGCGTTGAGGCTCAGCGTGATGTTGCCAAATGGCACGCGTGCGAGCTTGTCCAGCAGCTTGGGCGCCAGGTACGAGCCATTCGTGACCAGGTTGACCTGCAGTTGCGAGAGATTCTTCGCGTCGAGCGTCGTCAGAAAATCGCGAAACGTCGGCGATGCCAGCGGCTCGCCGCCATTGGCGTCCAGCACTTGCACGCCGGGCAGGAGCGTCTGGAGGTCCGCGTAGAACGCTTCAGGCAACTGGTCCTCCAGCTTGCCCTCCTCCCCGCATGGACACATCAGGCAGTCATAGTTGCAGAACGACGTCGTCGCCAGACACACCGTCAACGGCGCGCCGCGCACTTCCAGCCGGCCCGCCAGCATGTCCTCAATCGCGGCAATCTGGCTGTCCAGCGCCACGCGCGGGCCTCCCCGCAGGCGCACGTCCGCGGCGCGCTGGCTCTGCCCCACAAGCACCGGACAGGTCGCGCGGCACGTCGACGGCGTCTCCGGTCCCGGCTGCATCGCCCGGCGAAAAGCCTGCATCGCCGGCCCATTCCACAGCGCAGTCGCCAACGGTGGCACCGCGGCAAACCGCTCCGCCTGATACTCGATACAGCACGGGCCAATGCCGCCACCCTGGCTCACCTCCAGCCGCGTCCACGGCAACGTGCAGGGCCAATCCGGCAGATGCGCGACGTCAAGCAGTTGCCCCAACCGCAGCGACTTGCCCGGCTGATCGCGCAGGTGTTGGCGCGCGCGCTCCTGCCACGGCAGGCTGGAATCCGTGTGCGGCAAAGCCAGCTCTGGCACCGCCACCATCGGCACTTCCAGCGCGCCGTCGGTCGGCACTTCCAGAGGCGTCACGACGCGGCCAAGCTGCGGTTCCAGCGTCACCCGCAGCACGCCCTGGGTGCGCAACTGCTCGGCGGCAATCTCAGCCTGCGGCTCCGCGCCCATAGGCACCGCCAGCGTCACGTGCTGGACGACTTCCGGGTCAATCGCCGCCAGCAGCACCGGGTCAACCGCCGCATCCGCCCGCACCCGCAGGCGCCACTGCAGCGGCGCGACAACCTGCTCGGCCAACCGACGCCGCCACACTTCCGGGGTCTGCCGCGGCTGCAACGGCATTTGCGCCAGCCGGGAACGCAGCGCTTCGCCCAGCGGCGCGAGCAGCGTGTAGTCCAGCTGCGTCTCGTCGTAGGTGATCGCCAGCCCCGGCAGGTCAAAAGGCCCACGCCGCACGCCGGGGCCCAGGCGCACGACGCGAAACTGCACGGCGTGACCGCCATCGTCGCAGAATTGCATGCGGATTTGCGCCTGATCCTGAGCGACTTGCAGCAGCAGCCACGGCCCAAAACGCTCGGCCGCATGCGGAAACAGCACGGGCAGCGCAGGCGCGGACGGGTCGGGTTGCAGCATGGCCACCTGGCGCGGGCACGGGCCCGAACACGGAGTCTACCAGCGCGCCAGAACCGTCGCCACCGGCAAACGGCGCTTGACATTGAAAGTGACTTTCAGTTTCAATAAGCCACGCGGCCACGCCGCTTGAATGGACAAAATCATGGCACAGCATCGCTTCTGGCTCCTCCCCGCCGCCCTCCTCACGTGCTTCGTCGCCGCGCCCGCCTTCGCGATCGACCGCTTTGAAATCCAGGTCTATGACGACGACGTCGGCGCGCCGGGGCAATTCGGCCTTGAAGTCCACGGCAACTACACGATCGCCGGCCACCGCAGCGGCGACTATCCCGGCGCAGTGCCCGCCCATCAAGCGGGCCGCCTCACGCTGGAACCGGCGATTGGCGTCACCGACTGGCTGGAATTCGGCGCCTACCTGCAGTTCCTCGCGCAACCCGACGTGGGCGTGCGCTGGGGCGGCGCCAAGGTGCGCGCCAAGTTCGTCGTACCGGAGCGGATGCACCTGCCCGTGCACCTCGGCATCAACGTCGAAGTCGGCCGCGTGCCCGCCGAGATCGAGCAGAATGGGTGGGCCAACGAGTTTCGGCCCATCGTCGCCTGGACAAATGGCGTCTGGACCGCCGCGCTCAATCCCATCATCGGCTACGCGCTGACTGGCCCTGAGCGCTTCAAGCCGGAGTTTGAACCGTGCGGCAAGGTCTCGTGGAACACGCAGCATGGCTTTGCGGTCGGCGTCGAATACTACGCCGGCCTGGGCTTGATGTCCGAGGGCTTCGCGCCTCTGGGCCAGCAGGAGCACCTCGCGTTTGCAGTGTTTGATCTGGCGGCGCCAAAGGGCGCGGAGGAAAACAAGAAGGCTTGGGAGCTGAACGCCGCGATCGGTCATGGCTTGACCAGCGGCACGGCGCAGGAGTGGGTGGTCAAGACCATCGTCGGCAAACCGTTCTGACCGCTGCCCCTCGCAACGTCTGGCACCTTCTGGCAAGCTCCCGGGCGCTCTGGCCCCTGCCCGCCAGTGCGCGCGGCTTCCACTCCGCCAGGACGCTCCCATGTCGCACCAGTTCCCTTCCGTTGATCCCGATGGCCTGCTTGAATACTCGGTCGTCTTTACCGACCGCGCGCTCAACCACATGTCCAAGACCTTCCAGCGGATCATGCGCGACATCTCGGCGACGCTGAAGACTGCCTACGCCGCTGACGCCGTCGTCGTGGTGCCGGGCGGCGGGAGCTATGGCATGGAGGCGGTGGCGCGCCAATTGGCCACGGGGCAGAAGTGCCTGATCCTGCGCAATGGCTGGTTCAGTTATCGATGGACGCAAATCCTCGACGTGGGCGGCATCGCGCCGCCAGCGCGCGTGCTCAAGGCGCAAACCACCGCGGGAGAACACCAGTCCGCGTTTGCGCCCGCGCCGATCGCTGAAGTGATCGCGGCGATTCGCGCGGACCGGCCCGCGCTGGTGTTCGCGCCGCATGTGGAAACCGCGTCGGGTCTGATTTTGCCGGACGATTATCTGCGCGCCGTGGCCGATGCAATTCACGAGGTCGGCGGCTTGTTCGTACTCGATTGCGTGGCGTCGGGCGCCGCCTGGGTGAACATGGAAGTCAGCGGCGTCGACGTGCTCCTCAGCGCGCCGCAAAAAAGCTGGAGCGCGTCGCCCTGCGCGGCGCTTGTGATGTTGAGCGCGCTGGGCAAAGCCCGCGTGGAAGCCACGACGAGCAGCAGTTTCGCGTTGGATCTGAAGAAATGGCTGCAAATCATGCAAGCGTACGAAAATGGCGGGCACGCCTACCACGCAACGATGCCCACGGACGCGCTGGCGGGTTTCCACGCGGCGATGCTGGCGACGCAAGCCGCGGGGTTTGCCGAACTGCGCGCGCGGCAATTTGAGCTGGGACGGCGCGTGCGCGCGCTGCTGGCCGCGCACGGCTTCAAGAGCGTGGCCGCGCCGGGATTTGCCGCGCCCGGCGTCGTGGTCTGCTACACCGACGATGACGGCATCCACAACGGCAGCAAATTCGCGGCGCAAGGCCTACAGACCGCAGCGGGCGTGCCCTTGATGTGCGACGAACCGGCGGGCTACAAGACGTTCCGGCTCGGACTGTTTGGCTTGGACAAATTGGCCGATGTCGACGGGACGGTTGCCCGGCTGGAGCATGCGCTGCTGGCGATCGCCGCGGCGAAGTAGCGAGCGCCCTTTGGCACCTCTCACACGATCAGGGATTCCCGCGGGCCGGCGCGCACAGTCGCACACTGGACGCGAAGCCATGCCAGCAACCTACAAGCATCTTCGCAAGCGATCGCGAGCAAATGGACGACGCCCCGTGCGCGCGGGGCTAGCCAATCGCCCGCATCCGGTTGTTCTTCGCGTGATGCGAGACTTCCGCCAGCCCGAGCGCCTCAAGCAGCGGCGGCATGTACACGCCAAAACGGCCGCGCAGCCCCTTTTTCAGCCCGTACCAACCGCCCAGCGGATTGCCCGGTGACCGCCCCCATGCCTCCACGCTGCCGTCGGGCGCAGGCTTCTGTTCATCCGCACCGCCCAGCGGCAGCCAATCGCCGTGGGCCTTGAGCATCGCGTGCAAGTCGGCAATCGCCCGCGCGTCGTATTTCAGTTGCGTGCTGCCGACCTGACAGACAATCACCGCTGGCGTCACGCCATCGTCGCGCCACATCGTGTAGGCGGAGGTGCCGGGCGGCGTCGTCAACTGCCACGGATCGTCTTTGGTGCCCATTCCCACTGCCATGTCGTTTCCTTCTGCGCGAAAACCGCGTCGGGGCCGGTACAGGCGCGCCCCGACGCAACAATCTCACCGCGAATTGATGGCTGTCAACCTGCATACGCGACGGCTGGCGCGCTACAGCGAATTGGCGGCGACAAAGGTGTAGCCTGCCGCCTTGACGCCCGTGACGATCGCCTTCAACTGGGACACCGGGTTGTACGTGTGGAAGTAAAAACTCGCCACGCCGTCGCGGATGACCAGGTTGTTTTGCGCCGTCGCGATGATGTTCGCAGCCAGGCGCGGCGGGTTGTTGTTCGACGCATCCGGCTCGTAGGACCCGAGGTTCTCCGGCAGGATCTTCCAGCCATAGATGTCCGTCACCGTGTACGGGTAGAAGACGCCGACCATGTTCTTGAGGTTGGACGCGGTGAATCCGAGGTCGCCGCTGAAGTAGAGACCACGGTGATACGCGGTCGCGAATTTGGTCTTGATCGCGCGGGAATCCGTCGGCGAGCCGGCGTAGTGCGGGTATTCAAAGACCGTCGGCTGCGGCAGCCCCGCCGCCGTAATCGCCGCCTGACCGGAGGTGATGCGCGCCAACGCCCAAGTCGAACTGTCGTTCGGCACGGCCCCATCGTAGATCACGTTGTTGGTCGCGGCGTCCACGTGCGCGAGGAAGAACTCAAAGTCATCGGCGGTCACACCGGAGTAAGGATTTTTCTGCGCACCGTACTGATGCGTGTACCCGTGCATGATCAGCGTGCCCCCTTTGGTCAACGCGTACTTGACGGCGCTGAGCATGCTCGGGCTGTTGGTCCACTTGATCGTCTCCGCTTTGCCGTTGTTGTAGTAGCCCTTCGGGTCGGTGTAGAGCGGGATCAGCGCGATGCTGAACGGCACGGAAGCGCTGGCGAGGTAGTCTACGGACGCGCGAAAGGCGACGGGGTCATCGGCCGGGCTGATGTCCTCCAGGCGCACGAGGGCGCGGTGCCGCGCGGGCGTCGTCGGCGCGAGCGCATCGAACAGCAAGTCGCAGTAGATGAGGTAGCGATCGTCTGAGCTGATGTACGAGAACGGGTTCTCCGCGATGTAGGTCAAGTTGAGCGAGCGCACCGCCCACGGGAACGTCGTGCCGTTGGCGCGCACGGCCGTCGCCAAAGTCGTGACCTTGCTCGCGGTGAACGGGTTCAACTGCAGGATGCCGCTGCCGTTTGTCGCGTCGCGGGTCAGCGTGTGGCCCTTGTACGTCACCTTGGCGACCGACGTCGTGTCAAACGCCCACGGGTTGTAGCCGTAATTGGTCACGAACGTGCTGGAGCGGTTGGCCAACTGCCAGATGTTGTCGGCGATCCACACAACGGGGACGGTGCCCGCGAGGGTGTCGTCGAGAAACGCGACGGGGAGCGGCTCGTCGTAGGTCGAGCCGACGTAGATGACCGCCTTGAAGTTGGCCATCTCGCCCGCCTTGTAGGTCAAGACCGGCTTGACCGTGGTCGGGCCAAAGTGGCTGGCGAGGTTGACGGCGGCGATGCCATACAACTCGCCCAGCCAGCCCCACGTGCTTGTGGAGTCATAGAGGACCAGCGCGCCGGCCGGGACCGTGAGATATTGCGTCTTGAGCGCTGTCTCCGCCGGGCGATTGTCCTCACCGCGCTGTTGCGGCACGGGCACCAACTCGCCGGGGGTCACGATGCGGCCGCCGAAATCGGCCGGGAACCGGTTGATGCTCGCCCGAGCGGAGTCGCCCAGGAAGGTCACGGCAATGGGCTCCGCCTTCGCGGCACCCTCCCCGGTTCCTTGCTGCACCGCTTCCTGCAAGCCGACCTGCTCACTGGCCGGCGCCGTCCGCGCAGTGGGAGACTCTGAAGTCACACACCCCGCCACGGCGACGCCAAGTGCCACGCAACACACCACCAGGAATTGCTTTCTCATCTCGCCCTCTGATGCGACCCGGGAGTCGCCGGTGGCGATCAGCCGCCGCCGCTAGCGAACGAACGGTGTTGAGCGGCGTCCCGACGCGAGGACGCTCAACCACGCTGCACACCATTCCGAACAGGACACCCAACGAGTTGGAGCCGCACAGGCTCTCCGGTCTGCAAGGTAAGAGGGCCGTCCGCGGCTGCAACGCGTTTCTGCGGGTACACCGATCAACGACGGACCTGGGCTTTGGGCCGCGGCGTGATGCCTGCATTTTTGCAGCTCTTAGTTGCGGTGATTGGTATTTTCGCGGCCACGCGGACGGGCTACTGTGCAGCCTGTCGGAATCATCCGGCTTCGCCTCAGGGAGCTCCCCATGACCCCGCGCTTCGATCTGTTCACCCTCGTCCACAAAGGCCAGCGCCGCGTGCTGTTTGAAATCACCTCCGCTGCCGGGCAATTGAGCGCCCACGATGGCGCGGGGCGTCAGGGCCTGGCGGACCAGATTCGCGCGTTCTTTGCCACGATGATTGAGCACGCGGAGCACGAGGACACGTACCTGCTGCCCCTGGTGGTCCAGGCCGCGCCGGAGCTCGCGGCGCGCCGCGGCCAGCGACCCCTCACGTTGCACGGCCAGAAGATAGCGAAGGTCGTTCCAGTTCATGCCGCGACTCTGGCATGCCAAGCGGGCGGAAGGAAGTCCGATGCAAAAGTCCCTCGCCACCCGCGCCGCCGCGCCTTACCGGGCAGCCGGCATCACGGCGCGTTCCACTGCAACGTCGCCAGACCGCTGGCGATGGCCGCGTCGATCGCCACGCCATCTGGCGCGGTGATCCCCACAACCGGAATCGCGATCGGCGGGGTGCCGGCGATGCTCGCTGACAGCGTGGCGACCCCGGCGTTGTTGTAGATCACCACGGCGACGGCGCCCGCGTTCTGCGCATTGCTCGCCTTGCTGTAGAATGAGCAGGTGCCGCGGCGGATCAGCGCAATCTTGCCGGCGAAAGCATCGGGCGCGAATGCGTTGCAGCCGTCATTTGTCGTGGTCACCGTACCGGAACGGTCGATGGTCGCGCTTCCGGAAGTCGGTACGGTTGGGGACGGCTGCGCCGTGTTGTAATAATACGTCGCACTCTGGCCATTGACGCTGACGGTGAATGTCGGCAGGGCACAGGTGCCCGCCTTGCATAGGCCGTTGTTGCCGCACAGGCTACCGTCGGACCTGGTCGGCGACGTGCAGAGGGCGGTCGCAGGGTCACAAGTGCCTGCGGTGTGGCACGTGTCCGCCGGAGTGCACACCACCGGATTGGCGCCTTGGCAGACGCCGGCTTGGCAGGTGTCCGTCTGCGAGCAGGCGTTGCCGTCGTTGCACAACGTGTTGTCCTGGACGGCGGGCGTGCTGCACGTGCCGCTGACCGGGTCACAGCTGCCGATCGCGTGGCAATCATCGAGCGCGGCACAGACAATCGGGGCGGCGCCGACGCAGACACCCGCTTGGCACGCATCCACCGTTGAACAGGCGTTGCCATCGTCGCACGGTGTGCCGTCGGCAGCGAGCGGGACGGTACAGACGCCCTGCTCAGGCACGCAGACGCCGGCGACGTGACACAGGTCCTGCGCAACGCAGACGACCGGATTGGCGCCAACGCACACGCCCGCCTGACAGGTATCAGCGAGCGTGCAGAGATTGCCGTCGTCGCACTGGGTCGTGTCGGCTGCGACGGGGTTGCTGCAGAAGCCGGTCTGCGGAGCACACACGCCGGCGACGTGACACGCGTCGAGAGCGACACAGTTCACGGGCTTCGCGCCGGCGCAGACGCCCGACTGGCACGTGTCCGACTGGGTGCACAAGTTGCCGTCGTCGCAGCCCGTACCGTTGTCCGCGGCGGGCTTGCTGCACACGCCCGTGGCGGGGTCGCAGGTGCCCGGAACGTGGCAGGGGTCGGCGCCAACGCACACCACCGGCTTGCTGCCGGTGCAAACGCCAGCTTGGCATGCATCGGCTTGGGTGCACGCGTTGTCGTCATCGCACGGCGTGCCATCGACCGCGAGAGGCGCGCTGCAGGCCCCCGTGCTCGGGTCGCAGGTGCCGGCGAGGTGACAACCGTCCATGGCGGCGCACTTCACGGGATCGCCGCCCGTGCAGACGCCGGCCTGGCAGGTGTCCATCTGCGAACAGGCGCTCCCATCGTTGCACGCTTCGCCATCTGGCCGCGGTGCCGTGCCGCACGTGCCCTCGGGGCTGCAGATGGCGACGAGGCAAGCGTTCTTCACTGTGCCGCAGTCGCTCGCGGCGGTGCAAGCCACGCACGCCGCTTTGCCGTCACACTTGACGCCGTCGCCGCACGGCGTGTCGATTTTAGTCGGCACATGCGCGTTCACGCCCGTCACGCAGGTGTCTTCCGTGCACGGGTTCTGATCGTCGCTCGAGTCGCCGTCGTCGAACGTCTCCGTGATGCTGCCGGCAGCGCCACAGACGGCGCGCTTGCAGTCGCCTTTGTTTTGCGCGGCGAGCGGCTTGCCCGGGGACGCGTAGCTGAAGGTGCACACGCCGAGGAAGCAGGCCGGCGCGGCACAATCCGTCGTCTCACCCGCGCACTGGCTGTCCTGCGTGCACGCGACGCACGCGCCCGCACCGTTGCAGAACTGCGCGCCGGTCGGGCCGCAGGCGGCGCCCATCATCACGGACGGATGGAGCGGCGTGTCGCCATCGCAGATGTCCGCCGTGCAGTCCTTGTCGTCAAACGGCAGATCCGTCGTGTCGGGCTTGTCGGTCAGGACGCCGCCCACGCACACGCGCTTCTTGCAGTCACCGGCCTGGAGGTCCGGTGCCACGAGACCGTCAGCGACCGGGGCGTACCCGCAGGTGCCCTGCGGCGTGCAGACCGCCTCCACACAGATTTCAGTCGCAGTCGGGCAGGCCGCAACGTCGCAAGCATCGGCCGTCGCATCCGCCTGCAAGTCCGCGGCGTCGCCATCCTCGCTTTGCGGCGCGTCGGCAGTGGCGTCGACAGCGTCGTCGAGCGGCGATGCATCGACAAGCACATCGACAACGTCACCTTGCGGCACGTCGCTCGTCGGCCCGCTGTCGAGGGCGTCGGCGAAGGTCGTATCGTCCTTCGGTGCGGCGTCGGTCGATTTCACAGCGTCGGCGCCATCCGTCGTCGCGACGGTGTCGGATCCTGACGCATCGGTCGCGCCGGCCGTGTCCGCGGGCGTCTCGTCGGCGGCAGGGGCAGCGGGCGCACAGGCCGCCAAGGCGAGAAACGCGAGCAGGAGGGGCAATCGATGATTCACGGCAGATCTCGTCGGTCGAAGTTGCCGACTCAACTCGCATACCGAGCCCAAGCGCTGCGCAACGATTTGAAGGAGGAAGTGCGAAAGCACACGTTGGCGACAGCGTAGCGGAACCCGCAGGCGCGTCAATCGCCGCGATTCGGCACGAACGCCGGCGATCAGCCCAATCCGACTGCGACGCCCCCGCCCTGGGCCGCGCAAAACCGCCATCCACGACGCGATACGCGCCAAAATGCGCTTTCCGCGCCACATCGGCTTTTCACTTTTGCGCTGCGGCCGCCGCCGGCGCGTATCCAAAACCCGATGGACGCCAGGGGCACGCCGCCGCACGACAACGAAGATCTGCTGCGCGCGGATTCGAGCTTGCCGGCGCGCATCGAAAACCCGCTGCGGTGCGAACCTGATGCCCGGGGCAAAAGCGAATCCTGGATGCGCCCAAAGAAGGCCTGTTGGGTCGGCATCCAGAACCTGGGGCGGCCTGAAAGCAACCTCCGGGAGCATCGGCGCAAAACTTCCTTGCCGCGCCCGCGGCTGCATCGCTCCCAGTATTCGCGCGCAGTGGGCTTGCCCCCCGATTTCTCCAGCGCCGTGATGGCCTCGATCTGGTTGGGCCGCAGCGTGCCACCCTCCAGATTGGGCATCGTGCCGATGCGCCCGCGCAGCGTCGACGGCTTGCCCGCGCCCGCCGACGTGTACACGCCCGCGCCGTCCAAGTGCATCGCCTTGACCCAGCCGTCCAGCGTGTCGGCCTCCAGCCACTCGGCCAGCGTCGCAGGCTGGTGGATGGCAAATATGTCGCGCGTGCGCGGCTTGGGGTCCAGCAGGTTGACGAAGCGCGTCTTGGCGCCGGTCGAGAGGTACAGGAACGGCAGCGGCTTCTGCGGCGCTGGCAGGCCATGCGGCAGCCCGTGGGCGTACTTGCCAGCCTGCGGCTCGACACCGGTCAGCGTGAAGCCGACAGGCTTGGCCTCCAGTGCGCCGACGGCCTTCCGGTCGACGAAGAGCAGGTAGTCCGCAAAGCCGGTCGTCAGCGGGAACTCACGGATGGCGACGCCTTGGGCGGCGTGCAGGTGCGCGTGGCGTAGTCCTGGACCTGCCAGCCGGCAGCCGTGAGCACGGCGGCGATGTGGACGCGGGCGGCGGCTTCGGTTTTGCGGCGGTGGCGGGCATGGATTCTGCAACCTGATGGAAACGGCCGAAGCAGTCTGCAACAAGTGGAGTCGCATGGGCAGGACGCACGGCACGCTTGAATAGCCCCGCTTGGTTGCGCGTTGAACCGCGACTGAGACCGCAAAGCGACGAGGACACAATGACCAAGATTTACCGTGGCGGACGACTGACTGTCATGGAGCGCGTCGGACCGAACGGGCGACGCGAAGTGCGCGTGACCAAACTAGACCCGAACCAGCTGTGGCACGACCCGCTGGAGGTGGGCGAGGACGTGCGCGTGCGCGACCTGCTAGCGATCTTCGAGCAGGCGCCGGACTTCTGGTACACCGTGTTTCCGGGTCCCAACGTCAAGGCGATGGCGCAGGAGGGCTTGACCAATCGCCACCGCCGCTTGCCGCGCCGCACGGACCGACAGGCGCTGACGTTTTCGTGGGATCCCGTGACGATTGCGCGCGACGGTCTGCCGGTCCCGGGCTGCCCGCCGTGGTCGATGGACATCGACATCACCGGTCTGGACGGCGCGCGCCACGCGGGCATCGACTTCATGCCGCCGTCCCATGTGGCGCCCCTGAAAGTGCGGATCGAGACCGAACTGTGCTACGTGCGCGAAATGCGCCGTCCGGGAAGCCTGTCGCATGACGCGCGCACGGCGTACTCGCACGATGTGTCGCCGTCGTTGGGGCACGTGCTCAACGCGCTGCTTCAGGAATTGGGCTGGTGGGGACCACCTGACGCGCTGGAGGAGAGGCAGACCGCGCGGGTCGAGAAGATCAAGCGCCGCGATGCGGGCGAGGTCGAGGTGACCTACAGCTTGTCCGAGATGACTGCGCTGCGCCATGACCCAGTGGGCGCGAAGGAGTTCGGTATCCGCGAGAAGATCGAGGCCAACTGCCGCGCCGAGGCGGCTGCGGAGCGTGGCGTGGCGACGACGCCAGAGGACATCGCGCGCAAAGTGGAAGTCGCGCAGTGGGTGCTCCGGACGACGATGCAGAACGCCTCCAGCGAACGCGATGGCTCAGTCTGGAGCCTGAACTTGGAGTTCGAATTGTGGCAGGACGTCTTGGAGGGCGGCGAATGGGTCCGAGGGCGGCCTCACACGGAGTGGTCCGGACGGGCGTCCAAACTGCGCGAGCTGGCGCTGCAAGTGAACGGCTGGTTCACGCACGACGAGGAGCGCGGGCCGCAGTTCGTGTCGCTGAAAGAGTGGGAGCGCGTGTATGCGGAGACGTGGCTGCCGCAGCACCCGACGCGTACGTTCGAGGAACGCTGGCAGGAAGCCGTCGAAGCAGAACGTCTGCGGCTTGTGGCGGCGCGTGAGGTGGCGCGGAAGATGGCGCGCGGGCGGGTGATTGGGGCGCAGTAGTGGGCCGGCTGGCGGCGTCAGCGGCTACACAGCGTCAGGCGGACGGACGTCTTCCGCTGGCGACGCAGCTGTCGACTTGGCTTGCAGCCCGACCAGCATCGAATCCGACCGATACGGCACCTTTCCGCTGGGCACGACCTCGGCCGAATCGCGCAGATGCACGTCCTGATCGTCGAAGAAGATGTGCGGGTTGATGGCTTCCAGCACCGGCGCCTTCGGCAAGCCGCCGAGAAAGTACGCCTCGTCGACGTACACGCCCCACGACCGTAGCGTCTTGATGACCCGCAGGTCCGAAGGCGCGTTGCGCGCGGTCACGATGGAGATACGCACCGGCGAATACTCGATCCGCATGGGCAGGCGCTCCTGCATGCTGGACAGCTTGCGCAACAGCGCCGCGTATGGCCCAGGACCGAGCGGATCGTTCTCGTGCGCCGTCTCGTTGGCGTGGAAGGCCTCAAGGTCCTGCGTCTTGTAGATCAGCTCGCTCTCGTCGTCGAAGATGACCGCGTCGCCGTCAAAGGCAATGCGCACACGGCCGTCCGCCGCCGGCTTTGCCTGCTTGCCAGTCAACGTGGCTGCCGCGCAGGCGCGCTCGTCGATCGCGGATTGGGCATCCTTCGCGCTGGTCGTCAGAAACAGATCGACCGAGAATGCCTTCAGCAATGGCGCGACGGGCTCACCGCCCGTGAACACCGACCGCGTGATCGGCAAGTGACGGCTGCGGATCGTGTTCAGCAGCCGCAGCCCGGTCTCAGGACTGTTGCGCGACATCACGACCACTTCCACGATGGGCGGCTCGCCAGCCAGCGTGTGCTCGTTCAGACGGAGAAGCGCCTCGACGACGGGCATCCCCGGCCCCGGCTCCAGCGGCAGATGCTCGGCGGCACGCATCTGCTTGCGGTATGCGGCAATGGCGGCGTTCTTGTCCTGGGCTTCTGCATCGCGGAAGGCCTGATCCTCGGCGCTGAGGTTGAACAGCGCCGTGGACGAGATGCCGACTACGAGCGTTTTGGTGAGGTCGAGTGGCACGTTACGGCTCCGGGCGGTGGGGTGGTCGCGTGACGATACAGCACCGAGGCGAATTCGCACAGCTGGCGGGTTGCTCTCGCAGCAAGACACGTCGCCCGACAGCAAGCCACACGCACGTGCCAGCCCGCGGCGAGTCAGGGCCCAAGCAGCCGGCCAACTGGGCGCCGGCGTGGCGCGAGGGGGTCACGACTACATCGACCGTTAGAGCGAGTCGACCGCATACACCATGAAGAGTGCCCCCTCCGCAGGACTGCCCACCATGGCCGGCAAACCCAGCGCACTTTCGGACGTGAAATAGGTGGTTGCTTGCCAGTTACCATACCCGGAGTCAGCAAAACCTTCAATGGGAGGCTCCAGCCCAGGCAATCTACTATAAAGCGAGCCCAAATAACTCACCCCCATCGACTCTGACTCGTTGGTGCTCTCATGGGAAGAGCCAATTGAGTAAGCATTGCCAAATGCAAGCCGGTGCGCGGCAACGGTGGGGCTGAAGGTCTCGACAATCTGCTGCTCGGCCGCGAATGGGATCCCCGCCTCCGAGTCAGCATGGTTGAGCGGGTTTGGGAAGCCGCCCGTTTCCGCGAATGCGGTCGACGTAGTAACGGACGAGAGAGGCGACCAATTTGGGAGGATGTACAGCGGCGCATTCTGAAGGTGCGGCACATATCCGTAGTCGCCACCACCGAGGTAGTGGCGGTCACCATCAGCGTAGACCAGAATACAACTACCTAGCAATGGCGCCGCGAATTGCGACAACGAGCAGGCCACCGCCGGAGCGGCCAGCGAATGGAGTCCGAGCGGGATTGCTGCGCCCCAGGTTGCCCCGGAGTCGTTCGACAGGAATACGTTGATCTCCCCGGACTGTGAAAGCGCAGTCAGCACAAATTGGTGCCCCACTTCATCATACGCAAGTGCCGGAGGCTCCAGAGTGCAGAAGTCGATGGTTGTCTCACGGTCAGCGTCAATTGTGCGGAACCCGTCGCGAGAGCCCTTGACGATAATGCCACCTGCGCACGAAGTGCTCGTGTCACGCCGCTTTGCGGTCCACGCTGCCACCCATCCGGCCCCTTGTGTCGAACTTGCCGCGACCGCCGGGGCGCGAAAGGACTCACAATTTGACGTGTCATGCGCAAGAGATGCACACGCATCTAAGGCCGAGCCGCTGCCATACCCGCTAGCGAGATCTGAGAATGAATGCGTGAGAAAGCCAATTTGGTCCTGATATCCACTTCCCGCTGCTGCGAATACTACAGCAAGCGCGCCTGCCGACGCTCCCGTTCCTGGGTCGGTGACCCGACCAATCGCTGCTGCGGGCGGCTGTCCCGCCAATCCGGTTGCCATGACAGTCGCAGTTCCCCATGTCCCAGTTGCATCGTTGAATCGCCGAATCTTGACGTCACGACCAGCCGCCACACCATACTTAGTTCGGATCGCCTCAACGTCGTGGCCAGTCAATGAACGCCTGCCTAGCAGGCTGTTGAAAATCTCCGCCAACAAGATCGACTCCAATCCCCAGATCGCATAGAATCTCAGCAGGTTGCCTGAGGTTCCACCATGCGCGGTCACGTTCCATCCCAGCCCTCCATGCTCGCCCTGATTTCGCCGGA
>CAIMLR010000025.1 GCA_903842345.1 uncultured Myxococcales bacterium
CATCGAGCGGTGGCTCAAGGGCATCGTGCAGGCGGGCGGGGCGACCAGCGCGCCGATTGCCGAGAAGCTGCTGACCGCGCTCTACCCCGAAGGCCTGACGTTCGTGCGCGGCGCGGCGGCGAAGCGGTGGTCAGAGACGGAGGCTGCGAAGTCGCGGAACCAGAGCTCGGCGCGCTTGCCCACACAGGCGACGAGTGGACGGTGGAGGTGACGGCGCCGGTGCTGGGCGACGGCGGGCCGCAAGGCGTAGACAACCCGGCGGAGAAGTTTCACGTCAAGCTGCACCGCGATGGCGACGGCACCTGGCAGTGCGTGAGCGTCGACAACCGCTAGCCCATCCGCCCACTTCCGCGACGCTATGGCATGCAGTACCCGGTGGTGAAGCAGTAGCCGTTGCCGTAGCCCGCGCAATCGCCATCCGTGACGCACGGGTGGCCTGCGCCGCAGACGCCTTGCTCGCAGCGCTGGGTGATGCAGTCGTAGTCGAGGATGCAGGCCTGCCCCTTGGTGCAGATGGCCCCGTTCTCGGTGCAGGACGCCGAAATGCAGATGCCTGCGTAGCAGGGATTGCTGGGGGTGCAACTGGCGCCGTTGGGGCTCGTCGGGGCGCTGCACTTGCCCGTCGCGGGGTCGCAACTGTCGTCGGTGCAGGGGTCGCCGTCGTTGCACTTGGAGATCATCTCGCAAACGCCGGCCTTGCACGTCGCGCTGGCCGCGCACAGCAGGCCCGCGCTGCAATCGCTGCCGTCCTTGGCCGGCGCGCCGGCGGTGCAGCCGGAGGTGCTATTGCAGACGCCGCCCACCACGCACGGGTTCGGGTTGCAGACGCTGTCCACCGGTGTGTGGATGCAGCCGACGGGCGCGCACTTGTCGGCGGTGCATTCAACGCCGTCGTCGCACGCGACGTCCTGGTAGTCGTGCTGGCAGCCTGTGGCACTGCAGGAATCCACGCTGCAGGCCTGGCCGTCGTCGCAGAGCGTGTCATCGAGCGCAGTCGCCGTGCACTTGCCGCCGGAGCAAGCGCTCTGCGTGCAGCTGAAGCCGTCGTCGCACGCCGTCTGGTCAGGCTGCACCAAGGACGTTGTCGTAATCACCTTGAACGCGATGTCATTGGCCACCGTGGCGATGGTCGGCTGGTTGTACACGGTCGACGTCATCCCACCGCCGGTGTAGACGTCGCTGCCCGCGGCACCCATGACCAGCGTTTGTTCGCAGTCGCTGCTGGTCGTGCAAGGCGCGCCGTCGTTCTTGCATTTGCCGCCCTGGCACGTTGAAACGTCAGACGCCCCCGCAAAGAAGTAGAAGGACAAGGTGAACTTCTGGCCGGCCCCCACGCCGATGACAGACGGCAAGGGCACGACAACGCCGGTGGTGCTGCTGGATTTGAGCGATCCCGGCGTGCAGGTCTGCGGGATTGTGGTCAAATCGATAGGGGCAAACATTTGGAAGTCGCTGCCGTCCAACGCGATGTTGACCCAATAGGTATTGTACTGCGGCGGCAGGATCTGCCAGCCGGGCTGGTTGCCGCAGAAGCCCCAGGGGAACTCCAACGCGCTCCACGAGCCGTTGGCCACGAACGTGATGCCCTGCGTGTAGGTGATCAGCTCGCTGCGCTTGTACAAGATGGGCTTGCTGCCGTCCAACTGCATCGCGTCGACGCCCGCCTTGCTGAGCGGCGCCTGGCAGACGCCGCTGACGCAGTGGTCGGCCAGCGTGCAGGAGTCGCCGTCCGAGCAAGGCGCGGAGTCGTTCTTCGGGATGTGGACGCAGCCCTGGGCCTTGGGGTCGCAGCTGTCGTACGTGCAGTCGTTGAGGTCGTCGCAGCCCGCGCTGCTCAACGTGCCGGCGCACACGAAGTTGCCGCAGGTGTCGCCTGCGGTGCAGATGTTGCCGTCGTCGCAAGGGGCGGTGTTGGCCGGGAAGGTGCATGCCGCTGTGCTGGGGTTGCACACGTTGTCCGTGCACAGTTCGCCGTCATCGCAGACCTTGGGATTCTGGCCCACGCACAGCCCGTCGATGCACACGTCCTTGGCGGTGCACAGGTTCAGGTCGTCGCAGCTCGCGGTCGTGTTGCTGTGGCTGCAGCCGCTGCCGGCTACGCAAGCGTCGGTCGTGCAGCCGTTGCCGTCGTCGCACGCCGCGTCCACGGGTGTGCCCACGCAGACCGTCGCACTGCACAGGTCGGTGGTGCAGGCGATCCCGTCGTCGCACGCGGCGGTGTTGGTCGCGTTGTCGCACAGGCCGCTGGGCAAACAGGTGTCGTCGGTGCAGGCGTTGCCGTCGTCGCATGCCGCCGTCGACGTACAACCGGCAAAGACGTCGACCGCAACGTCCTCTTGCGCAACATCTGCCACGGCATCGGCAGCCGAACCTGTTCCTACATCCGCCAGGCCTGCCGCATCGTCGCCCGCGTCTGGCGCATCCGTTGCCGCCATTGCGTCCGATTCGGCATCGGCCAGCGCATCTGCCGCAGCGCCGGAGTCCGCCGCCGCGTCCGTTTGCGCCGCCACGTCTGGACTGATCAGGTCCAAGCCGTTCAAGTCAAAGCCGTTCAGGTCCAGCCCATTCAAGTCCAGCCCATTCAAGTCCAGCCCGGCGGTGTCCAGCGTATCCAGCTGGATATCGGTCAAATCGACATCCAGACCGGCGAGCGCGTCGGCATCCACGCCGCCAACGGGCCCCGAACAGGCAACGGACAACAGCAGCGGACACAGCAGCAGGGCAAAACGGCGAAACGAAGCGACTTTCACGAAAAACTCCTGAAGGACATTGCAGATTTTGCGGGAATTGCGGGAGATCGCTTCGGGGCTTGCTGCTGGAAGTCGCATCAAGTCCCGAAATGGCTGAACTGGCTGAGTTCCGCCCGCACCGCATGGCAGCTTTTCGCAGGCGGCCCGATGTGTCAAGTCGGGTGCAAAGGACCTGCAATGGGGTCTGCCGCTTGACTCCTCGCCGCAGTAGAGGCGGCCCTCTGTGGCCGCCGACTGGGGACGCCCTCGGTCACTGGTCGACGGAGGTTGACTGGCGCCGCTGGCGACGTACGTGGCGCCGGATGTGGCGGGGAAACCGGTGCCCGTGGCGGCGGTGCCTGTGTCGACTGAGGTCGCGACGCAGAGCGCGGCGTCTTGACCTCTGGGCATTGAGGTCCGCGGGCTGAGCGCA
>CAIMLR010000026.1 GCA_903842345.1 uncultured Myxococcales bacterium
CCAACCTTTGGCGGTTCGCGGGGTCCTTGGGTCCCGCTCGCCGCGCCGGCCTGGTTGATGTGGGCTTTGCGTGTCGCTGAGCGCGCGCCCAGTTTTCCGCAAAGCACCGCGCCCGACATGCGCGGCAAAAAGGTATTCGTGGATTTGCGACTTTTGCCGCGCGACGCGATGTCGATTCGGAGAAATTCTTTGCCGCCGCGGCCGATCAGCCTAGTCGACCTTGCGGTGAATGACCGACACCGCATCCAGATCAAAGCCGGCGCCCGGCGGATCCACGGGGTTGTGCCCGCTATCGCGAATTCGCACGTACCGGGCGGTCGTCATCGTCACATCCGCAAGATCAAAGGCATCGCCGCCGGCGCGCACGGGGTCGGTCGGATCCACGCCATTCTCCGCGTTCGCCAGCACCGCGCGGACGCCTGCGCAATCCGGATAGTCATGGGCCTTGTCCTGCCACGCGCACGGCCATTCGCGCCACGTGACGCCGTCCTCGCTCACCGCCACAAAGCCCGGTTCCTGCCAGCCGGGAAACGGGTTCTCGAAGACGATGAAATCTGGCCCCGGCCCGTCGACGATCTGCATGCCGTCAAAAGCCAGCACAATCTCCCCGCCTGTCCCAAGCGACACGACGTCCAGACTGCCCGCATCGCTGCCCGCGCCATCGGGCGGCCCCAGCACCACGTCGGGCATCTTCGCCTGCCCAAAAGTCGCCCCCGGCCCCGGCTTGAACGACACCACGCGGTTGGCAAACGGCGCCGGCTGGGTGTCCGCCGGCAAGCCCGTCGCGCAGCCCATCAACAGCAATACGGGCAGGAACGCTTGCCTCATTGTGGCGTCAACTTGGTCCAGGAGAAGCCGCCACAGCCGGACTTGTCCGGTGCGCTGTCGTCGGCGGTCTTGGTCGTGGCGGCGGCGAGCTCGGCGCTGTCCAGGCCGTAGTCCACGGTGCACGTGTAGAAGCTGCCGGCGACCGGCGCCGTCCAGACCACTTTGCTGAACTTCGACGGATTGTACTTGTCATCCGCGGCGTTCTGCGTGATGGCGACGCGCTTGGCGTTGTCGTACTGGAACAGCCACGCGGTGTCCCAGAAGCGGCTCGTGATGACCGACTTGCCGCCAAAGTCGTCCTTGTAGGTGCCGGCGATCTCGATCGCGACCGCGCTGGTCAGCTTTGTCCACGAGAAGCCGCCGCAGCCGGACTTGTCGGGCGCGCTGTCGTCGGCGGTCTTGGTCGTCGCGCTGGCCAGCTCCGCGCTGGCGAGGCCGTAGTCAACCATGCACGTGTAGAAGGCGCCGTCCTTGGGCGCTGTCCAGACGATCTTGTTGAATTTCAGAGGGCTGTACTTGTCGGTGGCGGGATTTTGGGTGATGGCGAAGCGTTTGCCGGCATCCTGGGAGAGGATGGCCATTTCGTCCCACTGACTCGCCGTGATCTCGCTGTAGCCGCCGAAGTTGCTCGCCCACACGCCGATGATGCCCGCGGACGCGGTCGTGTCCCCGCTCGCGTCGCTGCTCGTGTCGCTGCTGCCGGCGTCACCAGCGTTCGAGGCTGTGGTGGTACCGCACGCGGCGAGCGCGCAGGTGGCAAACAGGAAGGTGAAATTGCGAAAAAGGGCCACGGGAACCTCGCGCCAGGACAGTTGCAGCATCGGCAACCCCTTGAACTGGACGCGAGGCAGACCACGTGCGTGGCTCACCTGTCGGGACACAAACCGCGCTTGGCCGGGCCAAGGCGTATTTGCGAGCCGCTCCCCTTTGACAGCCGGATGGCCGTCACCTCGAGGGCGCGAAAAGCTCAAGGGGAGTTCCCGACTTACGCTCTTGGCCTGGCGACCACGAGCGCTCACGGTTGCGGGTCAGCGCCGGAATTGCACCGGACTTCCTCCCAAGTCGCATCGGCATTCGATCGACTTGCAAAGAGGCTATTGAGGTTGCGCCCAGCCGTCAAGACAGGGCACGATACGGCCCCGTCGACGGACACCGCGTCGCCGATCGCGCCCAAAGGAGCTCTGGATGCCCAAAGTCCTCATCGCCAACCGCGGCGAAATCGCCTGTCGCGTCATTCGCGCCTGCCGCGAGCTCGGCTTGGGCACGGTCGCGGTCTACTCCGACGCCGATCGCAATGCCCGGCACGTTTGGCTTGCCGACGAAGCCGTGCGCCTGGGCCCGCCGCCGTCCAAGGATTCCTACCTGCGCGGCGATCTCGTCCTTGCCGCGGCCAAGCAGACCGGCGCGACGCTGATCCATCCCGGCTACGGCTTCCTGAGCGAGAACCACGTGTTTCGCGAAGAGTGCGAAGCCGCAGGTGTGACGTTCATCGGCCCGGGCGCGTACGCCATGCGGCAAATGGGCGTGAAGACGACCGCGCGACAGACGATGCATGCGGCGGGCGTGCCGGTGGTGCCGGGTTCGCTTGAGCCGATCGCGACGCTGGCGGAAGCCCAGAAACTGTGCGCGGAGATCGGCTACCCGGTGATGTTGAAGGCCGCGTCGGGCGGCGGCGGGCGCGGCATTCGCATCCTGCACAACCCGGCTGAGCTTCCCGCGGGCTTTGAAGGCGCACAGCGGGAGGCCGGCGCGTACTTTGGCGACGCGACGGTGTACATCGAAAAGGCGATCCTCAACCCGCGCCACATCGAGATCCAGGTGCTCGCAGACACGCACGGCAACACGATTCACCTGTTTGAGCGCGAATGCTCCGTACAGCGCCGCAACCAGAAGATCATCGAGGAATCGCCGGCAGCACACCTGAGCCAGTCGACTCGGCTGAAGATGGGCGCGATGGCGGTCAAGGCGGCGCAGGCCGTGCAATACGTCGGCGCAGGAACGATTGAGTGCCTCGTGGACGAGCACGAGAATTTCTACTTCATGGAAATGAACACGCGCCTGCAGGTTGAGCATCCGGTGACGGAACTGGCGACCGGCGTCGACATCGTGTACGAACAGCTGCGCGTCGCGATGGGCGAGAAGCTGTCGGTGACGCAGGCCGACATCGTGCAGCGCGGCCACGCGATTGAATGCCGGATCTACGCGGAGGATCCGTCGCGTGGTTTTGTGCCGGCGCCCGGTCCGCTGCTCGTGTACCGGCCGCCGATGGGTCCGGGGCTGCGGATCGACGACGGTTTTGGCGAAGGCGATGAGATTCCGCGCTTCTACGACTCCATGATTGCCAAGCTTTCCGCCTGGGCGCCGGATCGGCCACGCGCGATTGCGCGGATGGACGCGGCGCTGGAACGCTTTGAGATCGCGGGATTCGCCCACAACATCGAGCATTTGCGGCAAGTGCTCGGCAGCGATGCCTTCCAGGTCGGTCCGTACACCACGGGCTTGGTGGCCTCGCTCCCGGCGCTGCGGACGACGCCGGACGACGACGAGTTGGCGAGCGCCTTTGCGGCGATTCACACGCACCGGCAGCGGCAGTCGCAGCAGCCGCAGACGACGGGAAGTGGCGAGAGCCTCTGGCAGCAAACGGCGCGGCACGGCAGCCTGCGCGCACGGTAAGGAACGGCAATGGCGACGGAATACCGCGTCAAGCGCGGCGACAAGATCGAGAGCGTGACCATCGTGGAGGACCGCGGTGAGACGGTGATCGTGGAGATCGACGGGCGGCGTCTGGAGTTGGCGGTGAACCCGCTGCCTGATGGCCGGACCGCGGTGGCGACGAGCGAGCGGCGCGTGGCGTTGCGGGCGTTGCCGACCAAGGCAGGGCTGCTGATTGTCGACACGCACATGCAGCGGACGTTTGAGGTCGAGGACGCGCGCGTCAGCTGGCTCACCAGCGCGAATGCCGGCAAGGGCGCCGCGGGTGGGCGCGTGACGGCTTCAATGCCCGGACGCGTCGTGCGCGTGCCCGTGATCCTGGACGAGATCGTGCCGCCCGGTGGCGTTGTCGCCGTCCTGGAAGCGATGAAGATGGAGAACGATGTGCGCGCGCCCGGTGGCGGTCGGGTCGTGGAGATCGCCGTGAAAGAAGGCGCGGACGTTGAGAGCGGCGCGCTGTTGGTCCGCCTGGAACCGATCCATGAGTGAAAGCATTGAGAGCGTCGCGCTGCAACTGACCGTCCCGGAGACAGCCGTCGATGGCCTGACCGGCCTGTGCTGGCTCCTGTCGCCGCGCGGCGTGCTGCTCGAGGACGCGTTTACGCTGGGCAGCGACACCCTGCCTGTCGGCCAGACGCGCATGACGCTGTATGTCCCGCCGGAGGAAGCGGAATCCGCGCAGGCGTTGCTGAGGAGCGAGTGTGCCGCGGCGCACATTCCCGCCGCGCTCAGCCAGACACCGTTGCCGCACGAAGACTGGAATCGCGTGTGGAAGCTGCACTACAAGCCGTTCAACCTCGGCCACCATCTGCGGATTGAGCCCGCCTGGATGGTCGAGCCGGAGCAGCCGGGGATGGTGCGGCTGATCGTCGATCCCGGCCTGGCGTTTGGCACGGGCACGCACGAGACCACGCGGCTCTGCCTGCAGGCCGTGGAGAAGTGGGCGGCGGGGCAGACGGGCAAGCTGGCTGAAGTGGCGATGCTGGACGTGGGCACGGGCTCGGGCGTGCTGGCGATCCTGGCGGTGCGGCTCGGCGTTGGGCGCGCGGTGGGCACGGAGATCGAGCGGGACGCGGTGGCAAGCGCCCAGCGGAACCTGGAACTGAACGGCGTGACGGACCGCGTAACCCTGCACCACACGGGCGATCCGCGCGACGTGGCCGGGAAATTCCAGCTCGTTGTCGCCAACATCCTGTCGTCCGTGCTGCTGCCGATGGCGCCCAATCTCGCGCGGAAAGTCGCGCCGCACGGGACGCTCATCCTCTCCGGGCTGCTGGCGCGCGAGCTGCCGGTGGTGACGGCCGCGTATCAGCGGCACGGCCTGGAGCCCCTTGAACACGTGACGGAAAATGGCTGGGCCGCGCTGACGCTGCGCCGACCGTAGAGGGGTCCAATGCGCCACCTGTTGCACCCGCTGCCGAACAACGCCGCGGAGATCGCGGTCGACACCGCCGTTCGTCATCGCCTGAAACGCGTGCTCCGGCTGGACGATGGCGCGCCGCTGATCCTGTGCGACGGCGCGTTCCGCACGCAGGCCGTCACGTGGCATGGCGACCACTTTGCCGCGGTCGCTCCGGCGCTGGTTCACGCGCCCGTGGAGCCGCAGCTGCACCTCGCCGTCGGCGTGCTGAAAGGGGAACGGCAGGATTGGCTCGTGGAGAAAGCGGCCGAACTCGGCGTGGACGAGTTTGTGCCGCTGCTGCTGGACCACGGCGTCGTGCGGGTGCATGACCGTGCGGACAAGCAGGCGCGGTGGCAGGCAATCGCCGACGGCGCGCTGGAGCAGTGCGGGCGGACATGGCGGATGCGGGTCGTGCTGCCCATGACGCTGAGTGAGTGGCTGCCGGGGCCGCAGTGCTACTTTGCCGACGAGACGGGCGGCGCGTCCTGGCGGGATGCGACGGCGACACACGACGTGCTGCCCTGGCGCGTGGCCGTGGGTCCCGAAGGCGGCTGGTCGGCCAAAGAGCGGACGTTGTTTGGCAATTTTCAGACTCAAGCGATTTCTCTGGGGCCTTTGGTCCTGCGCGCGGAGACCGCCGGCCTGACCGTGGCGGCAATTGCCCGCGGACAGGCGTAGTTGCCTCGACGGCTCCGCCAAAACCGGCGAAAGAGGCCCGATCCGGACGTGACCTCACGCCATGATCGCGACCGTCTGGTGAGCACCGGATTCTGTCAACTCGGATTGCAACACATGGATATTTAGTCGGTTTTAGAAAACGTGCAAAGCCGCCTGACGCGCTGCGTCACGACGATTCGACCGACTCGCAACATTCCGTATTTGCTGTTTTTTTCGCGACAATCGGCAAAAATCTTGACACCAAACACGAAGTCAATTGCCACCGAGCGATTCCTTGGAGTAAGGTTGCCGTGGTCTTTGAGCGCGCAACATCGCACTTTTCGCGATAAAGCCGAATCAAGACACGGAGTTCAATGACGTTTCGCAAAAACATCTCTGTGCTGATGACTGCCCTGACGGCGCTCCTGCCGGCAGTTCCAGTCCTCGCACGCGGTGGCAATGCGCCGACAGTGGCGACCCGCGAAGCAACGGCAGAGTCCGTTGGAACGGGTGAGGAAGATGATGGTGCGCTCTTTGATGCCGCCGCCACCGCTGAACTGAAATTGCCCAATGGCCAGCGCTGGACGCCCGATGACGTGGGTCCACCCGCGGCTGGCGGGGCCTTCGTGGGTCCACAGGAAATGCCGAACCGCGCGATGCGTTCAGCCGTCCGTGAAGCCGCGTACACCGTCAAGGCCGGCGATACGTTGCGGGCGGTCGCCTATCGCTACCTGATGTCGCCCGCGGCTGTCGCGGTCCTCAACAACCTCGCGTTCGACGGCCAGCACGATCCACAGCTGAAGGTCGGCCAAGTCCTCACGCTGCCCATTCTTTCCGGTGCGCCGATTGGCTTCAAGGAAGGCGAGCAACTGACGAGCGGTCCGGGCATCGCGGCGACCAAGACGGACGACTCCAACTGGGGCCGACCGGAGATGGTGCAGATCCTGCGCACGGCGTTTCGCGAGATGGCCAAGCGCTGGCCGCAGAAGCATCCGGTGTTGATCGGTTCGCTCTCCCGTCCCGGTGGCGGCCGCCTGGGCCACCACAAGTCGCACCGCTCGGGGCAGGATGTCGACATCGGGTACCTGACCAATAGCGCCAACCGCGACCGCTGGGGCAAGCCGACCGTGGACGAAATCGACTGGCAGCGCATGTGGTTTGTCGTCGACACGCTGGAGCGGTCCGGCCAGCTCGCGGCGATCTTCATGGCGCCGCAGTTGCAGCGCAAGCTCTACCAGTACGCCGCGGCGCACGGTGAGACTGAAGCGCGCTTGGAGCACCTGTTCCAATTCGGCCCCAAAGGCAGTCACGGCGACACGCTCATTCGCAACGCCGCTGGCCACCGGGACCATTTCCACGTCCGCTTCATCACGGCGCGCGACATGGGCGGCCGCGACGCCTGAATCGGCAGCTACCGACCGTCCCTGAGCCAATCGACAACGCGCTGCACGACGTATGGCCCCGCGTCTGTGCGCGGCAGCAAATGTCCGGCATTGGCAACGATTTCCACACACGCCGCGGCGCCGAGAAGCCGCCGAGCGACCGCGCACGCGGGTTCACACGGAATCGTCTGGTCCGCTGAACCGTGCAGGACGAGCGCCGGCATCGGCGGCGTCAACGCGACGACCAAGTCGAGCAGCGCCAGGAACGACTGCGTCGCCCGCAGCGGAATCGCCTGATAGCACGGCGGCTTCTGGCCGTTGGCGAGGACGGGATCCTGCTTGCCCAGCACTTCCGGCCAGCCAAGGCGCGCCAGCACCGCCAGCGGAACCCGCTGCCACGGCGGCAAGTGAAGCGCCGGGGCGAGCAGCGCGACGCGGCCAAGGCGCTCCGGCGGGCGATTCCGCGCGACCAGCAGCGTCAGCAGCGCGCCCATGGACAGCCCCACGTGGTGGACGCGATCGCAGCGCGCGTCCAGCCAAGCCAGCGCGTCTTCGGTCGATTTCTGCCAGTCGTGCCAATTTGTCTCGTTCAGCGCCTGCACGGACGTTGCGTGGCCCGCCAGGACCGGCATCGCCACCGTGTATCCCAGGCGCGCGAGCGCGTCGCACACAGGCGCAACCTCCCACGGCGAGCCGGTGAACCCGTGCAGGATCAGCACACCTTCGCGCCCGCCCGCGATCGCCTGCGGCTCGGCGCCGGGCGGACAGCCGTGGGGCGTTTGCAGGGATTGCGGCAAGTTCATCGCGTTCTCCCGGGCGCGCGCGCGGCAATCGTGCCTGAGATGAGGTAGAGCGACGCCCCGCCGCAATCGACTTGGCGCGATTTCCCGTCGGCGATCGGCAGCTCACGCAGCGCTTGCGGCTCCGGCGACAGCACGGCAACGCGGGCGCCGGCGGCGTCGCGCAACAACACTGCGGAGAGCCGCTGCAGGAGCCGCCGCGCCTCATTGCGCCCGCCCAGCCGCTTGCCCCACGGCGGATTGACGACGACGCACGACGGACGGAACCCGTCGCGCAGCTGGCTCGCAACCTCCGTGTGGCGAAAATCGATCGCCGTCGCGACACCCGCCCGTTCGGCATTGCGCTGCGCCACGCCCAGCACTTCCGGGTCCAGATCGCCCGCGACGATCGGCCCGCGGGCGAATTGCGGCGCCTCGTACGGCACAAATCGCGGCGGCAGGGTCCAGGCGTCAACGTCCCAAGACCGCGAGTGCGCCAGTTGCCGCCACGTCGCGGCCTCGATCGCCAGCGTCCCGCTGCCACACATCGGATCCCAAAGCGCCTGCGTCCCATCGTAGCCCACCGCGTGGAGCATCGCCGCAGCGACCGTTTCACGCAGCGGCGCGTCGCCCTGCTCTGTCCGCCAACCGCGCTGGTGCATCGGACGCCCCGCCGCGTCCACGGACACTTCCACTTCAGGACCAGTCACGCGCATCAGCAGCGTCAGCGGCGCGTGCTCGCCTGCTGGGCGCAGCGCGAGGATCCGCTCCGTCTCGTGCGCCAGCCAGCCGGCACGCGCGGACGTCGCCTTGCGCACTGCCCAACGCACAGTCACCGCCTGCGGCAGCGGCCAGAGCGCCCATGGCAAGGACGCGAGAAGCCGGCGCAATTCCTGGCCATCGCGCACATCTGCGCGCGCCACCCGCACGTACACGCGCGCCGCGCAACGCAAAGACGCAGTCACGTGCGCCAGTTCAGACCACGGCACAGCAACGTCCGCGCCGCCCTCGACCGTTTCCGGCTCCAGACCCAACGCGTCGAGTTCATCCCACACGTCAGGCTCCAAACCGGGCGAGGCGGCGACGAAACAGCGGGCGATTTGGGGGTCGGCAAGTTCTGAAATCATGTGAAGTTGTTGTGGCATGGCGCGGCGTACGCAAAAGGACGTTTGACGATGGCAGGGGTGTACCGATAAAGTAACGTGTTCTTGACCGCGCGGGCCTTCTGCCGCGGTCTCCCGGATCCCCGCCCCACGAGGCTACTTCATGTTTGCACGTCCGTTCGCCAGCGTCACCACCAAGTCGACGCTTCTCGCCTTCGCGCTTTCTGCCCTCGCGCTGGGCGCGTGCTCGAACACTGCCGGGAACACCGGCGGCGGCGTCGACGCGGGCTGCTTCCCGAACTGCAAAGCGGACGTGAAGATCGGCGACGGCGGCGACACCGGCGGCGGCGGCGACGACGCGACCGACGAGCCCGACACGACGGGCGGCAACACCGACCAGGGTCCGCCCGCCAACTTCGAGGGCTACCACGCCCAGGAACTCAACGTCCGCATCGTCGGCCCGAGCGGCCGCGGGCACGCCGTCGTCTCCGGCTCCGTCGTGGAAGTCGCGGGCGTCGTGTTTGGCAAAGCCGACTCGATCACGTGGTCGACCGTCAACGGCGACAGCGGGAGCGCGCACGGCGCCCCGTTCTTCCAGACGGACGCCATCAAGCTGAACCCGGGCGATAACGTCGTGACGGTGACCGCGAAGAACGCCAATGAAACGGTCAGCGACTCGCTCATCGTGACGTATAACCCGACGTTCTCGTTCCAGGATCGCCTGCGCGCCAACCCCAACGTCGTGAAAGTCGGCAAGACCGCGACGATCGACGTGGTCATCGCGATCGGCAAGGCCAGCAACATCGTCAAAGGCAGCGTCAAGCTGTTCCGCGTCGACGCGCAAGGCAACACGATGACGACCTTCGGGACGATGCTGGATGACGGCCTGAGCGCGACGTCGGGCGACTCAATCGTCGCGGACGGCCTCTACACGCGCAAGATTCAGGTGACGGAAAACGCCGCGGGCGACGTGCTGTTGCGCGCTTCCGTGCAGGTGCAGACGGGCACGCAGACGTACACCGCGTATTCGGACATCGCGCACGTGGAAGCCGTCGCGGACTGGAATTCGCAGGAATGCGCCGACGCGATGTCGACCCTCAAGGCGGCAAAGGCGGCGTCTGACGCGGCTGGCGGCGGCGCGGCGGGCACCAAGGCGGCGATTGACAGCCTCAAGGCCAGCCCGGTCGTCGATCAGGCCGGCGCGGCGAGCCCGATCCCGGGTGGCGCGGACGGCTTTGGCGCATGGGTCAAGTTCAAGTCTGGCGTCCTCGGCGCAGTCAGCATCGGCGACGGCACGACGCGTGGCGGCGACGGCGCGGGCAGCGGCGGTCCGGCGGTGGAAACCGGCGCGGCGCTCTCTACGGTGCAACTCCAGTCGCGTCGCGTGCTCATGCTCGACCCGTTCGCGGGCGACTTTGGCGCCGATGAAGTGGCCAGCGCGGGCAAGCTCGCTGCGTCCAACGGCTGCCCGGCGTTTACGACCGATCAGCCCAAGCCGGCCGACGCCAACCTCCACGCGTTCCGGCATGCCTATGAATACGGCATCTTCGCGGTCGCCACGCACGGCGATGCGTACTTCAAGACCCTGGACAAGACTGCCTACGACATGAAGCATCCGGGCTCGCAGGAAGTGCTGTGGACCGGTCACGTGGTCAATCCCAACTACTTTGGCAAGTCCGGCGCTGCGGCCACGACCTGCAGCGACACCAAGGCGTGCGGCCCCGAGACCGAGTGCTTCGTCAATGCCGCTGGCGGCAACGGCGTGTGCGTCGACCACTTGACCGCTGACCTCCGCCGCGGCCGCACCATCCTCGGCTCAAACGGCAACTACGGCGTGACCGGCCGCTTCTTCAGCCACCACGCGGACGAGAACTTCCCGCGCTCGCTCGAGTACCTCGGCGGTTGCCGGAGCCTCTGGAACGGCACGCTGGCGGGCGAATTCCTCGCGCTCGGCGCCGCCGCCGTCGCGGGCTACACCGGCTACGTCGCCAACGACTTCGCGGTCAAGTGGGGCGGCACGTTCTTTGACAACCTGATCTCGCAGAAGCAGCTCTCGGGCGTCGCCCACGTGCAGATTGAAGACACGACCAATCCCGGCACCGCGTTCGCGCTCATCGGCGCGCAGAACCTCGACGCGGCGTATTCGGACATGATCAACGCGTCGTTTGAGTCCGGCAACATTGAAGGCTGGCTGAAGACCGGCGACGGCCGCGTGATTTCGCAGCTCGGCGGCACGGGCGCGGTCGGCGGCAAGTTCATGGCGATCATCTCGACCGGCTTGGGCTACACGGCCGAGAGCGGCGAGCTGAAGCAGGCGTTCTGCATCCCAGCCGGCAAGACGACCCTCTCCTACTGGTGGAAATACTACAGCGAAGAATTCAAGGAATTCTGCGGCTCGCAGTACCAGGACGAGTTCTACTGCAAGATCGACGTGGCCGGAAAGTCCAAGACCATCATGGACGTGCGCGTGGACGACCTCTGCGACGGCGGCAAGCAGTTCAAGGGCTTGACCAAGGCGGACGTGGGCTTTGACCAGGGCGACGTGTGGATGACCCCGTGGGTCCACCAGACTGCCGACATCTCCCCGCTCGCGGGCGGCGCGGCCATCAACCTCCGCTTCTTCGCCACGGACGCGGGCGACGGCATCTATGACACCGCGGTCCTGATCGACAAGGTCGAGTTCCAGTAGGGCGGGGCTCGTTCCCCGCAGCGGTCAGCGCCTGATGTGATGCTACCCAGCGCGCTCGCGCCGGCACGGTCCACGACCGGCGCGACAAACCAAATCCACTTCCCCAATGGGCGACCGTGGGCAAAGCCTGAGTGCAGGCACTACGTCCGCAGGATGCCCAAGTGCCGCAACAGCGATTCTGCAACCTGGCGAATCGCCGGCGAAACCGTCTCGTCTGACAGCATCTGGGCCGCCTCAGCCGCTTCATTCAGGCCGTCGAGCGCTTCCATCGCGCGGCGATCGGCCAAGTAGAACGCTGCCATCGCCGTCGCCGCGATCAGGAAACCCGTGGCGTCGCCGACGTCCTGCGCGTGCAAGACGGCTTCAGCGAGTTGCTGTACCGCGCTGCCGGCATCCCGCGCCTGACAAATATCAATCGGCAGGCCCAACCACGGATCAGGCTGGACGTGGCGACACGCGCCTTGCACCGCGAGCGCCGCCTGCGCGTGCGCGACCGCCGCGTGAAAATCGCCGGCCTGCGCCGCGAGCGCCGCAATGCAAGCGTGCACATTGGCCAGCTCAGAGGTCGCGTCATGCGCATCCGCGAGCTGTGCCGCCCGCATGAGCGCCGTCGCCGCCTGCGCCCGTTGGTGCGCCCGCAAGTGCAGCTGCGCGACCGCGAGCGCGGTGGCAAAAGCCGCAAACGCGAGACGGTCATCTTCCGGCAAGCCGAGGCGGCCAAACTGCGCGAGTTCCAAGCGCAGCCGGGCTTGATCGCCCGTGGCGCCAGCCCATGCGATCCGCGCCAGCGCCACGTCACCTTCGCGGTGCCCAGGGGACAGCGCGGGCGGCAGGTGCGCGAGTTGGGCATCCATCGCCCGCACGTCGCGCGACGTGGGCACCGGCGCGTTGTGCGCGAGGAACGGGATGCGCTGCGCGAGGATGGTCACCTGCATGTCGGCATCGCCGACTTCAATCGCCCGCACCAGCGCCGCTTCTGACGCTGCGAGCGCCGGCGATGTTTCCCGTGCGGCAAAAGCGATCCGCGCGATCGCGGCGAGCAGGCGAACTTCCGTGCGTTCTGGACATTCTTCGCCCAGGCGACCGACGGCGGCGCGCACCGCACCCAGCCATCCGGAGGCCTGCACGATGTTGGACGAGAACGCGGGAATGCCGTCAACGACGTCCAGCATCGCCTCCGCCGCGACCGCGTCATCGGCGGACGTAATCCGATTCCGGATGCCTGGATGCAGGCCCTGAAGCCATTGCGCAGGCACGCCCGCGGTAACGGGAGGAACGGAACCGGTCGATCGCTGCGACATTGCACCTCCGCGCGGCTTCATGGAAGCCAGCGCATGCACTGATTGTCGCGATTTGGCCGCCCTTGTACAGTCCGAAGGCAAAAGCGTACAGTCCGCGGCCGGCGGCAGGTTGTCGCCTGGACGGTTCTCAGCATGCAGCGGCTCATCATCGGTATCGCAGGCGGCACGGGCGCGGGGAAGACCACCATCGCGCGCTCCATTGTGGCTGATCTGCCGGCTACTTCCGTCGCGCTGATCGAGCACGACATGTACTACTTTGACCACAGCAGCCTGCCGGAAGACGCGCGCGCGCAGGTCAACTACGACCATCCCGACTCGCTGGACAACGCGCTGCTGATCGCGCACCTGGACGCGCTCAAGGAAGGCCGGGCGATCGAGAGGCCGAACTACGATTTTGTGCATCACGCCCGCAAGGTCGAGACGACGCACGTGAATCCCACGACGGTTGTCGTCGTCGAGGGCATCCTGATTTTCGCGGACGCGGAGCTGCGCGATCGTTTCGACATCAAGCTCTTTGTCGACACGCCGGCGGACATCCGCCTGCTGCGGCGCATCCGGCGCGACATGGAACGGCGGGGCCGGACTTTTGACGACGTCCGGCGCCAGTACGCACGCACAGTGCGGCCGATGCACGAGGCGTTCGTGGAGCCGTCGCGGCGCTTTGCCGACCTGATCATCCCCGAAGGCGGGAACCAGCGCGTGGCGATCGAGATGGTGGTTGACCGCATTCGCCGCCAGCTCGCGTCCTGACCCTGGGGCGTCGCGACCCCAAGCGACGATTTTCACGGATTCTCGCGGTTGCGTTCGGCCGCGCACCGATCTACCGTGGCAGGCGATGAGCCGCACTGCGGGGCCCAAAGTGGCGTCGCAGGTGAATCGGCGGAACGTCCTGCGACAGTGGGGTACTGGCGCAGCGACAGAGTTGCACGGATTCCTGAAGGGAATGGAGAACATACGTCATGCCAAATCGTCGGCAATTTGACCACATTGGTAACTTCAACTTCAAAGTCGAAGTCGAAGGCGTCACCACGGGCGCATTCCGCAACGTGGAAGGCTTGGATTCTGAAACGGAAGTGATCGAGTACCAGGACGGCGACGACCTGATCCTCCGCAAGCGCCCGGGTCGGACCAAGTACACGAACGTCACGCTGAAGCGCGGCTATATCAACAACACCGAGCTCTGGGAATGGCGCAAGAACGTCGTCGAGGGCAAAGTGCAGCGCAAGTCGGGATCGATCATCCTCTGCGCCGACGATGGCAGCGAGATCATGCGGTACAACTTCTTTGAAGGCTGGCCGACCAAGTGGAAGGGCTTCACCCTCGACGGCAAAGGCACCGACGTCAATGTCGAAGAGCTTGAACTCGCAGTGGAAAAGATCGAACGCGGTTGAGCCAAAGGGCGCGAACGTGAGGTCAGCCGGGGGCGTCGATTCCGCGAGGATTCGACGCCCTTGAGCGTTTTTGGCGGTCGCGCGGTCTGCCGGACGCATGCCGCCCATCGCGCCGGGGCCGCCCGCCCAGCTTCTGCCGCCCCGCCGAAGGGGGCCCAGCTTGCGCCGGGCACACCCATCCACCCCTGGGTCCCAGCGTTTCCGCTGCCCAGCCGAGCCTTCGGCCGCCCGTTGGGATTCCCTGATCCCCGTGGCAGCCCGGCAATGGTTTGTGGGCCCGTGGCTTCACCCGCCGTACGCCGGGGTTGGCCGCGAACGAGAGCACCGACATTGCCCTCAGATGGTATTCGGTGATTGGGCGGTTTTGCCGCGCGGCGGGCCAGAAGTTTTTCGGAATCGGGTCGCTCGCGGCAGACTGTCGGTGCGAAAGGGATGTGCGCCGCTTCGCGGTCGTGGCGCGTTTGGCTCGCCAAACGCGTCACGAGTCGGCCCTTCGGGGCCGACCGCCAGCCCGGTCCCGGCGGCAGCCGGGATTCGCCCAGCTCATGTGGCAAACGCCGCATCACGCGAGGCGATTCCGGTTGATCCATTCAGTGCAGACGGTGAGGCAGCGAAGGACGGCTCGCACGCGCGCTACTTGCCCAGGGCGCGCATCAACCGCCGTTTCTGGTCGGGAAACAGGTGCTTGAACTTGATGTCCAGCGCCAGCGTCAGCGGATCCCGCGGCTGCACTTCGCCGAGCGCGCGGACGGGTTCGCCCTCGTCGACGTTCAGATCCATCCAAACGTACCGGCCGAGCTCGAGCGCGCCGACGTCGTTCAGGTGCACGCCATCCAGGTCGATGGACTCAGCCTGCGTCTCCAAGTCCGGCGCCTGATGCGCATTGCCGCGATGGAGCGCGACGCGGTGGTTGTGCAGGGTAATGACGTTGTCCGTGGCCATCCGTAGAGTCCCAAGCGGCATCGGCCGCGTGCCCACAGGATGGCGCGACTGGCGCGCCGGTCAATTATTTCGCTAGCCGCCAAGGGCTCGGTCGATCGCGTTTCGGTCAAAACCCGTTATGATTTTGCCCTTCACTGCCAAGATCGGCACGCCCTGCAAGGACGACTGCGGCACACCCGCTCTTTGCGCCCGCGCCAGCATGTCCTGACGCGCCTTGGGGTCTTTCTCAATGTCCTTCTCAACGAACTTCACGCCCTTGGCCCGCAAGTACTCGGCGGCCTTCTTGCAGTAGCCGCACCACGACGTCCGGTAGATGATGACGTCGTTGTCGCGCGCGGCCACTGCCGCAGGTTGCTGCGCAGGCTGCCCCGCTACGGCAGGGGCCTCCGGCGCGTGTCCGGCCGCGGCTTCCGGTGCAGCTGCTGCGGGTTCCGGCGCCGGCTTGGCGGCGGCCAGCTGCTTGTCAATTTCGGCGCGGTCGATGACCCGCACTTCATAGCCATTGCCCGTCTTCCTGGTCAGGTCGGCGACAAACAGCCACGGTCCCTGCAGATTCGGGTCCTCCGGCGCCACGAGCACTTGCCCGCGCGCGCCTTCCGGCACCTCAGCGGGCGTCTTTGCGGCAACGAATTCGCCAGCCGCCGCTGAGAAGTACCGCAGCACGTAGGCCCCGCCTGAGTCAGAAACCGCGGGCGGTTTCGGCAACGCCACGGGTGCCGCCTGTTCTTCTTGTGGTTCTGATGACTTGCCACAGCCGTGGGCTGTGACCGCAAGCAGCAGGACGGTCAGGACTCGGTTCACTTCACACCTCCCGCCAGCAACTGTTCGACTTCGTAGCGAAATGCCGGCGTCCGCGCCGCCAGCTCACTGATCTTCCCCGCCACCAGCGCCGTACGCGCCACCGGCGTCAGCGCCCGCAGCGCCGCCAGCTGCACCACCGGGGAAGCATCCGCCAGCGCCGTCGTCAGCGCCTGTTGAACGCCCGGATCCTGCACCGCCGACGCCAACGCCCGCGCTGCCTCCGCACGCAACAACTCCGTACCCCGGGTCAAATCTTCCAGCAGCGCTGGCCGTACGGTCGCATCGCCTGCCCGCCCCAGCGCCAGCCGCGCCGTCGCGGCCAGCGATTCATCCTTGTGGGCGGCAAACAGCCGCAGCGCGACAGTGACCTCGTCGTTCGGCTTCTTCGCCGTCACAGCCGCCAGCCCGTCGATCGCCGCCAGCTTCTGGCCATTCGTCGTCGTGTCGCTGGCGAGCGCCGCCAGCAGCGGCTTCAGGGCTTCCGCCTGCACCGGGGCGTCCGCCGCCGCCAGCCGCTCGACGAGCAGCGCGCGCGTCACCCGCTCATCGGTCGTCAGCAGGCCAAAGCAAGTGCCCAGCGTGCACACCGCTCGCACCGCGCCTTCCTGGCAATCACGGTCGTTGCGGCACGTCTGGCTCGGCCCCAGGCCGTGCAGCAGCGCGTCTGCCTCCAGTGGATAGTCGCGGACCGCCAGCGGCGCGGGCGCCTGCGTACAGCCCGCCAGGAGCATTGGAACCAGCAACCATCGGTGCGTCGACTTCTGCAAGACTCAGCCGCCCAGGAGCGTCAGCGCGGCCGACACCCGCACGCGCTCGTCGGTGTCGTCCAGGAACTTCACGAGCAGCTCCGTCGCTTCCTTGTCGCCTTTGAGCTTGCCGAGCATCCGGATCGCCGCCACGCGCGAACGCGGACCCGACGACAGCGCCAGCGACTTGATCTCCGGCGCGACCTTCTTGCCTTCCAGCGCGAACAGCGCGGTCAGCATGCGAATCCGCAGGTCTTCGTCGTCGGAATTCTGCAGCACTTTGTGCAGCACCTTGCCCTCCGACTCCGGCAGCAGATGCAGCCCGATCAACGCCTCCTCGCGCAACGCCTGGCCATTTTCGTCCGCGCCCGACTTGAACAGCGCGATCTCCAGGAAGCCTTCCATCGTCTTGGTCAGCTCGTGGGTCAGTTCCAGCATCACGCCACGCGGCAGCCACTTGAGCGCGCGCTCCCAAATCTTCACCGCCTGCGCGATGTCGCTCAGGATGAAGCCGCGCACGGCCTCCGCGCGAATCCGCGGGTCATTGTCGTTCAGCGCGTTCTGCAGGCCCGGCCGCACCGCCGACTCGCCCGACTCCGCCAGCGCCCGCACAACCGTTCGCCGCACCAGCGGATCTTTCTCGCGGGTGAAGAACATCAGCGCTTCATACGCGGTCTTGGACTTGATCGACGCCAGCGCCTTGATCAGCTCCAAGCGCACGCTTTCGCTCTGCTCGCGCTCGATGGCTTCCTTGATCGGCGCCACGGACACCGGCGACTGGATGTAGCCGAGCACGCGCGCGGCCGCCAGACGCACCGCGGGGATGCCGTCGTCCAGGTACTGGTGCATTTCCTTCAGCCGACCCGGGCCGCTGACCCAGCCGAGGTAGAACACGCCGGTCGCGCGCACATCCGTGTCCGTCGATTCCGCCAGCTTGGCCGCTTCCTGCGACATCGAGCGATCGCCGAGGCGCGCGAGGATTTCATACACCGCGAAGAGCAGATCCGGCGATGGCGCGCCGTTGATGATCGACTTCAGGCCGCTCACGTCATCTTTGCCCGCGACGCGGCGAAACGCGTTCAGCAGCTCAACCTGGTCCTTGCCCGTCGCCTTTTGGCACACCGCGAGCAGCGCCTTGGCCACCGTGCGGTCATCGTGCAGCGCGCGAATGGCCAGCGCCCGGGCCGCGAGGAGCGGATCCTTGGACTTCACCGCGCTCAGGAACGCGACCGGCACGCGATCGTCCGTCTTCTCAGCGACCGCCAGCAGCGACTTCACGACGTCGTCGTTCCCGCCCTGCGCCTTCGCCACCGCGTCGAGCACCTTGGGCTGCAGCACCGGGTCCAACTGCGCCACGCCCTTGACCGCCGTCGCCTGCGCGAGCGAATCCTTGGAATTGAGCGCAGCCACCAGCACCGCCGCGAGGTTGGGCCGATTGCGGTTGACCAGCGCGGTCATGATCTTGTCCTGCAGCGGGTTTTCCTTGTCGGAAAGCACGGCCAGCAGCAGCGGAATCGCGTCCTTGTCGGCAATCTCATCGAGCGCCGGCAGCGTGTCGTACGGCGAGATCACCGCGAGCCCCAGCGCTTCCTTGATAATCTGCGCCCACTTGGAGTTCTTGCTCGCATACATGGCTTCCGCCACGCCGCGCCGCACGACCCATTGCGGGTCCAGCATGCCGTCTTCCAGCTGCTTCTGCAGATCCTTGTTGGCCTTGTCGAACGCTGCGCCGCGATACGCCATGCCGCGCGCGGCAAAATCCGCCGACTTGAGCGCATTGTGCAGGATCGAGAGCGCCTGATCCTTGGGCTTCAGCACCACTTTGGGCGCCGCGAGCGCGGGCACGGCGAGGGCCGGCAGGGTCAGGGCAATGGACAAGCGAAGGGCAAAGCGAGAAAGGCGCATGGCTATCCTGGTCCGCAAGCGCGCGGGCGCGGGCATGATCGTTGGCCGCTGCGGCAGTGTCAACACGTGGGCGAGCGGCGGATTGGCGGGCTACGCGTCGCTGCGCGAGACCGCCCGGAGCTCGTCCAAACGCTCCGGCGTCAGCTGCAGCGCGGCAGGCGATCGCAGGAACGTTCGGATGCGCGCGGAATCGCCGAGGCTCAGCAGGCACGACGCTTGGACCTGCGCCATCTCCGGCGAATTGGGCACGCGTTCAGCGAACCGGATCGCGTCGTCCAGATCGCCCACGCTCGCCGCCGAGATCGCAAGGATGTGCCATGTGTGGCGAATCTCGGCTGGCGACAGCTCCGGCTCCGCGCGGGCTTGATGGCAGAACCGCATCGCGGCTTCAAAGTCGCGCGCCTCAAACGCCGTTCGCGCCTGCCGCAGCAATTCGCCGACGCGCTCATGCGGTCGATCCGCGCGGTAATCGGCGTCCATGTTGTTGACGTTCTGCAGCGCGCGGTAGTTCTCAAACGCCGCGAGGCCCAGCAGCACCGCGCCAAACACGCTGTGGAACTGCACGGCAAAGAACACGGCCATCACGGCGCCCAGCACCAGCCCGACCCGGTGCGTCCAGCGATCGGCATTCAGCGACTTCTTGACGAACCGCCGCAACGTCACGCGCAGCAGTTGCCCGCCATCCAGCGGCATGATCGGCAGGAGGTTGTAGACACCCCAGAAAATGTTGAGAAAAATGATCTGCGACATCAGCACTTGGGCAAACCCCGTATCGCCTTCCTCACCCGCAAACGCCGCGTGCAGGCCAAACAGGCAGCCCGCGAGCACAAAGTTCATCGTTGGCCCGGCCGCCACGACCAGGAACTCGTCCCGCGGCCGCCGCGCCGGCTGATGCGAGGTGAAGCCGCCAAAGCCGGTCAGGACGACGGTCGGCTGCAGGCCAAAATGCCGACTCGTCAGCGCATGGCCCATCTCATGCAAGAAGACCGAGGCGCTCGCGGCGAACAGCATCGCCAAGCCGAACTCCACGCCGTTCTGGAACGAGGTTTGAAAGAAGAAGAGCAGCGTCAGCAAGTGCCAAATCGACACATGCACCGGAATGCCGAAGACAGAAAACAGCGGCTGACCCACGGAGACCTTGTTCGCCGCTGTCACACGGCACTTGGGCTAATGTAGCACGGTTGGCGCCAGTGGCACGCGCTGCACCTGTGGCGGTTGCTGGGGAATGGGCACGGCGAGGCGCATGGGCGCGTCCACCGGCAGTTGCTCCGGCGGCGGCGGCGCGGCATCCACGCAGCGGATATTCCACCCGAGCCGCGCGCGCGCCTGCATCGTCTCCACCTGTTCGGGCGGCATCTGCACCGGCACCAGGCCGATCATCGCCGTCGCGCAAGCCGTCATCCGCTCCGTCTGCGGCGTCAGCCAGACCGGCGGCGGCCAGGTCGTGGCGCGCAGGTTCTGGTAAATCTCCCACATGTCCCGGCTGTAAAGGCGCGGCAACGGCTTGAACTGCTTGGCGATCTGATCCACAGCCACGCCGGGATCGCGAAACACCGCGATGTACGCACACGCGCGCGCATCGTCGAGGCGCACATCCTGGGCGCGCGGGAGGTACGGCAGATGGCCGTTGGCGTACTCCACAACCGGGGTCCACAGCACGTCCGGCACCGGCTCGTTGACGAGGCCGCCGCGCAGAATCAGCGGCCACGCCGCCAGATCGTCGTGCACGCCCGCGCGGACATGCCGCACATCGCTGCGCGCCGACACCGTACACACCCGCTGATCAACCGGCAGCGTGGCGAGCGCCTGCGTCATCGACCCGAACCCGACGCTGTCCAACAGCAGTGAACGCATTGCAAACGCCGGCAGGATCGCCACGACGATCCCGAGCACGGCGGAGGCCGACCACGTCCGGATCCGCATGGACGGCGGCGGCGCCAGCGGGTCCAGTGGCAGCGCCAGGGCCGCGAGCATCCCGATGACCGGCGGCAGCAGGCCGGAAAATTGCAGCAGCGGAATCGGCGCAATCAGCCGCGCCGGCAGGAGGAAATACGCGAGCGTCAGGGCCGCGAGCGCATGCGCCGGATGCGGATTGGCAAGCTCGTGCTGCGGCACCGGTCGCTCGCGCGCCTGACGCATCGCCGCCGCCAGCCACACCATCAGCACCAGCAGCCAGGCAAACGCGAGCATTTCCCCCACGCGCTCGCGCATTTCCTTGAGCGAATCGATCCGCGGGCCGTGGTTGCCAAAGCCATCCAGGGACAAGTCGGCGAGCTGGCGGAAGTTGTCGCCCGGCAGCCACCACTCACTGCGCCAGGCGTGGGCAAACGCGTGCGCGCCGCCGAGCGAGGCGAAAATCTTGCCGATCCAGGGCACCAGCAGCGCGATCGCCGGCAATAGCGCGAGCAGCGTCAGAAGCAGGGACCGCAACGCCGACCGCCAGCCCGCGCGACCGATCTGGAGGATCGCGAGGATCGGCAGCAACCCGAGGATCGTCAGGAACGCCACGGGCTGGGTCACCGCCAGCAGCGCCACCGGCACCGCCAGCCGCAGCCACCGCCACGCGCCGCCCTCTCGCATCGCCTGCAACTGCGCCGCGAGCGCCCAGAACCACAGGGGCCACGCCACAAGCAGCGGCAGGTCGCCCTGCAGGTACGCCGGTCCCAGGAGCCACGGAAGCGCCGCCACAACCAGCCACGGACTGCGTCCCGACGCCCGCAGCCAGCCAATCCAGGCCCACGGCAGTGCGAACAGCGCCAACGTCGCGATCAGCCGCGCCGCCATGGCGAAGCCCAGCTTGGGCCCCAGCAGCGCGAGCGCGTACGGCACCAACGTCACCGGCGTCGGCACCCAGAGTCGGCCATGCAGCGCGTCGGGGCCCCGCGTCATCACGTCGGAGAGCACGCGCGCCACGTGCAGATTCTGCGTCCAGCCCGCTGCGGGCAGCACGTGCACAAGCCAAAGCGGCAGCGTCACCAGGGCGGAAATGCCCAGGACCAGCGTGTAGAGCGGCCAGCGCCAACGAACAACCGGCATGCGTCAGCGCTCCGACGCCGGCGCGGTCATGCGCTCGGGAGCGAGAAGTTCGTCCAGGGTCGCCGCGTCCAGCACCTGCAGTTGCAGCGCGGCTTCGCGGATCGTCAGATCCTGCGCCTGCGCGAACTTGGCCACTTCCGCCGCGCGCTCGTAGCCAATCCGCGGCGTCAGCGCGGTGACGAGCATCAGGCTGCGGTCCAGATGCGCGGCAATCGCCTTGCGGTTGATTTCAAGCCCGACGATGCAGTTCACGTCAAAACTCGCGCAGACGTCCGCGAGCAGCCCGATCGACTCGATGACCGTGTGCAAGATGACCGGCTTGCACGCGTTGAGCTGCAGCAATCCTTGGCTGCCCGCGATCCCGACCGTCACGTCATTGCCCATCACCCGCATCGCCACCATCGCCAGCGCCTCCGCCTGCGTGGGATTGACCTTGCCGGGCATGATCGAGCTCCCCGGCTCATTGCTCGGCAGGATCAGCTCGCCCAGGCCACCGCGCGGACCACTCGCGAGGATCCGCACGTCGGTGGCGATCTTCAGCAGGCTCACGGCCAACCGCTTGAGCGCGCCGTGCAACTCGACGAGCGCGTCGTGGCTCGCCAGCGCCTCAAACCGGTTCGGCGCGGGCACAAACCGGATCTGCGTGTAGCCCGCGATCTCCCACGTCACGTCGTCACCGAATTTCGCCGGCGCATTCAGCCCCGTCCCCACCGCAGTGCCGCCGATGGCCAGCTCCTGCACGTGCGCGAGGCCGTTGCGAATCGCCTGCAGGCCGTGGTCCAGCTGGCTCACCCACGCGGACAACTCCTGGCCCACGGTCAGCGGCACCGCGTCCATGCCATGCGTGCGCCCCAGCTTCACCACGTCCTTGAACTCGAGCGACTTGCCTTCCACGTGATTGCGCAGCGCCAGCACCGCCGGCAGCAGCTTCAGGCGCACGTCTTCCACCGCCGCGATGTGCATCGCCGTCGGCATCACGTCATTGGACGACTGACTGCGGTTGACGTGGTCATTGGGGTGCACGGGCTGGCCGAGCCGCTGACTGGCGACAAACGCAATGACTTCGTTCGCGTTCATGTGAGTCTGCGTGCCGGAGCCCGTCTGCCAAATGACCAGCGGGAAATGGCTGTCCAGGCTGCCGTCGATCACCTGATCAGCCGCGGCGACGATGGCGTCCCGCATCGGCTCGGTCAGCAAGCCGTCCCGCGCATTCACGATCGCGGCGCTGCGTTTGACGATGGCCAACGCGCGCAGGAGCGACCGCGGCCACCGCTCGTGGCCGATGCGAAAGTGCTCCAGGCTCCGCTGCGTTTGCGCGCCCCAGAAGCGGTCGGACGGCACGGCGATGGCGCCGAGGGAATCGTGTTCAAGGCGGGTGGACATGCGCGGCTCCTGAATCAGGCGCGAGAGCATAGCAGGATTGCCGCGCGGCGGTTACTCCGGCGGCGGCGTCTCAAACAGCACGCGCGGCTTGGGCAACGGCTTGATGGGCGGCGGCGCGAGCGTATCGGCCGCCCGCTGGGGATGCAGCGCGAGCTGCGCACGGTGGGCTTGACGCACCGCCGTCGCCGCGATGGCCGCAGCGAGCAAGCCAAAGAGCGCGACGATGATGAGCCGCGAGAGGACGTTGCGCCCCTGGGTTTCCGCTTGCGTCTGGCCGCGACGGCGCTCCAGTTCGAGCTCGTCCAGAGCGGCGCGCAGCTTGGCCTGACCTTCCGGACCGGCAGCGGCTGCGGCGCTGGAGGCGACAACGACGGCGCTCTCCGGAAACTGTGCGGACCACGGCACCGACGACGCATACGCGGCGAGGGCGATGAGCGGCGAACCGGGCGCCCACGGCGCGAGCACCGTCCGCTCATCGGCGAGCGTCGTCGGCAAGCCGCCACAGCGGGCGGTCAGCGCTTCGATCAGCTCCGCCAGCACACCCGCGCGCGCCCACGGCTGCGCCGCCAGACCGCGTTGGAGGATCGCCGCCAAATGGGGCGCCGTGCTCGTCAATTCCGCCATGGCCGTCGGCGCCGGCCCTTGCGCCATCGCCGCCCGCAGCGCCGCGGTACTCGCCGCCTCAAAGACCGGGCGCCCCAGAAGCGTCCCGGCGAGCACTGCGCAAAGCGCAAAGAGATCCGCCGCAGGCGTCGGTGCCTGACCGGCGAGGACCTCCGGAGCCACGACCTCAGGCACCGCCAGCAGCTGGCCCAGGCGCGGATTGGCCACGTCGCCCAGCGGCCCGCTCGCGGCGATCACGATGCCCGGCAAACCGGCGTCGACAAGCAGCAGCGGCGCGGCATCGTCCTGACCCGGCGGACAGAGCAGCAGCGTCTCTGCACTCAGGTTGCCGGCCACAAGGCCAGCGGCGTGCAGCTCCGCGAGCCCCTTGGCCAGATCGACAAACAGCGCGGCCACGGCGTCCTCGCCCAGCGCCGCCCGCGGCAACACCTGGGCAAGCGGCGTCCCGCGCGGCAGCGGCCTCTCCAGCCGCAGCACTTGCCCTGGACTCCCAGCCGGCTGTGCGACGGTGCCATGCTGCAGCGTGTGCAAAGTGGGATGGTGAAAGGCCCGCCACGCCTCGACAAGCGCCAGCGCGCCGTCCACCTCACCCGGCCGCACCGCGATTTCATGCACCAGCCGCGCGCCCTGCCCGTCCACCGATTCCTGCACCAGCGTCTGGCCCCAGGTGCCCACGCGCAGCAGTTTCTGCACGGAACGGTCGCGCGCCGCGCCGTTGCGTCCCGCGGGCAGCGGAGAATCGCCAGCGTCCGTCATCGGCGACCCAGCGCGGCCAACACCGCCTGGACAAGCCGTTCATCGACCGGCACCTGCGGCTCCGGCGACGGACATGCGGCGCCCGGCTGGCGGTACAGCGGCACTTGCGGCTTGGCGATTGCGAACAGCTTGTCGACCTCGCGCGGCGCGATCGGCTGCGCGCCGCCCATCATCTTCACTGTGCAGTAGATGAGCGCCGTGTGTTCCAGCGCGTCCAGCCGGACCAGCGCGGCATCGAGGTCGTGCCCCAGCGTCACCGAACCGTGGCGCTCCATCAGGATCACGTCATAGCAGCGCAGGAACGGCGCGAGCACTTGCGGAACCTGTTGCGTCGTCGGCGTCGAGTACGGCGCCGTCGCGATCAGCCCACACGCGAACACGACTTCGCTCACCAGCACTTCCGACAGCAGGCCACCGGCGAGCTGGTACGCAATCGCCATCGGCGGATGCGCGTGAATCACCGCGTCCACGTCCGGCCGCGCCTGATACGCCGCCAGATGCAGCGCCAGTTCGCTCGACGGCTTGCCCGGCCCCACGGTCTTGCCCGCAGCGTCGACAATCACCACATCTTCCGGGCGCATGCGGCCCTTGTGCACGCCCGTCGGCGTCGTGGCGATCCGGCCGTCGGTCAAACGCACGCTGAGATTGCCATCCGACGCACCGGACAGCTTGCGGCCGTAGATTTCCCGCGCGACTTCAGCGATCTGGCGGCGTGCGGTGTTTTCGTCTTGAGCGGGCATGGCAGGCTGAATCTCCAGCTCGGAAGTGGCACGAATCCGCCGGTCGCGTCAAATCCGATCGGTCGCGCCGATGAGAATCTGCCCAACGAACCGCACCAGCACCTCAAGTCGCTGGCCCGCGGCGCGCACGCGCTCGACCGTCAACTGCTTGATTTCAATACGCACCGGCAGCTTCTGCCCGTCCACGTCGAGCGGCTGCGCGAGGCCCAGCACCGCCGTGCGCGCCTGCGCCTCGATGCTGTCCCGCGGAATCCGCACTTGCGCGGCGATCTGCGCGGTCAGGTCGGCATTCTTCAGCGCAACCGCCAGCTCCACAAGCCGATCGTCGGTCTGCATGTCCAGATGCACGTCGGTCAGGTGGATCTCCGTCGGCGTCACTTCCGGCACGCCCCAGATGATGAACTCGCCTTCGATCTTGCGGTGGATCGGAATCCACAGGAAAGAATCGGCGATTTCGCCGTGGACGCGCACGTGCATCAGCAGCGCGCCCTTGGCGGAATCGAGGCGGATGCCGTCCAGTTGGATCCAGCCGCGATCCTCGCCGGGCTTGCCCAGCGGCAGCGGCTTTCCGGTTATCAGTTGCTTCTCGGTCTGGGCGCGCACCGCGTCGAGGGAAATGCCGATCGGCAGCAACAGGCGGGTCTCCGGCACGTTCAGCTCGCGCGCCACGTGGATCGCAACCGGCAACTGCGGCGCGACGTCCGCCACCAACACGCACGGCTGTTCGACGGTCGGCAGCGCCGCGACAACGATCGCCAGGCGCAGCGCGCTGGGATCGACTTCCGGCTGGGTCGCGGTGATGCCCTGCGCGCGCAATTTCAGGCACCCTTGCTGCTGCAACGGCATCGGCCGATTCATCGCCGCCGTCATCGGCGCGACGGCGCTCGCCACCGGCAGGCTCACCTTGCTGATCAGGTCAGTCAGCTGCCGCGCCAGCAGGTTCTGGAGCGCATCGACGGCGACGTTGGACAGCAAGCTCAGCGGTCCGGGCAGGTTCAGGTTCTGCAGGCTCACGCGCGCCACGACGCCATTGAGGTGCAGGTCGCCGTTGGGACTGAGCGCCGGCTGCGCACAGAGGTCGATGTCCGCGTTCAGCGTCTTGTCCAAGCTGCTGCCAAACGCCTGCGCGCGCGCCAGCACGCGGAACGGCACCAGCAGGCACAAGGCGCCGTTGTCCGACCGCGGCGTCACGATTCCGGCGCGCGTGACGTCGACGCTCCAGCGCACAAGCCCAGATTCGCCATCGCGATGGACCGGCGCCAGCGCGTACCGCTCCACAAGGCCCGCCAACTGCCCAAGCGGCAAGCGCGCCACGGCCGCGATGAACGACGTTTCCGCAGCCGGTTCAACGGGCTGCAACGTGCGAACATCCGGCTCAGGCGCGACGACGTGCAGCGTGCACGCCGAGAACGCGAGCGGCAGAAGGAGAAGACCGAGGCGACGCATCAGCCGACGGCGAGGAGTTCGACGTCAAACACCAATTCCGAGTTGCCGGGGATGACGGGCGGATAGCCGCGCACGCCGTAGCCGAGCGCCGCGGGGATGTTGAGGGTGCGGCGGCCGCCGACCTGCATGCTCGCGACGCCTTCGTCCCAGCCCTTGATGACCTGACCGACGCCGATCACGAAGGTGAAGGGTTCGCCGCGATCGCGCGAGCTGTCGAACTTGCTGCCGTTGGTCAGCGTGCCGGTGTAGTGGACGGTGACGCGCTTGCCGGTGGTCGGCGTGGCGCCGGTGCCAACGGTGATGTCTTCAAAGCGGAGGCCGGAGGGGAGCGTGGGCATGATGGGTGTCCGTGGGGTCAGAGGGTTGAACGGGACGCGCACGCTACCAGAAGTGACCCCGCGGCGAAAGTCAGGCGGCGGCGTGCAGCACGATGCGCGTCAGCTCCGATGGCGCGCCCAAACGCATCGGCGGGCCCCAATAGCCCGTGCCGCGGCTCACGTAAATCCACGTGTCCTTGTGCTGCGCCAAGCCCGCAACGTAGGGCTGCTGGAGGCCGACAAGATACGAGAACGGCCACAGCTGCCCGCCGTGCGTGTGCCCCGAGAGCTGCAGGCTGACGCCGTGCGCGGCCGCTTCTTCAATGCTCTTGGGCTGGTGCGCCAGCAGGATCACGGCGCGATCCGGCACGCGGTTGGCCATCGCCTTGGGCATGTCGTGGCCATGGCCGTTGCCAAACCGCCCCGCCTGCCAGTCGTCGACGCCCGCCAGATCGATCGCGTCAGCACCCGTGCCGATGGTCACCCGCTCGTTGCGGAGCACCGTCACGCCCTGCTGCCGCCACCACGCCAGCCAACTGTCAACACCCGAGTAGTATTCGTGATTTCCCGTAACAAAGAAGACGCCGTGCTTGCTCTTCAGGCGCTTGAACGCGGTCATCTCTGGACCCAGCGCTGCCACTGAACCGTCGACCAGATCGCCGGTCAGCACCACGATGTCCGGCTGCAGCGCGTTGACGCGATCGACGAGCGCTTCCACCACGTCGCGCCGAATCGTCGGGCCAACGTGCAGATCGCTGATTTGAATGATCGTGAGTCCGTGCAAGGACTTGGGCAGTTGCTTCAGCGCCACGACCACGTCGACGAGCTTGGCTTCATGGAGCGCTGAGCGCAGCGCCGCCGTGCCGGCAACCGCCGTGAACGCCGCAACGCCGCCGCCCATGGTGCGCGCGAGAAACAGCCGGCGGTTGGGATCGGGCTCCAGGCTGCGGAAGGACGCGAACAGGCGATCGCCCAGATGCAGCAGATCCGCGGCGCCCAGGCCGAGCAACAGGAAGAACGCGAGGCCCATCCAGACGTAGCCGACAAAGGACAACGCACGCGACCACGGCGCGTCGACGAGCTGGTGCACGATGAGGCTCGCCGGCATGACAAGCCCGCCCGTGACAAGGAGCGCGGTGACGATCGCGCGCCAGGGCGTATCGAGCGAAGTCGCGCGGACGAGGCGGGTCCACAGGAAATAGTGCGAGCCGCCGGCGATCAGCGCGATGACGGCGAGGAAGATCAGGATCATGGGCAACGGACGGGACATGCGCGGCTTCCTCGGGCGGATGGGACGATGCGGCGCGGGCCGATGGCGGCGCCGACCCAGAGATTCGCGCAGGGCCAACACGCGCGGCAAGACGTTTGTTCCCAAATGGCGACAGCAAGCCCCGTCAATCGGCGGCGGCGATCGCGATTTCAGCAAATTCGCCACAGAGCACCGACAGCGCCACGACTTCCTCCGACCCATCGGCCGTCAGCAGGGTTGCGCATCGCTCGCCCCCGACCATCGCCACAGCGCAGACGACCGCCGCACGGGGCCGGCCATGCCGTTCCGTCGGTGTGTCGTCGCCACCACCGGCAATCACGGTGTGGCCGGCGGCCATCGCGGCAACGAGCGTTGTCCAGGTCAGCGCAAGATCGCGCGTCGCGACGATCGTCGGTGCCTGCCCCGTCAGCGCCTGCAGCACCTCGCCCGCGCGGCTGTGTCCATGCACGGCCAGATGCGCGCGCAACGCGTCCGTCCGGGCCTGCCCGCGCACGGACGGCGGCGCCATCGACACCGCACCCGCCTGGCTCCACGTTAGCGCGCCGGGCATCGCGTTGGGCGTCTTGCCCGCCAGCGCCATCAGCACCGCGCCGAGCTTGTCCTGCGGCGTTTGGCTCTCCGTCGCCGGTTCCTGTGACTTGCCGGGCTGCGGCCGTTGCGGCATCCGCGGGCTGGCGGCTTGGCTCTCACGCGCCTGCTCCTGCGCATGGACGGGCTTGCGCGCTTGCTTGTCAGGTCGCTGATCCAGTCCGCTCATCGCCGCCTCACGCGTCAGCTTGCCCAATGCCCGCCGCGAACGCCAGTCGCGGGGCGCCGGTCAGGTCAGCGGAAAGTCCGCGGCGAGGCCCGCATAGACGTCGGGGTAGACCGGCTGCCAGCCGAGCTGCTGGCGAATCGCGTCGGCGCGAATGGTCCGATCCGGCGGTTGCCCCGCGCCGGCCCGCGGCTGCCGGGAAGCCGTGGCGGTCTCATCCAAGACCGGCGTACCGACCTGCAACCGCGCACAAATCCAGCGTGCGAGATCCGCCTTGACCACCGGCCGTCCATCCGTGACGTTCAACGTGTACGAACCCGTGGGCGCCAGCGCCGCCGCCAGCACCGCCGAAGCCGCGTCGTCGCGATGCAGGTAGTTGATGCGATGGCTCGTCTGCCCCGCGATGACGCGATTGCCGTTGGCGATCTGGACGTAGAGATAATGCCGCCCCGGACCGTAGAGGCCGCCAAGGCGCAGGACCGCGCGCGTGGCAAAGTGCGAGGTGAGCACAAGGTTTTCGCCTTCCACAAGGATGTCCGCCGTCCCGGATCCGCCCACCACTGCGTGCTCGTCGACTTCACCGTCCTGGCGATACACGCCCGTCGAACTTGTGAACACAAAGCTGCGCGCGCCCACCGCTTCCGCCCACTGGAGCGCGGCGCGCACGCCGTCAACGTACGCTGAACGATAGCCGTCGAGCCCACCGCCACCCGCGCTTGCGGCATACACGACCAGGTCGAACGGTCCGGCGACCCGCGCCAACTCACCCGCGACGATGTCCGCACGCACGGCCTCAATCCCTTCTGCCGCGAGGCGGGCGCGCGAGGCCTCAGAACGCACGACGCCAACCGCGCGCAATCCGGCGGCTCGCGCTTGTCGGCAGACCGCCGCGCCAACGTAGCCACAGCCGAGCACAGCGAGTGAGGGATTTTGCGACATGACGAGGTGGCTCCAGCGAGAGTGGCCCATGACCGTAACAGAGCGGCACGAAGGCCGGTGGCATTTTCACGGTTCAGTCACGGATCGTTCGCAAAACGCCCGCAGCGTTGAGTCTGCAGCCCGCGCTTGCTATCGACTGTCTGCCGCGCGTTCTCGCGGATGAGTGACCGCCGCATGACCTTCTTTCGCTTTCCCGAGGACCGCATTCCGGTCCTGCTCTTCGCCACCTACTTTGCCGCCGACCTCTGGGTCCTGTTCACGGCCACGACCTGGTGGTTCCCCATCCTCTGGTTCGGCTTGGGCATCATCCCCAAGGGCTGGATCTGCTCCTGGAATCATCACCACCAGCACCTGACGTTCTTCCGGGTGGCGTGGGCCAATCGCCTGCTGGAAATCATGTTCGGTTTCCAGACGGGCGTAACCTCGCACGCGTGGTTCCTCCACCACGTCGTCGGTCATCATCGCAACTACTTGAACCAGGATCTGGATGAGTCGCGCTGGGCGCGCGAGGACGGTTCCATCATGCGCGAGTCGGAATACAGTATCATCGGCGCGCTGACGGCGTATCCGCGCTGCTATGCGGTCGGCAAGAAGCACCCGCTCCAGCAGCGGATCTTTCTTGCGATGGGCGCGCTGCAGGTCGCGCTGCTGATCGGCGCGTTCGTGCTGCGGCCGTACAACGCGCTGTTCGTGCTCGCGCTGCCGATGGCGACGTCCCTGTACGTGACGGTGTGGGCGACGTATTTCCACCACGCGGGGCTGCGCACGGACGACCACCTGCGGGCGTCCTACAACATCCTCCACCGCGGCTACAACCTGGCGACGGGCAACCTGGGCTACCACACCGCCCACCACAGCCGTCACGGGATGCACTGGTCGCGGCTGCCGGCCTACCACGCGGAGATCGCCGCCGGGATTCCCAGCAATCTCTACCGCAATCCGGGCATTCCATTCATCTGGTCGGGGACGGAATCGGTGCTGGACCTGACGCCGGAGCAAGCCGCGGGGCTCTGAATCGCGCTAGCTCGGGCGGGCAGTGCGGGAGCGCCGGATCAGCCAGAGGCACGCCGCCAGGAACCAAACGCCGCCGACGGGAATGCTGTTGTGCGTCCCGGCGACGCGGCAGCCGCAGCCCTCGTTTTCCCGCTGTGGCAGGCTGTCGACATCACCGCCGCTTCCGCTGGCATCCTGACCCGTGAGATCGCCAGCGTTGCAGGCCGTTGCACTGAACGGCGGTGCGCCGCAGACGTGCAAGGTCATGTCGACCGCCGCGGCGTGCTGCGCGCCATCCCGCACCTCCACGTGCACAACGTAATCGTCGGGCGGCAAAGGCTGGCCAGCATCCGTCGCCGTCAGCCAGGTCTCGTTCAGGTGCACATCGGGCTGCGCCGTATTGCCCCGCTTCTGCCACAGCGGCGTCGTCCCTCCCACCGGCGTGATCTGGACGCGCCAATCGCGCACCAACGTCTTGTCGTGCAAGTCCGCAAGGATCTTAACCGGTTGACCGGCCTGCACGGCGAACGGCACGAGCTGCTGTCCGTCGATCCACGGCGGCGACGCATCGACGATCGTCACGCCGTCAGACAGCGTCGTCGGGGCAAAAGCCTGATTGGGACCCGCCGCGGAGTACGCCTGGACCGCGACCTGATAGTGCTGCCCGAGGTGCATGGTCAGTCCCGTGAGCGTCGCTTGCGCCCCGGCGCCATACGACTGGGCCGGCAAAATCGTCGCGCCATTTTGGTCGAGTACGGAGACTGCATAGCCCTCTGCGCCCGCTTCCGGTGCCCAGTTCACGTGCAGCGTGCGCGCGTCCTCCTGCGTATCGATGTCAGCCGCATCATCCAGCGCCGGGCCGTTGCCAACGTTTTCCCGGACCCACGCGACCGCGGGAACATTGCTGTGGTCAAAAGCGTAGAGCGCGCCGTCGGACGCGACAGCGAGCAGCTCGAGTTCGCCATCGCCGTCGATGTCGGCAACGACCGGATCGGCAAACGCGCCGCCCCAATTGAGCGACCAATCGATCGCGCCCGTCAGCGCGTTGACGCAGTACAGGTAGCCTTCCGTGGTGCGAAACAGCAGCGAGGGATGCCCCGCGCCAGTCAAATCCGCGGCGGCAAGCAAGCCCGCCGAGGCAAAACCAGACTTTGCAGCAACGTCGACGGCGACCTGCTGCCCGCCGAGATAGCCGGAATTCCAGACAGCAGCGCCGGTCTTGGCCGCGACAACGTGGACGGTCGGCTGCGTCAGGCTCGCGTGCGCCGCCAGCGGCTGTGCCCCCACGAGCACGAGCGCGCCTGATGCGTGGTAGGAACCCGGGATCGGCGCCTGCCACAGCGTCTGGAAACCGACGGTCTTCTCCGCCGCCAGGCCTTCGCTGGAGCCGCAGAGGACGTGCTCCTGCGCGCCGTCGCCGTCCAGGTCGGTCAACATGGAAACGCCGTAGCGCGGCTCTTTGCCGATGAATTCCTCGGTGATCTTGCCGGTCGCGGCGTCGCACGTGTAGCGATAATTGTAGACGGAGCTGACGATGCGCATCGGTGCCGCAAGGAGGTCAAGGCTGAACGCTGTGGCGCCGAGGCGGCATTTGGCGTCCGTGGGCCAAAGATCGGCGCCCGTCTTGCCGGAGATGACCGTCATGAACTTGTTTTGGCCGGTCGCGCCGAGCAAGTCCCATTCGCAAATCAGGTCCTCCGCGCCGTCGCCATTGACGTCGGCGATGACGAACGGATCGCCCTCCGTTCCGCCCCACGCCCACGGTCCGTCTGGATGCGTGTACGTCCACATGGGCGCGCCGCTCAGGGCAAACGCAGCGAGTGAAACGACCTGGTTCTTGCTGACGGAGCGCACGACGATGTCACGCTGGCCATCGCCATTGACGTCGGCGAAGTTCGCGCGCGGGGCGAGCGTGGGCAGCGCGAGATCCAGCGCGACGGTGGGCGCGTTCATCGGCCCCGCCGCCGTCGTGTCGAGCAGGTGCGCGCTGTCACCCACGGACACCAGGATTCGCCCACGCTTCTCCGCATCCGTCGCGGGTGCGATGGCGAGGTAGGCGCTCACCACGCCGCCAAAACGCAGATCGCCGAGGCCGTCGCCGTTGGCGTCGTTGGCCGGGGCGCCAGTCGGCGCGGGGAAAAAGCCGACCGTGCCATCGACAAGACTGCGCACGAGCGCGTTGGCCTGCCCCGCGCCCGTCGCGGCCATGCCCAGCAGTTGCGCGCCGCGCGGCAGGGGCAGCTTGCCGACGCTTGTGATCTCGCCCGCGTCGCCGATCCGCAGGTTGTCCACGCTGTCGACCGCGTTGTCGCCGTCGGTGTCGCGCAGGATCAGCAGATCCCGGTGCGGCGCCTGCAGGTCGCCCCACGGTCGGAGCGTCGCAAGCGGATCCGCGTTGGCCACCAGCGCCGCGCCGTTGGCCGTGTGCCAGTTGGCGGTGGAGAGCCCACCCACGCCCAAATCGGCGTACTGCACAAAACCGCCCTTGCGCGTCCACTGCCAAAGCGTGAGCGGCCCCATCGCCGGCGCCGCGCCCGCGTCGACGCGCTGCACCACAAGGCTCGCGTGTGCGTCCGCCGTCATCCGCGCGATTCCGCGCAGGTAGGGTCCGCCCGTCGCGACGCCCGGCATTTGCGCCGCGCTCAGCGTTTGGAGCACCGCGCCCGTCGCCGCATCGCGGGCCTCCAACTGCCACACGCCCTTGTCAAAGACCGCCGCGATCACTTCGCCAACGCCGTCGCCATCCAGATCCGCGATGCTGCCCGGCACGGTCACAAAGTGCTGCGTCGCCAGTTCCGGCAGGAGGTTGGACCACAGGAGCTTCAGCGCGCCGTCCTGCAGTTGCAGCGCCGCAACGCCATGCCACAGGTAGCTCGCGAGCGCGAGATCGCCGGCGTAGAGGACGATTGGCGCCTTGGCGGCATCCGGACGGAAGGAACCGCAGCTCTGCGGCTGCTGGCCAATCGTCGTGAACGCCGGCGACTGACCGAGCAGTTGGCCGGTCTTGCCCGAGTACGCGTAGAAATGCGTGCCGCCCGGCAGCAGGAAGTCCAGCAGACCGTCGCCGTCGATGTCCAGCGGGCATTGGCTGTCGATGAAGGGCTTGTCCTCGCTGGTGGCGGCCTGCGCCGTCGTCGCGAGGAGTTTTGCCCCACCAACAAAGCCAAAGATGTGCGTCACGGGCTGGGGCACCGGCGTTCCGCCCTGGCTGGCGCCGATCGCAGCGTCCAGAATGCCATCGCCGTCGAAGTCGCTCAGCGCGAGATACCCCAACGCCGGCGTCTGGATGTCCGACGACCAAAGCACGACGCCGTCGCTCGCCCGCACGATGTGCGCTCGATTGGCCGCGGCGACTGCGACGTCGGCGGTCCCGTCGCCATCCACATCGCCGATTCCGGCAATCGCGGTCGCAGCCAGTTGCGCCGAGCCCCAGAGCACTTGTCCCTTCGCGCCGCGCGCCGTCACGCGTCCGCCTTCGATCGAGACCACGTCGTCAACGCCGTCGAGGTCGACGTCAAACATCCGCGCCGCCACGGTCCTGCCGCCCAGCGGCAAGCGCCATTTCACCGTCGGCGCGTCGAGGTGACCCTTGCCGGGCGAGAAATTCGTGTGCGCCGGGTCATGGCGGAACTGCGGCCAATACAGATCCAGCGGTGCTGCCAGCGCGTTCTGCGCCAACGCCGCGGTTCCGATGACCACGCACAGGCGGACCCAACGCGGCGGATGACTGGACAACTGGTGCATGCGGACCTCCCCTTCGAGCCAGATTCACGCGCCACCCCTCCGGCGTCGCGTGCTCACTCTGGGTTGCGAGCGTCGCGGCCCGGGGTCCCGGAGGGGCGCTGTTTCTTCACACGTTGACACAACTGCTGCGGTGGCAGACTACGCGCCGCGCCCGACGCCGTCCATTGCGCGCCATTCGCCGCCAAAACGCCAACGGGGGCGACCGCTCGTCCGCGATCACCCCCGTCCGGGCGCGTGGCACCCACCTCCGCGCCTGACGCGGTCGCCCGAGCCTCCGGACTTACTTGCCCGGCTTCTCCTCGGTCCGCTTGAATTTGCGCGTCTCCAGCTGCGTCTCCAGCACCTTGCGCACCGCCGAATCAAACGTATTGCGATCTTTCAGCGCATTCTTCGCCCGTTCGCCCATCTCAAACGTTCGGCGCTTCTGCTCCAGTTCCGCCATTTCCTTCTGCAGTTGCGTGCGTTCCGCGGCTTTTTGCTTCACGAACGCGTCGCGCTGCTCCGGCGCCAACTTGGCCATTTCCGGCGGCAGGTCTTCCGGCTTGGCGTCCCGGAAACTCACGCCTTTTTCCTCCAGCGCGTCGACGACGTCCCAGTCCGCGTTGGCGTACATCTTGGCCGACGCCTTGACCGACGCGCGCCCGACCGCCGATCCCGCCATCTTGGCGTTGCTATCCTGCGCCACCTGCCGCGCCTTCTTGCTCGCGCCGCTCTTGCCGTAGCCCACATACGTCTCGCTCAACTTGTCGCTCTTCTTGACGATCTCATCGTCGTACGGCGTCGCCACGTGCAACTGCGCCACGTTCGGGTCGATGCTCAGGTACGCGCCGCCGCCCAGCCGCGCGCCTTCTTGCCAGCCCGTCTGCGCGCCTTCCGTGAAACCGCCGCAGTGGATCGTGTTGACCGCGACGTGGCGTGCCGCCGCCTTGGCGACCGACTTCTGAAAATCGACCGTGCCCTGCGTGAATGGCTCGTTGCCGGCGATGAAGATCGCGCGAAAATCGGCCGGATCGGCGCTCCAGTTCAATTCGCCCATCGCGCGATCGATGACCTGGCCGCAAAATTCATCGCCGCCATTTGTCGTCAGCGCAAACAACGCCTCGCTGATCACGTCCAGATCCGTCGTGAACGGGCTGACCTGGCGGATGAAACCCTCGCTCGCCGGCAGCGACTGCTTGCCATATTCGTACAGCGCCACCTGCACGAGCGGCGCCTGGCCGTTTTTCTGGTACGTGCCGATTTCATGGACGATCCGCCAGAGTTCGGCTTTTGCCTGCGCGATCAGGCCATCCATGGAGTTGCTGGTGTCCAGCAGGATCGCGATTTGCACGATGGGCCGCCGCTGCGCCATGTGCGTGAGATCCGGCGGCATCGGCGCGTCGGCGAACGCCGGCAACGCGGTCAAGGACAGGACAACGGACAACGCGGACAACAGCTTGCGGTTCATGATGACCTCCCGACGGCCGGTGGGTGTGGCCGTCTGAACCCTTCGACGCGTCACCGCAACAAACGATCTGACTGGCTCAATGAGGCCGGATCGCCTACACTCCGCGCCGCCCGCTGTCCGGGCAGGACCTCCGTATCGCCATGGCATTTTCGATCCACCAACGCCCCGCCATGATCCTCCGGCTGCAGTCGGAAATCTTTGACATGGTCGTTGTCGGCGGCGGGATCACGGGCGCAGGCGTGGCCCGCGACGCCGCGTTGCGCGGCCTGAAAGTGGCGCTGATTGAACGCGGCGATTTCGCCATTGGCACCAGTTCGCGCTCCTCCAAGCTCATCCACGGCGGCGTGCGCTATCTGGAAATGGGCGATGTGGCGCTGGTTTTTGAAGCCGTGCGCGAGCGGCAGCGGTTGATGCGCTTGGCGCCGCACCTCGCGCGTCCCCAGTCGTTCCTGCTGCCCGTCTATGAGGCGCGCAAGAAGCACAGCGTATTTATTCTGGATCTCGGCCTGACGCTCTACGACCTGCTGGCGTCTTTTTCCGGCGTGATGCACCACCGCGCGCTCCGCACCAAGCCGATGAAGCGCCTCGAGCCGCTGCTGAAGTCCGCGGGGCTGGACGGCGGCGTGCGTTTCTGGGACGCCATGACCGATGACGGCCGCCTCGTGATGGCCAACCTGCGCGGGGCCCTGCAAGCGGGCGCCCTGCCCGTGTCGCGCGTGTCGTTTGTGGAGCCGGTCTGGAAGAACAACCGCCTGCTGTCCGTGCGCCTGCGCGACGAACTGACCGGCCAGACGTTCCTCGTGGCGACGCAGACCGTGGTATCCGCGACGGGGCCGTGGACCGATGAAATGCACGGCAAGTGGAAGCACGCGCCGACCACGCAGACGCTGCGGCCGTCCAAGGGCGTCCACATCGTTGTACCGCGCGATCGCCTGCCGCTGACGCAAGCGGTGATGATGACCGCCGCCGATGGCCGCGTGGTTTTTGCCCTGCCGTGGCCGAATGCGACCGTGCTGGGTACGACAGACACGCTGTACCACGGCGACATTCGCGAGCCGGAAGCGACGTTTGCCGACGCGAACTACCTGCTCGACACCGCCAATCAGCACTTTGACGCGCCGGATCGGCCGTTGGCGCTGAGCGACGTCGTGAGCTCGTGGGCCGGCATCCGGCCTCTCGTCGCGAACGCGTCGGAGTCCAGCTACAAAACGTCGCGCGAACACGCGATTTCGACCGATCCGCGCGGGCTCGTGACCGTGGCGGGCGGCAAGCTGACGACGTATCGGGTCATGGCCGAACAAACCGTGGACGCTGCGCTGAAGCTGCTTCCGGCGCAGCTGGTTGCGGAACTGAAGCCGAGCCCGACCGCGACGCTGCCGTTGCCGGGCGCGGACCAGCTGGTGGGTGTGATTCGGCCGCTAGAGACGCTCTCGGGCCGCCTGCAGGGCCAGTACAAGGTGACGGAAGCGGTGGCGTGGCATCTGGCGCGCAGCTACGGCAGCGATGCCGAGGACGTGCTGGCGGCCTGCGACGCTGAGCCCGATGGCCGAACGCCCGTGCTCCCGGACTTGCCGTACCTGTGGGGCGAGCTGGCGTGGCTGACCCGGGAAGAAATGGTGCTGACGCTGACGGATCTGTGTGTGCGCCGGACGCAGCTGTACTATCTTGCAGGCGAGCGGTTGCTGACGGTGGCGCCGCAAATGGCCGAGCGTCTGGGCGCGTGGTGCGATGCGCCGCCTGCCCGCCGGAAGGAATGGATCGCTGAACTGGCGGCTTTCATCGAGGCGCGCAAGATCCGCGACGAAGCCGCCCCCGATGCGGCGACACCCGAGGCCAAGTCCGCCCATGTCGCATGACCCGCAAAAGCCCCGCGTAGACCTGCAAGCGCACCAGACGCTGCCCGATCTCCGCGCGGTCGTTGAGGTTGTGGAGGGCGCGTCGCAGCTGGTGCTGGAGCTGCTGCGCAATCCGATTCGCGACTGGGCCAAGGGCGACGCTTCGCCGGTGACGAGCATCGACATCGCGGTCGACCGTTTTTTGTACAAGCAGCTCCGGCCCCTGTTGCCGGCCGCGGGCTGGCTGAGTGAAGAAACCGCCGACAACATGGAGCGGCTCAATTACCGCTACCTGTGGGTCGTCGATCCGATCGATGGCACGCGCGCGCTCATCGCCGGTCAACCGGAATTCTGCGTGAGCGTCGGTCTCGTCGAGACGGGCGTTGGCCCGCTGATCGGCATCATCGCCAATCCGTCGACGGGCGAACTGTTCTACGGCGTGAAGGGCCGCGGCGCATTTGACCGCGATGGCGCGCGCCTGCGGGTCAAGCGCACCTGGGATCTGCCGAACGCCAAAGTGCTCGTCTCGCGCAGCGATCTGGCGCGCGGCCTGTGGCACGGCTTGCACGATGAACAGCACCTCCAGCCGTTGGGCAGCCTCGCGTACAAGATGGCGCTCGTGGCGCAAGGGCGCTTTGACGGTCACGCCACGCCGGCGCCGCGTTCTGAGTGGGACGCCGCCGCGGGCATGCTGCTGATGAACGAAGCCGGCGGAATTTCAACGGATGCTCACGGCCGGATCCTGCGTTTCAATCAGCGCAAGCCGCTGTATGATGGCGTCGTCGTCGCGTCCCCGTTGGCGCATCCGCAGATGATGCTGTGGGTGCAGGAATCAGCGCGGATTTGGACGGCGCGACAGACGGAGTGACGCGTGCGTGTCCTGCGAATTCCCGGTAGCGGTCTGCTCCTTGCTCTCGCGCTGCTGGCGGGCTGCGATCGCCCGTGCCATGAACTCGCTGACACGCTCTGCAGCCAACCGGGCACCGACGAACGCACCTGTGATGCCTGGCGGGAGCGCGCCAGCCGCGTGCCGACGCAAACCTGTGAACTGGCGCTCCGCACGTGGAAGCGCGACCGGACGCGATGACGGACCAGCCCCAGCATGACGATCGCCAGCCGCCCGTCGGTTTGCCGCGGGAACGCCTGCTGCTGCCAGGGCCGCGCGCGCTGTGGTGGGCGTTCGCGTTCCTGACGATGGCGGTGCCTTTGGCGGCGCACCTGCTCGGTGGCGCACCGACAGCGATTGAACAGCCCGACGCGCTGACGGCGGAACTGCGCGGCCGCACGTTCATCTGGCGGCTGATGACCAATACGCAGCCGCAGCCGATGGCGACCGCCAAGAAGCCGAGCGCCGGCAAGCCCGAGCCGGTCGACAGCGGCGCGGTACAGGTGAAGAAGGCGGAGGACGACGACTGGCGCGATCTGGTCGAGCACGCGCGCAAGATCGACGCGGGCCACGGCAAGCACGCCGCGAGTGCGCGCGAGCAGGTGATCGTGCACGCACTGGCGGTGGAGCACCCGGAACGCGCCGTGGCGCTGGCGAGAGAAGTGACGGCGCCGTCGCTGGATGTGCGCGCGCTCCTCACGGGCCTGCCAGAAGCGCCGACCGCGAGCGTGCTGGACGGCAAGGCGGCGCTCGCCCAGCTGCGATCGCGCGGCTTTGGGCGCACGTGGAGCGCGTACCAGCGCGATCACGCCCGCCAGTTGGCTTACGAGCGGCTCAACGATCTGGACTCCGCCCGCGTCGTCAACACCTCGCTGCGCCAGCGGGACAACCGCGTGGTGCCCGCCTGGTCGGCGGCGGCGCTGCTGTTCCTTGTGGCGCTGTTCATCGGCGGCGCGTTCTGGTTTGGCGCGTTCCTGCGCACGCTGGCGGCGCCTCCGGGCTCCCACGCCGCACGCGAATGGGTGCGCGCGCGCTACCCGGGTCTGCCGCGCGACCTGCCGTACCTGACCGACCCGCTGGTGCCGTGGCTGGGCTTTGGCGGCTGGCTGACCGGCTACCTGGTTGCGAGCCTCGGTCTCGCCGCGCTGGCCGGGCAGCGCTCCATGTCCGGGCTGGGCGTGCTGTTCCAATCCGGCGTTGGCGCCATGGCCGCGATCGCCATCGTCCAGACGTTCGCCCGCCACCATCCCGGCCTGCCGCACGCCGCGCGCTTGAGCATCGCGCCGCCGTCGCCCCATGAAAGTCCGCAGATTTCCCTGCCGCAGGCGTTTCTCGCCGCGCTCCGCGTACTGGCGGCGCTGCTGCCGGTGATGGTCGTGGCCGTGCTTGTCCTCGCGCTGTTCGGCGTCACGACAAACGAGCATCCCGTCTCCGGTCTTGTCTTCGCCGACGTCGATCCGCTGCAGCTTTCGGCCATCGGCGTCGCCGTCTCCCTGCTCGCGCCGCTGGGCGAAGAGCTGATTTTCCGCGGCTTTCTCTACCGCGCGCTGCGGATGCGCATCGGCGTCTGGCCAGCCGTGCTGGTGACGTCGCTCGCGTTCTCGTCGCTGCATCCGTCGCTTGGCCCGTATCTGGTGTTGAGCGCGGCTTTTTGCCTCGCCTACGAGTGGACCGGATCGCTCTGGACTTCGATCCTGTTGCACGGCCTCTGGAACGGCCTCTCGTTCGCGGTGCTCGTCGGCGTCGCGCTCTCTTAGCTCCGGTTGTGGCAGTCTCGTGACACCACCTTGACGCAGTGCAGCAACGACGGCGACACTCCCGCCCCGGTGGTTCTTGGCCTGTGCGCAGCCTCCTGGCTGCTTTGATGGATTGGACGATGAGCGAACGCAAGAAAGTGGTTTTGGCCTACTCCGGTGGCCTGGATACGTCGGTGATGTTGCACTGGCTGAAATACGACCAGGGCTACGACGTCGTCTGCATGACGGCGGACGTGGGCCAGGGTGAAGAGCTCGACGGCCTGCGCGACAAAGCCATGAAGTCCGGAGCCATCGGCCTGCACGTCCTCGATCTGCGCGAGACTTTCGTGCGCGACTACGTGTTCCCGGCGATCCAGGCCAACGCCGTGTACGAAGGCTACTACCTGCTCGGCACGTCGCTCGCGCGTCCGCCGATCGCCAAGGCGCTGGTTGAAGTGGCCGTTGCGGAAGGCGCGTTCGCGATCTCCCATGGCGCGACCGGCAAGGGCAACGATCAGGTGCGGTTTGAGCTGGGCGCGTACGCGCTGAAGCCGGACATCCAGGTCATTGCGCCGTGGCGCACGTGGCCGTATCGCTCGCGCTCGGACCTCATCGAGTACTGCCGCCAGCACAACATTCCGATCACCGCGACGGCGGAGAAGCCGTACTCCACCGACCGCAACTTGCTGCACATCTCCTTTGAGGGCGGCATCCTGGAGGATCCGTGGGCGGCACCGCCGGAAGACATGTACCGGCTGACGGTGAATCCGCAGAACGCGCCGAACGAGGCCGAAGACGTGGAGATCACGTTCGAAGACGGCATTCCCGTCGCCGTGAATGGCGAAGTGCTCGGTCCGGTCGCGCTGCTGGAGAAGGTCAACGCGCTCGGCGGCAAGCACGGCATCGGCCGCGTGGACATCGTGGAGAACCGCTACGTCGGCATCAAGTCGCGCGGCGTGTACGAGACGCCCGGTGGCACGCTGCTGCTCCATGCGCACCGCGCGGTGGAATCGCTCGTGCTTGATCGCGAGGTGATGAGCCTGCGCGACGGCCTGGTGCCGCAGTTCACGCGCATGATCTACAACGGCTACTGGTTCAGCCCGGAAATGACGCAACTGCTCGGGTTTATGCGCAACTTGCAGAAGGGCGTGTCCGGCGTGGCGCGGATGCAGCTCTACAAGGGCAACTGCATGGTCACCGGCCGCCGCGCGCGCAACTCGTTGTACAATCCGGAGTATTCGACCTTCGAGGCGGATCGCGTCTACAACCAGGCGGACGCCGACGGCTTCATCAAGCTGAACGCGCTGCGCTTGAAGCTGTCGACCTACCGCGACCGCGCGATGCTGGCCGATCCGACGCCAGATGTTGCTGAGAATATTGGCGAAATGCGCCGTCAGTTCATCGAGTGATGCGCTGAGCCAATCCACCTCTCATCAAAGCTGAACGGGGCCTGAGATGAACGCTCGTATCAAAATCTTTGCCGGCTCCAGTCACCCTGAGTTGGCGCAGGCGATCTGCCACCATCTGGACGCGCCGCTGTCCCGGTCGGAGACGATCAAGTTCAGCAATGAAAACCTGATGGTCCGGATCCAGGAAAACGTCCGCGAATGCGACGTGTTCTACATTCAGACCTCAGCGCCGCCGGTGAATGAAGCGATCATCGAGACGCTGATCGCCATCGACGCGCTGAAATCGGCGTCAGCGGCGCGCGTGACGGCGGTGCTGCCGTACCTGTTCTACGCCCGCAGCGACAAGAAGGACCAGCCGCGCATCTCCATCACGGCGCGGCTCATGGCTGACCTGCTGCAGACCGCCGGCGCGGATCGCGTGCTGACGATGGACCTGCACTCGCCGCAAATCCAGGGCTTTTTCCGGATTCCGGTCGACCAACTGGTGGCGTCGCCGATCCTGTGCGAGCACCTGAAGACGGGCGATCTGACCGACACCGTGCTCGTCGCGGGCGACGTCGGCGAGGCGAAGGAGCTCGGGCGCTTTGCCAATGTGCTGCACCTGCCGGTCGCCGTCGTGGACAAGCGCCGCTACGGCAACGACGACCATGCGGTCGCGACCAATCTGATCGGCGACGTGGACGGCATGCACGCGATCATCGTCGACGACGAAATCGCGACGGGCGGCACGATCATCGAAGCGGCCAACTTCCTGATGGCCCGCGGCGCCAAAAGCGTGCGCGTGGTTGCGACCCACGGCGTGCTCTCCGGCCCGGCGATCGACCGCATCAACGGCAGCAACATCCTCAGCGTCATCGTCACGGACACGATTCCGATCCGCGAGAAGAAGTCCAGCAAAGTGGAAGTCTTGTCGGTCGCGCCGTTGTTCGCCAAGGCGATTCGCCGCATCCATGACGGCGACTCCGTGAGCGACCTGTTTTAGTCCGATTCAAACCGGCTGATCTTCAAGCTATTTCACACGACCGAACTGTTGAATTGGCTTGACCGGCGCTCCGGCGGGCCTTAGCTTGGCCTTATGAGGAGCGGCGAACGCATCCACAATCTTTTGCGCAGGACCTTCGCCCTTCTGGTGGCGGCGTTGCTGACTTTTGCCCTGATGCTGGGGCTATCTGAGCTGATGAACGGCGCGCCCGACGGCAAACGTTCAACGGCATCCATGCAAGCCAAGGCGAACGCGGTGCGGATCGCCAACGCCAAAGCCGCGGCGCAGAAGAACAAGGGCGTCGGCAAGTCGCGCGTGCATTTGGCCATGGCCGCGCTGCCGCGGGCGGAAGAAAAGCCCAAGGCGGACAAGCCCAAGCCGCCGCCGCCCGACGACAAGCTCAACGGCCAGGTTGTCGAGACGGCCAAGCCGCTCGTGGAAGAGGCGCCGCAGAACGCAAAATACCTGGGCAAATACGACGTGACGACGGCGCACGACACGAAGAGCAAGGGCCAAAAGGCCATCGGGGCGAACTCGGGGCGGATGGCCCTGAAGGATCCGTCGGCGCTGCAGAGCCCGCAATCGACAAGCCGGGATCCGACGCAGGTGCCACAGCACGCCCACAAGCCGGTCGCGGGCAGCACGGGCGCGAGCGGGCAGGAGACGGCGACGCCCGCGCCGGTGATGGCGCCGGGCGTGCGGCAGGAGGCCGAGATCGGCGACGGCAAGGCGCGGCCGACCTCGCCGGTGATTGTCGGCGCGAACGACGGTCTGCTCCTGCCTTCGACGTCCGCGCGCAACGTGATGCACAACATTCAGGCGCTTTCCGGCAGTCCGGGCGGCAATGACTACCTGCCCGACGTGGACGACGAAGGCGACACCAACGTCTTGAATACCCGAAAGTTCCGCTACTGGGACTTCTTCCACAAGATCCAGGACAAGATCGCCAACGAATGGGAGCCGAACGAAGTCTGGCGCGCCCACGACCCCACCGGCCAGAAGTACGGCGTCAAGGACCGCTACACCGTGCTCCGCGTCACGCTCGACCGCGAGGGCGCCGTGAAAAAAGTGCGGGTCACGCGCGAATCCGGCCTGGATTTTCTGGATCAGGAAGCCTCGCGCGCCTTCATCGCCGCAAGCCCGTTTCCCAATCCGCCCAAAGGGTTGCAGAACGCAGAAGGCGAGGTCGACGTCCCCTTCGGCTTCATGTTTGAGATCTCCAATCGCCAGTTCCGCTTCCTGCCGCCGCACATGTAGCCCTGCCCGGTCCGCTTGACGCGCACGGTTCGGCGGCCTTTCGTGGTCAAACGCCGGTCCCGCAGCCACTGCGCCCGCCGCTGAGGACTATGGCTCGCATCAACGGTGTCTTTTTGAGAATGCGGCTGCTGCTGCTCGGCCTCGCGCTGACGGCGGCGCTGCCCGCGCATGGGCTCACGCCGCTGCCGGACTTCACCATGGCAGAGCAGGCGACCCGGCAGCTGCGGCTGGACGTGGTGCTGCACGACGTCGATGAGGACCGTCGCCGGCCGTTGGAGAAACTGACGCGGCAGGCGCTGTCGGCGGTGCAAACGGACCTGCAAACGCTGCTGGTCGGCGAATTGCACGTCGATTTTGTCGGCTCGCCGGGGACTTTTGCTGACGTGATGACCGAGCACGGCGCGTTTGGCTGGCCAGAATCGTGGATTTCCGGGCTGGCGATCCTCGATCAGGACCGCATCATCGTGCAGGTGAACGGCCCGGGCGCGCTGCTGACCGGCGAGACGGTGCGGCATGAGCTGGCGCACGTCGCGATTCACGCGCTGACGGCCGGCAAGGCGTCCCTGCCCCGCTGGTACCACGAGGGCGTGGCGACCTGGCTGGCGGGCGAGGATGTGTCCTCCCGGCTGCGGGAAGGCCTGCCGGAGCTCGACGCCCACGGCACGCTGGCGCAGTTGGACAAGCGCTTCTCAGACAGCCACAAGACCGTCCAGACCGCGTATGCGACCGCGGCGAGCTTTGTGCGCTTTGCCCTGAAACGCGGCGGCGGCGCGCATGCCCTGCTGGACCTGCACACGCGGATGCGCGCGGGCCTGGACTTCAGCCCGGCCTTCACGGCGACGTTTGGCATGGATCCGGAGGCGCTGTACCAGCTGTACGGCGCGCTGACGACGACGCCCGATCCGTCCTGGCTCAAGCTTTTTGGCGACAACTCGCTGCTGCCGATCGCGTCGCTTTTCGGGGCGTTCATCCTGGTCTGGCGCGTGTGGCGGCGGCCGCGCCTCGTCGCCGAACAGGGGCCGCTGGATCTGGAAGCGATCGCGACGGCGGGCGCCGTGGCCTTGCGACCCTGGCGGCGGCCGGATTTTCAGTTGCCGCAGCCGGTGCCGGCGGACCTTGCCGTGACCGAGTCGGGAGCCCAGGAACAGGCCGAGGAAATCGTTGACAGCGCGGCGACGCCGGACCTATAAGCCGCCATCCGCGTCCCATTCGCGCACCTTTTGCCATGCATTCAAACGTCGTCCGCCTTCAGCCGCACCTGCTCCGCGCCGCGCACTTGCGCGTGCTTGTGGCTGCGGTTGATCAAGCGCAGATGGCCTTTGACGACGCGGAAGTGCTCATTGCCGCCGGCCGATTCTTTGGCCGCGACGCTTTTGCCTCGGCAGACACCCTGCAGCACTGGCTGGACGAACACGACGCTCACGCGCAATTTCTGCCATGGCTGCTGTGGGACGCCAATGGCGGCGCCGACGCGATCGACGTGCCGCAGCACCAGTTGGTCAAGCGGCTGCGCCGGCAGTTCCGCTCGGGACCGGAGAAGACGGTGCTCAAAGCGCTGTGCGCGACCCGCCCGGACGTGTACGCGGTGGCGGCGGTTGACGGCAAAACGACGACGATGGAGCGCCTGCGCGATCGCGTCGAGATCGTTGTGCACGAGCCCGTGTTGCGGTCGATGGCCGCAGTGGGTGAAGTCTTTGTCGCGCGGGTTGTTGAAGTGGCCGGGCTGCACCTGCTCGACGCCGTTCATGCCAGCCTGCCGGCGATCTGCCGTCCTGCGATGTTGCGCATCGCCAAGCGGCTGGAAGCGATGCCGAGCGAACGCCGCTTGCCGACGCTGTTGAACGCCGCCAGTCGCAGCCTGAACCGCGTACGGCCGACGCCGGCGCGCTTTGCCGGTCCCGCAGGCCGGATGCGTTGGACGATGGTCTTTGCGGTGGATGACGCCGAGCGCGTGCAGGAAGCGCTGCGGCGCGCGACGCTGGAAGGCCAACTGGCGCGCCTTGCGCCCAACCGCTTTGCCGTGCTCGATCCCACGCTGGGGCCGATTGGCGCGACGCTGCGTTTGTCGGGCACCCGCTTCTTTGCTGCGACGAGCGCGCCCGGCGGCGTGACGCGGCTGCGCAGTGGCCTGCCGCCGCTCATCGGGCTGGAGCCACAGGCGACGCTGGTACGCGATCTGGAGCCGCTGTTTGACGCGCGTCGCCGCAGCGAATGGAGTTCGAGCGAGCTGCAGTCCGTGGCGCGCGAGTGGATGGGCGAATGCCTGACCGCGTTCCAGGACACGGCCCAGCCTTGGCTTGACGGTGCGACGCCGCGCGAAGCGGTGCGCACGGCCGATGGCCGGATTCGCGTCAAAGCGTGGCTGAGCCATGTGGAAGTCGTCGGCGAAGTGGCGGGCCCCGGCTACAACACGGCCGTCCAGCGCCTCTGGCGCGAACTCGCGGACGCGTAGGCTTCAGCTTCCAGTCGGCTCAAACGCTTTGCAGAACGCTGGTTCGCCCTTGGCGTCGAGGATCGCGATCGCGTCGGCGTTCAGCACGTCCACCGTCCAGCCCAACGTACAGGCGTCCCGGGACGGCGCAAAATAGACGCAATCGCGGCACCGGAACTCGAGGCGGTACTTGGTCACGTCGGCGAGAAACTGCGCGTTGAGGCCGGCGACGGTCTCGCCCGGATGCACGAGCTGGGGCTGAAACACGGGGCGGTTGCCAAGTCCTCGGCTCATTCTGCGGCTCCCGGCGCCGTCGTCGGCAGCGTCACGTTCAGCATCCTGGCCACCTGCTGCGCCAATGCCACCTCCTCAGGCGACGCCGCGCCGCGCCACGCCATCCAGCAATGCGCACGCGCCCCTGGCGGCTGGCCCGCCAACGCCCGCAGCAGCGCCGCGCGCGGCCCCGTCACGGTCTGATCGATCGCCTCGAGACCGGCCTGCCAGCGACCCGCGATTTGCGCTTTCAACAGCCCGAGCGTCAGCCGCGACTGCGCGTCGTGCGAGAGCAGCGCCAGATCCGCGACAAAAACGACCGCCTGCTGCGGCTGCTTGGCGCGAATGCACGCCTCCACCGCGAGCGCGCGCATGCCCTGGGACGGCACGAACGTCTCCTGGACGATTTGCAGCATGGGCTTGGGACCCTCGACGTGGGTCGTGAGAAAGTGCGAGACGCCCTCGACGTCGCCGCCGCGTCGGCGGTCCGGCTGGTAGAACAGCGGCGCGGCCTTGTGGAGCAAATCCAGCCGCAGCTTGGCGATCTGGGTGCACGCCTGCGGATAGCGCTTGTGGTCGATGAGCTTGGCGATGGCCAGGAGCGGCGGCGCCAGGCTCTCGCGCCGGGCGCGCAGGGGCTGCAGCCGGGCGATGAGATCGGCGTCGAGCGCGACCGACTCAACCGCACTCGCCGAAGGGGCGGCCGACGGCGCTGCGATCAGCACGACAATCGTCCATAGAACCATGAGGGTAGACATCGCGAGGCCACTTCCTTCGGCCGCCTTGACAGCCTGAGGCGTTATCCTATCGTGCGCACGCTTTGCGGGAAAGGAGAGTTGCATGACGTCAGCGGCGATGATTCAGGTGCGGGACCTCGTGAAAACGTACGGCGACAAAAATGCCCTGAACGGCGTGAGCTTTGACGCGCGGGCTGGCGAGATCCTCGGGCTGCTCGGTCCCAATGGCGCGGGCAAGTCCACGACGATGAAGATCCTCACGACGTACCTGTCGGCGACGTCGGGTTCGGTCACGGTCGATGGCATGGACGCTGCGGCAAACCCGCTGGCGGTCCGCGCGATGCTCGGCTATCTACCTGAGTCTACGCCGCTTTATTCTGACATGGCGGTTTACGACTACCTGCTCTGGTGCGGTGAGATGCGCGGCCTCGCGCGCGCCGACGTGCGCAAGCGCATGGCTGAGGTCGCGCGCGTCGTTGGCCTGGAAAACGTCATGGGCCAAGTCATCGGCACGCTGTCCAAGGGGTACAAGCAGCGCGTCGGCCTGGCGCAGGCGATGCTGCACAACCCCAAGATCCTGATTCTCGACGAGCCGACGTCTGGCCTCGATCCCAATCAAATCATTGAAATTCGCAACCTGATTCGGTCCTTGGGACAGAATCACACGCTGATCCTGTCCAGCCACAACTTGGCGGAAGTGCGCCAGATCTGCGACCGCGTGGTGATCATCCATCAGGGCGCGGTCGTCGCCGATGGCACGCTCGACGAGTTGGAGGGCCGCGTGGCGAGCCGCCATCACTTGATCGTCGGCGTGCAGACGACTCCGCAGCAGGACGCCGAGGCGCTCAGGACGCTGCTGGCCCAGACGCCGGGCGCGGTGCGCGTGTCCTTCAGCCACAGCTCTCAGGCCCCCGTGCCCACAGCGTTTTTTGACGTCGAGGCCGATACCGACATCCGCACCGCGCTCTTTGAACGGATCCGAGGCGCGGACCTGACGCTGCTGGAACTTCGGCGCAAGTCTTTGGATCTGGAAGGTATCTTCCAGTCGCTCACGCAAAGTGTCTAACCGTTCCAGCCCAGCGCGCGCCACAAGAGGTTCACGACCATGAAGCCAGTTTGGATTCTCGCCCGCCGGGAAATGGCGGCGACGTTTGACTCGCCCATCGCCTACATCGCCGGCACGCTTTTCCTCGTCGCCACCGGTTTGCTGTTCTTTTTTGGCTTGGGCGGCACCGACGACTTCTTCGCCGGCCGCGAAGCGACGGTGCGGCCCCTGTTTGACTACGCGCCGTGGGTGCTCGCCGTGATCCTGCCCGCGGTGACGATGCGGCTGCTGGCCGAGGAGAAGCGCCAGGGGACGCTGGAGCTGCTCGTGACGCTGCCCGTGACGGATTTGCAGATCGTGCTGGGCAAGCTGCTGGGCGCCGTCGGCTTCCTCGTCGTGGCGCTGGCGATGACGCTCGTGCTGCCGGCGCTGGTTCTGTCGATCGGCCATCCGGACATCGGCGCCATCGTCGGCGGCTACGTCGGGCTGCTGCTCATCGGCACGACGTTCCTCGCGCTGGGCGTGATGGCCTCGACCTGGACCCAGAACCAGATCGTGGCGTTCATCGTCGGCTTGATGCTCTGCATGTTCTTCTGGACCGCGACGGACGCCCTGCTCCGCCTCGTCTTTGACCAGCCGCCGCCGGCGCTCGCGCTCTTGAGCTTCCAAAGCCAGTTCGCGGATTTCGCGCGCGGCGTCATCGATTTGCGCAGCGTTCTCTACTTTTTGAGCGTCACGACCCTCGCGGTCCTGGCGTCGACCTACGCGCTGCGATCGCGCCACTGGCAGTAGTCGGCCCTGCAAACGGAGATGAACATGGCTGAGACAAAGAACAAGTCGAACGGTCGCGTGGACGGGCTGGTGATGCTGGGGGCAGCGATCGGCGTCGCCGTGCTGGTGAACGCGCTCGCCGTCTCGACCGCAGTGCGGCTGGACCTGACGGAGCAGCAGGTGCACACGCTGTCGGAGGCGAGCGTCACTGCGGCCAGGGCGCTGGACGACGTGACCGTGACGGTCTTCATCTCCAGGAAGCTGCCAGAGACGATCCCGACGCCGCAGGGCAAGGTGCCGCTGAAGGGAATCGACCGGGCGTTTCGCGACAAGTTGGCGGAGTACGCGCGCGCGGCGGGCGGCCACCTGAAGCTCGTGTACGCCGAGGATGGCAGTCCGGGCGTGGGCACGATCGAGGAGCAAGGCGAGGCAGCCAAGCTGGAGACGTTTTCTTCGACGGAAGCGCAGGTCACGGGCAGCACGCTGAAGTTCCAGAAGTACGTGCTGGGCGCGACGTTCCACTACAAGACGGTGAGTGAAGTGCTGCCCAAGGCGCTGAGCCCGGGCTTCTACGAGTTTGAGATGACGCAAATCCTGCTGCGCCTCAAGGAGAAGTACGAACAGAGCCAGCTCATGAAGGAGCCGTTGGCGCAGGGCAAGGCGATCTTTGACGGCGTGAAGCGCTGCAATGAGGCCGTGCAGCAGGCCGCGAAGGTGGAGGAAGCCAAGGAGCAGGACGCGGGACTGTCGCTCAAGGGTGGCAACGATCCGAACCAGAAGCGCCTGAACGCGATGCAGGCCGCGGCGGCGGATCTGGACAAAGCGTGCGCGCCGATCAGCGGGCTCGTGGCGGGCGATGGCGCGAAGCTCAAGGGCAAGAACCGGTTTGGCGACCACCTCGTCGACAACGCTGCGGAATTCGACAAAGCGTGGCAGGAACTGAAGCGCGCGACGTCCGGCCAGGCGTCGGCGGAAGGCCAGCCGCCGCCCGCGATCATGGTGCAGCAACTGGCGCTGATGCTGGACCAGCTGTTCCACGAAGTGGACCGCGCGCATCAGACCCTGACGGACAGCCCGGGGCGCAAGGCGATTGGCTTTCTGTGTGGCCACGATGAATTCTGCCCGTTCGCTGAGGCGAGCCCGCTCGTGGATCCGTCCGTCGCGGCAATGCTGGGTCAGAACAACCCGATGATGAAGCAGATTGTCCAAGCGGCAGCGCAGATCAGCCAGGCGATCGACGAGACCAACGCCAAGATCGGCGACAACCTGTTCACCAAGCGCGGCTACGCGATCCGCCGGATCGGCCCGGACGAGGCGATTCCCGACGACGTCGCCGCGCTCATCGTCTACGCGCCGCGCAAGCCGCTGGGCGAATACGCGCGCTACCAGCTGGACCAGGCGCTGCTGGCGGGCAAGCCCGTGGTGGTGCTGGCGCAGGCGTGGCAGGTCGCGTTGCTGAACATGCAAGCCCCCGAGGATTTGGGCAATGAGATGCGCACGGACTGGTCGGCGATGGTGGCGACGGCCGGCAACCTCGACGAAGTGCTGAAGGCGTATGGCGTGGAGTTGAGCAAGGACCCGATCCTGGACTCCAAGCACGTCGAGACCGTGCGCGTGACGGGACTTGTGAACAAGGGCGGCCTGCAGTTCCAGACGCAACAGGATTTTCCCTACGCGCTGATTCCGGTCGCGAGCGATTTTGACCGCACGCATGCGCTGACGCGGTCGATCACCAGCCTGTCGCTGCCGTACACGACAAGCGTCGAGCCGAGCAAGGAGCTGGCCGCGAACGAGGCGTTTGAGGTGTCGCGGGTGATTCGCTCGTCGACGTCGTCGCTCAGGAAGCCGGGCCCGGTGGCGGTGGTGCCGCAGACGCTCAAGCAATGGGTGCTGGATACGCCGCCGAACGGCCCGCATACGCTGGCGCTGGCGGTGAGCGGGCCGTTCAAGTCGGCGTTCGCGGGCAGGGAAATTCCCAAGCGACCGGCGCAGGCGGTTGACCCGAAGGATCCGGCGAGCGCCGGGCAGAAGCCGACGGACGCCGAATATGAGTTGGCCAAGCGGGCGTTCAAGGCGGAGGGCAAGGGCAAGCTGCTGGTCATTGCCTCCAACCTCGGCATCGAAGGCCTGAGCCGGAGCGACGTGCTGGCGGGCTTCGACCTCGGCAAGTTCCAGCAGTTCAGCCCGGATTCGATCAAGGCGTTCACGCAGTGGCAGGCCAACTTCCAGAACTGGCAGATCCGCATCGGTCAGGTTTCGCACTTGCTCAACGAGAACCTGCAGTTCCTCTCCAATATCCTCGACTGGGCGAGCGCGCACGAGGCGCTCGTGGCGATCCGCTCCAAAGGCGACGCGCGGCGGCCGATGGACGATCTGGACCCGGACAAGCAGAAGTCCCTGCGTTTGGCCGCGCTCATCGGCTCGCCGCTGTTGCTGATCCTGCTCGGACTGGTGCGCTGGCGGCTGCGGCTGGCGCGGAACCGTTCGCTAAACGTCTGAGGCCGCGGCCAGAGAACCTACCGGAGATTCGCCACGATGACGCGCTCGACCTGGATCACCCTCGGCATTTTCGCCCTGCTCTTGGGCCTCTGGTTCGTGCAGTCGCGACCCAGGACCGTCGACACGCCGGTGCCGCTGTCGATCGACGGCTACATCGGCAACGTCGGTATCGAGGAAGCGCGCACGCTTGGCCAGAAGCAGCCGCCACCGTACACGCACATCACGCTGACGCGCACGGACGCCAAGGCCGGGAAGGAAGTGATTGAGCTGACGAAGGACGATGCGCCGGTGCCGCCGCCGACTGCCGGTGACAAGACGCCGCCGCCGGAAGCCAGGTGGCTGGCCAAGCGCACCGTGGGCGGCAAAACGACGACGTGGAAGGCCCAGGGCTTTCGCGCGACGACAATGGCGGAGCAGTTGCAGCGGTCGATTCGCAGCAATTTTGCCGTCAGGATCGCCGGCAAACTGGCGGAAGAGTACGGTTTGGACGCGCAGCACGCACTGGACGTGACGCTGGCGGGCCGCGGCAAGCCTGCGGTCAGGCTGCGCGTTGGCCTGCTGCAGAAAGCGGAGCACGACGGCGAGGCGACGACCTGGCTGGCCGATCCCGCACGGCCGGACGTGGCGTATCAGGTCGCGGGGCGGGACCTGCGCACCGCGTTTGACGTGAGTTGGAACGAGCTGCGCGACAGGCAACTGCTGACGCTGGATCTCGCAAGCGTTGACCGCCTGGAGTTGCGCCGCCCCGGGCAGACGCCGGAGCGCCTCGTCGTGACGCGACCGCCCCTCACGGCGGGCAAAGCGCCGCAGGCTGCCCGCGAATGGACCCTCGCGGAGCCGCCCGGCGTGCCCGCGGGCGACATCGAGGAGTGGCTGAAGGCCATCGAGCGGCTGAGCGCCGCTGAGTTTGTCGCGGCGGACGATCCAGCGCTCGCGAACAGTGGTTTGGAGGAGGCGACGGCGACAACTTTGACGATCACCAATATTTCGGGGGCGACGACGTTGACCTTTGGCCACGAGGATGCGACGCGCCCGAACAAAGAGACGTGGTTGCGGATAGTTGGCCGTGATGAGGCGTACCGCATCAGCAGTTTCCAGCGCGATCAGGTTCTGCGGACGTTGGCGCAGTTGCGCGACCGCCATCTCTTCGCCGGGAAGTCCGCGAAGGACTTGCAATCATTCGTGGTCACTGGCCCTACTGGCCGATTCTCCGCGACGCGCGGGGCGAGCGGCTGGGACACAACGGTGACGAAATCAGCCGTGGATGTGCAGAAAATCACGGCATTCATCGATGCTGCGGCGGCACTGAAAGTCGACTTTGTCATGGATTTGTCAGAGGCGACTGCGCACGAAGGTCCCAAATGGACGATTCAGCTAAATTTCAGCAATGGCTTTCAGCAGGTTACGCTATTTGACGGCGCCAACGACAATGTGTACGGGCAGCTGCTGGGGCGCGATGGCGAACCGCAGTTTTTCAAGTTGCCGGCCCGAACAGCCAAGCAATTGCAGAAGCAACCATCTGATTTTATTGCACACGACCCGACTGCCTCTCCTGTCACGAACGGGCCGCCCGCGACAATGAATGGCGCCGCGCCGTAGGCCGCAATCCTGGCCCGCAGAACCGCGCATTGCCGCTCGAATTGCCGAGACACTTGCGAAGTGAGGCGTGTTTCTGGTAGGAAGAGCACATGATCGAGTTGCATCGCGTGAGCAAAAATTACGACCATCTTGAACAGCCGGTAACCGCACTCCGGGACATTGATTTGTCGGTCGGACGCGGAGAATTTGTAGCGATTATGGGGCCTTCTGGCAGCGGCAAATCAACGCTGCTGAATTTGCTCAGCGCGCTCGACAAGCCCACCTCCGGGCGGATCGTGCTCGCTGGCGCGGATATCGGCGCGATGACCGACGACGCGGTGACGCTGTTCCGCCGCGAGAAGATCGGCCTCATCTTCCAGTTCTTCAATTTGCTGCCGACGATGACGGCAGTAGAAAACGTGCTGCTCCCCGTGCTTTTGGCGCGCCGTGCTCAGGATGCTGACCGGGAGAAGGCGGTGCGGTTGCTGGAGCAGGTCGGCCTTGGGCACCGGTTGACGCACAAGCCAAGCGCCATGAGCGGCGGTGAAATGCAGCGTGTGGCCGTGGCGCGGGCGTTCATGACTGCGCCGCCGATCCTTTTGGCCGACGAGCCGACAGGCAATCTCGATTCAAATTCCGGAACGGAAGTGCTGCGTTTGCTGCGCCGACAGGCGGAGGAACACGGCACGACGGTGGTCATGGTGACCCACGACGCCAACGCGGCGCGGGTCGGAAGCCGCCTGATCGTCATTCGCGACGGCCGCATCCAGTCGGATGCAGCCGTCCCCCAGAGCGCCCCCAGCGCAGGTCCGGCGGCTCACGCGCCGGAGCAGGCAAGTCCAGCAGCCCCAACTGCTTGATTTTACTGACCACGAAGGACAAAAGATCGGGCACTCCGTGCACGACCGCAATTGTCATGCTTTCTTGTTTCATGGTTCCGTGATGGAGATCCGCGCGATTTCCCAATCCGAGAAGCATGGGTCGCCTTGGTATCCGCAGCACTTCTCCGCGTAATGGACGTTGTACTGCGTTGGTTATTGGGGTCAATGGTGTATGAAAGTGAAGACCAGCGTTGAAGACGCGAGAATACCACCGCTCGCAGCGGAACAGGCCAACGGCGGCCCCAAGCACGCCCTTGCACCTCGCGCTGCGACAGACTGCGCACGATCGATCTTCCGAATTTCAGCAATGAATTCAGTCGATCCGGGAGAGCGCCGAAAGCCAGTCGGGGAGTGTTTCGCGTCCAGACCCGCCGCCCCGCCGCGCCCGAAAGCGTGGCGGGATTGCGCGGTTTGAGCTCCGGGGCGCGCATTGATCGAAACATTCTGGAAATGGTGGAATTGAGCACGGCGCGTTCAGACGCCGCGTTCAGACGAAAGACGGCTGGAACAGACGAGGACAACATGAAATTGGATTTGCAGTTGTATGGTATCAACGTTTCGGCGACGCAGTCGGGCGTGACGCTTGTGCTGAACGGCACGGCGTTGCGGCTGAGCAGCGCCGAGTTTGGCGCGTTGGCCCACGCCCTCGCGTCGGTCCAGGAAATCCTGGTTCGCTCGACCTACTCCGGCCACGTGCCGGAAGCCCGGGAGCACGCGGTCGAGAGCGCGATTGCGCCCGTCGAGGCAAGCGTCAAGCTCCGCGGGCGCCCGCCGAAAGGCAGCGCGGTTGCGGCGTTCACCCCGCCGGCGGTCGCGGTCGCGACGACGACCGCCATCTCCCCGATCACGGGCAAGAAACGCGGGCGTCCGCCCAAGAACCCGCAGGTCAGCGCGCCGATCGCTGCAGCCATTCCGGTTGCGGCTGCGGTGCCTGCCCCGACGGGGACGGCGGCGCCGAAGAAGCGCGGTCGTCCGCCCAAGAACGCTGGCGCGGCGCCTGTCGTGACCGCGGCGATCGCGGAAGCCGCAGTGCCTCGCAAGCGCGGTCGTCCGCCCAAGAACGCTGCGGCGGCGATTGCCGCAAAGCAGACTGCGCCGGAAGCGCCGCGCAAGCGGGGCCGTCCGCCCAAGAACGCGGCCACCGTGACTGCGGCAACGCAGGCCGCACCGGAAGCGCCGCGCAAGCGCGGTCGTCCGCCCAAGAACCCGCAGGTCGCCGCGGCTGTCATCGCCGCCAACGTCGCGCCGAAGCGCCGGGGTCGTCCGCCCAAGAATCCGGGCACCGCGGTTGCCGCCAAGGCCAAGCCTTTGGTTGCCGCGCCTTCCGAGGGCGCCAAGCGCGGTCCAGGGCGGCCGCGGACCGATGGGACGGCAGTCGGGGCGCCGCGGCTCGTGGACATCGTCGACGCGTGGATGGCTGAGCACCCGGGACCCAAGTCAATGGTGGAACTGGCCAACGCGGCCGAGGCGAACCAGTGGGTTGAAGCGGCGCACGCCGCCGAGTATCTGGACCGCCACGTACCGCGCGCCCCGCACCTCTTTGTGCGGATGCCGGACGGCCGTTTCCGCCGCCGCGCCGACAAGACGCCCGTGGAAGCGCCCAAGGCAGCCAAGGTGCTGCGTCGCCGCGGTCACGATGAGATTGCGATCGTTCGCGTGGAAGCGCCGGGGACCTGAGTGCCGATGGGGCAGAAGTCGCGCGCCCGGGTCTGTCGCAAGGCAACCCGGGCGCGCTGCGTTTTGGCAGGCCCGGTGCGGCTTGCGACGCTACGCGAAAGGCCGGCGGCCGAGGCGGGCGAACAAGGCGGCCTCGCGCAGGCGGAAAACCATCTGCAGCAGCCGGTCCTCGTCGGCGGACTTCAGCTCGACGAACTCAAGCGCCAGTTCGCGGCCGGATTCGGGCAGCAGCTCGCGCACGACCCGCGCCAGCGCGGTGATCGTCGCGGCGCGCCCCTCGGCGTGCTGATCCATGCGGAGCGTGACCTCCAGCAAGTCGCCTTCCGTCGCGACAAGGTCCGTCGCCGCACGCATCCCGGAGGCTGACAACTCCACGGACATGACCTTGAAGGCCCCGCGGGGCTGGCTCTTGGGTGTCAGCCGCACTTGCAGGTCGGCCGTCGCGCGCACGAACTCGCGGCGCTCCCCGTCGCGCGGATCCTGCAGCGACACGAGGTAGTAGCTCGTCGGAAGGACTTCCTCAACGCGCATCGGCCAGCGAAAGAGTCGGCTCTGATGCACAAACAGCACGTCGGCTTCGCCCTGCGGCTCAACGCCCCAGCGGCGCTCATCGGCCTTGCGCGGCACAATCAGCGTCGAGGGCGTCACGCGGCCCGCCCGCGCCACGTGCGTCACCGGATGGTCGCCAACGACCACCAGCACGGTGATCTGGCTCCCCTCAGTGGGGCGAACGGGAATGGTGCTCAAGGACGGCCTCCGGGCGTGCAATCAGTCATTCGCGTGTGACGGACTTGCGGAGCGCCAGCACAAGGTTCTTCAGGTCCGTCGTGCGCGTCGTGCACGCCTCCAGACCTTCGCGCAACGTCGAGTAGGCCTCCGCCCGCTCGTTGTCGTCCTCGCTCGTCAACTGCTCGGCGGCATCGGTCACAGTCAGGAAGTCGTTGCGGAAGCTCGAGACCACCTCATTGAGCTCCTCAACCAGCCGCTCCAGTTCCGGCGAGGGCGCAGCCCCCTGCTGGGCCTGCAGCGCGGCGATCTCCGCCTGCAGCGCCACGATCTGCGCCTGGAGCACCGCCGTCTGCGCCGCGTCCGCCTTGCCAGAATCCGCGCCGTTGCGCGCTTCTTCGGCGTCCCGCAGCAGCTTCTGGATCCGCTTCATGTTGGCGCTCGCGGACGCCTCCAGCTCGCGGTTCGTCGCCGTCAGCCGCTCCACCTGAGCGCGCAGCTTGTCGGCATCGACCGGTTCCGCCGCTGGCGCCGCTTGGGCCGCCTCTGCCACTTCCGCCCGTTTCTGCGCCGCAGCCAACTGCGTGCGGACGTCGTCAGCTTCCTGACGCGCCTTCAGCAGCTGCTCGGAAGTCTCCGCCGCGCGGGCCTTCTCCGCTTTCAGCTGCGCGTGGGCAACCGCCAGGGCCTCGCTGTCCTCTGCCGGCGCGATGGCTTCCGGCGCCGGCACGAACTCGGCCGCGCGCGCTTCCGCCGCCGCCCGCGCCGCTTCCGCAGCCTCCGCACGACCGCGCAACAGCCCGGCAAGCTCTTCCGCGTTGCGACGTCCCGCCCGCGCCTCTTCAAACTTCTCGCGCGCTTCGTCTGCCTTCTCTTGCGCCTGCGCCGCTGCGGCCTGCGCTTCCCCAATGTGCGCGCGCAAGGACGCGGCTTCCTGACGCACGGCGTCCAACTCGGCCAGATCGGCAGCAAGGGCACCGTTTTCAGCCGGCCCCTGCGCGGACTGGAGCCGCTCCACATCCGCGCGCAGCACGGCGAGGTCCGCTTCCGCGTCGTTCAGCCTGGCCTGCAAGTCGTCCCGTTCAGCTTCCACGCGCTGCGCTTCCGCCTGCCACTGGCTGGCCACTTCGATCTGCTCATTGAGCTGCGCATCCAGCCGGGCAATCTCGTCATGCAGCGGCGCGGCATCTTCCGCCGACGGCACCATCTCGGTCGGCGTACCGATGTCGGAAAGCCGGCGGGACACGGAATCCAGCTCAATCTGCAGCTGCTGGATGCGCGTATCGCGATCAGCGACCGACTTGTTCAAGCCCTCAATCATCCGCGTCTGTTCCGCGACAGCACCGCGCAGGTCCGCCAGAAGGCCAGCATCCGCGGTGTTCTCACTCCCGGGCTGCGACGAGCGCGCGGGTGGAGGCGGCGGAGGAGGAGGAGGCGGCGGTGGAGGAAGCGGCGCGGAAGCGCGGTTTTCCGGCGGCGGCGGCGGCGGCGGCGGCGGGGGCGGCGGCGGGGGCGGCGGTGGCGGCGGAGGGGGCGGAGGCGCGCCCTGCGAGTACTCCCAATCGGCGGAGGCAAAGCGCGTCGCTTCGTCGGTGCCGGATTCCTGATAGCCGTAGTCGCCACCGGCGTAGCCGCCAGCGCTGCCACGCGCGAGGTCCTCGGCGTCGTACTGGAACGCCATCTCAAAGTTGCCGCACATCAGAACTTCGCCGCTCTGAACCTGGACCGGCACCTGCGCTTCAAGCCGCTGATTCTGGTAGAAAGTGCCGTTGGACGAGCCGTTGTCCTGCAGCCAGTACGATTCTCCGTCAAAGAAGATCCGCGCGTGCTGCCGCGAAACGCTCGGATTGGCCGTGCGGATCGAGCATGTCCGGTGCCGACCGACCATCAGGTCCGGGTTCTCCGGTCCGATCACGATTTCCAGTTCTTCGCCTGCGTCGCCCAGATACCGGATAACCGCCACAGCTTCCTCCAAGAAATCAGAGTCTTGACAGCCTCGCTTGGACGCTCGCCGAGGTGCGCGCGTGGGTCAGCCAAGGTCGGCGGAGAAGGTACCAGAGGACGGCGGGCGCGACAACCGCACGGCAATCGCGCACGGGCGCGTTTGGATGCCTTGACAGCGCGCTTTGGCGCCTTACCTTGGATTTAGTTCGGCCGATAGTAAACGGCTGTAAATACAGCGTCTTGGAGCGAAAACAGCGGTTTTCGACCAGCGCAGCTAACCCGATGGAGCAAGACAATGGGCAAGATTATCGGCATCGACCTCGGCACGACGAACTCAGTCGTCGCGATCATGGAAGGCGGTCAGCCGGTCGTCATCGCCAACCAGGAAGGCGGTCGCACGACTCCGTCCGTGGTGGCATGGAACGACAAGAATGAGACGCTGGTGGGCCAGATTGCGCTGCGTCAGGCTGTGGTCAACGCGCGCAACACGGTCTACTCGGCCAAGCGCCTGATCGGTCGCAAGTTCAGCGAAGTGGGCGAGGAGATCAAACGCCTCCCGTACGGCGTGGAGCCGGCGGACAACGGCGACGCGCACATTGTGGTCAACGGCCGCAAGATGTCGCCGCCGGAAGTGTCGGCGAAGGTGCTGGCGAAACTGAAAGCCGCGGCAGAAGCCTACCTCGGCGAGTCGGTGACGCAGGCCGTGATCACGGTCCCGGCGTACTTCAACGACAGCCAGCGCAATGCGACGAAGGACGCGGGCAAGATCGCCGGTCTGGAAGTGCTGCGCATCGTCAACGAGCCGACGGCGGCGGCGCTGGCGTATGGCACGGACAAGAAGGGCGATGAGCTCGTCGTCGTCTTCGACTTGGGCGGCGGCACGTTTGACGTGTCGATTCTCGAGATCAGCGATCACGTCGTGGAAGTGAAGGCGACCAACGGCGACACGCATCTGGGCGGTGACGACATCGACAACGCGATCATCGACTTCCTGGTCGCTGAGTTCAAGCGCGATCAGGGCCTCGACCTCGGCAATGACGTCATGGCCAAGCAGCGCCTGAAGGAAGCGGCGGAGAAGGCCAAGATCGAGCTGTCGCAGGCGATGGAGACGGAGATCAACCTCCCGTTCATCACGATGGACGCGACGGGACCGAAGCACCTGCAGGTGAAGCTGACGCGCGCCAAGATGGAAGCGATCTGCGAGCCGCTGTTCTCGCGCGTGCTCGAGCCGTGCAAGAAGGCGCTCAAGGATGCCGGCAAGCAGCCGAAGGACATCGACGAGGTCATCCTGGTCGGCGGTTCGACGCGCGTGCCCAAGATTCAGGAGATGGTGAAGGCGTTCTTTGGCAAGGAGCCGAATCGTTCCGTGAATCCGGATGAAGTCGTGGCGCTGGGCGCGGCGGTGCAGGCGGGCGTGCTCGCGGGCGACGTCAAGGACATGCTGCTGCTGGATGTGACGCCACTGTCCTTGGGCGTGGAAACGCTGGGCGGCATCATGACGGCGCTGATCAAGCGCAACACCACGATTCCGCACCGCAAGACCGAGGTCTTCTCGACCGCGGATGACATGCAGACGGCCGTGACGGTCAAGGTGTACCAGGGCGAGCGCGAGATGGCGCGGGACAACAAGCTGTTGGGCCAGTTCAATCTGGAAGGCATTCCGCCGTCCCCGCGCGGCGTGCCGCAGATTGAAGTGACGTTGGACATCGATGCCAACGGCATCCTGAACGTCCACGCCAAGGACAAGGCGACCGGCAAGGAGAACAAGATCACCGTGCAGGGCGGCTCCGGCCTCTCCAAGGACGACGTCGACAAGCTGGTGAAGGAAGCCGCCGCGCACGCTGAAGAAGACAAGAAGTCGCGCGAGAAGGTCGAAACCAAGAACCAGGCCGAGGCGACGATCTACCAGGTGGAGAAGACGCTGAAGGACAACGGCGAGAAGCTCGCGGCGGCCGACAAGGCCAACGTCGAGGCCGCGCTGCTGAAGGCGAAGGAAGCGCTGAAGTCCGAGGACGTCGACCAGATCAAGGCGACGCAGGAGGAACTGAAGCAGGCGACGTTCAAGCTGTCTGAGGCCATGTACGCCAATGCGACGCCGCCGACTGAGGGCGGTGAAGCGCCGGCGACGGATACCGCGGCCAAGAAGGACGGCAGCGACGTCGTGGACGCCGAGTTCGAATAAGCGAGAGACGCGGACGACGCCCCGGCTCATCTCTGGGCCGGGGCGGACCGTGTGTCGACAATCAGCAGGCCCAAGCCAAATCAGGTGATGCGTGGCGACCAAGACCGACTACTACGCCCTGCTGGGAATTCCGCGGGAAGCGACGCCGGACGAGATCAAGAAGGCGTATCGCAAGTTGGCGATGCAATATCACCCCGACCGCAATCAGGGCGACAAGGCCGCCGAAGAAAAGTTCAAGGAGATGTCGGAGGCCTACGCCGTCCTCTCCGACCCGGACAAGCGCAAGAAATACGACGCCTACGGGTCAGCGGACGCGTTCTCCCAGAACGTCTCGACGGACGATATCTTCAAGGACTTCAATCTTGACGACATCCTGTCGCAGTTCGGGATGCGCAGCTCCGGATGGGGCAATTTCAAGACGCGGCGCACGGCGGCGACGCCCAATCACGGTGGCGGGTCAGTCTTTGACGACCTGTTCAGCGGCGGGGCGACGGCCACGCGTGAGCGCGCGCCCAAGAAGGGCCAGGACGCCGAACTGCCGCTGACGATCCCGTTTCACGATGCCATGTTTGGCGGCGAAAGGCCCATCGCGCTGCACATTGACGGCGAAGAGCGGCGGCTGACGGTGCGCGTACCGGCGGGGATTGCGACCGGCAAGAAGCTGCGCGTCAAAGGTGAAGGCCACAAGGCACCGGGCGGTCGCGGCGATTTGCACCTGCTGGTGACGGTCGAGGAAGATCCGCGGTTTGAGCGCAAGGGCGACGATTTGCACACGACCGCGCACATTACGCCGTCGACGCTGCTGCTTGGCGGTTCCGCGGACGTGGAAACGCTGCACGGCCGCAAGCGCATCAAGGTCTCCGGCGGCGCTCCGTCCGGCACACAGGTGCGTGTGCGCGGGCAAGGTGCGCCGGTGCTGGGCAAGGCGGACGCGCGCGGCGATCTCTACGTGCGCCTGGAAGTACAGGTGGAGATGCCGCTGACGGACGAACAGCGCGCTGCGGTGGAACATTTGCGGGAAGTTGGCCTGTAGCAGCCCTTGACATTCGGACGGCTCCAGACGCACAACCACGGCGCGCATTTCTACGCGCCGGAGCCACCGTCATGCGCCCTTTTCTGCCTTTTCGCCTGCTCACGGCCCTCGCCTGCCTCACCATCCCGCTGACCGCCGTCGCGGGCGGTGACGCCTCCCTGACGCTGACCGACCCCGCCGGCGACGACAACGGCCCTGGCACCTACAAATACCCGACCGCGCCCGTCTACTCCAAAGGCAGCTTTGACCTGCGCAAGCTGGAAATCGTCGACAAGGGCGACAAGGTCGAGTTCCGCGTGACCGTCGGCGCGCGCATCGAAGACCCGTGGAACTCCAAGGACTGGGACGGCAACGGCTTTTCCATCCAGTTCGCGCAAATCTACATCGACACCGACCATGAAGCGGGCAAGGGCTTCACCGGCCCGCTGCCGGGCTTGGGCGCGTTGAAGTGGGCCGATGACGAGGCGTGGGACAAGGTCGTCCTGCTCTCCCCGCAAGGCCGCGCCAAGCTTTCCAGCGAGTTGCGCAAGGCTGGCGCGATGAAGTCCGCGGCGATCATCCCGACCGTGACGCGCGCGCAAGGCTCCACGCTGATTGCCACGGTGAAAAAGTCCGACCTGGGCAGCACGCCGCTCAACAAGTGGGGCGTGAACGTCGCGATGCAGTCCAACGAGGGCTTCCCGCTGTCCAGCGATTTGCTGACGCGGCCGGTCAATGAAACCGGCGGCGAGCACCGCTTCGGCGGCGGCGCGGACGGCGATTGCGACCCACAAGTCATCGACATCTTTGCCGGCAAGGGCAAAGGCGACGCGAGCGAAGCGGCCGAGCAGCACAAAGCGCTGGCGTACAAATGTGGCAGTCAAGTCGCGCACATGCCGATGATTTACCCGGGGCAGTAGCAGGATGCCCAAGCACTTCCGCGCATGCCCGCGCCTCGTGGCCCTGCTCTGCCTCGCGTCCAGCGTCTGGGCCGGCGCCGCGTTCGCGGACTTGGCGAAATTCGAGATCGACGGCCGCATCTACACCAAGCACATGTACCAGAACGACGACAGCCAGGGCATCCTCTCCCTCGGCAATCCGTTCTGGCCGGACAAGGTCTCCGGCCACAACGGCGTCGGCTCGGAATTTGAGCTGTCGTTCCGCGGCAAAGTCAGCGACTCCGTCGAAGCCGGCGCGCGCATCGCATCCCGCTTTGGCCAACGCTGGCAGGATTGGTGGGAATCCGGCGCGAGCGATTTTGGCGGTCAGGAAAACACGTCAGGCGACTCCGCCGGCATGAACCGCGCGGCGTACATGCAGTTGCGCGGCTCGTACGTGCAGTTGAACACGCGGATGCCCGGCTTGGACTGGTTCCGGGTCGGCAGCTCCGATTTTGGCATGTTCAACCCGTGGACCGTCGGCAAGGTCCGCTACATCGACCGCGACAATGGCCGCGGCTATTTCGCCTCGGGCCACTTTGGCAAGGACGACCAGTTCCAGTACCACGCCGGCATCATCGCGATGCCCAAGCTCTTCGTCGGTCCGGGCTGGTCCACGGGCCTGGGCGACCCGAACCTCGGCGGCAACGCGTTTTGGTCGCGCGACTGGGCGTATGCGGCGTCCGTGCGCTGGCAGCCGCGCGAGGAGACAACCGTGCGCTGGGTCGCCGACTTCACGCAGGATTTGGAGGTCGACAAGGCTGATGCCGACGCCGTCGGCTCGACCAACCCGACGTGTCTCGACCAGCTCGGCCAGGCGATTCCCGGCTGCGTCATCAACCACGCGGTCGACATGCTCTCGCGCTACTCGAGCTGGAACTCGACGCTCGACATCGACCACACGTTCCTCGACGTCTGGCGCGTCCAAGGCCTCATCGCGCTGAGCGGCCAGCGCATCGACCCGACGCTCGCGGCCAACGGCGTCGCGCTCAACCAAGGCGTCTTTCCGCTTGTCTACAAGGACACGGACGCGTTTGCCGGCACGCTGCGGCTGACCGGCAACGACCCATGGGGCACAGGTCTCACGCTGCAAGCCGAGTACTTCAACATCGGCCAGGATTACAACGCGATTTTTGGCGCGCGCCGCGAAGCCGACGTCCTGCTCACGGACGGTCTCGTCGGCGGCGGCGGCCAGTTGCCGACGCTGAATCTCGCCAATGAATTCATTGATTTCGACGACGCGTGGGTCGAGAGCTGCATCGGCTGGCACGGCGCGACCGGCTTGGCGACGTGGGAGAAGGACGAGACGCGCATCCGCACGGAATACACCTTCATCAACTATAACCAGAACGGCCAAGGGCGGGACGTCGACAAGGTCTACCCGACGTTCCTGCACAGCGAAGGCTTCACCGACACGGCCATCTACGACTACGCCAACACGCTCGACCGTGGCCGCGATCCGCGCTCCGTCTTCAAGCGCGACCAGCTGCGCCACACCCAGATCGCGGTTGCCGATTTCCGCCAGCGCTGGCCCGACGCGCACAGCCTGGAACTCGACGTGAAAGCCAAGTACATCAGCGACGTGGACTATCGGCGGACCAACGGCGCGGGCGCGCTGGGCGACGACTATGACGGCAACATCTTCATCGCCAAAGCCAAGCTCTCGATGCCGCTGTGGGACGGCGTGAAGGTCGGCGTGCTGGGCCAGGTCGATCACTGGGATGAGCAGCACCGCACGGGCACGCCGGAGCTCGGCTATGGCAACGACGTGACGGACAAGCAGACTGTGGCGTTCCAGTCGCAGATCTACTGGCAAGGCGTCAAGATCAGCTACTATCTTGAGTACATTCACAAATTTCAGGACCGCGAGCGCCAACCGGATCAGCTGTGGAACATCGTACGCTCCAAGGCGACAATCGAAGCCGCGTGGTAGTTGGGGCGTGCGAACCCCAGCGGCGCGAGAATCGGTTGACGATGCGGCGGCGATCAGCGATCCAGCAAGGGCGGATGCAGGCGTCCGCGCAGACCCGGAGGCGACATGAACCCGATCGACGCAGTTACGGGCGGAGCACGCTGGCACGACCACCAGGCAGCGTTCCGGTTTCGCATCGACTTCTGGTTTGACAGCCAGTTGGCCGGCGGTTTCCAGGCCGTTGAAGGCATTCACACACAGGTTGAAGTCATCGAGTACCAGTCCGGCAAGGACATGTACCCACGGCAAATTCCCGGCCGCCCCAAGATCACGCCCGTGGTGCTGAAGAAAGGCTACGTCAACACCGCGATCCTGTGGGACTGGATCAAGGCGACGATGGATGGAAAATTTCGCTTTGAAAACGCGAGTATCGTGCTGATGGACGACTCCGGTCGGTCCGAGTTGGCGCGCTACAACCTCGTGGACTGCTGGCCGTCGCGCTGGGCTGGCTGGCAACTCGACGCCAACTCCAACAACGCGATGGTGGAAGAGTTTGAGCTGCAGGTCCGCACGATCGAGCGCATCTCCGCCTTTGACAAGACCAACCTCGCGCGCGCCGCCGCTGGCCACGCGGTCAAGTTGGCGGGCAAGATCGGCTAGCGCCAGCGGGGCTCAACGCCAACGCCCGCGCTGACGTCGACGCTACGGCGCTTCCTGCTCCAGCGCACGCCGCAGCTCCTCCGCATGCCGCTGGCCAAATTCCAGCCACGTCCTCCGCAGTTCCCACATCCGCGCGATTGGCATGTCGCCCCAGCCGTGCAGATCCGCACGCCGCCGCGGCACCAGCTGTTCCAGGGAAATCGCCAGCGCGACCGACAGGTTGAACGACTGCACCATCCCGTACATCGGCAGAATGTAACGGCGATCCGCCAGCGCGCGCATCTCCTCGCTGATCCCCGTCTTGGCGTTGCCCACGACGATCGCGATCTTCGGGTCCATCGGCATGGACGTCAGCGTCTCCGTGGCCTGCAGGTCGCTGACCCAGATGCTGAAACCCTCCGCTTTGAGCGCCCGCGCGCCTTCCAGCGTTGAACCGTGCTGGTGCACGTCCAGCCACTGGTCCGCTGACTTGGCGACCGTCGACTTCGAACGCATCCCAAACTGGTTGTGGATCACGTGGATGTCGTGCAGCCCATAGCCCTCGGACGTCCGCAGCCCCGCGGCGATGTTGTGCGGATCAAACACGTCCTCAAAGACGGTCGCGATGGAGACGATGCGATGGCGCAGCACGTCGTCAATGCGCGCCAGCCGCTCCGGCGTCGTGTACGGCTCCAGCGGATCCATCGCGGGCCAGTGAAAATCCAAATCATTGCGCTCAGTCATGGCTTTCCGTCGTCCTCTCCGTCGCTGTCGTCGCTGTCCGCCTGCGAATCGTCGCTGTGCACACCCGGCAGGCTGGAGACTTTCTTGCCGATCAGGATCCAGCGGACAAAGCGGTCGCGGGTCCGCACGGGCATGCTGGCCAAGCCGCGCGCCTGCGCGAGCGGGACGTCGCCGCCAAAGAACTTCAGGTTCTCCGCCATTCGCGCCTCGGCCACGTCGATCGCCGCGAGCAGCGCCGCCCCTTCACTTTGCGTCGCCGCGATCGGCAGCCCCGCCACCAGCAGGCCGGAATCGTGTGGAACTTCCAGCGCTTCCGCCATCGTGCGCTCGATCTGCACCGCCAGCAGCGTCTCCGGATCGTCGCGATCGCGCGCCAGTTGCTTGGGATCGAACGACAGGCCGTGCAGCGTCTTGCTCAGCGACGCGGCTTGCCACGTCGTCGGATCCTGCGCCAGCGCCGGAATCGCGCCCCACAGCAGCCCCTGGGCATCCATCGCGTGGATCGTCAGCGCCACCGCCGTCGTCGCCGGATCCTCGGGGCGCGTCAGGAACACCAGCCGACGCATGCCCTCGCCTTTGCTGTTCGCCCCTGGATCCGCCGGATCGCGCAGAAATTTGGACGGCTGATGCTGCCACTGCAGGAGCGTCGCCAACTGCCGCCGGCACCGCGGTTGCGCGGGATCGCACGCGAGCACAACCGCCATCGGTGCGCCCTGCTCGCCCACCGTCAGGAGCGTCTGCAGTTGCTCCGGGTCCGGCCGCGGCACGTAGCGGGCCATGCGGCCCACGATCGCGTCCTCGTGCTGGACCCACATCGCCATGCCGCGATCGACTGCCAGCCACGCAACCACCACGGCCAGCGCCAGACTGAGCGCACGGCCAACGATGGACGGCAGCGCCGACCGCGTGATCGCGGGCGGAAGTTGAGGCGAATCGGGCGGCAAGGGAGAAGTCACGAGAGAGGCCGCCTGCGCGAACTGGCCCACGTCGGGCGGATGAGGGTGCGGAGTATGGCGGAAACGCCGCGCTTCGGAAACGGTCAACTTGCGGCGTGCGCGCGTGTGTCAATTCTGCCACACCCGAGTCGATCGCGGCCACAGCGGCTGACCTCCGGGTTGGTCTGTGAGACACTGCGGCCCCCAATCGCCCATCGAGGTTGTCATGTCCGCCGCTGCCCAAATTTCCGCCGACGCGCTCACTATTGCCACCATCAAAGGCCTCGCGATCGACGCGATTCAGGCGGCGAACTCCGGCCATCCGGGCATGCCGCTGGGCATGGCGGACGCCGCCTACGTGCTCTGGCAGGACTTCTTGCGCTTTGATCCGAGCGCGCCGAGCTGGCCGGATCGCGACCGCTTCGTGCTGTCGGCGGGTCACGGCTCCATGCTGCAATACGCGCTGCTGCACCTGTATGGCTATGACGTGTCGCTGGACGATCTCAAGCAGTTTCGCCAGCTGAACTCCAAGACGCCGGGCCACCCGGAATTCGGTCACACGGTCGGCATCGAGACGACGACCGGGCCGCTGGGTCAGGGCATCGCCAACGCGGTCGGCATGGCGCTGGCGGAAGAACGCCTGCGCGCGGAGTTTGGCGCGGCGCACGTGGACCACTGGACGTACGCCATCGCGGGCGACGGTTGCATGATGGAAGGCGTGGCGTCTGAAGCGTCGTCGCTGGCGGGGCATCTGGGGCTCGGGCGGCTGATCGTGCTGTACGATTCGAATCACATCACGATTGATGGCCGCACGGAGCTGACCTTCACCGAGGACGTTGCGGGGCGCTACGCCGCCTATCACTGGCAGGTCCTGCACGCGGAAGGCAATGACCTGGCGGCCGTCCGCGAGGCGTTGAAAGCGGCCAAAGCGGAGTCGACAAAGCCGACGCTCATCATCTGCAACACGGTCATCGGCCGCGGTTCGCCCAAGCTCGCGGGCAGTCACAAGGCCCACGGCGCACCGTTCGGCCCGGACGAAGTCGCGGCGACAAAGACGCATATCGGCCTGAATCCGGCGGCCTTCTTCGCCGTGGACGCGGCCGTGTACGAGCACACGCGGGGCAACAACGCCGCGCGCAAGGCGATCCGCGAGACGTGGGAGAAGCACGCGCAGGGGGAAAAAGGCCAAGCGCTGCTGAAGCGGCTGAATCCCGATCTGCCGGCAATGACCGCCCAGGTGGCGTGGCCCCAACAGGCCGTCGGCGGCATGCTGTCGACCCGCAAGGGCGGCGAGAAGGTGATGGCGGCGATCGGCGCGGTGGTGCCGCAGCTGCTCGGCGGCAGCGCGGATCTCGGCCACTCGACGTTTACTGAAATCGCCGACGGCGGCCACGTGCAGAAAGCCAATTGGCTCGGCCGCAACATCCACTGGGGCGTGCGCGAACATGCGATGGGCTCGATCTGCAACGGCCTCGCGGCGCACGGCGGCCACATTCCGGTCGGCTCGACGTTCCTGGTTTTCCACGACTACATGCGCCCCGCCAACCGCTTGGCCGCCTTGATGGGGCTACAGGTCGTGACTGTGTACACGCACGATTCGATCTTCGTCGGGGAGGACGGGCCGACCCACCAGCCGATCGAGACCATCATGGCGATGCGGCTGATCCCGAATACCGTCGTGCTGCGGCCGGCGGATTTGGCGGAGACGGCGGGCGCGTGGCGTGTGGCGTTGCTGCGCGGCAATGCCCCGACAATCCTGGCGCTGACGCGACAGAACCTGCCCGAACTGCCGCGCGAAGCGGCGCTGGGCGACGCGGTGACGGCGGTCGAGCGCGGTGGCTACGTGCTGCGCCACGAAACGGCGGCGCTGCAGTTGGTCATTCTCGCGACGGGTTCAGAAGTGCATCTGGCGCTCGCGGCGCAGGAGCAGCTGGAAACGGAAGGCGTCGGCGTGCGCGTCGTTTCGCTGCCGTCGCTGGAGTTGTTCGAAGCGCAGACGCCGGCGTACCGCAAGTCGGTCCTGCCCGCAGGTGCCGCGCGCCTGAGCGTGGAGGCCGGCACGACGCGCGGCTGGGAGCGCTACGTTGGCCTGGAAGGCGCGAGCATCGGCATCGACACGTTTGGCGCGAGCGCGCCGGACAAGGTGCTGGCCAAGCACTTTGGTTTCACCACGGCGAACGTGCTGGCCAAGGCGCGGGCATTGCTCGCGTAGCCGTCAGACCGACCGTTCGCGCCAAGCCAACGCTTCGGGCTGCCTCCGCGCTTCGTCCGCACGCAGGGTCGCATCGAGCAGGGACAGCGCTGTTTCCCGCCACATGCCCGCGCGATCGCCCGCGAGCGCCTCGCCCACGTGCCGGAACGCCGTCGGCAGCGCGCCCAAATCCGCCGCCAGCCGGGCAAGCGCCAGATGCAGGCCCGAGTCCGTGGGCGCGATCGCCAGGCCCTGCCGCAGCGCCAACTCCGCTTCCGCGGTCTCACCAAGCAGCGCGTGCGCCATGCCGGCCAGCCGCCACAGCGTCGGACTCGTCACGGGATTGAGCTCCAGCCCGCGCGCCGCGATCGCCAACCCGAGCTGCAGCTGGCCAAAACCGAGCGCGCGCTCCGCCGCTTCCTGCAGGATCAGCCAATCGTCCGGTTCTGCCAGCGCTGCTTGACGCCACGCCTCGAGCGCCGCGGGCGCGTCCGTCGCCTCCCGCGCCGCAGCCACCAGCGCGCGACCACGTTCCAGCGCCGGACCGGCAAACAACGCGGCAAAGTCCGCGCACGTCGCGGGCAACGCCAGCCGCGCCAGCAGCCGCGTGCCGTGATCCCGCAGACCGTCGTCGGGCGGTGCCAGCCAGGTCGTCGTCGGTGCCTGTGCGGCAAACCAGCCGTCCAACTGCACGAAACTGAGCGGCATCGCCAGCGTCCGGCCAAAGCGCTGGGGCATGCGCGACTGCGCCGCAGCCTCGGGCGTGAGCAGTCCAACGTCGCGCAGCACGGCGAAACCGTTCTCCGCCAGCGCATCGCGCAGCAGCGGCAGCACCTGCAACGCCCCAACCGGATGCTGGACGACGACGCCGTCCGCGAGCAGCGGATGGTCCGCGCCCAACGCCGCGCGCTGCGCATCGGCCGCGCGTTGCAGTTCAACGGCATCCGGGTGGGCCGCCAGGGCGAATGGCAGCGTCCGCACCTGCATCGCGGTCTGCAATTGCCCCGCGCTCAGCCGCGCCGCTGATTCCACGGAACCATCCGCCGCCAGCGCCTGCCCTTCCTCCAGGGCCAGTCCCACGCTCGCCTGCCACGCCGCGAGATCGGCCACCAGCGTGCGCACCGCAGCGATCTCCCACTGGTCGGCGAGCTGGCGATAGATGTCCACCGGCAGCGTATCCAGCACGTAAAACGCCCACACGGCGTGCATTTGCCCGCGCAGGTCAAACACCGTCTGCGTCGCGTGCTCCCGGAAGAGCCCGGGCATGCGCGCATCCATCAGCCCCAGCCGCACCCGCGGCCCGTGGGCGGCAAAGACCTGGCGATCCACCGCGAGCTGCACGACGGCCGGGCTGACGTCCGTCGCAAACGCCACCAGCCGTGCGTACCAATCCTGCCCCTGCGCCAGGCACAGCCGCCTGAACGTTTCCAACAGGCCGCGCAGGTGCGTCCCGGTCCCCATGCCCAGCTCAACGATGACGATCTCGTCGGGCAGATCGCCCGCCGCAATCCGCTCCGCACACCACGCCGTGAGCAAGTGCGCGCCATGCGCCGCCATCGTCCCGCTGTCGTGGCCCGCGGTCGGCAGCTCGCCGTGCAACAGCAGCTCCGCGCCGCCCTGCAGCCACGCCGCCTGCGCCATGCGGTATTCCAGAGCGCGCCCCATCGGCGTCCAGTCCTCCAGAACCGGCAGCGGCGCCGGCGGTGGCGTCTCCGGCGTCTCCTGAACGTGCTTGCGGCGTTTCTCCATCGCAGACTCCCCACTGCCCGGCGGCTGCGCGTGTTGTAGCAGGAGACGCGGCGGCGGGGAATGGTGCGGCGCGCGACCCATTTCATGCTACCCTTTTGGTCATGCCACGCGCCTCCAGCATCTTTCCAGTCCTCGGTCGACGCCACGCGCTGGACGCCGACATGCGCGCGGATCATCAGGTCCGCGTCCTCGCGGATGCCCACGACGCGTGGCAGGTTCTGCTGGGCGACATCGGCCGCGCCAAGGTGTCGATCCTGATTGAGATGTACATGCTCGTGGACGACGCCGCCGGGCAGATCTTCGTCGCGGCGCTGGGCCAGGCAGTTGCGCGCGGCGTGGACGTGCGCATGACGATTGACGCGGTGGGTTCGCTGGACGTCGCAGGCAACCTGCCCGAGCAGCTGGACGACGTCGGCGTGAAGTGGCGGTTGTTTCATCCGGTGACGGCGCAGACGCCGTGGAAACATTGGCTGCAGCGCAATCACCGTAAGCTGATGGTGTTTGACGAGCAGGTCGCCCACGTCGGCGGGCGCAACGTGGGCGAAAAATACTACGCGATGACGCCGGGCGAGCCGGTATGGCTGGATCTGGGCGCGCGCGTCGAGGGACCGTGCGTCGCGCCGATGGCGGCTGTGCTCCGCGCGCACTGGCGCAAGGTGCCGCGCGTCAAGGTGCCGCCGCCGTCCGTGGCCGGTCCGACGCTGGTGACCCACGCGTTCAATCTGGGCGGATCGCGCAAGGCCTTTGCCAATCGGCGGATGCTTCAGGCTGTGCGGAGCGCGAAGCAGAGCATCCACCTCGTGCAAGCCTATTTCCTGCCGAACTGGGCGCTCCAGCGGGCGCTTGTCAGCGCGGCGCGACGCGGCGTGGATGTACGCGTTATCGTGCCGGATTTGCGGACGTCAGACGTGCCGATCGTGGCGCTCGGCAGCGAGCACGGCGTCGGGCGACTGCTCAAGCGCGGCGTGCGCGTATTCGCCCTCACACGCGGCGTGATGCACGCGAAGTTCATGGTCATCGACGGCAAGTGGTGGACGATTGGCTCCGCAAACATGGATCCGCTGTCGCGGCTGCGCAATCTGGAAGCCAACATCGTTGGCATCGGCGAGGCGGAGGCGGGCGACGTCGAACTCTACTTTGACCAAATCGCCGCGATGGCGGAAGAGCTATCGTGGGACAAATGGCAGCAGCGTCCGCTCCTGCGGCGGATGGGCGGCGCGATCCTCTGGCGCCTGCGCGGCTTGGCGTAGCGGGGATACATCCCTGAATTGGCTCGGAGCCAAAGTTCGTGTGTCGCCGCGCATCGGCCCTCAAGGACGCGAGCTTGGCGACCCAGCCAGCAGCCTAACGAGGCCCACCACCGAACAGCCGTTGATCTCCGGCCCTGGCAGGCGCGTTCAGTGCTCGCCGGACGGGCATTCCAGACAGCGCTGCGCGCACGTGACGCCGGTCGGCAACAGGGAGCACTGGGCGACTTCGCTCCGCCGCGACTGCGTCCACGGCCGGGTCTTGCGACTCTCCACGACGATATCGGCGGATTCGCCCGTCGCAGGACACTGCACCTGCCGCGCCGTAAGCACCCGCGAGGCGACAACAATCGCCGCGCCGAGGAGAATCCCAAGCGTCACGGCGATGACGCCGTAGGCCGGAAGAACGCTGTTGAACACGCCGACTGCAAACATGGCTGCCTCCCGACGCGCCAACAAAAACGAGCGCGCGCCTAAAGCAAAACCTAGGCGGTGTGGCCGAGAACAGCAAGGATCTCGCGGGGTGCGGTGACAGAACCGTGACCGGTTACAGCACCAATTCGACCCGTCCAACCAGCGCGCCCGGGAGCAGACTGCTCGCCGTGTGACGCGACCCGTACGTGTCCGCGTCCACAAGCAGCGCGCGCTCGACCGTGAGCGCCTCCAGGTGCTCGCCCAGCAGGCGGAACAGGGAATCGTCAAAGCGCATGACGTTGAGCGGCGCGACGATCTCGCCGTTCTCCACCCAGAACGTGGCGAACCGCGTCATGCCCGTGACCCGCGCGTTCATGCGATCGCTGAAATTGAGATACCAGAGGTTGCCGACGTAGAGGCCCGTGCCCAGGCGCTTGAGCACATCGGCTTCCGGCAAATCACCCGGCGCCATGTGCAGCGATTGCGTCGTTTCCTCGCCGTCCGCGTTGGCGGTCAGGCCGTATTCTTTGGCCGTGCGCGGTGAGATGAGGCTGCCCGTCAGCTTGCCGTGCTGCACCAGCGCGACCTGCCCGGGCTTGAGGAAACCCTCCGCCTGGAACGCCGGCGCGAGGCCACTGGCGTTGTCTTCCGTCAGCGAAACCAGCGGCGAGAGCGCCACTTCGCCGTCCTGCAGCTTCAGCAGCGGGCTGCGCTTGACCTGCAGTTGCTTCTCAGAGAAACCGCCCCAGTTGAGCATGGAAAGCAGCGATTCCAGCGCAACCGGCGAGAAATACGCGCGGTAGCCACCCGGCGCCAAGGTCTTGGCCGGCAGCTGCAGGAGCGCCAATTGCGCGACGGCGCTGGCGAGCTTCTGGGCAAAGAGCACCTCGTCCCACGTCGTGCCGGCGTAGCTGCTCTTCACAGCCTTGTCGCCGTGCGCGTAGAGGCTCCAGTCCAGGTTGAAGCTGGAGGTCTCCGACCAGAGACGGGAGCCGGTGCTCGACGCAAAACCGTTGGCGATGGCGCCGCACGCGAGGATGCCGACGAGGTCGTAGGCCGCCGCGCGCTCCGTCACAACCGCGACGATCGCCGCGGCATCGAGCTGCGGATTGAGCGCCACGCGCGACGCCACGTGGCAATCGTCAGACAGGAGCAGATGCGGATCGGCCGCCACGTCGCCCAACTGCCCGCGCAACGCCACCAGCTCCGCCAACACGGCCACGTGATCCGCCGGGGCGTGTTGCGTCAGCCCCAGCGTCACCGCCACCTGCTTGTTTTCCGCCACGAGCCGCAGCGTCAGGTAGGCCTGCTCCACGCGCCCCGCCTGCCGGACGCGGGCATGGTTGAAGCGCACGAAGTCGGACGTCTCGCCCGCCAACCACGCCGTGTAGCGCTCGCCGGGCAGGAGGTTCGCGTCAATGAGGTCGGCAAGTTGAAAAAACGCATGCTGCATCAGCTTTCTCCGCCAAAGACGTCGATGTTGGCGAAAAGGCACGCGGGGCTGGCATGGCCGACGCGAATGACCTGGTTCGGTTCGCCCTTGCCGCAGAACGGCGTGCCCATGGTGTGCGACGTGCTGGCGTTGCCGACGCGCTTGAGCGCCCGCCAGAACGTCGCGGAAATGCCGCGGTAGTTCGGGTTCTTGACGACGCCGGCGAGCTTGCCATTCTCGATGCGCACGCCGCGCTCGCAGCCGAACTGGAACTTGTTGCGGGAGTCGTCGATCGACCAGCTGACGTTGGTGTCCATCAGCACGCCGTGCTCAACGCTCGCAATCATCTCCGCCAACGTTGCGTCGCCCGGCTCGATGTTGAGGTTGGCCATGCGGTCAATGGGCGGCCGGTTCCACGAGCACGCCCGCGCATTCGCCACGCCCGGCAGGCCCGCGCGCGCCTGCGAGATCGCGCCACCGAGAGGCCGCTGGAGAATGCCGTCCTGGATGAGCAGGTGCTTCTGCGCCGGCGAGCCGTCGTCGTCCCATCCGTAGGACGCGAATTCATTGGCGACCGTTGGATCGTACGCGACGTTGAGCAGGTCCGAGCCGTAGCGGTACGCGCCAAACATCTCCGGCGTCACGAAGCTTGTGCCCGCGTAGTTGCGTTCGTCGCCGAGGATGCGGTCGAGTTCCAGCGGATGGCCGATCGACTCGTGCAGCTGCAGCATCATCTGCTCCGGCAACAGCAACAGGTCCATCTGACCGGTTGGACAATTTGGCGCGTGCAGCAGTTCCAGCGCCTCCTCCGCCACGCGGCGTCCCGCGCCGATGAGCCCCGCTGCCTGCACGATTTCCATGCCGCCCTGGCGACAATAGCCGTTGTACTGGCCGCCCAGGCTGCGCGTCTGCGAATCGCCGTTGCCAAACGCGGTGACGGACGCGCCCGGCATCACGTAGTGAAACGCCTGCTCCACGCCAGTCGCACCCTGCACCGCCGCGGCATGGCCGATGTACAGCTGCCGGGTCTGCAGCAGCGCCACGGTCGCGCCCCAATCGACAATCCGGTCGTCGACCTTGGCCGCGCGCGACTCCGCCATCAACAGGTCCAGCAGTTCGCGGCGGTGCCACTGCGGCGCATCGGCCACTTGCGGACTGCGGTACGCGCCGTTTGGCTCCGGCATCTGCAGCTGGCTGTAGTCAAAAACCGCGCGCGTCCGGCTGAGCTCCGCCCAGCGCTTCGCCTCGTCGATGGCCGCTTGCAGTCCCGCCTCGGTCAGCCGGCTCGTCGCGGCATAGCCGTAGCCCCCGCGGTGGAGCACCGTCACCATCGCACCGCGATCCACCGTCCGCGTCAGCGGCTCCTGCACGTCCTGGCGCACGGAGAGCGTTTCGCCACGCGTTTCCACGACGCGCAGCGCGCAGAAATCCACGTTGGGACGGAGCTTGGCAAAAGTTGTCTTGAGGCCCTGCATCGCGTCTCCCTGGCCGTCCACCGGACCGCTCGGGCGCGCACTTTGCCGGATTTTCCGCCGCGCGACTACAGGTTGGCCGCGGGAATTCGCACGCGGACGCGGCGGCGCACGACCAACCACCCACACGCGCATGCGAGCAGGAAGCCGCTGACGTCGCTGCCGAGCCGCGCGCTGCCGCAGCCCTTGAAGTGGCGGCTGACGTTGGGTTGCACGCAGCCCGCTTCGTCGGTCTGACCGTCGCAGTTGTCATCCAGGCCGTTGCCGCACGTTTCATACGCGTCCGGGGAGCCGGGATCGACGCTGCAGACCGTGGCCAGCTTGTCGCTGCTGCAGAGACGCTTGCCGATCAAGCGGCAAATGCCCTTGCCCGCTTCGCATTGGCTGCCGACGTCAAAGCCTTCATCGGTTTTGCCGTCGCAGTTGTCGTCCAAGCCGTTGCCGCACATCTCCTGTCTGGGCGCGCCGGCCGCGGGCGTCTGGCACACCACGCTGCCATCGAGCCCGCATTTCTTGACGCCATCGACCGCGCACGCGCCGATCCCGCTGGTGCAGGCCGAGTCGCCCATCATCTCGTCGGTCAGCCCGTCGCAGTCGTTGTCGAGCGCGTCGCACAGCGTCTCCGTCGCTTGCCAAGCCAGGCCCTGGACGCACGTCGGCGTTCCGTCGACGCACAGCCCCTGCGCCTGCAAGCACACGCCGCTGCCGCCGCACGCGAGGCCTGTGATCACCACGCCTTCATCGGTCTTGCCGTCGCAGTTGTCGTCCTTGCCGTTGCACAACTCAGCCGGTGGCGCCCCGCACGTCCCGCACGCGTTGACCAAGCCCTCGTCGGTCAAGCCGTCGCAGTCGTTGTCAAAACCGTCGCACAGCGTCTCCTTTGCGGGTTCATAGCCGGTCGGATAGTCGCAGACATAGCCCGTGGCGCCCTCGCAGTGGACAACCGCGCCCGCTTTCGGCGTGCCGTCGGGGCTCGATCCCGGGGCGCAAATTCCCAGCGACGGACAGAAGCCGACGGGCGGCTGCAAATCGTCGTCGGTCACGCCGTTGCAGTCGTCGTCCTTGCCGTTGCAGACCTCCTGGGCGTCGATGTGCACGGCCGGATCGAGGTCGTCGCAGTCGCCATTGGTGGAGAGATAGCCGTCGCCGTCGAGATCGCAGCCGAGGTTCTTGGAGCCCGGGGTGCCGTACGGGCTGGTCTGCGGCGGTACGAGGCACCACAGCTTCTGCGCGTCGTTCTTGCACGGATCCGTGAACGCCGGATCCAAAGCCAGCACGGCCGCCTTGGGCTTGGGCATCGCCTGACACAGGTTGTACTCAAACGCGTCGATCAAGCCGCTCGGACCGGTCAACACCAGCTTGCCGTGGCACATCGGCAGCGTGAAACCTTCACCGAGCTCCAGAATTTTGACCTTCAGCAGCGCACTCAGCGGGCTCGCGTCGGGCACATCGCCCAGCGGCCACGCTTCACCGGCCTGGATGAACGGCAGCGTGGCGCCCAGCGGAAGGTTCGAGAGGAGCGCGCCGTTGTCGCCGTAGATCTGGAGCGACACTTTGGCCAGTGACAGCGCGTACTTGCCCGGATTGGTGATTTCCACCCAGCGCGGGTCGTTGGCGCCACCCACCATGATTTCCGTGAACACGAGCGCATTCGGCGGCGCCGGACAACCGCCACCGGGATCGCCGGGCATCGCCAGCAAGCGCGCCGGCGCACAAAGCACCAGCAACGCCACAAGGCGGGCATGGAGGCGGTGGCGAACGGGCGGCAGATGCTGGGGGGAGGGACTCATCACGGTGTCAGCGTAGCAAACGGCCGCGCTGCAATCCAGAAACCACACGATTCTGGCGAACCCGTCGCCGCGCCGCCGCCCGAAGGGTGCCGTTGCGCTCGATCGGAAAATGCGTAGACTAGCCGACTGGCGGGAGAACAACACATGAAGATTTCAGTGATTATGGCGCGGCTGCGCGCCGGTGCAGCGGTTTGCGGTTTGGCTGCAGCGCTGATGGGCTGCGAAGCTGCGGCGGCCAAAACGGCTGCAGCGGTGACCGACGACGCGTCAGCTGACACGGCCGCAACGACCGAGAACGTCGTGGATCCGACGAAGGCGCTGCCCAGCGAGTGGGTCTCGTTCGCGCTGCACATGCCGTTGCCCGCGGATTGGGACGCGATGGCGTCCGGGCTGTTTGCCGACGATGCGGCGGCCGGCAAGTTCCTCCCCGAGCGGCAGTTTTCAACCGGCTACTGGATTGCCGCGGCGGCGGATCCGACGACGCCCGACCAGTCGCGCCTCACGCTGACGTTCGTCAAAGCGGACGGCAAAACGCGCCGCACGCTCGCGGTCGTGCCGACGTCGTTTGCGATTGGCAAGGTGTGGCTGCAGACGGTGCGCGCGGCCATGGCCAAGATGACCGCGGACGCCGCCAAGGATCCGGTGGGCGCCGAGCGCTTCTTGCTGGAATACCACGTCGTCTCGACGCAGGGCGGCCTCTTCAACTTTGGCGTGGAAGGCAACCAGGGCGTGTACACGCTCCACATCACGGTTTCCAGCCCGCGCACGTCGCTGGTGCCGGAGGCCATTGGCCACGCGCTGCAATCGGCTTCGGCGTTTGACTCCATCGCGGGCACGGTTTGGTTTCACCTGAACAAGGACGACTTCGATTTCTTCGTCGACCACGCTTATGGCGCCGGCGCGACGAGCAAGCAGAATTTCAAGGATTTTCGGCTTTTTCCGCACAATTGGCTGCGCCTCACCGTCGATCCGCACTTGGACCAGAAGTTCGTGAACGTCGGCTTTGAGGTCGTCACGCTGGACAACCAGCGCATCGCGGTGGCCAAGGCACCGGCGTCCATTCTGGCGGGCAACGCCTTTCAGGAGCTCGTATTGCACAACATGGGCACGATGCTGGACGCGGAGGACGCGAAGGCGGGTTCGTCGCTGCCGTGGGATTCGACTTTCTACTACGACCATCCCGATGGCGGCGGCGTCGTGCGCGTCGTGGCGCATGGCGAGGCGGGCAAATTCTCGATTGCCTACGCCGTCGAGACGCCGCAGCACGCGCTGGCGGACGTGCCGTTTGTGGCGTGGCCCGATGTTGTGTTCCCGGCCAAGGATCCCAACGCGGACGCGGCGTGCAATCAGTTGGGCGATCCGTCGATCCAGTTGGCGGCGCAGGGAACGCTGGACATGACGTTCAAGGCCGGCAAGGTCGTGCTGGACAGCAAGGACCTGAAGGGCCCCCTCAAAGGCACGATCCGCTGCAGCATTTTCCACGCCGCGGACGTGACCGTCGTCGGACCAAACGATGGCGCCAAGTCGCTGCAGGATTTCAACGTCGAGAACGCCGACCTGCAAGCTGCGACCGCGCCGACGTTCACGAGCCAGCTGCTGACGGCGGGCCAGTATCAGGTGCTGTGCGCGCAGGATTTGGACAACAGCGGCGACGCGTCCAAGGGCGATCCGGTCACGCTGCCGATCGGCGGCCAGGAGGTCGCGTGCAACAAGAACCCGGTCATCATCGAGTTCGGCCTGCTCAATCCCAACTGAGTGCTGCCGCGGATGTCGATGCGCCCTCTCACGCTGCTCCTCCCGCTGTTGCTGACCGCCTGTCAGGTGACGCCGAACGCCGTCGATCGCACGCCGGGCGTGACGGGTTCGAGCATTGCGCTGCTGCCTGACGGCAAGCGGCTGGTTGTCACGGACCCAGACCAAGGTAGCGTCAGCGTCGTGGACACCGACTCGCTGGCGCTGCTTGGGCGCGTCGTCGTGGGCGGGGAACCGCACCAACTGCTCGTGATGGGCACGCAGGTCGTGGTCGCGAACTACCGCGGCGGCGAGCTGGTGATCGTGGATCCGGATGCGCTGCAGGTCGTGGCCCGCAAGCAGGTGTGCGCGGGGCCTTGGGGACTGGCGCGGGCGCCGGCTGGCTGGCTGGCTGTCGCGTGCGAGTGGCAAGGCGAGGTCCGCAAGGTATCGCCGGACCTGCAGACCGTCGCAACGATCGGGCCCGTGTGGCGCGTGCGGGCGGTCGCGGTGCAAGGTGAAACGGTGCGCGCGGCCAATTTTGTCGGTCCGGACGTGCGGATCTGGTCATTTGGCCCGCAAGGGACGCAGTCGCTGCGACCGGTGCCCGATGGCCTCGCGGATGGCCGCGCCGACCTGTCCAAGATGTCACCGAGCCAGGTGACCACACTGTTGCCGCTGGCCGATGGCGGCATGCTTGTGGCGATGCAGTTGGTGGCCAACGCCGGCAGCGACGACGCCAAGCTGCCAAGCGGGTACGGCACGCTGACCGATGGCCAGCCCAAGATCAATCCGGTGGTCCTGCGCCTCAACAGCGACGACCGCATCGTGGGACCGGCGACCTACGCGCGCTACGACAACACGGGGCGCGGGTTCAACCATCCGAGTGCGCTCGCGCTGGCGTCCGCCAATCGGGTGCTGGTGACGCATCTGTCGACGCACGACGTGGCGCAGCTGGATCTGACGGCGGATCAGACCGATGCGCGGCTTGTGCAACGCCAAGCGACGGCGGCGGGGGCGCGCGGGATCGCGGTTGCGCCTGAGCGCGGGCTCGCGTGGATCGACGGCGCTTTTGACAACGCGATTTCCCGGGTGCCGATTGACGCGATGCTCGCGCCCCCGGACGCGCTGCAGACCCGCGTGCGCGCCCTGCCCCAGCCGTTTTCCACGGCGGCGCGCGCGGGCCGCAAGGCATTTCACGATGCGGGCAATCAGCACCTGACGCCCCTGGGCGTGGTTGCGTGCAATTCCTGCCACGCCGATGGCGGCGACGACGGGCTGGTCTGGCACCTCCACGCGGGCACGGTCACGCCGCGCGCGCGCCGCTCGCAGCACCTTGGCGTCGCGCCGGTGGGCCTGGCCGGGCTGCACTGGGACGCCGAATTCGCCGCGCTGTTTGACCTGCTGCAATCGACCGTGCCCAACCTGATGGGCGGCGACGCGCTGCTGCTCAACGCGGACGACTTCACCGCCTACTTGCGTGAAATCGTCCAGACGCCGATTCCGCCGCCGGGGGACGCGGCCGCGATCGCGCGGGGCAAGACGCTGTTCCAAGCGCCCGCGCTCGATTGCGCGCGCTGCCACAGCGGCCCGGACTACACGGACTTGCAGCAGCATGCCGCGCTGACGCCCATGACGACGCTGCCGGGCGATACGCTGACGACCGCGCGGACGCCCTCGCTGCGCGGCGTCTTTCTGCGGGCCCCGTATTTCCACGACGGCCGCGCCGCCGACCTGTACGCGCTCCACAAGCGCAGCGATCTCGCCGACCACGGCGACACTTCTGGCCTGACGGATGCGGAAATGGCCGATCTCGTCGCGTTCCTGAAATCCCTGTAGGAGTTGCCCATGCGTTTCTTGCCGATTTTTGCCCTGCTTCTGGCCCTGCCGCTCGCCGCGTGCGGCGGCAAAACCGTCGCGGCGACCGATGATGCCGTCGCGGCGGGCGATGCTGCCGACGATGCAACCGCGCTGGATGTGGCCGGGGATGCAACCGTCACGGCGCCGCCCAAGGGCTACACGAGCAAGTTCCGCGCGCAGCTGGCCAACAAGGCGCCGGCGAGCGTTGAAGAGGGCGAACGAATCTTCTTTGAGGAGACGTGGGGCACGGAGACGCACGGCGAATTCCCGCCGGCGGACTTCCTGGTCAAGCTCTGGAAAAGCGACACGGCGCAGTGGGGCGAGCAGTTCAGCAAGTACGGGTTCCTCGTGGATCCGGGCGACGATCTGCCGATTGGCCTCAAGCGCGGCCAGCAGGATCCGACGAACGTTCACCACGTGTGCGCGACGTGCCACACGGCAAAGTTGCCCGACGGACGGCTGTGGGTGGGCATGCCCGCGACGCAGTTGCAGTGGGGTACGTTCAATGCCGACGTGCACGACGCGTGGGTCAAGGCCGGCAACAAGGCGTATCTGTCGGCGGCGGCGCTCGCGCATTTCCGCGACACACAGCCGGGATCGCTGAACATCGCGGGCGATACGGACCCCAACGTGTTCAACGACTTCCCGATGTACGCCGACCTGCACAAGATGAAGCATCTGAACATCCTCGGCAGCGGCAACGACTTGAAAACGGAAGTGTATTTGAGCGTGCACGGCTTCGTTGAACCGTCGCCGTTTCCGCCGACTGAAGCCGCCGACGCGCTTGTCGCGTACTTCGGCATCCTCGACACGCCGCAAGCGCCTTCGCCGACCGACATGGCCGCCGTCACGCGCGGCCGCAAGGTCTTTGTCGACAACCAGTGCATCGCCTGCCACCGCGACGACCTCTCCAACGACACCGCGGACTGGGTGGACGGCCCCGAACTGCTCCCCGGCGTCGACAAGAAGAACCACGAATTTGGCACGATCGCCACGTCCGGCACGTTCTTCAATTTCGCCACCGGCAGCAGCGGCGGCAGCGGTCCCGGACCGGGCTTGGCCGATTTGATCACGTTCATCGTCGAAAACGGCCTGTCCGTCGCCAATCCGAGTGGCTACGTCGCGACGAACCTGCACGGCCTGTGGGCCACCGCGCCGTACCTGCACAACGGATCGGTGCCCACCTTGGCCGACCTGCTGAAGCCCGCCAAGGATCGCCCCCAGACGTTCGTGCGCCTGGGCTACACCGTGGACACAGGCAAGGACGGAATCGCCAACAAGGGCCATGAGTTCGGCGCGATGCTGCTGGAGAACGACAAGTCCGACCTGGTGGCGTACTTGCTGAGCTTGTGACCGCAGGATGGGCGAACGCTCGGGGCGCGCGACGATTTCTCCGCTCCGGCCTTGCCACGTCCTGCCGCGCTTCTACCTTGCCAGTGTGCCGTTGAGGATCGCGCGGGCAACCGCTCGCACGCGATCCGCGGCGTGTTGGGAGGTCGGTCATGCATCTGCCACTGCAAATCACGTTTCGCAACATTGAACATTCGGACGCGCTGGAGGCCAAGGTCCGCGAACGCGCCGACGATCTGGACCACTGCTACGGCCGCATCATGAGTTGTCGCGTCATCATCGAGGCGTTGCACAAGCACCACCGGAACGGCAACCAGTTCCACGTGCGCATCGATCTGACCGTTCCCGAGGCTGAACTGATCGCCAACCGCGAGCCGGACGAGCACCACGCCTACACGGATGTCCACGTCGCCATTCGCGACGCGTTTGACGCCATGCGCCGGCAACTGGAGGACTACGCGCAGCGGGAGCGCGGCGAGGTGAAGACGCACGTCGGCGCTATGGGTCCGGCGTAGCCAGCCGTTCGCCCATCAGCAGCCGGTTCTTGGGCGTCACTTCCGCGGGAATGCTCTGCGTCCAGATGTGATACCCGCCCGACCGCAGGCGCGTCGCGCGCTCCACGTCCACCGCCAGGCTGCCGTCCAGCCAGCCGTCCAGATCGCCGCGCTGGCGCAATGCTTGGCAACAGGGCAGCACGGCCACGCGCGCGCCCACGGCCTGCGCTTGGGCGAGAATGTCGTCGGTCAGCCCGCCGCATGCGTGCGCCGACACGACCACGTCGTCGGGGCGCAGCACCACGTCCTGCAAGCGCATCTGGGCAAAAGTCACGCGTCCGGCCAGCTTGGGCCAGGTCGTCGCCAGCGCGTCGGCCAGTTTCTGGTGGTTGCCGCTGAGCCGTAGGTCCACGGCCAGCGCCTCCGGCGATGTCTCGTCCAGCAGCAGCATGACTTGCGCCAACAGGCCGTGACCGCAGCACAAATCCACAACGCGCCCACCGCGGAATCGCCGGCGGACCCGCCGCGCAACTTCCCACGCCTCGTGGAGTTCCTTGCGCGGCAGGACGCCGACGTCGCAGACCGTGCGGGCGAGACGGGCAAAAAGCGTATCACCCGGGTAGAGGTCGAGTTGATGCGGCGTAAGGCGGTTGCGGGAGCCAGTGGCGTGCATGGGGAGGCGCCGCTATTCCCACTCAATCGTCGCGGGCGGCTTGCTCGAGATGTCGTAGACAAATCGATTGATCCCGCGCACTTCATTGATCACCCGGCTGGAAATCCGCACCAGCAGCCACCGCGGCAGGTCCGCCCAATCCGCGGTCATGCCGTCCACGCTCGTCACCGCGCGCAGCACTGCCGTCGCCTCGTACGTCCGCTGGTCGCCCATGACGCCCACGCTCCGCACCGGCAGCAGCACCGCAAAGTACTGCCACAGATCCTTGCGACCTTCCCAGGCGTCGATTTCCTGCCGGACAATGGCGTCCGCTTCCTGCACCAACCGCACTTTTTCGGCGGTGATGTCGCCGAGGATGCGCACCGCCAGGCCCGGCCCCGGGAACGGCTGGCGATCCACAAGGCTCGGCGGCAGGCCCAGCTCGCGACCCAGCACGCGCACTTCGTCCTTGAACAGCTCGCGCAGCGGCTCCACCAGCTTCATCCGCATATGCTCAGGCAAGCCGCCGACGTTGTGGTGCGACTTGATCGTCACCGACGGCCCCTTGAAGCTGACCGATTCGATGACATCCGGGTACAGCGTGCCCTGCGCGAGAAAATCAAAGCTTCCTGCGGAGTGGCTCACTTCATCAAAAACGTCGATGAACGTCTTGCCGATGATTTTGCGCTTCTTCTCCGGGTCGTCCACGCCGGCGAGCGCGTTCAGGAACAGGTCGCGCGAATCCGCGACGTGCAGCGGCAGGCCCATGCCTTCGCCAAAAATCTTGCGGACGTCGTCCGATTCCCCTTTGCGCAGCAGGCCGTTGTCGACAAAGACGCACGTCAGCTTGTCGCCAATCGCCTTGTGCAGAAGCGCCGCCGTCACGCTGGAATCGACGCCGCCGGAGAGGCCGCAGAGCACGTGGGAATCGCCGACTTGCGCGCGAATCGCCGCGACGGTCGTCTCCACAAAGCCAGCCATCGTCCACGACTGATCGCAGCCGCAGAGGCCCACGGCGAAGTTGCGCAGGACGTCCATGCCGCGCTTGGTGTGGACGACTTCCGGGTGAAACTGCAGGCCCCACAGGCGCTTGACCGGATCGGCCATCGCCGCCAGCAGCCCGTCCTCGCTGCGCGCCACGACGTGAAAACCCTCCGGCATCACCGCGACGGAATCGCCGTGGCTCATCCACACCGGCTGCGGCTCGCCCGCGTCAAAATTTGCGAAGAGCGCATCGGCGACGTCCAGCGTGATCTGCGCGGGCCCGTATTCGCGCGTGTGCCCGGGCGCGACTTTGCCACCCAGGCCGTTGGCCATCGTCTGCATGCCGTAGCAAATGCCCAGAACCGGCACGCCCAACGTCCAAACTGCGGGCGTCGGCGGCGCATCGACGTCGTAGACCGACGACGGTCCGCCCGACAGGATGATGCCGCGCGCGCCCCACGCCGCGATCTCCGCCAGCGGCTTGGTGCACGGCCAAATCTCACAGTAAATCTTCAGCTCGCGGACCCGCCGGGCGATCAGCATCGTGTACTGCGAGCCAAAATCGAGGATCAGGATGCGTTGGGCGTGAAGGGCGTCAGCGGGCGGAATGTGCGTCATGGGGTCCTCGTGGAAGGCGGGCGGTGTACCAGAAATCGGCCGCCGAGGGCAGCGACGTTGCGGAGGTGTTACAGCGCGACGGGTGTGGCGCTGCGGCGCCCGGGGCATTGCCAGCTACGCGGCGCGCAGGATTTCGCGGGAAGGTCACGGCTGCAGGCGGTAGAGCCCCAGCTGAAACGCCGGCACGTCCGGGTACCAACCGTACTCGTTCTGGCCATGGTTCGGCGCGGACGTCTGGAGCACAGGCTGCCATGCGTGCTGGGCCAAGGTATCGGCGCAGATCGGCAGCATCGCCGGGACGTTCGCCGGATGGTGGAAGATCGCCGAGCAGCGGTGCTCAATCAGCAGGAACGTCCCCGCCCGACACTGCGGCGCGCCGGCCTCGTGCCACTGCGCCATCGCGTACCGCTTGACGGCCCTGTGCGGCGGGCGCAGCAGGTAGTCCGGAAAGGCGCGCTGCACTTTGCCTTTGTCGGGCGGATCGGATTCATGCAGCGTCACTAGGCACGCGCCATCCGCCGGCAGCTGCGCCAGCGCGGCGCGCGTGAAGCGCTCGGCGTCATCCTCGTTGGTCGGCGCAAACAGCCACAGCGTCGGCAGCGTCGTCAGGACAACCAGCGCGCCCAGCCAGCGCTGGGCCACGGGCGGCAGTTCAGCAAGTTGCCACGCGCCCAGCAACAGCCACAACGCCGCCAACGGCGCCTCCAGCCGCGGCACCGACGTCTGTGGCAGGTCGACAAGCAGCGCGAACACCCAGATGTAGGTCGCCACCGCGAGCTGCCGGCGCCACGCCGCTTGTTCAGCCGGCCGCCACAGGCTGCGCAGGGCCAACAGCGTCCAGGCGAGCGGAAACGCCAGCGGCCAGAACGGCAGAAAGCTGCCAACCACCGCCAGCGGCCCGAGCGGGAACAGCTTGTGCAGCCGATTGGTCCCCTGCGCCGCGTCCTGCAGCATCCGCTCGATCGTGTGCCAGAGCTGCGGCGCAACGAGGACGAGGAACAGCAGCGCCAGCCCTACGCGCGGCCAGGTCAAGCGTACGCCGCGGCGCCGCACGACGAGGAAGCCGAGGATCGGCGCGACGATCAGCAACTCCGGACGCGTCAGCGCCGCCGCCGCCAACAGGACGATCGCGCGCCAGTGATCGCCGGCGCGCTTGCCATCGGGCGGCGCATCCAGCAGCAGCAGCCCCGACCACAGGAAAAGCGAGCCGGGCACGAGGATGCTCTCCGTCGCCGCATCGCGCACAAGCAGCGGCAGCAGCGCGAGGCCCACGGCGGCAAACACGAGCGCACGCGGCGGCGGACGCCATCGGGCAAACCACGCCAGCAGCGGCCAGAGGGCCAGCCAGGCGGTCACGCGGTGCAAGGCGAAGAGCGTCGCGTGATCGGGCGGGAGGAACAGGAACAGCAGCCGGTGGAGCACTTGGGCGCCTGCGCCGTAGCGGTGCACGCCGGTCAGGACGGCGGAACGCTCGACAAGCTCGTAGCCGGAGAACAGCAGGACCAGGCGCGCGGGCACAAGCAGCCGCGCGAGCAGCGCGATCCCAAGCGCGGCGAGCACGGCGCGCAGGTGCGGCCGCGGCAGGCGACGGAGGGTGTCCGCAACGATGACGGCGACGCGCGGCAGGGCCAACAAGGCGGCAACGAGGCCAAGCGCTGCGACGCCAAACTGCGCGGCGTCAGTCGGCGACCACCACGTCATCTGCGCGGCCAAGCCAGTCGGCACTTCGCCAGCGTAATCGATGAGCCGCGTGGCAGCGTTCATCGCCGGCGACGCCACCGCAGCAGGGCAATGATGCCCAGCGCCAGCACAACAATCGCAGGCAGCCAGCGCACCGTGAACCGGCTCACCTGCCGCAACTGCCGGCAACGCTGCAGATCCTTGGCGCCCTGACACGCTTGCAGCTCCGCGAGGATCTCGGAAACGTGCGCCTGCTTGCCCGGCGTCTTGTCCAGCGTCCCGGCCATCGCCTTGTCGTACGCCTGCAAGTCGGCGATCGCCTGCGCGGTATTGCGTTCAGCGAAGATCATCGCGCGGCAATACAGCACGTCGGGATCCGTGCCGCCCATGGTCGCCGCGTGCCCGACCAACTGCTCCGCGTCCGCCTGCCGACCCTCGTGCCACGCGTTCATCGCCCGATACAGGTACTCGCGCGGCTCCACTTTCATCAGCGGCTCAGCGCGCACAAGGTACTTGTCGGACTCCTGCCACGCGCCGTCGTGGTGCAGGATCGACCCCACGATGAACGCGGCGATCAAATCCGGCTGCGCGGCATCGGCCCGCTGGCGCATCGCCGCGAGCACCGCCTTGTCCGGGCAATCGATGTAGATTCGCGAGAGCCGCGCCAACTCCGACGCAATCCCCGGCACTTTCGCCAGATCCAGCTTGGCAAGCACGGCCAGCGCCTCGCCGCAGCGCTCCTGCTGCCGCATCAGCAGCGCGAGGTCCACCGCGACGAGCGGGTCATCGCCGCCCGCCTTCTGCACTTCGCGCAGGATCGCCTCGCCCTGCGCCGGCTTGCCGAGCGTCGCGGTCCAGCGCGCGAGCGTCTGCTGTGCCTTGGGACACGCCGGCGCCTGCCGCGCGAGGTCATTGGCCACGCCAAACAGCGCCGGTTTCTGCGTCGCGATCAGCCCGACCACCCAGTGCTGGCGCGTCGCGCAATCGATCGCCTTGTCCTGCGCCAGGAGCTGCAACAGGTGGTCCGCTTGGTTGGCCGCGATCAACGCATCACCGCGCGCCTGCACGCCGTTGGCTGCCTGCGCTGTGGCCGTCGCGTCCGCTGGCTCGGCCGTCGCGGCGTCGCCCTCGCGGTCGTGCAGCGGCAGCCACTTGAACTCCGGCACTTTGGCCAGCTGCGCCTTGATTTGCGCGACGACGTCGTCGGGCAGCTCCGCGGAAATGCTGGCGATCTCAAACTGGCCCGCTTGCCGCGGCCCGCCAACGTACTGCGGATGCTGCAGCCGCACGCCCAAGCCGAGGCCCGTCGGATCGCGGTAGCGCGCGTCAATCGCGCCGTGGTCGATGTTCGCGCCGGTGAACGTCCAGCCTTTGGGCCACGCCGCCGTCGGCGCGAGCGCCTTTTCCAGCACGGCTTCCTGCCCGGGCGGAATCGCCCAGCGGTCCGCAGCCAGCGCGTGACGCGGCAGCCACAGCGTCAGCACCGCCAGCGCGATGCGGATCACGGACGGTCGGGAGATGGCCAAAACGGCCTCCTAGCGCGAGTAGTTCGGCGATTCCTGGACGATCGTCACGTCATGCACGTGGCTTTCCGTCAGGCCAGCGGCAGTGATACGCACGAAATGCGCGCTCTGCAACTCCGTCAAGTCCGCGGCGCCGCAGTAGCCCATTCCGGCGCGCAGGCCGCCCATCAACTGGTGCACGGTCTGGGACAGCGGGCCCTTGTACGGCACCCGGCCTTCCACGCCTTCCGGGACCAGCTTGCCGGGATCCGTGGTCTTGTCCTGGAAGTAGCGGTCCTTGGAGCCGCGCGCCATCGCGCCGAGCGAGCCCATGCCGCGGTAGGTCTTGTACGAGCGACCGCCGTAGAGGACGGTGTCGCCGGGCGCTTCTTCCGTGCCCGCGAGCAGCGAGCCGATCATGACCGTGTTGGCGCCCGCGGCGATGGCCTTGACCAGATCGCCGGAGAAGCGGATGCCGCCGTCGGCGATGATCGGGATGCCGTGGCGGCGCGCTTCTTCCGAGCAATCGAGCAGCGCGGAGAGCTGCGGCATGCCGACGCCCGCGACGACGCGGGTTGTGCAAATCGAACCGGGGCCAATGCCGACCTTCACGGCGTCGACGCCGACTTCCGCGAGCGCGCGGACGGCGCTGGCGGTGGCGATGTTGCCGGCGATGATGTCGATCCCGCGGTAACGGTTGCGAATCTTCTCAACCGACGCGATGACGTTGCGCGAATGGCCGTGCGCTGTGTCGATGATGAGGACGTCCACGCCCGCCGCGACCAGCGCCGCCGCACGCGCATCGCCATCCGCGCCAGTGCCAATCGCCGCCGCGCACAGCAAATGGCCGCGCGCGTCCTTGGCCGCATTCGGATGCCGCTCATTCTTCTCGATGTCCTTGATCGTGATGAGCCCCGCCAGCGCGCCATGGGCATCGACGATCGGCAGCTTCTCCACGCGGTGCTCGTGCATCAACTGCCGCGCCTGTTCAGACGTGCAGCCGACCGGCGCCGTGTACACCGCCGACGTCATCAAGTCGCTCACGTGCTTGGACGGGTCCGACTCAAACCGCACGTCGCGCGCCGTCAGGATGCCGACCAACTTGCCGCCCTTCACGACCGGCAGGCCGGAAATGTCGTTGCGGCGCATGGTCAGGAGCGCTTCAGCCAGCGAATCGTCCGGGGAAACCGTGACCGGATCCTCGATCATCGTCGAGACCGTGCGCTTGACGTGGCGCACTTGCGCGGCCTGCTCGTCGATCGTCAGGTTCTTGTGCACGACGCCGATGCCGCCTTCGCGGGCGATCGCGATCGCCAGCGCGCTCTCCGTGACCGTGTCCATCGCCGCGGACAGCAGCGGGACGTTCAGGCGGATGTTGCGGGAGAGCTGCGCGTGCAACTGCACAGCGTGCGGCAGGACTTGGCTGAAGGCGGGAACGAGCAGGACGTCGTCAAACGTCAACGCAGGTTCAACCTGGGCGAAGCGATGAGCGTGGGGGAACGAGGACATGATCGTCTCCAAAATCGTAGGCGCGAGAGACTAGCAGTTTCCCGACCGTTTGGGCAGCGTGAAGCGGTTCGTTCACCGCTTTGTTGCGCGGGGCGGACGCGGCCGGTAGAGTTGCCGCCACGGAGATCGCCATGCCTTTTGATGCCACAGTCGCCCTTGAATCCATCCAGCTCGCGCTGGCCGCCAGCATGGCTGACGTGGCGTTTGACGTGGAGCCCGACCCGGCGGCGGCAGCGCTGTCCTTTGTCCACCCCGCGCACGACGCGACGATCCTGGTTGTCGTGGAGGCCGCCGATCCGCACCATCAAGTGCCGACGCTGCTCCTGGCCGTGGTCCTGGGCGATTGGCAGGATGCCCGCGGCGAGAGCGGCGGCGCGGCGCTTTTTGGCCTGAATTCCAAGCTGATGACCTGTGCGGTCGGCCTGATGCCGCTGAACGAGGACGAATTGGCGTTGGCGCTGTGCAAACGCGTGCCGCTGGACAGCATGCCGCCCGAGCAAGTGCTGCCGGCGCTGGAAGACATGATTTGGGAGTACGCGGCGATCTCGGGCTGGCTGGAAGGTGGCAGCCCGGAGCGGCCGACGGATCCAGATGCGCTGCCGTCCGACCTGCAGCCGCCGCGCCCGCGCCTGATCACAAGCCTGGACGAGGCCTGAGCCATGACCCGCGCGCGCCTGCTGATCGCACTGTCGCTCGCGCTCGCGCTGCAGGTCGGATGCGCGACCGGCATTCAGCAAACCGCGGTGCTGCCGTGGGTGCGCGGCGGCTGGTCGTTCTCTGGTACGGATTTTGTCGCGCGCGATCCCAGCGGCACGTCGATGCCCGTCCACATTGGCGGCGACTCCGGGCGGATTCAGGACATTGGCACCGTGACGCAGATTCTGCTGGCGATGGACTTGCCGTTCATGCGGGCGTCGATGGCGCCCGCGTTGCTGGGCAACAACAACGTCGAGTTCATCCAGGCCGACCTGCTCTACAAGCACCTCATTGTCGATGAGCCAGGGCGGCGCTGGTGGCTGCTCGCCGGCCTGGGCGCGATGATCCTGAACACCGGCGTGTCGTTCACGACGCATCCGACGCAGAACACCGTCATCGCCGGCCACAACGTGACGCCTGACGACACGATCAACTACACCGCGCGGCGCGACGCCAGCGGCATCTACGCGGCGCTCGGCGCGCAAGTGGAGCTGACCGGCTGGTGCCACGGCTACGTGGAGATGCTCGCCCGGCTGTCGCACTCGGAGAGCCAGTATGAGTCGATCACCATGCCGATTGGCGCCAACGGCACGACGGTCGACCTCACGGGTGCCAACTCCAACGTGACGCTCGATCGCCAACTGCAGGGCAGCGTGACGACGAACTACACGGTGCCGACGTTCCTGCTGTCCGTCGGCGTCCAGTTCAACCTGCCGAGCTACCACGTCACGCGCCGGTTCGTGCACTGGCACGCGGGCGATCCGGCGATGGACGAACTGCCGCCCGAGCCTGAGACGCCGCCGCCGCCGCAGCCCTTGATGCCCGCTGAGGCGCTGACGCCGACCGCGCCGTAAGGGGCCGAGTCGAATCCATTCGATCCGCGACCAGCTTGTGTCGCCGCGCGTATCGCCGCAGGCGGGCGCGCTTGGCGACCCAGCGACAAGCAAAGGGCCCGACCGAAAATTTGGAATGCCGAGTTGTTCTCGTTGGCGCTAAGCACTTCTCGCCAGCGCGGCGGACATCGCGTAGTTTTGTCGCGCCATGCTTTCGTCGCGTGGCTGTCACGAGGCCGTCATGTTCCTGCGCATTTTTCCGCTGTTCATCGCCGCTGGGCTGCTTGTGCCGGCCTGCCAAGCATCGCCGCCGCCGGACACGACGCCGGCAGTCGATGGCACCGCGCTGCTGTCGACCCAAGGCCGCCGCGGTCTGGGCCACCACGCCGACGTGCCAACCGCCGAGGACCCGCGGATTCCGGCGGACATGCTGACGCTGCTGGGGCAGCTTTTTGGGGAGACGGTCGTGCTGGCCGGCGAGCCGCATCAGCCGCTGACGGCGGACAGCGCGCCGCCGCCGGCGATCGGCGCCAATCCGCACACGCTCGTGCGCTTTGTGCATCTGACGGACACGCAGCTTGTCGACGATGAATCGCCGGCGCGCAACTGCGTGTTTGACGCGGCGGGAACGACGGACGGCGCGTTCCGGCCGCAGGAAGGCTATGGTTGCCACATGCTGGACGCGGCGGTGCGCGCGGTGAATGCGCTGCACGCGAGCCTGCCGCTGGATTTTGTCCTGACGGGCGGCGACAACGTTGACGATGCCCAGCGCAATGAAATGCAGTGGTTTGGCAAGGTGCTCAACGGCGGGCCGGTGGAATGCGACAGCGGCGCGGACGACGGCGACAAGCCGGGGCTGACGTTTCCGCAGAAGCGCGCGTTTACCGCCGCGGGGCTGAACGTGCCGTGGTACTGGGTGAGCGGCAACCACGACGTGCTGGTGACGGGCGTCTACAAGGTCGACGCGGCGGAACGGGAGCTCGCGACGGGGACGACGCCCGTGATGGGCGCGCGCGACTACCGGCAAGTCGGTGCGCCGGTGACGACGGAGGAAGTGCCGGCGGATGCGCTGCGGCTACCGCTGTACGCGACGGAGATCGTGGCGGAAGTGAAGGCGATGGCCGACGGACCGGGGCCGCACCTGCACGGCCTGGCGAGCGTCGCCGCGGACAATCCGTACATCCAGTACCGCGCGACGCCTGTCGCCAATCAGCCGGTGGACATCATCGCGCTGGACAGCAACGCGCACACGGGCGGGTCGGATGGCGTGATCTACGCGGACGTGTTTGAGAAGCAGATCCGCCCGCTGCTGGAAGCCGCCCAGGCCGCGGGCCACTTCGCCGTTGTCGTCGCGCACCACGGCTCCGGCGCGATGGGCGACGGCGGCGATCCGTTTGGCACCTCGCAGCTGGGGACGATGACGCCCGAGCAGTTCCGCCGTGAGCTGTCCAAGTACCCGAACGTGCTGTTCTATCTCGCGGGGCATTCCCATGTGAACCGGATCACGCGGTATCAGCCCAAGGACGGGGACGTCGTGCGGCCGTTTTTTGAAGTGCAGACGGCGTCGCTGGCGGATTGGCCGTCGCAGATGCGGCTCATTGAGTTGATCGATGCGGACAACGGCTTCATCGCCGCCAAACTCACCGCTTTTGACACGCCGGCGCAGATTGGCGGTCAGCCAACCAACGAACTCGCGCAAGAGGCGCTGCGGCTGATGACGATGGACCGCGCGTCTGGCTGGGATGTGAACCTCGGCGAGGGCCTGCTGACCGATCGCAACATGCTCCTCTGGATCAAGAAGCCCGCCGGCATGTGACCACGCGCGTCACATTCGCGTGGAGGCCAAGCGCCGTTTCAACGCGGTGGGTTGACCTTGGCGCGGCGGATCGGCACTTTGCACTTCCCGTTGCGAAAGGACCTGACCATGCATTTTCACCTCCCCCTGCCCGCGTGGACGCGCGATCGTCGGCTGTTCCTGCTTGTGGCAGCCGTTCACGTCTACCTCGGCGGCGGACACATCTTTGGAATCATTGGCGATCACGTGACCGGAATGGACCTGTGGACGGACATCTGGAAGGGCGTGGGCGCGTGGTCCGCCGCGTACTATTTTGTCGCCCTCGCCGGCCGACCTGCGACACCGACAAAATGACACAGGGCTGCACCTTTTCCCCGTGCGAGCGTGTGCTACGCTTGGCGTTCTGACACTTGGAGTTTCTATGCACCACATCGCCTACGTGACCGCTGAAATTGGCCTGACCACCGCGATTCCGACGTATTCCGGCGGCCTCGGCGTCCTCGCCGGCGACCACGTCAAAGCCGCTGCGGATCTCGGCGTGCCGCTCATTGGCGTGACCCTGTTCTACAAGCGTGGCTACGGCAAGCAGTCGGTCGACGCGTACGGCGAGCAGCACCTCGATTTTCCGATGTGCGAGCCGAGCGATGTGCTGGAAGATACTGGCATCCAGGTCGAGATGGCGTTCGAGGGCGAAAACGTCCGCATCCACGCGTGGAAGCGCCTCGTGCAGGGCCGCAGCGGTCACACGGTGCCGGTGCTGTTCCTGGATACCGACATCGACGGCAACTCGCCGGTGTGGCGCCCAGTTTCGAACCTGCTCTACGGCGGCGACAACCTGAATCGCCTGCGCCAGGAGGCCATTCTCGGCCTGGGCGGTTATGAAGTCCTCAAGGCGATGGGCGTTACGGAGGACCTGTCCGCGCACCTGAATGAAGGCCACACCGCGTTTTTTGCCGCCGCGATGCTGCGCGACATTGGCAGCGTCGAGGCGACCCGCAAGCGCGTGCACTTCACGACGCACACGCCGGTGGCGGCGGGCTACGATCGCTTCTCGCTGGCGGAAGTCCAGCGCGTTGTCGGCAAGTACATTCCGCCGGAAGTGGCGCTGCTGGGTGGCGAGACGGAACTGAACATGGCGTGGCTGGCCGCGTCGCTGGCGGACACCGTGAACGGCGTGTCGGTCATCAACGCGCGCGTGGCGACGACGCTGTTCCGCGACGTGAAGATTGAAGCGGTGACCAACGGCGTGCACTTTGACACGTGGGTCGCGCCGGAAATGGGCGCGCTGTACGACCACTACCTGCCGGGCTGGCGCTTCAAGCCGGAGCGGCTGCGGGACATCGCGCTCATCGATCCGGACGATTTTGACCGTGCACGCCGCCGGGCCAAGCGCGAACTTGTGGAATACGCCAACGGCGAGACACAGCTCGGGTTTGACGCGGAGATCCTCACGCTGGGCTTTGCCCGCCGCGTGGCACCGTACAAGCGCGCGACGCTCATCTTCAGCGACATCGAACGGCTTTTGGCGCTGGGTCGCGGTCGCCTGCAGATCCTGTTCGCCGGCAAGGCGCATCAGAACGACACGGAAGGCCGCAAGCTGGTCCGCGATCTGGTGGCGCTGTCGCTGAAGTTGCGCGGCGATCTGCGCGTGGGCTTCCTGCCGAACTACAACATGTGGCTGGGCCACAAGCTGACGGCGGGCGTGGACGTGTGGTTGAACAACCCCGTGCGGCCGCTGGAAGCGTGCGGAACGTCGGGCATGAAGGCTGTGCTCAACGGCGTGCCGAACCTGTCGATCCTCGACGGCTGGTGGGCGGAAGGCTGCGTCGACGGCGTCAACGGTTGGGCGATCGGTCAGGACTGGGATGAACGCGACGACGACCGCGACGCCAACGCGTTGTACGAGTCGCTGGAAAACCGCGTGCTGCCTGCGTACTACGGCGATCCGGACGCGTGGCGGGCCATCCAGCGCGCCGCGATTGCGACTGCGCCGGCGTTCTCCGCGGAGCGCATGGTCCGCGAGTACGCCAGCCGCTACTACAAGATCGGCCTGCCTGGCGAACAGCACGGCCGCACGTCGCGGGTCACCCTGTCAGACATCGTGATGCCGCTGCCCATCGGCCGCTCGTCATGATTCGCGACGCTTGGCTCGTGCCTGACCCGGCGACGCTGCCAGTGGACGCCGACGGTTTTCACGCCGACGTCATCGTCATTGGCTCCGGCTTTGGCGGCTCAGTCTCCGCGCTGCGGCTGACCGAGAAGGGCTACAAAGTGCTGGTGATCGAGCGCGGCAAGCGCTGGCAGCCAGGCGATTTTCCCAAAACCAACTGGAACGTGCGCAAGTCCATGTGGGCGCCGGCGCTTGGCTGTTTTGGCATCTTGCGTCTGTCGCTGCTGGACGACGTGATGGTGCTCTCCGGCGCGGGCGTGGGCGGTGGCAGCCTTGTGTACGCCAACACGCTGCTGATTCCGCCGCTGCCGTTTTTTCGCGACCCGCAGTGGGCAGGCATGGTTGCGGATTGGCAGGCGGAGCTGGCGAGCCACTACACGATGGCGCAGCAGATGCTCGGCGCAACGCCCAATCCGGTATTTGGCCCGGCGGACCGCGTGCTGCAGGAAATCGCCGATGAGATGGGCCGCGGCCACACGTTCAAGGCGACCGACGTCGGCGTCTACTTTGACAACCCCGGCGACACCGTACCCGACCCCTATTTTGGCGGCGAAGGCCCCGACCGGACAGGCTGCATCCAATGCGGCGCGTGCATGACCGGCTGCAAGCACGGCGCGAAGAACACGCTGGACAAGAACTACCTGTACCTCGCCTGCGCCAAAGGCGCCCGCGTCGTGCCCGAGCGCGAGGTCATCGGCCTTTCGTGTATCGGTGGCGCGGACACCCGCGGCAGCCAGGGATGGGAACTCGAACTGCGACCCGCGATCGGCCTGAAGCGGCTGTTCGGCGGTCACCACACGCTGCGCGCCCGCCAGGTCGTGTGCGCGGCCGGCGTGCTGGGCACCCTGCCGCTGTTGATGCGCTCGCGCGAGGCGGGGACGTTGCCGCACCTGCCAGCGACGCTCGGCGGCCACCTGCGCACGAACTCGGAAGCCATCACGGGCGCGATGTCCGGCGGCAGCGGCACGGATTACTCCAAGGGCGTCGCCATCACGTCCGGCGCGTTCTTTGACGAGCACACGCACATCGAGGTCGTTCGCTACGGCGAAGGCAACGACGCGCTCGGCCTGCTCGCGACGCTCCTGACGGACGGCGGCGGCAAAGTTCCGCGCCCCGTTCGCTGGGTTTGGACCTGCCTGACGCACCCGATCCAGCTGGCCCGCAGCCTGTGGAAATTCGGCTGGGCGCGCGGCGGCATCATCCTGCTGGTCATGCAGACGCTGGACAACTCCCTGAACGCAGTTTGGAAACGCTCACGGTTCATGCCGTGGATCAAGACGTTGCGCACGGAGCGGCCGCAAGGCTCGGTCGCCAATCCATCGTACATTCCGATTGGCAATGAAGTCGCGCGGCGGGTCGCCAAACGCACTGGCGGCGTGGCGATGAGCGCGCTGAACGAAGTGCTGCTGGACATTCCGACGACGGCGCACATCCTCGGGGGCTGCCCCATCGGCCCGGAAGGCAAAGGCGTCGTCGACGGCCAAAATAGCGTCTACGGCTACCAGGGCCTGAAAATCTGCGACGGCTCCATCGTCCCGGCCAACCTCGGCGTGAACCCGAGCCTGACGATTACCGCGCTGACCGAACACGCCATGGCGTCGGTGCCGCGGAAGAGCTAGCCACGCGGCGCCTTGTCTTCCAGTCGCGCGTGATGCTGGCGGCGGCGCCACCACGTGCGACCCATCTGGCCGATGCGCACGACGAACAGGATCGTCCCGAGAATCCCCAAAATACCCGTCATATCAATTCGCTCCCAATTCGCTCAGCCACGCCACCGCCGCGCGCGCCAGTTGGCTACCCTCGGGCGTACCCACGCTCTCCGGGTGAAATTGCACCGACTCGCACGCCCATTTGGCGCTGCGCAGCCCCATGATCAACCCATCGTCCAGCCACGCCGAAACCTGCACGTCCGCCGGCAGCGAGGCGGCATCCACGGCGAGACTGTGATAACGCATCGCCAGAAAGGGCTGCGGCAACCCGCTGAACAGCCCTATGCCGTCATGTTGAATGAGAGCCTGACGGCCGTGAATGGGTTCAGGCGCGCGCACGACCTGCCCGCCGAGCGCGATCGCCAGCGCTTGATGGCCGAGGCAGACGCCCCAGATCGGCAGCTTGCCCAGCACCGCGCGGAGAAAGGGCAGCAGCTGCCCGGCATCCTCCGGCGCATTCGGCCCTGGAGACACGACCAGCGCGTCCGGAAGCGCGTGCTGCAGTGCGTGCAGATTGGCGTCCGTGTTGCGCACGACGCGGAGATCCAGGGCGATACCCGTGGTTTGCGCCGCGGACATCAGCAAGTCAGCAAGGTTCCAGGTGAACGAATCGTGGTTGTCCAGCAGCACCACGCGCTTCAAGGCAGCACGGGGTAGACGTGGACGCTGCGCCAGGTGGCAATTGTCGTCGCGGTGGGCTGGCTGAGCTGCGGTGGGAGGATCTGGTTGGAGGCGGCGCTGCCATCGCCGTTGCCGAGCACGCAGGCGATCTTGAGCGGCGCGCCGCTGGCCGGGATCCCGTTGGGATAGAGCAGCGCGAGGCTGATGCTGGCCTCAACTGCGGCGTTGCTGCTGCTGGCCTGGACGATGCCCTGGAGCCACGGCAAGTCCGCGAGGTTGCTCATGCCGCGCCAGCCGGCGTTGGTGGAGCCGGCCAAGTCGCCGCCGCCAAATGACGCCATGCCGACGCTCGCGAACGCGAAGTCGATGCCGATCTGGCTGTCGCTGACCGTGTAGAGGTTGCCGAGCGCGTTGTCGACCGCGCCGCTGGCGTCACCAATCGCGCTGGGACTCGCCGCGCCGGTGCCGCTGCCGTAGTCGACGTCGAGGTAGCACGCGATGGCGTTGAGCGGCTCGGTGGTGCCTTTGACGCCGACGTAGAGGTTGTTGGCGTCGTACGCGATCCACAGCTGGTTCAGCTCGTTGGTCTTGGTCAAATCCGCCGGGTTGTCCCAGTTGCTCAGCGTGTCATTGATGGCGCTGAGCGACATCGCGTTCCAGTCGGAGTCCAGGAGCCCGTCCACAATCGGCGTGTCGATCGGCACGACGTCCAGCGCCGCCGCCAAGCTCAGCATTGCACCGCTTGTCGGCTGGATGGCGACGTCGGCGAACGCGGGCGGGAGAGGCGGCACGGTGACGGAGAGGCCCTTGCCGGCGATGAGCTGCGGATTGCTGCCGACGCCGAACATCGTCGCGTCGGCGACGGACGTGAACTTGACGCCAAACGCGGTGTTCAGGTTGTCGCCGAGCAGGATGACCGTGCCGCCGCCCTTGGCCGCGGTCCACGTGGGCTCGATGCCGGTGAGCGTCGCAACCGGCGCGCTCGTCGTGTCGGCCGTGTCGGTCGTGCCTGCATCGACGTCCGTCGTGCCGGCATCCGTGTCCACAGGCGCCTTGCAGATGCCGTTCACGCACGTGTCGCTGCCGGTGCACGGCGGGTCGCAGCTGAGCACGGGCTTGCCCGGCACCACAAACGCCGTATTCAGCGTCTTGCCTTTGGAGTCCTTGGACAGAATCACCGGCACGCTTTGCCACGTGGCGTCAATCGCTGACGCGGTCCACGCCAGCACGCCATCCGGCAGGCCGTTGCCGCCCTGCTTGTACTCCTGACCATCGATCGGATCCGCGTCGCCTTGGGTCGTCACGAACGTGAACTGCACTTCATCGCCGGCATTGAGCGGCCCATCGTGCTTGCCCAGGTTCTGCTTGAGCACAAACGTCAGGATGCCATCGCCCGCGACGGCGTCGCCCTTCAGGCCGTCGTCCAGCAACTGCACCGGCGTCCACTGGTTCAGCGTGCCTTTGACAAAGAACTTGAAGTCGTTGGTGTTCCAGGATGCGTACGCCTTGTTCAGCGCCTTGGTGTCCAGCGTGATCTTGGCGTCGAACGTCCCGAATTTCGGCAGCTTCATCCCCGGCACGGCAAAGGTCCCGCCCTGGCCTTGCTGGATCGTAAACGTGCCGTTCGCGCCCACCCACATCCAGTTGTTGAACTCGTTGAGCGCGCCGTACTCAAACAGCGTGTCCTTGGTCGCGACGAATTTGACCTGGTTGCTGAAAATGTGATCGCCCGCGGTCGCGCCCGCTTGCTCGTGGCCGCCGGGCTGCGCGCCGTCATCATAGAGCGCGACGAACGGTCCGTCGGTCGGCAGCCAGGACGTCGCGTACGTGATGCTGTTTGTCGCTTCGTCAAAGACGAACGAGCCGGTCCACTGCATGTCGCCGTCGGTGAACGTCTGGTTGGCGCTGTCGTCAACGGCGAACGTCAGCCAGACAAAGTCGCCTTTGACGATGGCATCGCCGTCGACCGTGTCGGAAGTCGCCGTGCCGTCGCTGGCGAGGCCATCGAATAGCGCGGTCACGTCGCCGTGAATGTCAGAACCGCCGGCGGCGTCGAGAACGGCGTTGCCGCCTTGCGCGGGCGAGCCACATGCAGCCAGCAAAAGCGCCGGTACCAGCCAAAATTTCGAGATCATCGCGTGCCTCACAGACCGCGCCTGAACGGACTGCGCGGCTAATCGACCGTGACTTCGTCCAACAGGATGACGGTGTCGTAGATCGAGTCGCCCTTGTCCGTGGCGAAGAACTTCAGGTTCACTTTCTTGTCGATGCCGGAGAGGCCGCTGACGTCCGTGCAGGTCTTCTGCCACGGGGTCATCCAGACGCCGCCCTGGTCAAAGGACACGTCGGCTTGGGTCAACGTCTTCCACTGCTGGCCGCACTTGCACGCGGCACTGCCGGGATCGCACGGCGACTTGCCGCCGCAGTCGTAGGGGCAAAGCTGGTCGATCCACACGTCCGTCATGGTGATTTGGCCGGAATCCGCGGTCAGCGTGGCGCGGAATTCGTCCATGTACGAGGAACCGCACCATTCGATGAATTCCTCGCTGTAGAACTTCCAGAAAAAGCACAGGTTCTGCTTGTTCTTGTCGACGCAGAACGGCTGCTCCAACGAGCCGTTCTCGGTCGTGAAGCCCAAGCCCGTGGAAATGATGCCCATGAACTTGCCCGCGACGGGAACGGTCTCGCCGAGGCGGGAGACCACGCGGCCGTCGCCGACCGGCTTCCAGCCCGTGACCTTGCCGGTGTCCCAGCTCGGATTGATGAGGTTGGCGTCCTTGGTGTTGGCGGCGCTGTCCCCGTACAAGCGCATGTGCGCGCCGGCGTGCGCGGGATCTTCGCCCGGGACGATGGCCTGCAACACGCTCAAGCCGTTGTTGATGAGGCCGTCAAACAGGCCCCAGCCTTTGAGGTACGCGTAGTCGGCGTTGACGTAGTCCGAGTAGCCGATGACGGCCGCGGCGCCGGCAGCGATGAACTGCAAGGCCATCGAGCCGTTGTACATCGAGCGGCATGCGCCGAGGTACACAATGGACGCCGGGAATTTCTCCGGCGAGTGGCGGCGCACAAATGCGGGGAGAAAGCCGTAGGTCGAGTCGCCGACGACGACGCGGCCCGTCATGATGTCGGCCTGCGTGTAGTCGACGCAAACGCCGCCGCTCATCGACGTCTTGACGCAGGTTTCCGTGGGCTTGCAGCCATTGCTGGACTGGTCGCAGCTGCCGCTGTTGGCGGAGAGCGCGCTGCAGTCGACGTTTTCGCCGGACCAGATGACTTCCTGCGAGCCGAGATGTTCCCACGTGAGCGCCTTCTTGGCGTCCGCGTCCATCGTCAGGAACATGGAATCGCCGTGGCCGGTAATCGCGATCACGCCGTACGTCGCCATCTGACGGTAGTATTTGAGCAGCGCGGCGTTGTCGCTGTAGGAATCGACGGCGAACGGCGGGCACTGCTTGGCCTTGAGCGCGGCGCCGGCCTGTGCGGCTTCATCGCCACCGGTCGCGGCAAACTCGGCTGCGAATGGCGCGAGCGCGAGCGCCCGACGCGTGCCAACGGAGTGGGTTGGCAACGCGGCGCCGTCGCCGGACGGCGGACCACCTGCGCCGCGGAGGCCCTTGGACGCAAGGTTGAGCGCGCCCACGCGGCCCGTCTTGTAGCGAATCCAGATGTTGCCGCCGTCCGTCGTGCCGGCCTCCGCAACCGTCGCATCGGCTTGGACGGCCGCGAGCGCCGCCGCTTGGGCAGTCGCCGCAGGCGTGCCGCCGCCGGTTGCGGTCTTGTAATCGCCGCTCACCTTCTTTTGCAGGCCCACGATGGCGCTGCACTCAGACTGCGAAAAATGCGCCACCGCGTCGACTTCAGCGACCGGCGAGAGGGCCTGATACGTCGTCACGGCCGAACCGCTGAGCTTCACGCTCACGGTCGCGCGCACGCGGAAGCGGTAGATCTTGGGCGCGCTGGCGGTGAGGGTCAGGCACGCGGAGTACACGCTGTCCTTTTGCGCGTCGTCGCAGTTGCCGCCGTTGCCGTTGTCCTGGAGCTTGTCGTAGTCCTGAATCGGCTTGCCGGTCTCGTCGACTTCAACAAGTTGGATCGTCGACGCGTCCACGACGCTGCCTGCGGCCGCCGCGCCTGGCACTGGCATCGCCACAACGAGCTTGGATGACTCGCCGACAAAGATCGCGTTGGGCGAAATGATCGGCGGGCCGTCAAAGGAAAACAGCGGGTTGTACGTGAGGTGAATGGAATCCGCCGCCGTCTGCGCGCCCTTGGTCGCCGTGACCGTGACGGTATTGTCGCCCTGGTCAAGGGTCAGGATGTCGCTCTGCCAGAATTCCTCGCACACCGGCTGGGCTGAACCCGCGCCGCAGACGACGCCCTTGGTGCCGTTGGCCGCCGACCACTCGATCTTCTCCGGGTGGCCCCAGGCGACGCCGGAGAGCGCGGCGCTCGCGCCTTCGTTTTGCGCCCAATCGCGGCCGCTCGGGCCGAGGATCTTGATGAGCAGTTCCTTGTATTCGTCCGGCTGCGTGGCTGCGTCGCCATCTTTTTGCCACGCCACGTCCGTGTCGCTGCCAATCGTGCCGTCAGTGCCCGCGGTCGAGTCGCCGGAATCGTCCTTCGCGATGTCGGAGGCGTCGCCGCCGATGGTGTCCGGCAGATCCGTGGTATCCGCCGCAGCGTCCTGATCGGTGCCCGTGTCCACGCCAGAAGTCGCGTCGCTGTCCGCGCCATTGGCGCCAGTCCCGTCCACGGTGGAGTTGCCGGAGCAGCCGCTTGCGCACGCGAATGCGAGGGCGGCCGCGGCGGCCAGGGCGTGCGCAGGCTTGGCTGAAGAAAGACCGAGAAAACCAAACATGGCGATGCCTCCGGGCGCTGGGACCAAGCCGTTCAGCGTACCCAACCCAGTACCGGCAGGCAAGCACAAAGGCTCACAAAATGCGCGACGCGGGCAGAATCGGAGGGCCGCCAAATCACGCGGGCACGGGGACTTATCCCTCGTGCGCCGGGACGACCGGCAGCGGTGTGGCAAACCGTTCCACCCAGAGCGGCACATGCGGCGCAGGCTCGTGGAAACATTCGCCGTCCAGCGTGTACGGTCCGCTCAGCCGCATCTGGTGAGCCACGGGCAAATCGACGACGCCCGCGCCGCCGCGCTCGGACATCAACGCCGGCAGCAGGCCCACGAGTTTGCGCGGATCCGTCTCTTCCACAACGCGCACCGCAAAGCCCGGCGCGCCAAGTGGCCGGCGGATCGCCCGCACCGCGCCGATAGCCAGCGTCAAATCCGCCGTGACCGCCGTGACTCCGCCGTACAACGCCCAGCGCTGCCCATCCACTTCCAGGTCCGCGTACGGCCCGAGCTTCCAGGACTCCTGACGCCAAAGCGGACTGCCCAGCAGCGCGCCGCGGCTGAATTCGAACAGAAAACGCGACAGCCCGAGATAGCCCGCGCCAAACCGGCTGTACAGTTCCAGCGCGTGGTACGCGAGCGCCGAACCAAACACGAAACCGAGCCGCGGCGTCTCGCCTTGCCACTGCACCTGCAACATCGGCACCGGACGCACCGCCACGCGCGACAGCGGACCGTGGCCAAAATCGCCCAGAAATTGCCGCAGCGTCTCGTGCGGCGGCCCGTGGATCGCCACGGAACGACCGACGATATTGAGTGTGCCGCCGTTCAGGATCAGGATCCGCGGCCACGGCGGCATTTCCCCCGTGTTGCGTTGGGTCTCCTGGGCGAGCTGCCACAGCGCGTTGACCGCGTGGTGGAGGGACCCGTCGCCGCCGGCGATGGCCAGCACGTTCGCACCCTGCTCTGCGACGAGTTGGGCAATCGCCCGATGGAGCGACGCGAGGTCCCGCGTTTCCGCGTAGAGCTGCATCCCGACGAGCGCGGCCAGTTCCGCGCGCTTGCCGGCACGCCGCAGACGCCGCGCGCGCGGATTCGCGACAACCGCCAGCCGCACCGGTGCGTCGGGCGCGCACGCCGCCTTCCGTTGGCGCAGGCCTTCCGCTGAAACAGCGTGGGCAATGGGATCTGGCACCGTCACGACGCACCTCCTCCGCGGTGCTTTGTCGCACAGTTCGCCGCCCCTTGCCTACCGGCGCAGCCACCGCCGTGGCGTTTCCGTGGCAAAATGGCAGTCCGCTTGCGTTTGGAAGTCATCCTGTTAGATTGCGGGTCGGTTCGGCGCACCCACAAGAGGGCCCATTGGGTCAAAGTGCGGTCGTCGCGATTGCGACTGAGGGTTCGAGCGCTGATGGTCAAACTATCGATTCAGGATAGCGAAGGCCGCACGACCATCGTGCCCTTGGCCGACGGCGAGCTGGAAATCGGCCGCGACGACTCCAATGCCATTTGCCTGACCGACCGCAACGTCTCGCGCCACCACGCGAAGCTGACGGTGAACGGCTCGCGCGTCTGGATCGAAAACGTGCAGGCGTCCTGGGGCACCAAGCTCAACAAGCTGCTGATCCGCGAGAAGCATGAAATCGCTGAAGGCGATCTACTGCAAGTCGGCGACTATACGCTGGAAATTAACAGTGAAGGGCAGAAGCAGCGCGACACTGCCCTGCGCGACGACGCGCCGACGCGCACGGCCAGCAAGGGCGTGGATGGCGCGACCGCGATGATCAACCTCGCGGATCTGCAAGGTCTGGCGCCGGCCGCGGGGCCATCAACGGCGATCCCGGAAGCGTCGCAGCCGCGCCTTGTGGTGGAGAGTGAGAATCTGCGCGGCATGGAATTGCGCATCTCCAAGACGCCCATTGTGCTGGGCCGCGTGCGCGAAAACGCCGATCTGGTGCTGGATCACCGCTCAATCTCCAAGGAACACGCCCGGCTGACGCGCATGAGCAACGGCACGTGGCAAATCCTCGATCTGGGCAGCGCCAATGGCTTGAAGGTCAACGGCGAGCCGTATTCCAAATGCGACGTGGAGTCCGGCGATCGCATCGAATTGGGCCACGTGACGTTGCGGTTCCTGGCTTCTGGGATCGCGACGCCGGGCATCGAAGACGTGGGCGGGCCCAAACGCAGCAAGGTGCCGCTGGCGATCGCAGTCGGCGTGGCGGCGGCGTTGCTCGCCGTGGGCGCAGTTGTGGCGCTGTCCGGCGGCAAGAAGCCCGCTGATGCGGCAAAAGACGATTCTGCGTCCATTCCGGCGGCGATCGCCAAACCGGAAGCGCCGGCGGCGGAACCGGCCCCTGCGCCCGAACCCAAGCCGGCGACGGACCAGGCAGCGGCGGATGCGGGAACGGCTGAAGCGCCCAAGTCCCCGGAGACGGCTGGAAGTGCGGCGACTGACGCGTTGGCCAAGGCCGAAATCCTGCGCAAGACCGGCGCCTACGACGACGCGCTCCAGGTGCTGCGCGCGGCGGACACGAACAACGCCCAGGTCTCCTTGCGGCTTCGCCAGCTTGAGGCGGAGAAGAAGTGGAAGGCGCAGCTCGATCTGGCGGAATCCCTGCTCGCCAAGGATCCCGCGTCGGCGCTTGAACACGCGACAGAGGCCAAGGCCCATCTCGCGGTGGACGATCCGTTGACGGCGACGGCCGAGAAGGTGATTGACGCGGCCAAGGCCGGTTTGTCGGAGAAGCACAAAGGCCCGAAGGCCGATGGCCGAGCCAAGCCGGAGCCAACGCCGCTGGTGAAGCCGGAACCCAAGCCGGAAGCAAAGCCCGTGGCCAAGCCCGAGCCGAAGCTGGAACCGCCGCCGGAAGTGAAAGCGGCGCCGGCGACCAAGTCTGGCAAAGACCTCTACGAAGAAGGCCGCAGCGCCCAGATGGACGGCAAGACGGACGCGGCGATCGGCCTGTACCAGCAAGCGGCGAAGGCGGGATTCGGCAAGGCGCACAAGCAGCTGGCGCTTCTCTATCAGGCCCGCAATGACAAAGGCGGATGCGCCAAGAACGCCAAGGCGTATCTGGAAAAGAACCCGTCCGCGGGCGATGCCGACGCCATGCAGCAGCTCCTCGACAAGTGCTCGAACTGACGCCATTTCTACCCAGACAGGACAGCCATGACGCGTGATCCCTTGCGTGCCGCGCAGACTCTGAGCGCGTCGGCGAATCTTGACGCTCAGGACGCCCGGCGCTTGGCGCTGGAGCTTTTTATTGTCGGCTATGAAGGCACGTCGCTGCCGGCGCAGTACGCCGAGTGGCTGCGCGAAGGCCTGGGCGGCGTGATCCTGTTCAAGCGCAATCTGGAATTCGCGGCGGACGGTGCGATTGACACGGCGGCGCTCGCTGCGCACACGGAATCCATCTTCGCGGCGTCCGAGCAATGCCCGTGGCTGCCCGCGCCGATCTTCTCGGCTGTGGATCAGGAAGGCGGGCTCGTCGCGCGGCTGCGCAAACCGTTCACGGAACTGCCGCCGATGCGCAAGCTGGGCGAGCGGGGCGACGACGCGCTCCTTGCTTCGGTCGGTCGCCAGCTGGGGCGCGAGTGCCTGGCCGCCGGTTTCAACCTCGATTTCACGCCGGTGCTGGACGTCGATACGAACCCGCAGAACCCGATCATCGGCAATCGGTCCTTCTCGCGCGATCCGGCTCAGGTGGCGCACTTCGCCGGCGTGCTGCTGGACGCGCTGCAAGCCGAGGGCGTGTTGGGCTGCGGCAAGCATTTTCCCGGCCACGGCGACACCAACGCGGACAGCCACCTGGAACTGCCGGTCCTCAACCACGATCTGCAGCGCCTCAAGGACGTGGAACTGCTGCCGTTTCAGCGCCTTGCCGATCGCCTGCCGATGGTCATGACCGCCCACGTCCTTTTCCGCGCGCTGGATGCGGAGTGGCCCGCGACGGTGAGTCCGCAGATCCTGCGACCGCTGCTGCGCGACTACTGCGGCTTTGACGGGGTCATTGTCAGCGACGACTTGGAAATGCACGGCATCGCTCAGGTGTTGCTGCCAGGAGAGGCCGTGCGACGCGGCATTGAGGCGGGATGCGACAATTTCCTGGTGTGCAGGCGGCAGGACACGCTGGAATCCGCGCTGGAAGGCGCCACCCGCGTGCTGCTGGGACTGGATGGCGCGGTGCAGCGCGACCGAGCGCTCGCGAGTGTGGCGCGCGTGCGTCGGCTCCGCGCGCGGCTCGTGCGGCCGCATCCGACCGCGGCGGGCATCGCCGCCGTGTTGAACGATTCGACGACTGCGCAACTGCGCACCGCGCTCGCCGGCTTGTAGCCATTTGGCTTGCGCCGTGTAGCCCCGGCTGGCAGTCTGCAACGCATGGATGAGCCGATCAGGCCGCCAAAGGTGAACAAAGTGACCCAGAACGACCTGCACAAGAACGCGCCTCATCTGCGGTTGCGTTGGCTTTTGCTGACAATCCTCGCGCTGATGGCCGTGGCCTGCAAACCCGCGCCCGCCGCCGCTGCAAGGACGGCCAAGGCCAAGCCCGCCAGTCCCGCGGCGCCTGCCGCACCGCAAGCTGTAGCCGATCCGACCGCGGAAGAAGCCACCGCGACCGTTGCTGGCGCTGCCGGAACCGCCAAGCCCGTTGCCGCCAAGAGTGAGGACGACGAGGACGACGAGGACAGCGACAACGAAGCTGACTACTGGAAAGGCATCCAATTTGACGTGCACAATTTTGATGAAGTGCTCGACTACGTGTCGACCTACTACATCGACGCGACCAGCGATCGCAAGCGTGCTTGGGTGGAAGCTGCCAATTTTGCGCTGCTTTCATTGGAGCCCGCGGTTGAACTGCTGCCGGAATCCTTCTACCAAGGCCGCCACGGCAGCCCCGACGAAGAAGGTCGCCTGGACGGCACGACCGCGGCGTTCCAGTGCAGCAACAAGGCGCTGCCGGGCATCGTCCTGCACACGCTCCCCAACGACGACTACCTCAAAGCGCACCGGCCCGTGCGCAAGAAAGGCCGCCTGAGCAATGAGGAAGTGCTGGCGCTGCGCGACAAATACAAGACGCGCGCAAACCTCTACAACGAAACGTGGGACAAGCTGGCGTTCGATCGGCCGGAATTCGACTGCGTGATGGCGTATGTGACAAAGGAGATCAAGGCGTATCAGGCCAAGAACCCGCCGCCGCCCAAGGTGAGCAAGGAAGCTGCCAAGGCGGCAAAAGCCGCCGCGGAGAAGGTTGCGGCGGACAAAGCGGCGGCTGCCAAGGAAGCGGCCAAGACCGCCAAGGCCGATGGCAAGCCTGCTGCCGCCAAGGATGCCGATGTGCCGGAGGCACCCAAGCCGCAGCCGGACTTGAACCGCGCGTGGCTCGCGGCGGCGCAGGGCTACCTGTACGCGTTGGACCCGCACTCGAGCGTGATTGCGCGCCGGGCGTGGGACAAGTCCACGCAGGACACGCAGGACAACAGCTTTGAGGGCATTGGCGCGGTGCTGACCCAGCGCGACGACCTCACGATTATCGAGAACCCGATGGAAGGCCGTCCGGCGTGGAAAGCCGGCCTGCGCGCGGGCGACGTGATTCACAAGGTCGACGGCAACGATGTCGCCGGGATGCTGCTGTCCAAGGTCGTCAAGCAGATCCGCGGCAAGCGCAATACCGTCGTGACGCTGACGATCAGCCGCGAGTCGGATCCCGAGCCGAAGGACTACGCGATTACCCGCGAGCACATCGACGTGAAGAACGTCGACGGCAGCTTGGTCAAGGAATACAGCGGCATCGCGACGGTGAAGATGAACGGCTTCATTCCCCAGAGCGTGACCGACCTGCGCGACCAGATCACCAAGCTGGAGAAACAGGCGCCGGGCGGCAAACTGACCGGGCTGATCCTCGATCTGCGCAACAACTCGGGCGGGTTGCTGGACAAGGCGATCAAGATCGCCGACCTGTTCCTCGCGAAAGGCAAGATCGTCAGCGTCAAGAGCCGCCGCAGGGCGGAGGAAGTGCACGAAGCGACGCCCTCGCCGAGCGACTATGGCTATCCGCTGGTGGTGCTCGTGAGCGACGGCTCCGCGTCGGCGTCGGAGATTGTCGCGAGCGCGTTGCAGGACAACCAGCGCGGCCTCGTCGTGGGCCTGCGGACGTTTGGCAAGGCGAGTGTGCAGACGCTGTTTGAGCCGGCGCTCCATCAGGACTACTACATCAAGCTGACGATCGCGCGGTACTACGCGCCCAGCGGCTATACGCTGCAGGTCGTGGGCGTGACACCGGACGTGGAAGCCGCACCGGATATCGACGGCAAGGTCCCGGTCGGTTTCCGCGAGGAGAACCTGAACAACCACCTGGTGCCGCTGCAGGGCACGCAGAAATCCCCGTGGGCGGACAGCATCCCGGCGCTGGACAAGTGCGTGAAGGAATTTGGCAAGGCGGACGCGATCGCGAAGCGCGAGCCCAAGCCGCAGATTCACCCGGATTACCAGCTGCTGAAGGCCGCGGATTACGCGACGTGCCTCGGCAAGCTCGGGCTGGCGCAGTAACCGATGGCGGAACCGACGCTGCAATCGCTCGCCGAGGAGATCGCGGACCTGCGGGCGCGTCTGGCGTCGTTGGAGGCGCGGCTGCAGCCCACGCCGCTTCCGGCGCTCCAGCCAGCCGTGACGGCGACGCCCCAGGATGCGCTTGAGGCGGCCAAAGCGACGGTCACGGCGCTCTTCGCGGTCGCGATCAACAGCGCGGCGCTCGATGAGGAAGCGGCCTTCCTGGCGTTTCGCGACTTGGTGCACACCGATCGCCGCGGCACGCCGCTGCTGGACGAGGAACTGCGGTCGTACAAGTGGCGCCCGCTGCAGCAGCGACATCGGCAATATCTGGCCCAAATCACCGATCCCGCGAGTTTTGTCGTGGAGCGCGCCCAGCCGGAGTCGCCTGGCGGGCAAACGGAAGTGCTCAAGCTCTTTTTGCGCGCCGAAAAGCGAATGCCGCCGCCGATTACCCTGCGGCGGGATGCCCATGCCGGCGGCGCCTGGCGACTCGAAGCCTCGAGTTTGTGACAGCACAGTCACGCCGACACCTTGACCCAGCGCAGCATTCGTGTATCCTGTCACGCGCCTTGCGGCGGCATGGCCAAGTGGTAAGGCAGAGGACTGCAAATCCTCCATCCCCGGTTCGAATCCGGGTGCCGCCTCCGGAACCGCCCGCTCCCTGAGCTCTTCAGCTCACCAGCGGTGGTTCCTCAGAAAGTCGATCGTCTGGTCGGCCTTCTGCTGTGCGTGATGCGGTTTTTTGGCATCGCGCCCTCCGTGTTCGTGGACCTCGAAGGTTTCGACCTGACCGAGGCGCCCACACACGGCTGCTCCGACGGACTCTGGCTCCACGCCACTGACTGTGCTCGGTGCAGGTCTGCAGTCAGTTGCCCAACGGCGACTGAAAGCTGGCCGGGGTGCGGACCATCCAAACACCGGCGTTGCGCAAAGTGTCTGAAACGATGGTGCTTTTTTAGATGATGCAAGTCATGGCGACTTCAGACAGCAAAACGACGGCCAACCCCAAGCGCGACGCGCTTGCGACGCGTTTGACGGCGTATTTCGCCCCGCGTGTCACGGAACTGGGTCTCGAGTTGCTGCAACTGCGCCTTCTCGGCAGCCGCGGCGCGATGCGCCTGGATGTGCGGGTCGATCGCCAGCCCGGTCAGGGCGCCGTGAAGCTCAATGATTGTCGGCGTGTGTCGCGACTGCTGAGCACCGAACTGGACGCGTTTGAAGCCGCGGGCAACGCCGATCTGACGATCGACGGCGCCTACGAACTGGAAGTGTCGAGCCCCGGCATGGATCGCGTGCTGCGCAACGAAGCGGATTTTCAGCGCTTCCTCGGCATGACGGCCAAGGTGGTTGTGCGCCGTGAAGGCGTGCAGGAATCCGTAACCGGCGTGCTGGAGCGCTGCGAAAGCGGCGAACTGACGCTGAACCTGGGCAAGAAGAAGCCGCTGAAGATCGTGAGCCTGAGCGACATCGCCCAGGCCAATCTGGCGCCGACGTTCGCCGAGTGGTTGGCGTTGGGCGAAAAACTGAAAGCGGAGAGCGCCCTGTTGGGCGAGTCCGAGACGGTCGATGCGACCGACTTGGATGACGAAGAGCTTGAGGATGACGCGGACCTTCAGGACGACGGGACGGTCGACTGAATTGCGTACTTTTGAAGGAGTGACCCTATGTTGGCAGCGAACCTGAATCCAATCATCGACCAAGTGTCGAAGGAAAAGAGCATCGACCGGTCTATCCTGGTCGAGGCGCTTGAACAGGGCATTCTGTCGGCAGCGAAGAAGATCTTCGGTCACGGGCGCGAACTGGAAGCCAAGTACAACGTGGAAATCGGCCAGGTCGAGCTCATGCTGTACATGGTCGTCGTCGACGACGGCGCGATTGAGAACACGGAACGCGAGCTGGGCTGGTCCACGGCGCAGATTATCGATCCGGACGTGCAGATCGGCGACGAACTGGGCTTCCAGATCTTCTACCTCGACCGCGATCGCTTGAGCGCGGAGGAAGAAGATCGCAAGTACGGCGACATCCTGAACATCAAGACCGCGCGCCAGCAGTTCGGCCGCATCGCCGCGACGACCGCCAAGCAGGTCATCACGCAGCGCGTGCGCGACGCCGAGCGCGACGTCGTGTTCAACGAGTACAAGGATCGCAAAGGCGAACTGGTCACCGGCATCACGCGGCGCTTTGAGCGCGGCAACGTGATCGTTGACCTTGGCCGTGCGGAAGCCGTGCTCCCGATGCGCGAGCAGATGTTCCGCGAGTCCTACCGCGCCGGTGACCGCGTGCAGGCGTACGTCAAGGACATCCGCCGCGATGCGCGCGGTCCGCAGATCGTGCTGTCGCGCACGGATCCGCGCCTGATTGAGAAGCTGTTTGAGCTTGAAGTGCCGGAGATTTACGAAGGCATCGTCAAGATCATGGCCGTGGCCCGCGAGCCGGGTGAGCGCGCCAAGATCGCCGTCGCGTCCAAGGACTCGGATGTCGATCCGGTCGGCGCCTGCGTGGGCATGAAAGGCTCGCGCGTTCAGGCCGTTGTGCAGGAACTCAAGGGCGAGAAGATCGACATCGTGCCGTGGAGCCCGGACATCGCCAAGTTCGTGTGCAACGCGATTCAGCCGGCGGAAGTCAGCCGCGTGCTGATCGACGAAGACAACCAGACCATCGAACTCATCGTGCCGGACGACCAGCTCAGCCTGGCCATTGGCCGCCGCGGTCAGAACGTCCGCTTGGCGTCCAAGCTCGTCGGTTGGAAAATCGACATGCAGTCGGAAGGCAAGATTGAGGAGATGAAGAAGATGCTCGGCGAGGCGCTCATCGTCGTCCCGGGCCTCGACGAATCGCTGATTTCCTACATGTTCAAGCTGGGTTATCACAGCCCGGACAATCTGCTCAACGCCCATGGCGAAGATCTGGCGGGCATCCCGGGCATCTCGGACGAGATGGCCATGCAGATCCAGCAGATCGCGTTTGAAGTGAAGAAGCAGCGGGATGAAGATGCCCGCAACGCCCGTGAGCAGGCGGCCCAAGCGGCTGCCATCGCGGCGGCGGCAGTGGAAGCGACGGAAGCGGTGGATGCGGCGGCTGAAGAAGTCGCGGCGGAGATCGCGTCGGCTGAATTCGCTTCGGCGGAGTTGGCTTCTGCGGAGTTGGCTGCGGCTGACGCGAGCGGCGACGAGATCGCTACTGCGGGCGCCTCGGCGTGAAGACGCGATCGGACGTGACGCGAACCTGCAGGGCATGCAGGTCGCGACGGCCGGTCAGTGAATTGCTGGGCTTGACGGTGATAGATGGTCACCTGCAAGTCGTGAAGTTGGCGGGACGAGCAATCGCCCCGGCCACAACCGGAACGGGCGGCGCAAGCAGCACGGAACGGGGCAACAAGGGCAGCTATTGCTGCCCGGACAGGAAGTGTGCCGAAAGGGCCGTCAGCGCATTGTTGCGCCTCGGTCGTCGGCATGGAACGACGGTCGCCGAACATCCGGCGGTCCCACTGTTGCGCCAGGCGGCCGAGGAGGCTGAACGGCGCGGACAGCTGCGGACTGCAGGACTCGCGCGCCGGGGCATCGAAACCGGAACAGACGTTCTGGTGGGTGCCTGGAGTGCCGCCGCGGCGCAGTGCCGGTCAGCTCTGGAAACAGACACGACCGGACGAGCTAACGGTGGGCAGCGCGCGAAACGCGCACGGGAGCGGGACCTTGGCTGTTGCGACGACAACTCTGACTGTAAAGGACCTCGCGCGCGAGTTGAACATGACGGACGTGGAGCTGATGGCCAAGGCCAAGGCCAACGGCACCATGCTCTCGACGTTCTCGCGCCTGACCCCAGCCGATGCTGACAAGATTCGGCGGCTGATTCGCCCCGCGTCCGCAGCGCCTGCGATGCGACCGGCCGACAAGCCCGCCACAACGACGACTGCGGTTGACGCTGGCCGTCCCGTCATGCGCCGACGTGCCGTGGGTGACGCTCCGGCTGGCCATCCGCCCGCTGCCGAGATCCATCTCCCGGTTGCGCCGCCGCCCGCGCCCGTCGTGGCGCCCGCCCCGCCCGCGCCCGCGCCGGTGATCGCCGTTGCGCCGCCTGCGCCGCTCCCGGTGATTGCGATTGCGCCGCCGCCGCCGCCGGCCCCGGAGCCCGCTCCGGCGCCTGAGCCCACGCCAGCCCCGGCGCCTGCGCCCACTCCGGTGCCCGCGCCCGCGCCGGTTGTTGCGCCGACTGGCACGTATCGGGACGACCGTCCGCGCCTGAACCGCGCGCGTCTGGAAGATCTGACGCCGCCGCCGGAAATGATGCTGAAGATCAGCGAGCCGGCCCCGCAGCCGGTCGCCCCGCAGGTTGTTGCACCGGTTGAACAGCCGGTCGCGCCCGTGGCCGTTGCTGAAGCCCCTGCCGCCGCCGTGCCGGTTGCCGTCGTGGAAGAGGAAGCGGCCAAGCCGATCCTCCTCAACGAGATTGGCGCCGCCTTGCGCGAAACGTCGACGCGGCCCAAGAGCGGTCTCGTCCGCATGGCGATGCCCGACTACCTGAAGGACATCCCCAAGCCGACCCCGAAGCCAGGTCTGACCGATGCGCCGGCCCCGCCGCCGCAGCAGCCTGCCGCTCCCGCCGCCCCTGGTGGCAGCGAAATGGGCGCCGATCGCGCTGCGCCGCGTGCGCTGGGCGAACGCGAGGATCCGCGCAATGCGCGTGGCCGCAAGGTGATTTACGATCGCCGTCGCGATTCTGCCTCGACGGCAGACGCGGGTCGCAACCGCGGTGGCAAGAAGCCGCGCAAGGGCATGAAGCCCATTGCCGCGATCGCGCCGGCCAAGCAGGAGAAGCGTCACCTGCGCATCGAGGACACCATCACGGTGGCAAACCTCGCGCACCAGATGTCGGTCAAGGGCACGGAAGTCATCCGCAAGCTGTTTGACCTCGGCATCATGGCGACGGTCAATCATCCGCTCGATCTCGAGACGGTTGAGCTCATCGCGGGCGAATTCGGCTTCACGGTCGAGAACGTCAGCTTTGATCTGGACGCGTACCTCCAAAAGCCCGAGGACACCAAGGGCCAGGATGTGCCGCGTAGCCCGGTCGTCACCGTCATGGGTCACGTCGATCACGGCAAGACCAGCCTGTTGGACGCGATTCGCAAGACGCGTACGGCGGCCAAGGAAGCGGGCGGCATTACCCAGCACATCGGCGCCTATGTCGCGGAAGTGCCGGGCACGTCGTTTGCCGATGGTCGGGAGCGCCGCGTGGTGTTCCTCGATACGCCGGGTCACGAAGCGTTCACGGCCATGCGTGCCCGTGGCGCCAAGGCGACGGACGTCATCGTGTTGGTTGTTGCGGCGGATGACGGCGTAATGCCGCAGACGATCGAAGCCATCAACCACGCGAAGGCGGCCAACGTGCCGATCATCGTGGCGGTCAACAAGATCGACAAGCCGGGTGCGGACGTGGAACGCGTTCGTCGCGAACTCGCCGATCAGGGCGTCGTGGCGGAAGAATGGGGCGGCGACGCGATCTTCTGCGAAGTGTCGGCGAAGACCGGCGCGGGGCTCGACAAGCTGCTGGAAATGCTGGCGCTGCAGTCGGACATCATGGAGCTCAAAGCCAATCCGCACGCCGACGCGCGCGGCCTGGTTGTCGAATCGCGGCTTGAGAAAGGCCGGGGTCCGGTGGCGACGCTGCTGGTGCAGTCCGGTACGCTCAAGCGCGGCCAGTTCGTTGTGGCGGGCAGCCAATACTGCCGCGTCCGCGCGATGCTGGACGACATGGGCCGTCCGCTCGACGAAGCCGGTCCGGCGACGCCTGTGGAAGTCATCGGCTTTGATGCTGTGACCAACGCCGGCGATGAAATGTACGTCGTTGCCGATGAAAAGAAGGCCAAGGCCATCGTCGAACACCGCATGGAGAAGCAGCGCGAGAAATCGGCGCTTGTCACCTCGCGGCGTACGCTTGAGAGCCTCGGCGAAGTGGGCGAGACGATCACCAAGGATCTCAACCTCATCATCAAGGCGGACGTGCACGGCTCGGCGGAAGCGCTCAAGCAGGCGCTCTCCAAGATCGAGCACGAGGAAGTCAAGGTTCGCGTCCTGCACGCGGCGGTTGGCGGCGTCACGGAATCCGACATCAACCTGGCGTCGGCGTCCAAGGCGGTCATCATCGCGTTCAACGTGAAGCCGGAAGTGAAGGGCAAGCGCCTGGCGGACGATCTCAACGTCGTCATCCAGCCGTTCTCCGTCATCTACGACGCCATCGACTTTGTCACCGCGAAGCTGGAAGGCATGCTCGAGCCGATCATCGAGGAAGTCATCCTCGGTCACGCGGACGTGCGCAACCTGTTCAACGTGCCCAAACTGGGCACGATTGCCGGTTGCAGCGTGCTGGACGGCGTCATCCAACGGAGCGCGAAGATGCGCGTCCTGCGTGCAGCGACGCCCACGGCGACGGTCAGGGAGAACATTTGGGAAGGCGAAATCGCCTCGCTCAAACGCTTCAAGGACGACGTCAAGGAAGTGGCGCAGGGCTACGAGTGCGGCATCGGCCTCACGGGCTTTGCCAAGCTCAATGTGGGCGATCAGCTTGAGTGCTTTGAGCTCAAGAAGACGGCGCGCAAGCTGACGCCGGTTGGCAATCCGCGCGCTTAGCCGGTAGAGACACGTATGCGTAGACAACCGACTTTTACTCGCGCCGACCGGCTCGAGACGTTGATGTTGGACGAAGTCGAACGACTGCTGTCGTACGAAGTGCGTTCACCGCTGGCCTTGACCGTCAAGGTCGTCGCCGGGCGTCTCGCGCCGGATCTCGGCCACCTGCGGGTCAACTACATCCTGCGCGACAGCGACGGTTCCGCGGAGCCCAGCAAGGCGCTGTTGGAAGTCCTGGAGAAGGCCCAAAGCTTCATCGGCCGCACGCTGGTGGAGGCGATGGACCTGCGCAGCAAGCCGCACGTGGTCTTTGTGTTCGACAAGGACGCGCAGCGCGCCCAGCGCATCGAGCAGATTCTCGCGGAGGATCGCGCCAAGCGGCCTGCCACGCCCGAGGAGCCGTCGGAAGATGTCCCAGCGTAAACCCGCACAGGTCCATGGCTTGCTCGTCATCGACAAGCCGGCCGGCTGGACGTCCCGCGACGTCGTCAACAAAGTCAGCGGCTTGCTGGGCGAGAAGCGCGTCGGCCACGCCGGCACGCTCGACCCGATGGCCACCGGCATCCTGCTCGTGGCGTTCGGCGAAGCGACCAAGGGCGTGCGCTGGTGGCAGGACGCGTCCAAGACGTACGAAACGACCGTGCGATTCGGCAGCGCGACGCTGTCCGACGATGCCGAAAGCGCCGTGTTGCGCACCGCCAAAGTGCCGCAGTTGACGCCTGAGCGCGTGATGGCCGCGATGCCGCCGCCGGGGGAGCTCCTGCAGGTCCCGCCCGCGGTGAGCGCGCTGCAGCGCGGTGGCGTGCGCGATCACACGCGCGTGCGGCGCGGTGAAGTCGTGGTGCGGGAACCGCGTCCCGTCAAGTTGGAATCCGTTGAATTGCTCGAGATCGCCAGCCCGGAGGTCCGCCTGCGGGTGACCTGCGGCGCGGGCTTCTACATCCGCGCGCTGGGTCGCGATCTCGGCGAAGCGATGCAGTCGGCGGCGCATCTCGGGACGTTGCGGCGGACGTTCGGCGGCGGTTTTGCCCTGAGCGACGCCATCGGCCTGGAGGCTTTCCAGAAGCTGACGGAAGAAGAACGCCTCACACACCTCCGCCCGCTGCCAGAAGCGCTGGGCCGCGTGCTGCCGACCATGACGGTGGACGACGCGATGGTGTTGGCGTTCCGGCAAGGCAAGCAGCCCGTGTTCCAGACGGAATTGCGCGGCGATATTCTGGTGCTGGATGAACGCGGTCACGCGGTGTGTGTGGCGATCGCCCATGACGATGAAGGCGGCGCGCGCCTGGTGGTGGAACGCGGCTTCGTCGCGCCCGATGCCGCGCCGACCGACGATTCCGCGTCCGAACCTGAAGCCGCGTCGGCCGAGTAGCCCGGTGGATCAGCCGCTGGCCGCCCGCATCCTGTCGCGCCACCCGCTGGTCTGTGCCGATCCCGGGACGGCGGACCGCCCGCCCCACGTGCGCGCCGGCTCCACGCTGCTGCAAATCGCCAACCAGTTGCTGGTGTTCCAGGACGACTGTCTGTGGCTCGCCATCGTTGACCTGCCCTCCCTGCGGGTGACCGCCCTGCCCTTGCCGGCGGAAGACGGCGTGCGGGTGTTTGCGCATGCCGAGAAAGCCGCGAAGCCGGATCTGGAGGCCGCGTTCGCCGTGCAGCGCGACGGGCGCTGGTTGGTCGTCGCAGTCGGTTCCGGATCGACGCGGCGGCGGCAACGCTGGCTCGTCATCGAGGACTGGCTGGGCGCGCGGACGATGCGCTGGTTTGACGCGGCGCCGCTCTATCGGCAACTGGCCGCCCGCACGGATTTCTGCGGCGCGGAACTGAACGTGGAGGGCGCGGTGGTGCGCGGCGATCGGCTTGTGCTGCTGCAGCGCGGCAACGGTGCGCCGCAATACGGGCTGCAGCCCATCGATACGACTGGCGAATTGCCGCTGGCTGACGTCCTGGCGTGGATTGCCGATCCGCTGCTTCCGCCGCCGGATCTGCTCACTGTCCGCCCGCGCCATCCGGGGACGATTGACGGCGTGCGCCTGACGCTGACGGACGCGGCAGCGCTCGACGCGACGACGCTTGTCGCGCTGGCAGCGGCAGAAGCTTCGCCCGACACCTATGCCGACGGCCAGGTCGTGGGTGCCGCTCTGGGGATCTTGTCGCCGGATGGCGAGCGCTGGGCGGTGCTGACGGAGAATGGCGCGCGGTTTGTCGGCAAGCCCGAAGGCATCGCACTGGACCGCGCCGTACCTGGGCAGGGCTGGCTGGTCCTGGACGCTGACGATCCGAACAAGCCTTCCGAACTGTGCCGTTTCGCGTGGAATGCCGACGCCGACGCAGCTTCGCGGCACGGAGCGGGCTGATCGCATCAGACGGCAACGCCCCGGCTTGAATCGCTGGCACCGCGACTTACATTGGCGCGGAGGTGGCGCCATGAAGAGTATTTTGAACCTGGCCAATTGGGACCGAATTCTGCGCATCGTCGTGGGACTGGTGCTCGTTTCGCTCGTCTTCGTAGGTCCGCAGACGCAATGGGGCTGGCTTGGGCTGATCCTCGTCGGCACGGGCTTGGTCGGCTTCTGCCCGATCTACCACGTGCTCGGGCTGAAGACCTGCGAAACGCCGCCGGGTTCCAAGTAGCCCGGACCGGGACGACGCCCGGGTGGCTACGGCGCCCCTGACCTTGGCGTGATTGCCTCGGGGCAGTCAGCGTCTGCTCAGCGCGGCGCGCCCTACTTGCAGATCGTGCCTTGGCAAATCCCGCCGCCGGGGCACGGCTGATTCGGCGGACCGGCGCTGTACTTGCAGCCGAGCGTGCCGTCGCAGTCGTCCTGCGTGCAGACATTGCCGTCGTCGCAGCCGCTGGGGAGTACGCCGAGGCACTTGCCGGCGCTCGTGCACGTCTGGTGGTACCACGGGTCGATGCGGACGAGTTGCGCCTGGGTCGTATTGCCGGCGATCACGAGGTCGCCGCTGCCGTCGATGGCGACGGAGCGATAGGCCGGAGCAGTGCCTTGATTGGCGTTGCTCAGCGTCTCCGGTTTGCCGGCGAAACTTTCCACGCTGACGCGCGCGTACACGGCTTGGGCGCCCGCGCCGCCGACGAGGAACGCCGTGTCGGACGCGAGACCGTTGCCGCCGGACGGGAAGAACGCCACGTCGTACCACGTGGTGCCTTGGGGTCCCGGCGGAGCGTAGGCGTCCTTGACGCTGCCGGTGGCAAAGTCGAGGTGGACAAGCCACGGCGTGGCCGTCGCGTTCTGACCTTGGGCGCCCACGGCGATGAGGCCGCCGTCCGCGCGAATGCCGACCCCGAGGAGGCGGCCTGTGATGCCAACGAACGCCTGGGTCCAGATGACGTTGCCCGTCGCGCCGAGGCGAACGGCGAACGGGACAGGCGCGCTGTTGCTGGCATGCTTTTCGCCGACGACGAGGACGCTGCCATCGCTGAGGAACACGGCGTCATTGGCGTTGTCGGCGTTGCCCACACCGGCGCCCAACCACTCCCAGCCGATGCTGCCGTCGGCGAGGATGCGCGTGACCCGCGGCTGCGGCTGGTTGCTGCCGAGCGCGAGGACGCCGCCGGTGGGATGCGCGACGACGCTGGAGAACTGCACGCCTGTGTACGGTTTGTCAAAAACGACCGCGCCTGTCGCGAGGTCGAGCTTGCGGACGCGCGCGCCCTCGGGATTGCCCAGACCGCTCCAACCGGCCTGCCAGATGGCGTCGTCCACGCCCTGCGCGCAACCGCGACCGGGGAGCGCCGTTGTGCCAAGGGCGACATTGTCCATTTTCTGCTTGCCCGCGGCGTCGACCCACGTGATGTAGGAGGAGCCGATGGCGTCGTTTGTTGAGCCGCAGAGGACAAAGCCGCCCGCGCTGACTGGCTCCATGTGATACAGCGTGCGCCCGCTGAAATTCTTGGAGAAGAGGCGCGGCCCGCCGAAACACGTACCGCTGACACACGAGTCGCCGACGGTGCAGTCCACGCCGTCGTCGCACCAGCTGCCATCGGCGACCGGCGTGTGGACGATGCCAAGCGTCGGGTCGCATTTGTCCAGCGTGCACGGGTTGCCGTCGTTGGTTGTTGCCCCGCTGAGGGACTGGCATGCGCCGGCGAGGGTGCACGTTGCGCTGCCCCACGGGTCGAGCGCGAGCTCCAGAACGTCGCCGTCGGTCGCGCCTTGCCAACCGTACGCGACGAGTCGGCCATCGGCCTGCGGCAGCGCGGCGGTCAGGCGTTGCGGCAAAAGGCCAAGCGGCGACGCGTAGCTCCACTGCACTTGCCCCTGCGGATTGACCGACAGGATGGCCCCGCGCGCCAGCGTATCCGCGCGTGTGCCCACGACGTACGCGCCCGCGGTCCCTGCCACCAGCGTCGCGTCCTGCCACAGATCGGCGCCGAGCGACTGTTGCCACGCGAGCGCGAGGTTGCCGTCCAGTTGCAGGAGCTCCAGCGTCGCGGGCGACGCATCGTCGGCCAGCGCCAGCACCAACGCGCCGCCGCCCGCGGTCGCCAGCGCCGAAAGCACCCGCAGATTGCCCACACCGACGTGCAGCTTGACGTCCGTGTTGACGTCGCCGGTCGCCTTGATCTTGACGAGCCACAGGTCGTCCCCGCCGGCCTGGTTCGGCGTTGTGCCAATCCCGAGGAAAGTACCGCCTGAGAGTCCGACCAAGGCGTCGACGCGCGTGTCCTGGGCGCTGCTGGACAGCCATTCTGACGTGACGACGACGCTGGGCGCGGCGCCGCTCTTGACCGTCGCCACGCCGATCCAGCCGTGCAGCGGTTGGCCGGCTTGCGTGCGGTTGCCGGCCAGAAGCCATTGCGCGCCGATGGCCTGCTGCCCGGTGATGCGCCACGCGAGGTCGCTGGCGACGAACTTGGAGTGGCCGGTCGAGAGGTCGTTGCCGAACCAGCCAAACGCTGGACTTGTGCCGCCGCTCGCTGTCGAGGTGTCGCCGATGACCCACACGCCGCCGGTCGCAGGTACCGCCAAGCGCCCGACCTCACTCAGCGTGCCGTCGCCGACGGTGCGCTGACCGCCAATGCCGCCGTCGGCGTTCACGGTCCACAGGCTGAAATCGCTCGGGGCGAAGGCGCTCGCCGCGCTGGATCCGGCGAGCCAACTCACGCCACCGCTGCGCGCGGCCGCGTTGACCGTGTCCGATGTGCCCGCGTCGACCGTGTGCAAGCCGAACGCGAACGGACCGCCCACGCAGGTGCCGCCGACACACGTGTCGGGCAACGTGCACGGGTCGCCGTCGTTGCAGGCGCCGTTCAGTGCGACGTGGCTGCAGCCGCTGGCCTTGTCGCACGCGTCGGTCGTGCAGCTGTTGGCGTCGTCGCAATCGACCTTGACGCCGCCGCACACTGTGTTGGCGCACACGTCCTGTTCGCTGCACGCGTCGCTGTCCGTGCACGTGGCGGTGTTGGGCGGGTAGACACAGCCGGTCGTTGGATCGCAGTTGTTGTTGGTGCAGACATTGCCGTCGTCGCACACGACCGCGGTGTGCTGGCAGCTGCCGTCCTTGCAGCCGTCGCCCGCCGTGCATGCGCTGCCGTCCGTGCAGGTCGCGCCGTTGGCGAGGAAAACGCAGCCGGTGAGCGCGTTGCAGCTGTCGTCGGTGCAGCCGTTCTTGTCGTCGCAGGCCAGGGCCTTGCCCACACATTCGCCGCTCGCGCACATGTCGCCGTTGGTGCACGCGTTGCCGTCGTCGCATTTCGTCGTGTCGGGCAGCCATTTCGCCGCGCATTTGCCGGTCGCGGCGTCGCAGCTTGCGGTCTGACAGCCGTTCTTGGGTGGACACACCACGTTCGCGCACAGGTCGGTGACTTCGGGGACGTCGAGCGCATCGATCGTGTCCTGCGCATCGACCGCATCCGCGGCCGAAACGTCGCTCGCGGCGTCGGCAGCATCGACGGCGGCATCGGCATCGCCCAGAGCCGCGTCGTCCGGGTGCGCAGCGCGCCACGCCGCTTCATATTCCGCGCCGACTTGCGACGGATCGCGCCAGCAACCCGTGAGGCCGGCGAGCAGAATCATCGCCGCCATGGGAAAGTGCGCCATCCGCATCAGAACCGCCACGTCAGCCCCACAGTCGTCGGGGTCGCGGTGAGAGTGGGTGTCCTTTGACTCGTCGATTGTTCACCGATTCGCCAATAAAGACCGAGCGCGAGCGCACCAGCACCTGCGGCTGCGGCGATGACGGACGCGGTGGACACGCTGTTGATGCGTTCCTGCCGCGTCGTCGCTTCCGTCCCGCGAATCGCCCCGAGATCGCTCGTCAGCGCGCTGCGATCCGCTTCCGCCCAAATCGCCAAGCCAATCGCCGCGACAATCAACCCGCCGCCCGTCCACATCGCAGCTTGGGTCAACGCATGCCCGGGCGCTTCCGGCGGCGGCCGCTTCGCGATAACGGGCGGCGGCGGTTCCGGCTCAACGACCAAGGGCGTCGGCGCGCGCGGCGGCTCGACGGCGACCGTGGGCGTGATCGGCGCGGGCGGCGGAATGACCACGACGGGCTCCGCGACGACGTCCTGCATCGCCACCAGCGACGCGGCGGCCTTGGACTGCAGCGGATGGTTCGGCGGCAGCAACTGCCGCAGGCTCTCCAGCGCCGCGCGCGCCTCTTGGGTGTGGCCGGCCATCTGTTCAGATCGCCCGACGCCGTAGAGAAATTCCGGACGCGCCGGATTCAGCACGTACGCCCGCCGATAGAGTTCTGCCGCCAGCGTAAACTGCTTGTTGCCGTAATAGGCCTTGGCTTGCCGGGCGACGACCGCCGCCTCGTGCGCTGGCTCTTTGGCCGGCTTGGGGGCGGCTGCAGCGGGCGGAACAGGTCGAGCGTGGGCGCTTGCCGCCATGAGCAACAGCGCGACCAGCAGCAGCCTACTCGGGGAGCGAAAGGTCATCATCTCTCCGAACACCGCCACCGCGCGCATGTCCGTGCTTGTGGGCCTTGCTTTTGCCGACTGACGGCTCGTCCGCAGCGGATTCTGCGGCTGGATCAACGGCAACCGCCGGTTGCGATCTTGCCTGTTCACTGGCCGTGGGCGCAAGCGGCGCGGCAATTTCTGTCACGGGCGCTGCCGCAGCCGCAGGTGGTTGGCTGGCGGGCGGGTCCAGCTCTGCCTTCCGGACCGGCGGGACGGCGGCTGCCGGAGCGGCAGGTGCAGGAATTGACCGTTCTGCCAACGCGAACCACGCGCCCGCGCCGGCAAGCGCGACCGCACCGGCAGCGAGCCACGGCCATGCTTTGCGCGGCGCCGGGCCCGCCGCGGCGAGGTTGGATGTCGGCGCACCGGATGCTTGCCCCAAGGCCGCCAGCTCGCTGGGCGCGCGGCGGACAAAGCGCGTAAAGTCCCCCGTGCCTTCTGGCCCACCCGCGTCGGTTGCCTCCCGGCGCCGGGCCACGCGCGTTGCCTCAGCATCGGCGCTCGCGGACCGCGCGGCAGGGAGCGCGGCCTCCGTGTCGGCAGCAACGGACACGTCAAAATCGGCCGGCACCACAGCGCCGACGCGAGTCCGGTCGATTGCGCCTTCGTCCGGGTCCTCGCGATAGCGAAAATCCCAGCCGCCCTTGTGCAGAGGCAAATCGCCCTGATCGTGGAGCGTCCGCTGCACCGCGTCGAGCGCCGCCCGCATCTGCCGCGCATCGGCGAATCGCTCCGACGGCGTCTTGGCCATCGCCTTCTCAATCGCGGCGACGAGCCCCGGCGCCACCGGCACGCGCACAAGCGACGCCAGCGGCGGCGGCACGCTCGACAAGTGCCCCATCATGATCGTCAGCGGATTGGGGTCCTGGAATGGCGGTTGGCCGGTCAGGCAGCGGTACAGAACCACGCCCAGCGCGTACAAATCACTGCGCCCATCCACGGGATCGCCGCTGCACTGTTCCGGGCTCATGTAGGCCGGCGTGCCGAGCGCGTGACCGGAACCCGTCAAGGACGAGCCCTTGACCAGCGCGATGCCAAAATCAAGCACTTTCACCACGCGCTCGCCGTCCACGTCGGTCAGCATCAGGTTGGCTGGCTTGAGGTCGCGGTGCACGAGGCCGCGACCATGCGCTTCAGACAGGCTGCGCAGCGTGTCGATGCCGATCTCCAGCGTCTCCTCCTGCGTCATCACCTCGCCCACGGCCTTGCGCGCGCGCAGCTCCTCCTCCAGCGTGTGGCCGTGCACGAGCTCCATGGCCAGGTAGAGCGCGCCCGTGTCGTGTTGGCCCACGTCAAAAACCCGCACGGTGTTGGGATGGCGCAGCCCGGCGGTCACCTGCGCTTCGCGGTAGAACCGGCGGATGTCGCTTTCGTCGTGATCCGCCGGCGTGAGCATCTTGAGCGCCACGCGGCCCAGTCCGCCGGTGTGCTCCGCTTCATAGACCGCGCCAAAGCCGCCGACGCCCAAAATGCGCTGGACGCGGAACTTGCCGGCAACGACGTCGCCGACGTTCATGGTGGCAGCGGACGGTAGCACTTTCTTGCGGGTGAAGGTCGCGACGCCATCGGCAGGGCAGAACGCCTCGACCGTCAAAGTGGCGCACGCGGGGCAATACCGCATCGATGCGCCAATCGTCACCGTCATCCCGCCTCCCACTCGCCGCGCGATTGGCCGTCGGTGGCCAATTCCGCCGCCAAGTGTCCGCGATCGGCAGGCCAATCCGCAAGTTCAGATGCAATCACCGCGACGACGGCCCTTCAGCCCGGAACGGGGCGCACAGGCCAAAGGGCGTCGTCGCGATGCGGAGGATCGGCCGCCGTGGGAACGGCCGAATCCGCCGGTCTGGCACGGTCAGGGACGGCAGATGCCAGCCTTGCACGTGGTCGTCTTGCCGTCGGGCGTCGCGCCGCAGTCGGCGTCTGCCGTGCACGTGGGGATGCAGCCCTTGGAACCGTCCTGGAGCGATTCGCAGCCGCAGCCCTTGGCGGTCGGTCCGCATTTTCCGCTGCAATCCGCGCTGGCGGTGCAGGCGGTGGGGCCAGTGCCGCCGCCAGGGCCAGTGCCGCCGGTGACCGCGCTCGGCGTGCCCTTGTAGCAGCCGATGATGTAGGGGAAGCCGGTCGTCGCGTGGTAGCGGTAAGTCCCGTCGGCGCCGATCCGGCCGTTGCAGGAATCGAGGACGGTGTCATCGCCGGGGACCGCGGTGTAGGTGTAGGCCTTCCACGCATAGGTCGTCGGGTCGCCGGTCTTGACCCAACCGGACTTCATCGTGACGACCTGCTTGCAGTCCGCATCCAGACACGCGTTGGGGCCGTAGATGGGAAAGCCGTCGAGCGCCCAGCCGATGACCGGCGAGGGTTCCTGTGCCGACGGCTCCGCCAGCGTCCACGGTTGCGCAACCGCCAAAGCCGCAGCCGTGAGGCATTTTACCGTCAACGCGTGGTTGTGGTACTCCTGCGGGGACGTGTGGCCAAAGCAGCCGTCCATCAGGCCGTTGAACACCGGATCGCCGTAGATCTGGTTGGCCGGCTGCGTCGCTTCCGTCGGACCGTAGAAGGGCAGCCCCGCGACCGTGAACCCCGCGACGCCGAGCAGCGGCACGTCCGTCGTCGTGGCGGCGATCGCCGGAAAGCGCGGAATCGCATAGGTGTGGTTCACCGTCGTCAGCGCATTCGGCGTCATGGCAACAAACGCATAGAACGGCATGCCGTTGCTCGTCATCGTGAACATGGTGTCCGTGCACGCGCCCGTCACGGCCGCCTTGGCGTACCCCGCGCCAGCGCCCTGCCCCTTGGCAACATCCAGGAGAAGCGCCGCTTGCGGGCATGCGCTTGCCACCGCATCCGCGCCGGCGGCCGCGTCGCTGCTGCCCGAGTCAGCGCCCGCATCCAGCCCCGCGTCCATCGCGACCGCGTCGCCCATGGCTGCCGCACCACCGTCAGCGGCAGCCGTCGTTGTGCATCCACCGGCAGCGATCGCCGCTGTGACGAGTCCGAGAACTGCGATTTGCCTGTTGAACTGTCGCATTGCGACCTCCTCTGATTCCGGGTGGATGAACGAAACTACTGCAGCGTGCCCGGCATGCCGGTGCCGTTGAAATACTGGCCCTTGAAGGCTGGCGTGCCCTTGAAACAAGCCGGCAGGTACGGGAACGTCGTGGTCGCGTGGTAGTGGTACGCGCCATTGGGCTCGACCCGGCCATTGCATTCGTCCAGGTACGCCTTGTCGGTGTGCGCCGCCCAGGTATACGCCTTGAACGCGTACGTCGCCGGGTTGCCCGTCTTGGTGTAGCCGCTCAGCACGGTCTCAAACGTCGTGCAATCCGCGTCCTTGCAAGCGGTCGGTCCGTAGATCGGGAATCCGTCCGCCGCCCAGCCGATCAGCGGCGAAGCTGCGGTCGTCGTCGTCGGATCGGCGTTGTTCCACGGCGTCGCGGTTTTGAGCGCGTCGGCCACCATGCATTTCATCAGCACCTCGTGGAAGTGATACTCCTGCGGGGACGTGTGACCGCCACAGCCGTCGACGATGCCGTTGTAAATCGGATCGCCGTAGTTCTGCGGGCCGGCTTCGGACGCGGCGTAAATCGAGAGGCCGTTGACCATCACGCCGGTGACGCCGGCGCTCGCCTGATAGGTGCCCGCGGCGTTGAGCGTCGGGTAACGCGGGAAGTTGTGCGTCTGCGTCGCGGCGGTCAGCGCGTTGGGCGTGATCGCGATGAACGTGTAGGGCGTGATGCCGTTGCTCGTGATGCTGAACTGGGTCGTGGTGCACGCGCTGGACCACGCCGCGGCGGGATAGCCCGAGCCCGCGCTGGGCGCGCCGACGGGATTGAGCATGTTGACCGATTGCAGGCACGAACTGGCGGTACACGTGGACTTGGTCGCGCCGGTGCAGCTCCAGCCGGTCTCAACGGCGCACTTGTAGCTGCAGCCGTCCTCGCTGGCGACGTTGCCGTCGTCGCAGCCTTCCGTGCCGGCGAGGATGCCGTCGCCACACTTTGTCGCACACGCGAAGCCCGTGCCGGTGTAGCCCGACTTGCACGTGCACGCCGCAGTTGCGCCGCTGCCGACGCACGTGGCGTTGCTGTCGCACGAGGTCGCCGCCACGCAGGACTTGCCGTCGGCGCCGCCGCAGATGTCCCCGCTCGTGCAGCCGTTGCCGTCGCTGCAGGTCGAGCCCGCGAGCGCCGTGTGCGCGCAGGTGCCGTCGACCGCGCACGCGTCCGCGGTGCAGGTGTTGCCGTCGTCGCAGCTGACCGTGCCCGTGCAACTGCCCGACTTGCAGGCGTCGCTGACGGTGCAGATCATCCCGTCGGTGCACGGCGTCGCGTCCGACTTGTTGGGATTGCTGCACACGCCGGTGGCCGCGTCGCACGCGCCGGCGCTGTGACACTGGTCGCTGGCGCTGCACACGATGTTGTTGCTACCGGTGCATGCGCCGCTGAGGCACTTGTCGGTCTGCGTGCACGCGTTGCCGTCGTTGCACGTCGCCGCGTCAGCCTTGTTGGGATTGCTGCACTTGCCGGTGGCCGAGTCGCAGCTGCCCGCGTCGTGGCACTGGTCGAATGCGCTGCACACCACCGGGTTTCCGCCGCTGCACGCGCCGGTCTTGCAGGTGTCGGTCTGCGTGCAGAGGTTGCCGTCATCGCACGGCGTAGCGTCGCCGACTGGCGCGTAGTCGCAGCCGCCGGTCTTCACGTTGCAGGACGCCGTCTGGCAGGTCTTGGCCGGGCACGTCACCGCCGCGCCGCCCGTGCATGCGCCGCCCTGGCAGCCGTCGCTCGTCGTGCAGGGGTTGCCGTCGTCGCACGGGACGCCGTTGCCCGCGGGCGGATCGCTGCACGCGCCGGTGCTGCCGTCGCATTTGCCCGCGACGTGGCAACTGTCCGCGGCGCTGCAAGCCACGGGGTTGCCGCCGACGCACTTGCCGCCGCTGCACGCGTCCGTCTGGGTGCACAGGCTGCCGTCGTTGCACGGGAGCGTGTTGTCGCTGTGGCCGCAGCCGGTCAACGCATTGCACGTGTCCGTCGTGCAGATCTGCCCGTCGTCGCAGCTGATCTTGACGCCCGCGCACTGGCTGTCGCCGCAGACGTCGCCGCTTGTGCACGCGTCGCCATCCGTGCACGTCGCGGCATTGGCGAGGTGCGTGCAGCCGCTCTTGGCGTCGCAGCCGTCGTCGGTGCACGGGTTGTCGTCGCCGCACGCGATCGCTGTGCCCTGGCATTTGGCGTCGGCGCACATGTCGCCGCTGGTGCACGCGCTGCCGTCGTCGCAGGTCGCGGCGATGGCGAGGTGCACGCAGCCGTCGATCGGCGCGCAGCTGTCCGCAGTGCAGCCATTCTTGTCATCGCAGTCCGTCGCGCTGCCGGAGTTGCAGCTGCCGATTGCGCACAGGTCGCCGCTTGTACACGCGTTGCCATCGTTGCACGGATTGGTGTTGGCCAAATGCACGCAGCCAAACGTGGCGTCGCAGCCGTCAGTGGTGCAGCCATTGCCGTCGTCGCAGAATCCAGCCGCTGCGGTCAGGCACGGTTGCGCGGTGGCAACGTCCAGACCACCGGCATCCGCAGCGCCGCTATCGGCGGCGGCATCGGTCGCCGAGTCCGCATCCGTACCGGCAATCGCGTCCGTCGCTGAGTCCGCATCCGTCCCGGCAGCAGCGTCCGTCCCGCTCGCCGCGTCCGTCGCCGCATCCGCATCGCTCCCCGCGACAGCGTCGGTCCCCGCCACCTGATCGCTGCCCGCGAGCGTGTCTGGCGTTTGCGCCGCATCCGTCCCAAGCACGGCCGCATCCACATCTGGCGTGGCAGTGACGTCGGACTCCGGCGCGCCCACGACCGCGGCATTGTCACCGCAGCCAGAAGCCACCGTGAGCAGCGCAAGGAGGATAGCCAGACCGATCGTGTTGCTGCGCGCGTGTGTCGCCATGTGTCGTTCTCCCGGGAATGCAGTCGGCCGCGTCATCTTCCGCAATGACGGCGGTGGAGAAGAACAAAGCAAGGACCGTGCCAAGAACTGCGAATCGCCTCGCCTCGCACGATCAGCGGGAATTGTCGCGTCGCATGCGCGATCCGGGCGCCGCGTCGGCATCAGCGCAAATCCAGCGATTCCTGTTTCATCTGATGGCGTTGGGATTGCGCGCGCCCTGTGCCGCGGTCACGTGACAACAGGCCGGTCACGTGACACGTCGCGCAACGTCACTTCTTCGCGGCCGCGCGTTCCTTGCCCGTGAAGCGGAGCGCGTCGATCTGCCAGGTCGCGCCGACTTTTTGCATCGGCACGTCGTACTTGCTGCCCGCGCCGGTGTCGGTCTGCCGCCGCAGCTTCAGCCAAGCGGTATCGCCGTCGATGTCCACGCTCTCCAGGTTCTCGCTGACGAGGTAGAAATACGGATGCTGCCGCGATTGCTTGGGATCCTCCCCGCGCGCGTGCGCCAGCAGGGACGCGACGAGCGGGCGCGACTGATCGGTGAAGCCGGCGAGAAAGGCCTGCTCATCCCCCAGCATCGCCGCGGAAGTCGTGCGCAGCCACGCATCCCGGGGCGACTCGACGCGCACGTACTTGTACCACGCGAACACGCCACCGCCGATGACGGCGAGGATGGCGACAACTGCGAGCAACTTCTTCCACATCGTGCGGTTCTTTCCTCAGCGTTCCGGCCGGATCGCCTCGGCGAATTGCGGCATTTCCAGCAGATCAATGCGCCATTGGCCGTCCACCAGCCGCATGGGCACGCGACCGCCCGGCTTCCGGGAGCGGGTGAGCACGATAGCACGGTGGCCATTCTCTTCCACCGTCGCGACTTCGCCGTCGGGCAGCAGCCGCGCGGACGGGCGACCATCGCGCAACACCTTGAAGACGCGACCGGATTGCGCCACGACCTGCGGTGCGGCGGTCAGCAGTTCCGCAGCGCGTGGCTCACAGAGCGCGAGGAAAGCCGCGTCGTCCTTGGCCGCGAGCGCGTTGCGCGCCTGATCCAGCACTTTGGCCGGATCATCGCGGCAGGCGGAGAGGAACACGGCAAGAGCAAAAGCGCGACGCATCGCCAATTCGTGGCACGGATCCCGGGCGGCGTCAATGGCGAGCCGCGCGAGCTGCAGCCTCCATCACAGCGGCAGGCACGCCTTGACGAGGTGACGGGCAAACGCCTGCGGATGCCACAGCCGCTCAAACCGGTCGGCAATGTGTGCCTGGCGCTCGCGGCGCACGGCTTCTGGCTCATTGTAGAGGCCATCCAGCACCTGCCAGACGCGCGTCCAGTCAACGGCGTCCTCGCGCTCGTAGCCCATCGGACCCAGATCCACGACTTCCGTGCCCATCTCAAACGGCTGATACCAGCGCAGCGCCAGCTCATCGGCCGGCACGCACGCGCCAGTGAGGAAGCTGTCGACGAAGCGAAACGGCAAGCTGCGCCGAAATCCGCTGATGTTGATGTTGTGCCACGTCCGGCCAACCATCTCCGGATAGCGGGCGTCGGCGATCTTGGCGCCACGGCGCTCCGCGCGATCGGTCGTCAGGACGCGCGCGTCGATGTTCCGCGGGTAGCGCCGGCGCATCTCCTCCACAAGCTGCCCGCGTTTCAGGTTCGGATGCGACACAAGCTCGCCAAACCGCTGCATCACAACGCCCTCAGGGCCGTAGTTGAGACCCATGTCCGTGCCAAAATAGGCAAACAGCGCCAGGTCCTTCTTGCCGCGCCCCGCGTCCCGCCACTGCTGCAGGATCCTGCCGTTGCGCCGCTGGTTGAGCGTGCGGGAAAGCGGCCGTCCCAGCATCGCCGGCTGGATCTTGTGCTGGTACGTGAGCACATCCGGGTGGTACGGCACGAACGCGTCCTTGGCGATCGGAAAACCGCGCGCATCAAAGGTCGCCGGGCACTGCGCCTTGAAGTACAGGTCGTTTTCCAACAGCAGGTCCATCTGGAACAGGTAGGGCGAATCGCCCAGATCCAGCACGAACCGCCGCTTCACGCCGCCCGCCTCCACCGTGCCGGTCAGGATCGCCCCGGAACCGCGGGAAAGCGCATCCATCAACCCGGGCAGAACGCGGCGCAGCGCGGGCGCGGCCTTGGCGTGCAGCCGGAACGGCGGCGTCGTGGTCGTCGTCCGCAACGTGAAGTCGATTTCGCCCGCGTCGTTGAGCAGCTGCAGGCCAAAGACGAACCACTCGAAGTAGTCCATGTAGGGAAAATGAATCGGGTCCAAGGTCACGCGGATCGGGGCGGGCATGGCGTCCTCGGTGCAGGCAGACAGTCCATCGCCGGATATCCGCAAGGGGCAGAAGCGGCGCCGATCAGCGTAACGCGGAGTTCAGGTGTGGGGCAAGCGAACGGGACGACGCGTTGCCGGTTTGATCGCGCGCGCACCGGATACCCCGAATTCGCTACGCCAATCCGGCAACTTGGCTATTTTATTGTCATACTCGGCGCTTGACGACGGAAACAGGCCACGTCAGACTCGCCGCGCCGCCGGGCATCGGTTCATGCCGCGTCTGGATCGGCGGTCCGCACACCGCGCGCGCAGGGACGACCATGATCCACAAAGAAAATGTATTGGTCATGGACTTGGACGGCACGCTCTGCCCCATCAAGCAGCCGGGCGAACGGTATGAGGACCTGCTGCCGCGACCGGACGTCCTCGCCAAGCTGCTGGAATACCGCACCAAGGGCTTCTACATCATCATCCAGACCGCGCGGAACATGCGGACGCACGAGGGCAACGTCGGGCGCATCAACGCCACGACCGCCAAGGCCGTGTTCCAGTGGCTGGACCGCCACGCGATTCCGCACGATGAGGTGCACTTCGGCAAGCCGTGGTCGGGCATCGGCGGCTTTTACGTCGACGACAAGGCGATTCGCCCCGATGAATTCGTCAACCTCTCCCACAGCGAGATCCTCGCGCTGGTCGCCCAATGAGCGGCCTGCTCGTCGTCCCGTCGGCGCGGCTGATTCCCGCGGAGCTGCAGGGTGATTTTGGCCAGATCCCGTCCTGCATGATTCCCTTTGGCGGCGCGCCGGCGCTCCAGCAAATCCTGTCCGGCGTTCAGGGCACGGCGATGCGGGTGCTCGTCGCGGGCCACGAAAATGTCTCGTGGATCGAGAGTTTTCTCGTGCACGCGCCGCGCGACGAGGTCCGCTCGGTCGACGTTGGCGCGACGCGCAGCCTGGGCGAGACCCTCCACCGCGCGCTGCGCAGCGAGGCGCATCTGGACGGCCCGCTGATGGTGAATTTCGGCGATACGGTCATTCGCGGCGGGCTGCCAGAAGGCGACGCGTTCGTCTTCGCCTGCCCCGACGAACTGTTCCGATGGACGACGTTTCGCCTGAGCGCCGACGGCTATCTCGACCAGATCCTCGACCGCGGCGTGGAAAAAGAAGACCTCGTCGACGGCCGCGTCTTCGTCGGCGTCTTCTCGTTTGCCGACGGTCGACGGTTTGCCGACTGTCTCGCGGCTGCGCTCGCGGCGCCCTCACCCGACCTCGATCCGTTCTACCGCGCGGTCCTCGCGTACTACAATTCCGCCGATACGCCGCCCGTCGCCAAGGAAGTCGAGCAGTGGATCGACCTCGGCCATTTGGACACGTACTACGCATCGCGCCGCGTCTACGCCATGGGCCAGCGCGCGTTCAACGCCGTGTCCGTCGACGCGTTCCGCAGCATCCTGACCAAGCGCAGCCAGAACGAGGCGAAATTCGCCGATGAAATCCAGTGGTACACGCGCATTCCGGCCGGCTTGAGCTACCTCGCGCCGCGGGTCTTTGGCTGGTCGGTCGTGCCGGGCCAGATGTACATCGATCTGGAATTCTACGGCTATCCGCCGCTCTCAGAAGTGTTCCTGTTTTCGCGGCTCGACCTCGCGGAATGGCGGGCCATCTTCAGCCGTCTGGGCCAAGTGCGCGACGACATGGACCGGTATCGGGCTGACGACGCCGATCCCGCGCGCATCGCCGCGGCGCTCCGCACGATGTACCTCCAGAAGACCCTGGAGCGGCTGAAAGACGTGACGCAGCTCGGGCTGGATCCCGCGATGCTGGACGGGCCGCTGACGGTGAATGGCAAGCCGTGCGTCCCGTTGCGGCGGCTGATCGCGGAATTGCCGGCGCTGCTCGCGCGTGAGGGCCTGCAGGAAGCGCCGCACTTCTCCGTGATCCACGGCGATTTCTGCCTGAGCAACATCCTGTTTGACCGGCGCAGCCGCACAGTCCGCCTTGTCGATCCGCGCGGCAGTTTTGGCGATTTCGACGTCTACGGCGATCCGCGCTACGACCTGGCCAAGCTCTCGCATTGCTTCAACGGCGGCTACGACTTTCTTGTCCAGGGCCTCTTCGCCCTGGAATCGCCCGAGCCCGGCGCCTACACGCTCCACGAGTTCACCAACGAGCGCCATCGCCTGGTGCGGGACGCCTTCAACGCGTTCTTCCTGAGCGCGCCGATCGTCCGCCAACAGGTCCGGCTCATCGAGGCGCTGCTGTTCCTGAGCATGGTGCCGCTGCACGACGATCGGCCGCTGTCGCAGCGGGCGTTTCTGCTGCGGGGCCTCGAGACCGCGACTGCGTACTTCGCCGAATTTCGCGCCACCCAAGGGTAATCGCCATGCATATCCTCATCACGATGGCCGGCCTCGGCAGCCGTTTTCGCGCCAAGGGCTACCAGATTCCCAAGTACCAGATCGAAGTGCGCGGCCGGACGCTATTCGCGTGGTCCATGGAGAGCCTGCGGCACTTTTTTCCCGGCAATCTCGCGACTTTTGTCGTGCGCCGGGAGGACGATCCGGCGGCCTTCATCGCTGCTGAACTCGCGCCCTTTGGCGTTGCCGATCCGCGCATCATCAGCCTGGAGGAACTGACCGACGGCCAGGCGACGACCGTCCTCCGCGCGCTCCCGGCCTTGCGCGCCCGCGATCCGAACACGTCGCTGCTCATCTACAACATCGACACGTACGTGGAACCGCGCGCGCTTCGCCCCGAAGACATCCGCGGCGACGGCTGGATTCCCTGCTTCCCCGGCAAAGGCGACGCGTGGAGCTTTTTCCGCGCGGACGCGAGCGGGCGCGTGCTGGAAGCGCGTGAAAAAGTGCGGATCTCCGACCATGCGTCGATTGGCCTCTACTACTTTGGGTCCCTCGATCTGTTCGAAGCCACGTACGACGCCTACTTCCGCGACGGCTTGCCCGACGGCCTCAAGGAGCGCTACGTCGCGCCGATGTACCAGGAGATGATTGCGCGCGGTCTGGATCTCTGGATTCAGCCCATTCCGGAGGACGCGGTTCACCCGCTGGGCACGCCGGAAGAGGTCGACAGGTTCGCAGCGGAACCGTGAGGCTGCCGCCAAGCACCGGGCTGCCCCAGCGGATTCGCATTGACACCACGCGGACATGCCACTAGACTCTTGCCCCCAGTCGGACACACCATCATGGGCGGTGTCCCCAGCTAGAGGGAAACGGATCGACTCGGCGCTCAAACGGAGCGTCAGGCTGTCCGGGGACATAACCGCCGCGCTCCCAAGCGAGCATAGGAACGGACAGAAATGGCGCTTCTCGCACACCAGACCGCAGAAATCGTTGAGGCCCACCGCAAGCATGCGACTGACACCGGCTCGCCGGAAGTGCAGATCGGCATCCTGACGACGCGGATCAACCAGCTTACTGAACACTTCAAGATCCACGTGAAGGATCACCATGGTCGCCGCGGCTTGCTGCGCATGGTGAGCCAGCGTCGTGGCTTGCTCGACTACGTCCGCCGCACGGACGTCGATCGCTACAAGACCATCCTGGCGACGTTCGAGCTGCGCAAATAACGCACCGGACCCAGTTAGAGCATACGGAACTGGGATCCCGACATCGCGTGAGTTGCCCCGCCGACGCCCGGCGCAGCAATTCGCGAGGCGCCGGGATCCATCCGTTTGCGGCAACCCCAGTTTCTCGTCAGCAATAGCAGTTTCACAGGGCCATGAGAACGCGCCCTGTACCGGAGTTCTACCATGGCCCATGTGCAAAAGACCGTCGCGATTGGCGACAAGACCCTGCTTCTCGATACCGGCAAAATGGCGAAATTCGCCAACGGCGCCGTGATGATTTCCATGGGCGGCACGTCCGTCCTGTGCACGACGGTGTCGGGCTTGACCAACAAGGTCGGCGCGCAGTTTTTCCCGCTGTCCTGCGACTACTTTGAGAAGTTCTACGCTGCCGGTCGCATCCCGGGCAGCTACTTCAAGCGCGAAGCGCGTCAGGCTGAACACGAGATCCTCGCGTCGCGCCTCATCGATCGCCCTTGCCGCCCGCTCTTCCCGGAAGGCTTTCAGGCCGACACGCAGGTCACGGCGACCGTCGTCTCGTACGACAAAGACTGCGACCCCGTCGTGCTGGCGCTCAACGGCTGCTCGGCCGCGCTCGCCATCTCTGACATTCCGTGGGCCGGCCCGGTCGCCGCTGCGCGCATCGGCTTCGTCGAGGGCAAGCTCATCGCCAACCCGACCTTCGCTGAGAAGGCCGCGAGCGATCTGGACCTCTTCGTCGTCTGCGGTCCCAAGGGCATCGTGATGGTTGAAGCCGGCGCCAAGTTCGTCAGCGAGAAGCTGATGATCGACGCGCTGTTCTTCGCGGAAGACACGCTGAAGCCGGTCATCGCCGGTCTCCAGGAGCTGGCGGCGGAAGTCGGCAAGCCCAAGTACGTCTACGTCGCGCCGACCGTGAACGAAGAACTCGTGGCCGCGTGCCGCGAAGTCGCGTTCGAGGCCATGAAGGTCGCCGTCGTGATTCCGGCCAAGACCGAGCGCTACGCCGCCGTGTCCGTGGTCAAGAAGAACGCCGTCAAGGCGCTCGCTGAGAAGTACCCGCTGGAAGTCGAGGCCATCAAGGAAATCGTCAGCGATTTCAAAGATGAAATCTGCCGCGCGCAGATCCTCGGCGATCGCAAGCGTCTGGACGGCCGTGACCTCGATCAGGTTCGCAAGATCACGATCGAAACCGGCGTGCTGGCGCGGGCCCATGGCTCGGTGCTGTTCACGCGCGGTGAGACCCAGTCGCTCGTCGCCGTGACGCTCGGCACGGGCCACGATTCGCAGCGCATTGAGACGCTGAACGGCATGGAAGAACGCCGCTTCCTCCTGCACTACAACTTCCCTCCGTTCTCGACGGGTGAAGTCAAGCCGCTGCGCGGTCCGGGCCGTCGCGAGATCGGTCACGGTGCGCTCGCGTGGCGCGGTATCAGCCCCGCGCTGCCGTCGTTTGAAATGTTCCCGTACATCCTGCGCTCCGTCTCGGAGATCCTGGAATCCAACGGCTCGTCGTCCATGGCGACGGTCTGCGGCACCAGCCTCGCGATGATGGACGCCGGCGTGCCGATTTCCTCGGCCGTCGCGGGCATCGCGATGGGTCTCGTCTCGGACGGCGACAACTTCGCGGTCCTGTCGGACATCCTCGGCGACGAAGATCACTTCGGCGACATGGACTTCAAGGTTGTCGGTTCGGCGGAAGGCATCAGCGCGCTGCAGATGGACATCAAGATCGACGGCCTGAGCCGCCCGATCCTGGAAGCGGCGCTGGAGCAGGCGAAGGCCGGCCGGTTGCACATCCTCGGCGAGATGAACAAGGCGATTTCGACCTGGCGTCCGGAGCTCTCGGCGTACGCGCCGCGGATCTTCACGATCCTCATCAATCCGGAACGCATCAAGGACCTCATCGGCCCGGGCGGCAAGAACATCAAGTCGATCGTCGCGCTCACCGGCGCGCAGGTTGACGTGGAAGAAGACGGCACCGTGCGCGTTGCGGCCATCGACGGCGACGTCGCGGACGCGGCCATCAACATGGTCCGCGGCTTCACCAGCGAAGCGGAAGTGGGCAAGGATTACGACGGCGTCGTGACCCGCATCGCCGACTTCGGCGCGTTCGTCCGCATCATGCCCGGTACGGAAGGCCTCGTGCACATCAGCGAACTGGCGGAAGGCCGCGTCGAGCGCGTGGAAGACGTCTGCAAGCTCGGCGATGCGCTCAAGGTCCGCGTCATCAACGTCGACCGCATGGGCAAGATTCGCCTGTCGCGCCGCGAAGCCCTCGGCCTGCCGCCGCGTCCCGCCCGTGAAGACGGCGAACGCAGCGGTGGTGGCGGTGGTGGTCCCGGTGGCGATCGCGGCCCGCGCCGTGATGGCCCGCGTGACCGCGATCGTGGCCCGCGCCGTGACGGTCCGCGCACCGATGCGCCGCGCAGCGATCGTGGTCCCGCACAGGGTGCCGCTGAAGGCGGCCATGGCGAGCGCAGTGATGCAGCCAACGAGCGTCGCGCCCGTCGCGACCGCCCCGAGGGTGGTGAGACGCCCGTCGGCGAATAGTTGCCAGGCGGATAGCCGCCAGCAGTGAGTCAACGGGAAGCCCGGTCGAGCGCGAGTTCGGCCGGGCTTCTCGGCTTTTTGCCGTTGGCTGGACGGGCGCGCTGGATGACAGAGCCGCGACGCGCTTCAGTCCTGGACCGGCGCTCGCGGCGCCAGCAGCCCGTCGTACAGCGCCCGGTACTCGGCCATGACGATGGTCGTGCTGCCCGTTGCGACCACATGCGCGCGCGCCGCCTCGCCCCAGCGCGCACGCTGCTCGGGATTGGCCGCAAGCCGCCGCAGCGCCACGGTCAACGCCGGGACGTCGGCCACGGGCACGAGCACTCCCGCGCCCTCGAGCACGTCCGGGATACCGCCGACGGGCGTCGCGACGCACGCGCAACCCGCCGCCATCGCCTCCAGGAGCACGTTCGGCAAGCCTTCGCGATGGCTCGGAAGGCAGAAAATCTCGCTCTCGCGATACGCCCGCAGCACTTCTTCTGAAGTCTTTTCGCCGACTTGCAAGAGCCGTCGGTCGTTGCCCAAGGCCGTGAGCGCCGCCTGCATGCGCGCGCTCGCCACCGGGTCGATCGCCTCGCCCACTTCGCCGATGAGCGCGAGCTCGACGTCCGGCAGCGCAAGCACCGCCTCCGCCAATTCCGCCACGCCCTTCTTGGGCGTCAACGCACCGACGAACAGCACGCGTGTCGGCTGCCCACGCGGCGGAAATACCCGCGGCCCCGGTGGCGGGTCAGCCACTTCCACGGGATTGCCGATCCGCGAAACGGCGAGCCCCGGCAGCGCGCGGGTCAGGTAGTCCTCCAGCTCCTGCGAGAGCACGACGACGTGATTCGCCAGCCGCAGCACGCGGTCCAGCGCCGCCCGTTGCACCGCCGGCAGCGCATCCCGCCACAGGATGATTTGATTGCCGGAATGGACGTGCAGCACCGTGGGGACGCCCGCGAGACGGCATGCTTCGAGCACAAGCGCCTCCCGCGGCGTCGCCCAGAACAGCGTTGTTGTCACGTGCACGAGGTCAACCTCACGCCGCGCCAGCAGCCACGTCAGCTTGGCCAGGCCGGACAGCGCAGGCCGCAACCGGTCGAGGCGGAACGCGCTCTTTTCTGAGAACCCCGTCGCGGGCGGCGCTGTGTTCAGGAGCGTCACGCGCAGACCCTGTTCTGGCGCCGCAGCCAAATAGCGCTCCGTCCAGCGGCCCACGCCACCCATCGGCGGCGGCAACGGCGCCCACAGGGCAACGCGCACCACGCCGGGCTTCACGGCGCGCCGGTATCGGTGCTGCCGGCGTCACTGCCACCGGCGCAGGCTTGGGCCGCGTTGACGGAGCATTGGAAGATGGCCTGCACGACCGCGGTCGCGGCGGTGTCCGTCTTGAGCGGCGCGGCGCACGCGTTCTGGCAGGTCTGATCCTTGCAGGCGCTGAGGCACGTCATGAACGTCGTGCACTTGGGGTTCGTCATGCACGCGTTCGTCTCATTGGCGCACTTGGCGGCGACGCACGCGGATTCCGCTGACGTGTCGCCCTTGCTCGTGTCCGCGCCGCCGCTGACCGTGTCATTGACCACCGTGACCGGGTTGGCGACGCACGCCGCTTCCGTCTTGGTCTTGACCGTGCAGTGCATGCCCGCGCCGCAGGTCTCGCCCGCGACCCACGTGGCCGGCGAGACGTCCGCGGGGCAACTGACGACGGTGTTCGCGCCGCTGCCCGGCTCCACGTAGCAGCCGACCGGCGCGGTGGCGGCGATGCAAGGCTTGCCTGGCGTGCCGCCGGGCGTGGTGTTGCCGCCAGCCGCGCTGGTGCTGCCGCAGGCGACCGCGGCCGTGAGAGAGACAAAACAGAACAAGTGCTTGAGGGCCGACATCGCATTTCTCCGCGGGGAAGTGTGCCGTGCCGACAAGTTGGCAGAAGCGGCGTTCAGTGATACATGCCCACGCGCTGCCGTTTGCCGGTTGCGCCATGGCTCCGCTAGGTTACAGCGTTGTCAGAATGAGCGCAAACCACCGCGGCGCTGCTGCGTCGATACAGTGCCGCCAACCTCGGGGGGGATTGGCGGCAGACAGCCTCATCGCCAGGCTGACTTTTCCCCTCAGAGTGGAGCCGAACATGCTGCGCCGAGCGCCGTTTGTGTTGCGATGGATGGCCCTTGCCATCGGTTTGGTGCCGGTGGCCGCGCTGGCGCAGGAGCCGCCGGTTGCCGCCTTGGCCGAGGACGCGTCGACGACCGCCGCGCCGGCCGATCTGCCGGCAGAAGCGACCGACAGCAACGCCATGACGCTGGCGATTTCGCTCGTTGGGCGGATCACCGGCCAGTACAACTCCGCATTCCGAATCGATCCTGCGGGCAACAGCTCGCTCGCCGGCATCGAATATTCCAGCCGCATCCGCGTGCGCGCGGACGCCGAGACCAAGGATGGCGACCACCGCTGGTCCGTTGCCGGCGCGATCAGCGTCGACGCGATTGACGGCACGCTCTCCGGTGGCCCGGACAGCCAGTCGGGCGACAAACTGCCCGGCGCCGCGTCTGACTCGGTCGTCCTGCAGGACGCGTACATCGGCGTCAAGTACGGTCGGTTGTTCGGCGTCCGCGTTGGCGCCATGACGTCCCAGTGGGGCCTTGGGCTCGTCGCCAATGACGGCAGCAACGGCCTGTCACTGGAGCGCAATGACTGGTTCACGCTCACGCGCGCCGCCGATCGCAACCTGCGGCTGATGGTCCACTCCATGCCGTGGGCCAATCACGAGGGCTCCGCGCTGCGTGGGCTCATGTTCATCGCGGCGCTGGACAAGGTATTGGACGACGACACGGCGACGGCTGCCGATGGCCAGAACGCCCAGCAGGTCGTTGGCGCCGTGCGGATGCACCTCGCGGAGAAGCGCTGGTTTGGCCTCTACTACGTGCGCCGCTGGCAGCACCATGACATGACGGCGACCTGGAATCCGGGCAAGGACCTGCGCGTGCACGTGGTGGACGCGGCGATGGACCTCGACTGGCGCGACAAGGAAACGCGTCAGGGCCTGCGCCTGGAGGCAGAAGCGGCGGGGATTCTCGGCGACACGTCGCTCTCGCCCACGCCGGAGTACGCGCGCCACGATGTCCAGCAGCTGGGCGCGTTTGGCCGGGCGACCTGGGTCGGCGTCGCGGGCACCGGCCTGACGCTGCAGTTGGACGGCGGCTATTTCAGCGGCGACGCCAACGTGGACGATGGCAAAGTCACCGCGTTCCGCGCCGACCGGAACCTGCGTCAGGGCCTGCTGTTGTTTGAACGCGTCCTGGCGTGGCAGACCGGCCGCGCGCGTCGCACCGCGAGCGATCCGTCCCTTGTCGGCGTGCCAGCGGAGGATCTGGATCGGCTGGCGAGCGGCGGCGCGGTCTTTGACGCCATCACGGTCTATCCCAAGATCGGCTACCGCATCTTCGATTGGCTGGAAGTCTACGGCGGCGCGCTCCTGGCGTGGGCGCCGTCGCCGTTGGTCGATCCCCTGCACACGCGCACGGACGCGGGCGGGCTGCCGATCAACTTTGCCGGCCAGAAAGCCGATGGCCGCTACCTCGCGACGGAAATCGACCTCGGCGCGCGCACGACCTGGCGCCTGAGCGATCCGTGGAAGGCCGCCGTCCAGGTCGCGCTGGAGCAGGGCTTCCTGCTGCCCGGCGGCGCGCTGGGCACGCTGACGACGCAGGACAACACCGACAACCACGCCTATGCGACGCGCCTCACCGTGTCGCTGCTCGGCCGCTAACGCCGGACGCTGGAGTTTGCCATGAACCGCAAGCCTTTTCCCCTGATTCTCGCGCTCTCGTTCCTGCTCGCCCTGCCCGCCTGCCAGGACGCGCCCGATGGCCTTGCCGCCGCCCTGCCCGCGGAGACGACCGTCAAGGTCGATTTCGAGGCGAAGCCGCTGCCGGAGATCCCGCTGCCCAACGACCTGGCGACGCGTTTTGACGCGAATTCGCCGACCAAGCGGCGCATCAACGCGTCGCTGGTGGCGCAGACGCAGTTTGAGACGCTGGTGCGCCAGAACATCGACATGCTGGACGGCTGGGGCGTATTTGCGCCGATCACGGTGAGTTTTACCGGGCTGATCGACCTCAAAGGCGTGCAGGACGCGCACGTGAAGGACAATTTCGCGCTGGCCAATGACGTCATCTACGTGATCGACATCACCCCGGGTTCGCCGACCTACGGCAAGCCGGCGCTCATGGACATTGGCCAGGGCAACTTTCCGGTGCTGCTCAAGGACCGCAAGGGCTATTGGGAGAACGATCCGCGCGGGGACACGCTGTCGCTGTTCTTTGAGGAAACGGACGAGGACCTGAACAAGAACGGCATTCTGGACGAAGGCGAGGATTCCGACCTGGATGGCGTCCTGGACAAGCCGAACTACCTGCCGGAGCACACGCCGACGGCGACGGACCTGGTTGGCCGCGCCGACGCGCTGATGTACTGGTACGAGCGCGAGACCAACACGCTCATCATGCGGCCGCTCACGCCGCTGCGGCAGCGCACGACGTACGCGGTCGTGGTCACGCGGCGCCTGAAGGACGCCAACGGCAAGCCGGTGGGTTCGCCGTTCGCGACGATCAACCACACGGCGCAGACGGAAGCGCTGACGCCGCTCAAGGCGATCCTTGCGGGCAATCCGGCGGAGCTTGGCGGGCTGAAGCTGGAGGACGTGGCCTTCACCTGGAGCTTCTCGACGGGCAGCATCTACGAGGACCTGAACGCGGTGCGCAACGGCCTGTACGGCCAAGGTCCGCAGGCGTACCTCAAGGACACCTACCCGCCGGTGATGAGCAAGCTGCACCCGATTTGGGACGCGGCGGACGCTGGCAGCAATCCGCACAACCTGTTCGTGGTGCCGGGTGAGAAGATGTCCGACATCATGCGGCTGATTTCCCAGCAGGGCATCGGCTTTGAGATTCCGGACAAGTCCGTGTACGGCGATCGCACGTTCGAGGGCCTGCAGTACGTCGATTACCACGTGTTTGGCAGTTTTGAGTCGCCGCAGCTGTTCCCGCGCAAGGACGAATCCGGCAACTACCTGAACTACGGTCAGATGGTGTGGCCGCCGGATGTCTCCACGACGCCCGCGCCGAGCCGCTCCGAGCGCGTGTCGTATTGGCTGGCCGTGCCGCGCAAGGAAGCGTCGCCGCGCAAGGATGGCAAGCCCGCCGGCCTCGTGATCATCGGCCATGGGTACACCGGCAACAAGCTGACGACTGTGCAATTCGCCGGCTATTTCGCCCGCTACGGCATCGCGACGCTGTGCCTGGAAAACGTCAGCCACGGCTTTGACAGCCTCTACGGCACGGATCTGGAACTGGCCAAGACGGTCCTCGGCGGCCTTGGACTCACCGGCGTCGTCGACGCGCTCTACCAGAACCGCAGCTGGGACCAGGACCTGGACGGCCGCGAAGACTCCGGCGCCGACTTCTGGACCGCCTACACGTTCCACACGCGCGACGTCGTGCGCCAGAGCACGGTGGACTACATGCAACTCATCCGCACGCTCCGGGCTTTCGACGGCGTGCAGAAATGGCCTTTTGACGCCAACGGCAACGGCAAGACGGACGACGACATCGCGGGCGACTTCGACGGCGACGGCAAGGTCGACATTGGCGGCAAGGACACGGTCATCGGCATCACGGGCAGCTCGTTGGGCGGCATGATGTCGGCGATGCTCGGCGGCAGCGAGCCGCAGTTGAGCACGTCCATCCCCGTGTGCGCGGGCGGCGGCCTGGGCGACGTGGGCATGCGGTCGCTCCAGGGCGGCGTGCGCGAGGCGGTCATCCTGCGCGTCATGGGGCCTCTCTACGCGTCCGCACCGCAGCCCGACGGCAGCCTCGTCATCAACACGGTCATTCCGCGCCTCAACCAGACGGCGCGCATTCAGGTGGCGACGCTCCCGGCGGACGTCGCCGCGAAGGCGGGCGCGGTGCTCGCCGAGAACCTGTCCAACGGCGAATACGACTGCGCGCTGCTGCAGCCGGGCGGGCTGTTCCGGGTGGGCCTGCCGTCGGACGTGACGCAAGTGGGGGCGCAGCAACATCGGCTGACGTTCTTCGCCGGCAATCCGTTCCAGACCGGTGTGCGCGACGCGGCCAAGGGCAAGGCGTGCCGGTTGAAGAACGGCGCGATTCCGCTGCAGGTCATCGCGGAATTCGGCAACGACGTGAAATTCACCTACGACAGTCGGCCGCTGGCGTTCAAGAAAGGCGATCCGCTGGCGCCGCTCGCGGAGGGCCTGGGCCTGCATCGCGGTCGGCCGGAGCTGCGGCGGTTCATGGGCCTCGCGCAGATGGTGCTGGACCCGGCGGATCCGGCGGTTCTGGCCAAACAGTTCACCTCGGGCGAGGCGGTCATGGCCAACGGCGAGGTCGTCAACACGCACGGCATCGTGATCACGACGATTGGCGACATGAACGTGCCGGCGTCCTCGGGCGCGAGCATCGCCCGCAACCTGGGCAAGATCGACTGGTTTGCCCAGCACCCGGAGTGGAACAACCGCTCCGCGCTGCAAATGCTGGCCGACACGCACATGCTGGAGGCGGTCAACGTGATTGGCCGGTACCTGACGCCCGCGGGCGCGCCGGTGCTGTGGGACGTGGAGGATCTGTCCGGCTCAGCGTCCCTGAGCGCCGATCCCACGGCGATGCCCTACCCGCTCGGCTATGACGGCAACTGGGCGCCGCGCAGCACGACGCCGATGCACAAATACCTGATCGGCGACGATGGCCACGGCGGGATTGGCGGCGCGTTCTTCCCGTACGTGCGGCCCGAGGGCAAGCATGATCTCGATTTTCCGGGCGAGCAGATCGACCGCATCATCAAGCTCTGCGCGGATCCGGCCCAAGCCAACGAGGCGCCGTGCAAAGCGCTGGCCGCCAAGACGCCGTTTGACCACGGTTCGCTGGTGCTGGAAGCGATGATTCAGTTCCTGGGCGGCGGCGGCAAGGCGTTTCCGCTGGAGGCGTGCCAGAACAACTGGACGTGCGCGCCGGTCGCGGGACAGCTCAACGCGGCGGAGATGCCGTGTGACCGGACCTGCGGCGGACCGACGTCCGTGGCGCCGTGGCTGAAGAAGTGCCCGACCTGCCCGTAGCCGCTGGGCCGGGAAGCGCGGACCTACGGCGCTTGGCACGTGGCGAGCGCGGCCTTGCAGGGGCCGAGCAGGCAGGTATTCGTGCACGCCTGATCGCCGTTGCAGTTGCAGTTGCCCATGCAGACCTGCAGGTCGAGGTTCTTCTTGGCCTCGGCGGGGCTGGCACTGTGCAGGCAGCCGTAGAAGCACGTCGCTTTCGCCTGCGGGTCGGTCTGCTGACAGCCCTGCATGCACGTCAATGTCGCCGTGCACGTCGCGATTCCGGACGGGTCGGTGCACGCCAGCATGGAATCGACGCACCCGGTCTTGTTGATGCCCGAGCACTTGAGCGCGCCGGCAAACGCGGTCTGGGCGGTGGACGACGTCTGGCTCCAGCATTGCGTCATGCACGCGCCCTTTTGCGCGTCCGAGCCGGTGTTGCAGGCGCCAGCGCAGCCCAGCGCGTCGATGCAACTCTTGCTGCCCGACGCGCCGCCGGCGAGGCAAGTCAGCGCCTGCTCGGGGCAACTGGCAAAAGCGTCCGTGCCGCCCGCCGCTGAGACGCACGCATCCAGCGCGGCGTATTCACCCTGCGCGCCGTCCGAGAGCGCGGCGTAGCAGGTGGAGACACACGCGAGCGGGTCCTTGGCGGTGCCGCACGCCTGCGAACAGGTGAAGTAGCTGCCGCAGATCGCCGTTCCCGTCTTGCCGTTGGCGCCACACACGGCGATCTTGTTGATGCACTTGGCGCCAATGCACTGGCCGATGCATTTGGGATCGGTGGAGCCCTTGCACAGGCCGTCGCGGCACGTGTTCTGGATGCACGCGCTGACGCTGGCGTAGCCGGTCGCGACCGCGGGGCTCGTTCCGGTCAGGCACGTCGCGTCGCAGCCGGGCGCCCAGTTGGCCGGCGAGCAACTCTGCGCGATGCAGCCGATGAGCGAAAGGCACTCCGGGTACTTCGCAGGGCCCGCGTCGGTGATCGCGTCGGCGCTCGTGCCGTCGTTCACGGTGCCGTCGTTCAGCGCGCTGTCGTTCACCGCGCTGTCCGCCATGGCGCTGTCGCTGCCGGTCGCATCCGCGCCGCCCGAGTCGTCGCCCGCGTCACTGCCAACGGTGCCGTCCAAGCTCACGTCGCCGATTTGTGTGTACGCCGTGCCGCCGCCCGCGCTGCTGTCATCGCCGCAGCCGCACAGCGCGCCCATCGTCATTGCCAGTGCCCAGATCGCCCATTTGCTGCCCATGTTGCCTCCTGCAAGAGCGCCCATCCTGCCGCGGCCCTTTGCGGCGCGCAAGTAGACCCGCCTGCCGCCGCTGTGTATGCTCCAAATCGGCCAATGACCGGAGGTTCTGCTTGTTTCGATTCTGCGCCATTGCTTGCTGGTTTTTCTGCCTGATCGCCCTTGCGGCGTGCGACGACGCCGCGGTTGGCGGCCCGACCGCGGACATTCTGAGCAGCGCCGTCGACAGCCAGGACGACAGCGGCCTGAACGGCGGCAAGGACGCCATCGCCGACGCCAGCCCGGAGAAGGCGGCGTGCATCGGTTCCGCGCTCGACCCGGCCATGGCCGCGTTTGACTACCAGTGCGGCTTCCTCGGGCAGTGCGAGCACATGGCCAACTGCTTCTGCGGAGACGGCTGCGACGCCAGCAAGATCAAGTGCGACGCCCAATACTGCCCCAACGCCCATCCGACCTGCTCCTGCGGCAGCGACTGCGGCGCGAGCGCCGTGATGTGCCCGAACTACATCTGCAAGGACGCGCCCGCGACCGGCTGCACGCCGCACGACGACTGCGTCTTCAACAACGCAAAGGCGCCCGACTGGTGCGGCTGCCAGCAGATGCCCGATCACTGCTCTTGCGGCAGCGACTGCGCCCCCAACGTGCCGCTGTGCGACGCCAAGGTCTGCAAGACCTACCCGGCCAAGGGCTGCGCCGCCAACGTCACGCCGTTCAGCAACTGCTACTGCGAACGCTGCGGCACGCTCGCCCACACGCCGCGCTGCTATTTCCTCCACTGCCCGGGTGCGAATCCCTGATGCGATTGGCGCTGATCATCGCGTTGGGCAGCGCGCTCGGCGGTCTGCTGCGCTATCTCGTGGCCCTCGGTTGGCGCGGTCAGGTGATCGGCGGTCTGCCGATTGCCACGCTGACCGTGAACGTCGTGGGTTCGGCGATTTTTGGCCTGCTGGCGGCCCGGCACGCGCATGCGCCGCTGCCGGACAGCCTCTATTTTGGCCTGACCACCGGCATCCTCGGCGGCTTCACGACCTATTCGAGCTTCAACGGCGAAATGCTGCGGATGTTGGTCGATGGCCACGCATGGCGCGCGATCGCCTACGCGGGCGTCACGGGCACGAGCTGCCTGCTCGGCGGCGGCTTGGGCTGGTGGCTGGGCGCGCTCAGGTAGTGCTTGAGCTCAGGGCGTTTTTGGCGCTTCGCCCACGTCGCCCGGCGTCAGGAACATCGGCACCGTGACCGAACCCGTCAGGTTCTTGCCCACCGGGAACTTCGCCGCGTCCACCGCCGTCCGGATGCACGTCAGGAATTTCGGCTCCGTGAACTGCGTTTCCTTGAGGAACAGCTCGCCCAACGCCGCCTGCCCCGGCTCCGCACCCGGCTTGACCGAGAACTTCATCAGCATGCGGCCACCCGCCTGCGGGGCCACCTTGCGCAGTTCCGCATAACAGTCGCGCAGCGCGGGAAAGACCGCCCTGATCGCGGCCTCCGCGTCGGCTTCCTGCACGTCGCCTTCCAGTTCCATCTTGCCGTGCGGCTGCGCCGGCGCTTCCGCCGCACCCTGGACGTTCTTCAGCGCCGGAAGCGCGCCGGGGAGCGCGAGCTGCTCGGGCTTGGCTTCCACCTTGTCCGAAAGGCCTTCTTCCGCCTTCACGATGGGCTTGCCCTTGCCTTCACCGGCGTTCTCGCCGTCCTTGGAAGCCGCAGCCGCCGCGGCGTCGCCATCCTTGGCTTTCTTGCTCGCGCCGCCGCCAACCGTGAACCACGCCGCCACAAGGACCGCCAAAATTACAACAACAATACCAATGTGCTTGGGCTGCATCATGCCTCGTCTTTCTTTTCTGAAGGTGGGATCTTAGAGGTGTTTCTCGATCAACTGCGCCATCGCCGGCTTGGGCCGACCGCCGAGGATCTGCTCGACCACGCGGCCGTCCTTGAACACCATCAGCGTCGGGATCGACGAGATCTGATAGTCGCCCGCGAGGCGCTGGTTGGAGTCGACGTCGACCTTGCACACTTTGGCGCGGCCTTTGAAATCGTCAGCGAGCTGTTCGACAAGCGGCGCGATCGCGCGGCACGGACCGCACCACGTCGCCCAGAAGTCGATCATCACGGGCTCTTTGGATTCAAGCACTTCCGTCTTGAAATTGCTCTCAGTCACGACCACAACATTGCCAGCCATTGGAACCTCATTTGCGAAAAGTGGCTCAGGCCCGGCCAACACGCCAAAGCTTGAGACGCCACAGGGTAGGTGGACCAGCGCGCGCGCGCAAGCCCGCGTGAGCCGTTCCCGGTCACGGAGGCGAGGGATTGCACACGCCCGGATCTGTAGGTCCCGTGACGTGGCAATAATTCATCGGTCCGCAATTTTGCTTGACCAGCCAAGTCGCCGGGTCCCACACGATGTCCCCGTCCAGCTTGGAGCAATTCGCCGCGACGCCGACGCACGCCGAGTAGTATTCCTTCTTGAGAATCGAGCCGTTCAACGCCGCGCTGTCGCACATGTACTCGGTCTTGACGACGTTGCCGGTGCCGCACTTGGTGCCCTTGGGCAAGAAGCTGCCGGTCGCGCTGCAGCAGATCGTGCCCGGGACGCATTGCTGGACCGTCGTGCATTCGGCGGCGGTGAGGAACGTCGGGTCGGAGCTGAGGCAGACCTCCGTGGGCTGGCAATCCGTGTTGTCGACCCACGGGCTGAAGAAGTAGTTCGCGGGATCGTAGGAGCATTCCGCGCCGTAGCCGCTGCAGCCGTAGGACACGTCGCGGGCGAGGACGGCGCCGCCGGGGAGGTTGTTGGAGCAGGACCATTGCGTCTTGTTGGCGGTCGCACATTGGGCGCCGAGCGGGGCGAATTGGCCGTTGGCGGTGCAGCACTGCGTACCAGGCTGGCACGGCGCGTTCAGGACGCAACTGGCAGAATCGCCCGACTGCACGCACTTTTCGTAGCTCTGGCACTGTTTGACGATGCTGTACGCGGATTTGTTGAGATTGGCCGGGTCGGTCGAGCAGGTCTCATCGACGCCGGTGCAGCCGGGGAACAACTGGCTGGAGAGGACGGTCTCAATGCCGTTCGCCTGCGTGCAGATGCTGACGGTCTTGAGCAACGCGTCGGCGCACTTGGCACCCTGATCCGCCCAATCGCCGCCGGCGGTGCAGCAGGTTGAACCCGCGCTGCAGACGTCCGTGCACACCGGCAACGCGCCAGCGATGGGGATTGAGCAGAGCTGGTTGTAGGCGCAGGAACCGGCGGCGGTCCAGTTGCCCCAGTTTGGCGTGGCGGCGGAGCACAGCGCGGACGTGCCCGAGCAGCCGGCGACGCCGTCGTGCTTTGTGTACTTGCTGCCCTTCGCCGCGGTTTCGCACTGATATTCCGTCGTGACCTTGGTCGTCCCGCACGCCGTGCCGATGGGGAGAAATTGGCCGTCGGCGCCGCAGCACGTCGTGCCGGGTTTGCAGACCGGGACGAGCGTGCAGGTGCCCGGTTCAGTCGAGATCGGCACGTCGCATTTCTCATTGCCCGCGCAGTCCTGAATGATGGTCCACGGCGACCATTCGGCCTTGCCGTCGCAAGCGCCCGCGGTGCCACAGCTCGCGAACTGCGACCGCGTGATGATGGAGCCGCCCGCGTCGCTGCCGCCGGGCAGCGTGAGGCAGTCGTATTGCGTGTAGGTCGCGGTCGTGCCGCAGAGCGTCGCGCTGTCCGCAAAGGTGTGTTTGCAGGCGCCGTTGGTGCAGGTGTCAGTTGTGCACGGATCGCCGTCGAAACAGCCAATGTCCGCGATGCAGCTGGGGACGGGCGCGGGCGCGCCGGAGCAAGCCGGGAACTGCGTCTTGTCGGGCTTCTTCTGACAAAGCGAGCCGTTGGGGCAGGAGCCGACCGGGAGCCACTCGGTCCAGTTGTAGTTGGCGGTGTTGCCGCTGCATGCCGCGGTCTGCTTGCCGTCGCAGCCCTGGATGGCGCGGCGGCCCCAGATGTCGACGCCCTGGCAGTCAAACTCAAACGCGATCGGCGCGTCCGTGCAGGGGGCTTGCGCGCCCTTGGTTGTCTGCTTGATCGGGTCGCAGCACATGCCTGACGCGCAGCAGTTGGCGACGGACGCGTTCACGCACGCGTTGGCCACGCACGTCGCGGTCTTGCAGACGGGCGCCTTGGGGCAATCGGCCTCCGTGTTGCAGCAGCCGGGGACGGTGGAATGCTTGCACGTGTCGTTGGCGCAGAGGTCGACGGTGCAGAGGTTGCCGTCGTCACACGTCGTGTCGGTCACGCATTCGGGCACGGTGACGTCCGGCGGCGCCAATTCCTGCCAATCGGGCGCGTCGCTGTCGCCGCTGTCGTCGATGTCGGGCACGTCCGGCGCGTCCGGGAGCACGTCCGGCACGTCGGGCGTCACTTCATCCGTCGCTGTGTCCTGAATGTCCGTCTTGGCGGTCGGCACGTCCGTTTTGGCGTCAGGCGGCTGGAAGTACAGCGCGTCGCCGTCTTCCCCGGTCGCCGCAGGCGTGCCGCACGCCGCCAGCAGGACGCTGAGCGCGAGCACCAGGACGCGCCGGACAAGGCTCGACTTCTCTTGCATGTTCTTGAACCAGCGCGGCACGCGGGCCTCCGTCGTTACGCAAGTAGTGTGCGGATCGCGAGGCGGGGATGCAAGCACCGCATCAATCCCAGCGGCGGACGTCCATGGCCCGGCAGGCGCCGACGAAGGCGGGCAATGCGTCGATCGCCGGGCCTTCCAGCGTCGCGCGGCAGAAGAAATACCGCGCGCCGTCGGGTTTCCAGATGCCCGCGACGACGTAGCGGACCGCGCCTGAGCGCGCCACGACGACGCGCCCGGACTTGCCAATCGGCTCGTCGGACTCCACCTGCTGCACGGCCAGCGACCGTACTTCGACCTTGTCAAACGCCTCCGCCCAGTTCTTGGGCGCGCAACGGCCATCGCAGCCAGAGCCAAACGCCATCATCGTCGCCGCGCCCAGGTCGGCATCCGGCGCGGGTCGCAACGTGCCGGGCGCATCGCCCATGACCCAGGACTCGGGCGCCAGCGCAACGACGCGGCTCTTGGCATCGAACTGCGGCGCGAACTGCAGCTTGGCGGCCAGCGACGCCGGCACGCGGGCGTTCACGGTCGGCAGGATGCGCGTGCGGATCTCGGCAAAATCGGCCTGCGGGTCGACGGCCGCAGCCGTCGGGGTCGCGCCGCCGGGGAGATCCGCCATAACCGCAGCGGGCTTGGCGGGCGCCGGGGCTTTCTGGCACCCAGGCGCGCCGGCAACGGCAACAATCAACAGGAGCGGCAACAGACGCATCGGAACCTCCGGCCAAAGGTTGGCACGCGGCATCCGGCACGTCCACTGGGCGAGGCGCGTCCCCTGCCGCGGCGGGTGCGGACGTGCTACCGTGGAAGCAGTCGGCGGAACACGCCGCAGGATTGCTGATGGCTGATTTTCTGCCCGCGCCCCCGAACGACCACGCGCGCCTGTTGCCGGTGTACACCCACGAGCGCGAGCTGCTCGATGCGCTGAAGCACCATCCGGTCGTCATCGTGGAAGGGCCGACCGGCTCGGGCAAGACTACCCAGATTCCGCAAATGCTGCTGCGCGCCGGCATCCAGGGGCGGATCGGCATGACCCAGCCGCGGCGAATTGCCGCCGTCTCGGTGGCGTGGCGCATCGCGGAAGAACAGAACGTTGCCGTGGGCGATGAGGTCGGTTTCGCGATCCGCTTTGACGATCGCACCGGTCCCAAGACGCGCATCAAAGTCATGACGGACGGCATTTTGCTGCAGGAAGCGCAGCGCGACCGGATGCTCTCGGACTACGACGTCATCATCATTGACGAAGCGCACGAACGCAGCCTGAACATCGACTTCGCCCTCGGGCTCCTGCACGGGCTTCTGCGGATCCGCCATGACCTGCGGGTGGTGGTCAGTTCAGCGACGCTGCAGCCGGAGACGTTCATCCGTTTCTTTGGCGATCTGGGCGAGGACGTGCCAGTGGTGCGCATCGACGCGCGCCCGCATCCGGTGGAGATCGTGTGGCGACCGACCGAGCGCACGGGTCCGGAGGATCTGCCGGAAGCAGTGGCGCGGGAAGTGGCGCAAATCCACCGTTCGCGCGAGCCGGGCCACGTGCTGTGCTTCATGCCGGGCGAAGACGCCATCAAGCGCACGGCGGCGGCCATTGCCCGGCACCTGCCGGCGAACCGCAGCGGTGAGCGCGAGGTCGCGGTGCTGCCTCTCTACGGGGCGTTGACGCGCGAGGATCAGGAGCGGGTTTTTGAGCCGTTTGCCGGTCAGCGCAAGGTCATCGTCGCGACAAACATCGCGGAGACCTCGATTACCATCGACGACGTGCGTTTTGTCATCGACTGCGGCACGGCAAAGGTTCCGCGTTTCTCCGCGCGCACGGGCATTTTGGCGCTGCGGGAGGAAGGTATTCCGCAAGCGTCGGCGGATCAGCGCCTCGGCCGCGCCGGTCGAACCGCGCCTGGCAAGTGCATCCGGCTGTACTCGGAACGCGACTACAACACCCGACCGCGGTTTGGCGATGAAGAAATCGTCCGCCTCGACTTGTCAGAAGTCGTGCTGCGGCTCTGCGGTCTTGGCTTCTCGCAAGTGGAAGACTTCGCGTTCCCGACGCCGCCCACGCGCGCCCGCCTGCACGCGGCGCTCGATGAACTGCTGCGCTTGGGCGCGATTGACCGCGAGCGGAACGTGACGGGCATTGGCAAGGAAATCCTGCGCCTGCCGCTGACGCCGCAGCTCGCGCGCTGTGCGGTGGAAGCGGCGATGCGCTGGCCGGAAGCGCTGGACGACGTGCTGGCGGCGGTGGCGCTGCTGTCCGGACGGTCGCCGCTGCAGTTTCCGCAAGGCCACGAGGAGGCGGCGCGGCAAGCGCACGCGCGGTTCGCCGAGCCGATGGGCGACGTGGCCGTGATGGTCTCCCTCTACAAAGCGTGGCGCGCGGCGCCTGACCCGCCGGCGTTCGCCCGCAAGTCCTACGTCGACCAGCACACGCTGGCTTTTGCCCAGAACGCCCACGAGCAGCTCGCCGATTTGGCGCGAGAGATGGGTTGGGAAGTCGGCCAAGGCGGGCCCTACGAGCTGCTCGCGCGGTCGCTGACGGCGGGCTTTTCCCATCAAATCCTCGCCAACCGCGGGCGGTTCTTTGAAGGCGTCGGCGACGAGCGGTTCTACGCGCACCCCGGCAGCGTCCTGTACGCGCAGCCGCCGCGCTTTGCCGTGGCGACTGAGCTCGTGGTCTCCAACCGCGCGTACGCGAGGCAGCTCTCGCCGGTGCGGCCGTCGTGGATCGTGGAGCTGCGCCCGGACCTGGCGGCGCGCTGGCGGCTCAAGTCCGATCGCGTGGAAGAACGCAAGGAGAGTCCGCCACCGACCGCGGCTGTCCTGCGTCCGACGCAGATTCAGATAGGCGGCGTGTGGCTGGCGATCGACTGGCGCAAGAACAAGCCAACGCTGGAGATTCCGCAGGAGGCCATCGAGCAGATCGTGCTCGCCAACGAGCAGCCGCCGCAGGAAGCGCGGCGGTGGACGGCGTCCGTGCGCGTGGGCGACCTGCTGTTTGGCCAGGGAACGCCGCTGCAGGCGCTGCTCCAACAGCTGCCGTCCATGGCGCTGCCAACGCCCGGAACCAAGCTGACGTGCCCGGTGCCGGAAGGCGCGCTGCTGGAAGTCGACCGCAATCTGCACACGATCGAGCGGCATCTGGGCGACCTGCTCGCGCCGGCGCAAGGCGGGCAGCGCCGTCCGGGCTGGGTGACGCTGGTGGGCAACGGCGGCGGCGGCTATTGGTTTGAAGTCATCACGGACTGGCGTGAAGCGGTGGAGACGACCGCGATTTCGCTGGAAGCGCTGGCCGACGATCTGGACGATGACGATCCCGTGCGTCCCGAGGTGCTGGCGCGGCAGGAGACCGTTGAGGCGCTGGCGCGAAGTTGGGAAACGCGGCGACGCTAACGCAATCAACGGGCGGAGGCCAAAGATGCCAGACGAACCCACGCTGTACACCGCCGTTTGGGCGCTCACCCGCAGGATTCCACCGGGCAGGGTCATGACCTACGGCCAGATCGCGACGCTCCTGGGCACGCCCCGCGCCGCGCGCGCCGTCGGCTACGCGATGTTTTTCTGCCGGGACGACAGCATCCCGTGGCAACGCGTCATCAACGCCAAGGGCGAGATCTCGTTGGGCGGCCACGTCGACCGTCCCCTGCTGCAGCGGGAATTGCTGACGGCCGAGGGCGTGACGTTTGACGCCGCGGGGCGCGTCAACTTGAAGACGCACTTGTGGTGGCCGGAAAGCGCGGGTTGACGGGCGCGGCAGGGAAGACCCGCCCGTCGAGGGTGGGACCTTCCAGTGTTCGTGTCTGGGCGATTTTTGCCGCGCCCCAGCGCAAAATGTCACACGGGCAACGCGCACATCCGGCTATTCGACGGTCACCGACTTGGCCAGATTGCGCGGCTGATCCACGTCCGTCCCCTTCAAGTCGGCGATGTGATACGCCAAAAGCTGGAGCGGCACCACGGCGACGATCGGCGCCGCCCAAGGCTGCGTCGGCGGCAGGGCGAGGAAATCGTCGCACATCGCCCGCAGCTGCTCGTCATCGGCATCGCCCACGCCAATCACTTTGCCCCGCCGCGCGAGGATTTCCGCGAGGTTCGACGCGGTCTTTTCATACGTCGGCCCGCGCGGCGCCACCACGACGGTCGGCGTATTCTCGTCGATCAGCGCGATGGGGCCGTGCTTCATCTCGCCAGCGGCGTAGCCTTCAGCGTGGATATAGCTGATTTCCTTCAGCTTCAGCGCACCTTCCAAGGCGATCGGGTGCAGCAATCCGCGACCGAGGTACAGCGAACTCGTCGCGTTCATGTACCGCCGCGCCACGTCGCGCACGTGCCAGTTCAGCGTAATCGCCTTGTCGACGTCGGACGGCACCTGCAGCAGCGTCTCGATCAGCTTCTGGGCGTCGGGCTTGGTCAGCCGTTCCAGCTTGCGGCCCAGGTAGATCGCCAACAGGTACAGCGCCACCATCTGGGTCGTGAACGCCTTGGTCGATGCGACGCCGATCTCCGGCCCCGCGTGCGTGTACACAACGTCGCCCGCCGCGCGCGCGATCGACGAACCGATCACGTTGCAGATCGCCGCCGTGTGCGCGCCCCGCTCCTTGGCTTCCTTCAGCGCCGCCAGCGTATCAGCCGTCTCGCCCGATTGCGAAATCGCGATGAGGAGCGTGTACTTGTCGATCACCGGATCGCGGTAGCGGAACTCGCTCGCGAGGTCGACTTCCACTGGCACACGCGTCGCCGCTTCAATGTAGTGCTTGCCGACGAGGCCCGCGTGCCAGCTCGTGCCGCACGCGATGATGACGATGCGGCGGATGTCATCCAGCGTCGCCTTCTCGATCTTCAGCTCCTCAAAGAACACTTCGCCTTGCTCAACGGACGCGCGACCGCGCACGGTGTCCGTAATCGCTCGGCTTTGCTCGTGAATTTCCTTGAGCATGAAGTGTTTGAAGCCGCCCTTCTCCGCCGCCACCGCGCTCCACGCGATGTGCGTGACCGGCCGCTCGACAACGTCGCCCGACGCAATGCGCGTGATCAGGTGGCTGTCGGCCATCAGGACCGCCATGTCCCCGTCTTCCAGGTAAATGACTTCGCGCGTGTGGTTGATGAGCGCCGGGATGTCAGACGCGGCGTACCGCTCGCCCGGGCCAATGCCCAGGACCAGCGGGCTCTGCTGCTTGGCGACGACGAAGCGATCCGGCTCTTCGGAATCGACGACCGCAATCGCGTACGAGCCGCGCACCTGCTGCACCGCTTCGCGCACTGCGACGTCCAGCGCCTGGCCCTTGCGGATGCCCTCGTCGATGAGGTGCGAGAACACTTCCGTGTCCGTCTCGCTGGCGAACTTGCGGCCCTTGGCGCGCAGCGCTTCCTTCAATTCCAGGTGGTTCTCGATGATGCCGTTGTGCACAACCGCGACGGTGCCGACGACGTGCGGGTGCGCGTTCATCTCCGTCGGCCGACCATGCGTCGCCCAACGCGTGTGACCGATGCCCAACGTGCCCGTGACCGGCTTCTCGACAAGCAGCGCGTCCAGGTTGCGCAACTTGCCGACGGCCCGCCGCAACTCCACGGTTTTGTTGACAATTGCCAGACCAGCCGAGTCATAGCCACGGTATTCCAGCCGGCGCAGGCCGTCCACGAGAATGGGCGCTGCTTCCTGGGGACCGATGTAGCCGATGATGCCGCACATGAGAACTCCTTGCCGTCAGGCGCTGGGACGCGGGCGCGTTTGTAACACACAGAGCGGGCTTGACTACAGATCGGCGCGCATGTTCGCTACATCCCGCGCGAGGCCCAATTGATTCCGCGCCCGCACCAGATTGTGCTCACCGCGCGCCGGAAACTTGTCCGGATTCCAGCCAAAATAGCGCTCGTTCAGCGCGTCCGCAGCAAACCGCGCGGCAAGCTCCAGACAAATCCGCTCAATCGCCGGCCCAATCGCGGCTTTTTCCTCGGCCGTCAGCCACGCGCCAGCGACTGCCAGATACCCTTCCCGGGCGGCGCGATACGTCGCGAGATCAAAGTGCGGCGCCGGATCGTCCTCCGTCGCGGTATTGCACCAACTGCGCAAGGCGTCACCGAGCTCAACGTCCAGAGACGACCGCGCCATGGTGTCCAGATCCAGCACGCCAACGACGGCATCCCCCGAGAACAGCAGGTTGGAAACCTTGAGATCGCCGTGAATGATGCGTTCTGGCAAGCGCGGAATCGCGCCCCAGGCCAGCCAACGCGCCTCCAGTTCCCCGGCGAGCACCTTCACCTGCGCGTGCAACCGGTGCTGCGGGTGTTGCGCGAGCGCGTCCGCCAGCGTGTGAAAGTGCGCGTACGTGTTGTGCGCGCCCTCGCGCGTGAAGTGAAACGCGTGGGGCAAGTCGCGCAGCGCGGTGTGGAAGCGCGCCACCATCGCACCGGCGTTGGCCGCCTGCCGCGGGTTCTCCAGCCGGTGCAGCGTGTCGCCCGGCAACCGCGTCAGGATCCGCCACGCGCCCGCGAGCGGGTTCTCCGCGTCGTCGATCTCCACAAACGGCTCGCCAGTCTGCGCCAGCACAATCTCCGGCACCGGCACGCCCGCCGCCCGGAGCACCGGCGTGAGCGCGGCGATGTCCAGGTTCACCGTCGGCTTGAAGATGGCGTGCAGCCGCTGGAGGATGAAATGCCCGCCGAGGGCGAACGTGTCATTGATCAGCCCGCCGGACAGCCGTTGGACCGCGAGCGTTGCCGCAGCTTGCGGTCCGCGACCGTCATCCAGCAGACCAAAGGGCGAAAGCACGGGCGCGAGGTCAGTCATCTTCATGCCGGGCAAGCTAACACAGGGCCAAAAAGCCGCCAGAGTTTGCACATGGCGACGCATGACCTACGATCGCCGCGGATGAAGTGCCTGCTCCGCCATCTTCGCGTTCTTCTCTGGTGGGCCCTGCTGGCGCTGCCGACGGCTGGCTATGCCGAGTGGAAGAACATCCAGCAGGTCTCCCTGGGTACGGCGCAGGTGCTGGAGAAAGGCGCGGGCAATTTTGGCGTCTTCGCGCCGCTGGCGTACGGGATCACCAACAAGCTGACGGTGGAGACGCATCCGGTCTACGACCTGCTGCTGACCGTGAACGGCAACGCGCGGTATCGCCTGTATGAATCGCAGCATTGGGTGTTGTCGGCGACGGCGGACTTTCGCGAATCGTTCTACAACGGGATGCACGCGCCGGGCGATCTGGCGGCGGGCGCGATCGCGAGCGTGTATCTGGGCGAGTCGTGGGCGCTGACGGGCGCGCTGCGCTACTCCGCGATCCTCAATCCGGTGACGTGCTACCATCAGGGCTTCCCGCAGCCAACGTGCGTGGAGACGGTCAACGGCGAGACGCCGAACGTGGACCACGGCGTGGCGGCGACGGCGAGCGCGCACTGGCTCGTCACCCCGCGCGACCTGCTGCAGCTCACCGGGACCCTGCGCGTGCGCGTGTCACCCGCGCTGGCCCGCGAAACGCCGACGGTGACGGCCGTGTGGGTGCACGATTTTGGCCGCGTGCACCTGATGGCTGGCGCGACCGCGGGCGAGTTCTTCATCGGGCGGATGGACTACCTCGATTTTGCCGAGCCCGGGCAGAATCCCAAATACTTCGTCACGCCGGTCATGCCGGTCGTCGACGCCTGGTTCAGGTTCTAGCACATGGCCCACAGCATCATTTCCGAGTTTGAAGCCCGCCGCGTGGAACGCTTTCTGCGCGAACTTTACGTTGGCAAGCTGCGCCGCGACGAGACGCTCGCGGTCACCGGCACGCTGGACGGCCAATGGCTGGCGGTGCGTTGGGATCTGCAGAACGAGCGCAAGACGCTGCACTACAGCGTGGATGCGCGCGTGGACGTGAAAGCCAACAAGCTGCGCGAGCGCGAAGGCGTGGAGCTGCTGTATGACCTGCTGGGCGCGCAGTTCGAGGAGTTCCTGAAGACGCGCGATCCGTTCACGGGCAGCAACTGGGAGATGGTGGAGTTCGCGACCAAGGAAGTTTGGCTGCGTGGACAGATGATCAATCGAGATGCGGAGTTGCGTGGCAGTGAACTGCTGGATGCGGACGCCGTGGTGCGTTCGCGCGCGCTTGCGGAAGAACCTGTGACAATTGAGCCCGACGAAACCGGCTCCACACCTTGACCATCAAACAACGCAGCGCGACACTACCGCCCCAAGCGGGCCTCCCGGTCCGTGTCACGCTGGCAGGTCGTGCCGGCGAAGGCCCGTAGGCAACACTGCCGACCGATACGTCAACCAAAAGGACCCAACCATGACTACCCCGATTCGCGTCGCCGTTACCGGTGCTGCCGGCCAGATTGGCTACAGCCTGCTCTTCCGCTTGGCTTCCGGTGAAACCTTTGGCAATCGCCCGGTGATTCTGCAGCTCCTGGACCTGCCGATCGCCGAAGCGCAGAAGAAGCTGGAAGGCGTTGCGATGGAAGTTGCGGACTGCGGCTTCAAGTCGCTCGTCGGCATCGAGTGCTACGACGACCCGAAGAAGGCGTTCGCCAACGCCAACTGGGCGCTCCTCGTCGGCTCCAAGCCGCGTGGCCCGGGCATGGCGCGCGCGGACCTCATCCGCGAGAACGGCCCCATCTTCGTCGGTCAGGGCAATGCGCTGGAAGGCGGCGCGAGCGACCTGCGCGTCCTCGTCGTCGGCAATCCGTGCAACACCAACTGCCTCATCGCCGCGGCGAACGCGGGCAGCGTGCCCAAGGAGCGCTTCTTCGCCATGACGCGCCTGGACGAAAACCGCGCCGTTGCGCAGCTGGCCGCCAAGGCCGGCGTGACCAACGCGGACATCACCAACGTCACGGTGTTCGGCAATCACTCCGAGTCGATGTACCCGGACTTTGAGAACGCGCGCATCAAGGGCAAGCCGCTGACGTCCGTCATCACCGATGCGGCGTGGCTTCAGGGTGATTTCGTCGCGGCCGTCCAGAACCGCGGCAAGGCGATCATCGCGGCGCGCGGCGCTTCGTCGGCGGCTTCGGCTGCCTCGGCGGCGATTGACCATGTGAAAGATCTCGAGAATGTGACGCCGAAGGGCGAATGGTTCTCCGCGGCGATCTGGTCGGACGGCAGCTATGATGCGCCCAAGGGCATCTATACGTCGTTGCCGGTCATCTCAGATGGCAAGGGCGGCTACAGCGTCGTCCAGGGCCTGGAACTGAGCGACTGGGCCAAGGGCAAGGTCAAGGCCACGAACGACGAACTCCTCGCCGAGCGCGAAGTCGTCAAGGACCTGCTCAAGCACTGAGCATTGCGCGCTCAACCGTGAGCGCGTCGCATCTGCAGCCCGCGGTCCTACCCCTCCTGCCCATCGCGGCGGAGGGGCGGACTGCGCGGACCCAGGCCGGACAGCCGGAACCTGGCCAGATTGAGGGAGAAAACGATGGAAGATGCAGTCAGCCAGCCGTCGCCGGGAATCGGCAAGGTCATCTCGCGCATGCACGGGTCCACGCTTGGCCAGAAGGCCTTGATGGCCGTCTCCGGCATCGCCCTCATCGCGTTCTCCTTTGGCCACATGGCGGGCCACTTGCAGATGTTCGTCGGCGCGGAGCAGTACAACACGTACGCGCACTTCCTGCAGTCGATGGGCGGCATCAAGTGGGCGATCCGCTTCGGCTTGGTCGCCCTGACCTGCCTCCACATCTTCTCGGCCATCCAGGTCTCCATGCGCAATCGCGCGGCGCGGCCAATCGCCTACGCCAGCAACAAGTGGATCGTCGCGTCGCTGGGTTCCAGGACCATGCGCGCGTCGGGCGGCATCGTGCTGTTCTTCATCGGCTACCACATCCTGCACTTCACGACGCTGACGGTGGGCACGGCTGGCTTTGAAAAGATCCCCGAATACAAGCTGATCAACGGCCTGTTGGTCGACGACGTCTACCGCCGCATGGTCGTCAGCTTCCAGAATCCGTTGCTCGCCCTCGGCTACATCGGCGGCGTCGGCCTCTTGGGTCTGCACCTGTCCCACGGTATCCAGAGCTCGCTCCAGACCTTGGGCGTGCTGAACTCGGCCTACCGGCCGTTCTTCAAGAAATTGGGTCCGGCGCTCGCCGGCTTCCTCTTCGCCGGTTTCGCGATCGTGCCCCTGGCCGTGCTGGTTGGCATCATCAAGTAACCGTTCCTTTCGCCTTTTGCGCCTGCAACCGGTCCCCTGACTCGCTGACATACGGAGCTTCACGCCATGTCGATCACGCTCGATTCCAAGACGCCCACCGGGCCTTTGGCGCAACAGTGGGACACGCACCGCTTCAACCTGAAGCTCGTCAACCCGGCGAACAAGCGCAAGTTCAAGGTCATCGTTGTCGGCACCGGTCTGGCCGGCGGTTCAGCATCGGCGACGTTGGCTGAGCTGGGCTATGACGTCCACACGTTCTGCTTCCAGGACAGCCCGCGGCGCGCCCACTCGATCGCGGCGCAGGGCGGCATCAACGCGGCCAAGAACTACCAGAACGACGGGGACTCCGTGTACCGCCTGTTCTACGACACCATCAAAGGCGGCGACTACCGCGCCCGCGAGTCCAACGTCTACCGTTTGGCGCAAGTGTCGACGTCGATCATCGACCAATGCGTCGCGCAAGGCGTTCCGTTCGCCCGCGAATACGGCGGCAACCTGTCCAACCGCTCGTTCGGCGGCGCGCAGGTCAGTCGGACGTTCTACGCCCGCGGCCAGACTGGCCAGCAGCTGCTCCTCGGCGCGTACTCGGCGCTGTCGCGGCAGGTCGGTCTGGGCACGGTCAAGATGCACAACCGTTCGGAGATGCTGGACCTCGTGATGGTCAACGGCCACGCGCGCGGCATCGTCACCCGCGACCTGGTCAGCGGCAAGATCGAGACCTTCGCCGCGGACGCGGTCGTGCTGGCCACCGGCGGCTACGGCAACGTCTTCTTCCTGTCGACCAACGCGATCGGCTCCAACGTCACCGCGACGTGGCGGGCGCACAAGCGCGGCGCGCTGTTTGCCAACCCGTGCTACACGCAGATTCACCCGACCTGCATTCCGGTCAGCGGCGATCACCAGTCCAAGCTGACGCTCATGTCAGAATCGCTGCGCAACGACGGTCGCGTGTGGGTCCCGCTGGAGAAAGCCGACGTCGGCAAGGATCCGCGGCAGATCCCGGAAGCGAAGCGCGACTACTACCTGGAGCGCATCTACCCGGCGTTCGGCAACCTGGTGCCGCGCGACATCGCCAGCCGCGCCGCCAAGCGCATGTGCGATGAAGGTCGCGGCGTCGGTCCCGGCGGGCTCGGCGTGTACCTGGACTTCAGCGACGCCATCAAGCGCGTCGGCAAGCACGTCATCAGCGAGCGCTACGGCAACCTGTTTGAGATGTACCAGCGCATCACGGACGAGAGCCCGTATGAAGTGCCGATGCGCATCTACCCCGCCGTTCACTACGCGATGGGCGGCTTGTGGGTCGACTACAACCTGATGAGCAACCTGCCCGGTCTGCACGTCATCGGCGAGGCCAACTTCTCCGATCACGGTGCCAACCGCCTCGGCGCCTCGGCGCTGATGCAGGGCCTCGCAGACGGTTACTTCATCTTGCCGTACACGATTGGCAACTACCTCGCGACGTCCGGCCAGAAGAAGGTCACGGGCGACGAGCCGGAGTTCAAGGCCGCCGTTGCGGACGTGCAGAAACGCGTCGCGTCGCTGTTGGCCGTGAAGGGCAAGCGCTCGCCGAGCAGCTTCCACCGGGAGCTGGGCAAGCTCATGTGGGACAACTGCGGCATGGCGCGCAACGCCAAGGGCCTGCAGGAAGCGCTGGACCGCATTCCCAGCCTGCGCGAGGAGTTCTGGGGCAACCTGAACGTCCTGGGCGACGGCGACAGCTACAACGTCGCGCTTGAAAAAGCCGGCCGCGTCGCGGACTTTATGGAATTCGCAGAACTGCTCTGCCGCGACGCCCTGACGCGCGAAGAGAGCTGCGGCGGCCATTTCCGCGAAGAGTACCAGAGCGAAACCGGCGAAGCAGAGCGCAACGATGAGAAGTTCACGTACGTGGCGGCGTGGAACTACACCGGTGACGTTTCCAAGCCGGAGTTGATCAAAGAACCGCTGATCTTTGAAGAAGTCCACCCGAGCACCCGCAGCTACAAGTAGCCCGCAAGCATCTTACGATTTCGGAGCAGCACATGAATCTGACCTTGAAGATTTGGCGGCAGAAAGACAAGGCGACGCCGGGCAAGTTTGAGACCTACGACGCCAAGGACATCAGCCCGGACATGTCCTTTCTGGAGATGCTGGACGTGGTGAGCGAGCGCGCCCAGGCCAATGGCCAGGAGCCGTGCGCGTTTGACCACGACTGCCGTGAAGGCATCTGCGGCATGTGCTCGCTCGTCATCAACGGCGTGCCGCACGGCCCGGAAGCCGCGACGACGACGTGCCAGTTGCACATGCGCAAGTTCAAGGACGGCGACAACATCGTGATTGAGCCGTGGCGCGCCTCGGCGTTCCCGGTGCTGCGCGATCTCGTCGTCGACCGCTCCGCGTTTGACCGCATCCAGCAAAAGGGCGGCTTCGTCTCCATCAACACCGGCGGCACGCCGGACGGCAATGCCATTCCGATCTCCAAGAAAGAGGCGGATTTGGCCATGGACGCGGCGTCCTGCATTGGCTGCGGCGCCTGCGTGGCGGCGTGCAAGAACGCGTCCGCGATGTTGTTCGTTGGCGCAAAGGTCAGCCAGTACATGCACCTGCCGCAAGGCCAGGCTGAGCGTTCCCGCCGCGTCCTCGCCATGGTGGAACAGCACGACGCCGAAGGCTTTGGCGCCTGCAGCAACTTCCAGGAATGCGAAGCTGTGTGCCCCAAGGAGATTTCAGTGCGCGTGATCGCTGAAATGAACCGCGACTACCTCCGCGCGGCGCTTGTCGGGACGGATGCGTGATGATCCGATGAGCGCAAGCGCCTTTCGCTGTCAGGTGCGCCTGTCGCTCTCCGATCTCGATCGCGGTCTGGATGCGACGCGGACGCTGGTCATGGCCCAGCAAGCCGACGAACCCGATGAGCACATCCTCCTGCGCTTCCTGGCGCAAGTCCTGTTCTTTGACGAGCAGTTGCGCGACGCGCCGGGCTGGATCGACGTCCACGAGCCGGACCTGCGCGCCGACGACCTGACGGGCCAACTCCAGCTCTGGATCGAGTGCCAGGCGCCGCCGATGAAGCGGCTGGAAAAGGCGCTCGCGCGGCACAAAAACGCGCGGTTCGTCGCGCTGTTTGGCAGCCCGGACGAAGCCGAGGCGTTTCGCCAGGCGGTCATCGCCGACAAGCTCCGCCACGTTGAGCAGCTGGAAATCTGGGCGCTGCCGACGGCGTTCATGGCGGAATTGGAGCGGATTGGCAATCGCAGCATGACGTGGAACGCGACAATCGCCGACCATACGCTGTACCTGGAATGCGAAGGCGAGAACCTCGACTGCATTCCGGAGAAGTTGCCCCCAGCCACGGCGCGGCACCAGAACGCTGCCTGACACGAGAGAACCTGCATGATCCTCGCCCGCGACATCGACCCGGCTCACGAACAGCGGCTCATCGCCCACCTGGAAGCGCGCGAACAGGCGTACATTGAACGGCTGCGCAAGCTTGTCGATCAGAACAGCGGCATCGACAACCCCGATGGGCGGCTTGCGTGCCTCGTGCAGCTGGAGCAGGTCTACAAGCTGCTTGGCTTTGCCTGCGAGCGCGTGGTGAAGCCGGGCGGGATGGTCCACCTTGTCGCGCGGCGTCCGGCGCTGGGCAAGGCCGCGGCGGATGCGCCGAAGATCCTGATCCTCGGCCATTTTGACACCGTGTTTGACGCGAACACGTCCTTCCTCAGCTTCACGCGCGAGGGCCAGCTCCTGCGCGGGCCAGGCGTGGGCGACATGAAAGGCGGCCTGGTCGTCGCGCAGGCGGCGCTGGAAGCGATCAACGCCATCGGGCGGCTGGGCGAATTCGACTGGATCTGCGTGCACAACGCCGACGAGGAAGTGCAGTCGCCAACGTCCCGCGACTTGATTGAGCAATTGGCCGTGGGCCGGGATTTCTGCCTCGATTTCGAAATCGGCCGCAAGACTGGCGCGGTCGTGCGTTCGCGCGCGGGCGTCGGCCGCTACTTCATCAGCGTCCACGGCAAAGCGGCGCACGCCGGCATGGATCACGCGGACGGCGTCAACGCGATCGTCGGCATGGCGAAAATCGTCGAGAAGCTGGCGGCACTCGGCGATGCCAAGCGCGGTACGACGCTCAACGTGGGCACGATCCATGGCGGGACGAAGCGCAACATCGTGCCGGACCTGTGCAAGATCGAAGTCGATGTCCGCGTCCTGACGACGGCCGAGGGCGAGCGGATCGACGGCGAAGTGCGCAAGATTTGCGCGGAGGCGCCCATCGCCAACGCGCGTGTGGACATCATGGGCGGGATTGGCCGGCCGCCGTGGCAGCGCAACACGGAAAGTGAAGCGCTGGTTTTCCACTTCCAGCACGTGGCGCGCGCTTTTGGCGTGACGCTGGGTGCGGAAGATACGGGCGGCGGTTCAGACGCCAACTTCACCGCGGCGCTTGGGATCCCGACGATCGACGGCCTGGGACCGATCGGCGAAGGGCCGCATACGTTTGACGAGCGCATCGAAACGCACACGATCGTCGAGCGGGCCAAGCTTGTCGCGCTCGCCGTGCTGGCCTGGTCGCGGCCGCCGGTGCTGGAACTGAACTGAACTGACGATCAGTTGACCGGCGAACCGAAGAGCGCGGCGTAGAGATCGTGCGCCAGCTCGCGGCAGTTGCCATACCGCTGCGCAGGCTGCTTGGCCATCGCCTTCTCAATCACCGGCACAATCGCCGCGGGCAGCGACGGATTGAACATGCGCGGATCGGGCACGGGCTCAACCGCGTGCGCCGCAAAGACATTGCCGTCTTGGAATGGCAGCACGCCCGTCAGCAGCCGGAAGATCATCACGCCCAGCGCGTAAATATCGGCGCGGTGATCGACGCGTCCGCCCATGAGCTGCTCGGGCGCCATGTAGTGCGGCGTGCCGATGAGCACGGACTGCTCGCCAAAGCCCTCGTCGGCGATGCGCGCGAGGCCAAAATCGAACAGCTTGACGACGCCGTCCACGGCCACAAGCACGTTGTCCGGCTTGATGTCCCGGTGCAGGATTTGCTGGCCGTGGGCGTGATCCAGCGCTTCGCACAATTGCGCGACGACGGAATACACGAACTGCAGGTCGCGAATCGGTTCGCGCAGCGGCAGGTAGGCGGAGAGCGGCACGCCATCGACGTACTCCATCGCGTAGTACAGCACGTCGTCGACTTTGCCGATGTCGTAAATGTGCACGATGTTCGGGTGATTCAGGCTTGCGGCCATCTTCACTTCCCGCAGAAAGTACTTGCGGGCCAGCTCCGTCGGCAGCGCGGAGTGGGCGAGGAATTTCAACACGACCGTGCGATTCAGGTGCAGATCGACGGCGCGATACGCGACGCCATGGCCGCCCGTGCCAATGTGTTCCAGGTACCCGTACCGCTCCGCCAACGACGGCGGGATGATTTCCGGCCAGTCGCCCTCAATCGGCAGCGTCTGGGCATGGAGCAGCGGGCCAATGCCCTGGCTCTCGCGCGCGTACGCGACCGTGCTTTCCGTCATGACGCGTGGGACTTCCTGACCGGCATCCACCATCGCCATCGGCTTGCCCAGCCGCGGCTCCGCGATCGGCGCCTGCTGCAACTCCGGCGGCCGCGCACGGGGCGCAGACGCGGTCGGTGCGTAGCGCTGGGCGTCCTGGCCGGCATAGGGCTCCGCTTCATCCGTCTCGCGATTGACAAGCGCGCGGTGCGCGGCGACGTCGTGATCGGCATAGGTCGACGTCTCAGACGGCAGCGCCTCCGCCACAGTGCGCGACGACCGCGGCGTGAGGCCCTGCGGCTTCTGGTGCTCGCCCGTGCTGACCTTGGCCAGAAACGACCGCGTCAGCGAGGAAGTTGTCCGCGGCGGCGCTGGCTTCAACGACGCGGCGAACGCATCGGCTTCGGCATGCACAGGCTCCCTCGCACCTGACGGCTGGGCACCGCGCGGGGCATTGAGCGCCTTGGGCGCCGCGGGTACGGCCGCGCGATCGGAATCAAAACCGCCCGACAGACGCCGCATCACCGTGTTCCGCGTCATGCGGGGCGCCGGCTCTGGCTCGGGAATGTGATCGGGAAAGTAGTCGTCGTCGACCGGGGCGACCAGCGGCGCGTCCCCACCGGTAAAGCCCACGTCATCGTCATCCTCGTCCGTCGTCGCGGCCGGGCGCGCGCCAAAAGACGCAGCGGGGGAAGTGCTTTCCCCACGGTACACGTCCAGCGTCGGATCGGCAGCCCGAAGGCGCGCGACGGAAATCTCGATCGTTTCGGCCATGTCGCGCGGATCGGCAGCCGCCGCTTCCTCGGCGTCCGTCAGCCCTTCGATCGATTCGAATTCTGACCAGTCAAATGCCGGATCCTCAAACGCCGGAACGGGCGACGTTTCAGCGGAAGCCGACGCTGCCTCACGCGCGTCGCTGGCGCGGATCTCGCGGGCGAGTGCAACCGCCATGGCCGCCGAGAGCTCCATGGTTTCAGCTTCATAGCCCGCGTGCGCGGCGGAAGGCTCGGCGGCGTGCGGGGCATCCAACGCGGTTTCAGAGAAGCGCTCGTCCGGCGCTTCGTCGCCAATCGTCAGCGCGGCAAAATCGCTGAACAGGTCCGCAGGCGCGCCGGGCGCTTCCGCTTCCTCAGCGTTGTCAAAGTCGTGGGCAGGCGCCGCGCGCACGGGTTCGGCCGGCTGCACGGCGTCGGCCAGATCGGCAAAGACCGCGAACTGTTCGGTGGGCGCTGAGAATTCCGGCGACGCGGCAAATTCTGGCGCAACGGCGAATTCCGACCGCGCGACCGGCTCCGGCGGCGACGGCGGGAAGATGACGCGTGCGGGCTCCTCGGGCTGGTCATCGGCCATCGGCACGCCAAAGCGGAACCGGCCACCCAAGCCATCAGCCGACACGCGAAATTTCGGCACGCGCAGGATATCGCGCAGCACCTGCTCCAGCGCGAGGCGACTCGTCGGACATTGCGCCTCCGTCCAGGTCACGGAAAAGCCGGGCTGGCTGCCCGTTCCGCGCGGCACGGCGTAGCGCACCTGCCCCAGCAGCATCACCGTCGGCCCTTCCGGACCATGGGGCTTCAGTTCCAGTTCGATGGGCGCGTTGGCCTGCGCCGCCGTCCGCGTCGCCAGGAATGCCCCGCCCGCGCTGACGTTTGTGCACACGACCTCAAAGGAGGCTTCTGACGTGTGCGCCATCGCCACGAGCAGAATCGGAAAACGCGGGTGCTGTCGACGATCGTCATGCATAGCGATGCGAACCTCACGCCAAGACGCAGCAAACTCGTTGCGCCGCAAATCCCGCCAAGTGTGCCGGTTGGGACGCGGGGAGACAACCCCAGATCTAGCACGCTTGAGACGATTCCGCAGCGGCTGCGGTTGACCCTGCCGCGCGTCCGGGTGACGCTTGGCGCGTGAGGAGTGGCCATGGCGCTGCATCGGTTCTCGGCAATTCGCGGTCATCGCGCGCAAGTGAGCGCCTTGTCCCGGCTCATTTTGCGCGGCACGCCGGGTCACGCCTACCTGTTTGAAGGCCCGGAAGGCGTCGGCAAGGACGTCGTGGCGCAGGCGCTGCTGGCACGGCTGGCATGCACGCGGGCGGATCCGGCGAGCGCGGAGCCGTGTGGCACCTGTCCGTCGTGCATGGCGTTTATCCGCGGCGATCACCCCGATGTGACGCGACTGCAGAAAGACGGCGCGACGATCAAGATCGACCAGGTGCGCACCGCCGTGAAGCGCCTGCGGTACGAACCGGTGGTGGGCGCGATCAAGGGCTTGATCGTGGAGTCGGCCGACCTGCTGCGCGAGGAAGCCGCCAACGCGATGCTGAAAACGCTGGAGGAGCCGTCCGGGCGCACCGTATTTATTCTGGTGACGGCCAAGCCGCAGATGCTGCTGGACACGATTCGTTCGCGCTGCCAGGTGCTGCGGTTTGCGCCGCTCTCGCCCGATGACGTCGCGGCGCTGCTGATCGCTGAAGGGCAGCCTGACGAGATGGCGCGACCGGCGTCCGCGCTCGCGGAAGGCTCAATGACGTTGGGGCGGACGCTGTGCGACGCGTCGCGCATGGCGTTTGTCGATCACGTTGTGGCGTTTGCCCTGCGCCTCGGCATCGACGCACCGAGTGAGGCGGCGGCTTTTGTGGAAGGCCTGGGCGGCCGCCTCGCCGGCATCCGGCCAGATGAAAGCGACGCCAAAGGCAAGGACTTGGTCCGCGCCGACTTGCCGTGGATCCTGGAAATCCTGCGCAGTGCCTGGCGGGACGCGCTGATGGTGGCGACGGGAATGTCGGCGGAGTCGCTGCCGCACGCGCGCGTGGCCTCGGGGCTGCGGGCGCTGGCGCAGCGCGTGGACGCGGGGCGGCTGGTGGCAGCGATCGATGCGACGCAGCGCCTGGAAGACAAGCTCGTGCTCAACCCAAATCCCAAGCTGGCGATGACCGCCGTGCTCGTGGACGCCGCCGTGCAGTTGCGCAGTTGAGCGGCGCAGGCTCGCCGCGCTGCCAGCCCAAAAAGCTCAACTTCGTCTCGCGCGGCCTCTTCCATTCCCGGCAGGCGTGGTATAGTTGGAGAATTGGGGGTCAAACAGCGGGGGCTGTTTGGCGGAAATTCTGCCGGCTTGAACGAGGCAGAACGGGGAGTTCGCCGTGAATACAGCTAATTCGATGAAGCCGCATCTGCGGTGGTTGCAGCAGTCCGTTTGCCTGATGCTGGTCGGCGCGCTTGTCGCGTTGGCGGGTTGTGGAACAGACGCCGCCATCTCGAATACGGGCACGCCCGACTCGACGACCGCCGGCAGCGACACCGAGCTGACCGACACCGTGACGGACGTGCCGGTTGGCACCGACGCCGCGTCGGATCAAAGCGCTGAACAGTTGCCCCTCGACGTTCTGGACGTCGCCGACACGCCGCCTCCGGTCGACGTGGCACCGGACGCAGCGCCAGACGTGACGCCGGACATCGACACTGGCCCCACGTGCGCCAGCGACCACTGCCTCATCGCCACCGTCTGCTACGCCAACGGGGCGATCAATCCCGCCAATCCGTGCCAGCGCTGCTTCGCGCTTGCCGATCAGGTCAACTGGTCCAGCGACGACACCGCCAAATGCGACGACGGCAGCACGTGCACGCCCGACGACCACTGCACGGACGGCAAGTGCGTCGGCACGCCGTCCAAGGACTGCGGCGACGGCAACGCGTGCACCAAGGACGACTGCACGCCCACGGGCGGCTGCACCCACACCAACCTGAGCGACGCCGCGCCGTGCGACGACGGCAATGGCTGCACGAGCGGGGACGTCTGCGTCAGCTCCGTGTGCATGCCCGGCCAGGTCACGACCGACTGTGACGACAAGGACAGCTGCACGCTCGACACGTGCGACGTGAAGCTCGGCTGCGAGCACACCGCGACGGGCAGCGGCCCCTGCGACGATGGCAACGCCTGCACCGGCGGCGACACCTGCGGCGCGACCGGCTGCGCGGGCACGGCGCTCAATTGCGACGACGGCAGCGTCTGCACCATCGACTCCTGCGATCTGTTCCAGGGCTGCGTCCACGACGGCGGCATCGCCAAGTTCTGCAGCGACACCAACCCGTGCACCGACGAGACCTGCGACCCGCTGCTCGGCTGCGTCTACCCGTACAACAGCAAGCCTTGCGATGACGGCAACATGTGCACGACCGGCGACCACTGCGACACCGGCAAGTGCCTCGTGAACAAGACCGTCTGCGACGACAACAACCCGTGCACGGACGACGCGTGCAGCCCGGACTCCGGCGCCTGCATCTACATGGCCAACACGGCGACGTGCACGGACAACGACGTCTGCACGCTCGGCGATTACTGCCAGGGCAAGAGTTGCTGGTCGGGCACCGACAAGCTGCCGTGCGACGACGGCAACCCGTGCACAATCGACACCTGCGAAGCGACGAACGGCTGCCAGACCAGCCCGGGCGTGGGCAAGTGCGACGACGGCAACCAGTGCACCGTCAACGACACGTGCGCCAACAAGAGCTGCGCCGGCTTGCCGCTTGATTGCGACGACAACGACGTGTGCACCATCGACTCCTGCGATCCCGCCAAGGGCTGCTTGCACGACAACGCGATCGCCGCCAACTGCAAGGACGACAACATTTGCACGGACGAGTCCTGCGATCCCAAGAACGGCTGCATCTACCCGTTCAACACCGTGCCGTGCGACGACAACAACATCTGCACCAAGGCGGACGTCTGCACGTCGGGCGCTTGCCTCGGCGCGTTGCTGGATCCCAACGACAACAACCCGTGCACGGACGACGCCTGCGACAAGACGCTCGGCATCATCCACTTGAACAACAAGCTGCCGTGCGACGACGGCAACGTGTGCACCTTGAACGACGCTTGCCACTTTGGCGGCTGCGAGCCCGGCGTCACGCCGCTGACGTGCGAGGACAACAACCTCTGCACGAACAACGGCTGCGATCCGGTCAACGGCTGCGCGTTCACCGCCAACAGCATTCCCTGCGACGACGGCACGGTCTGCACGCAAAACGACGTCTGCGGCAACAAGGCCTGCGCCGGCACCGCGATCGTCTGTGACGACGGCAACGCCTGCACCGCGGATTCCTGCGACCCCGTCGCCGGCTGCAAGTCCGCGCTCATCATCAACCACAAGTGCCGGCCCAACGTCGTCATCGACTACCCGCCGCGCGCCGCGACGATCAAGGGCAGCCTCAGCACGCCGGCCATCACCGTGCTCGGCCACGTGACCGACGACGCCGGCCCCATCACCAGCGTGACCGTCAACGGCACGCCGGTCGCGCTCGGCGCGGGTGGCACGTTCAGCTATCCGATGACGACCGGCATCGGCGGCAATGAAATCGTCGTCGTCGCAACCGACAGCTTCGCGACAAGCAAGCAGGTCGTGCAGTCGTTCCTGTGGAGTGACGCCTACTACAAGCCGCATTGGGACGCGGCGACCGGTCCGGACCACACCAAGGGCATCATCGACCCCGGCTTGGCGTACTTTCTCGGCAAGGCGGTGATTGACGATGGCGTGCACACGCTGCCGGCGAACGACCTGGCGACCGTCTTTGAAGAGGTGCTGGCGACGTACAAGCTCGAGAACTACATCCCGTCGTCGATCAACGCCAGCGGCATCACGGTCTACATCTCCAACCTGAAATACGGCAGTCCGTCCGTCTCGTTGGTGCCGAACGCCGGCAGCCTCCACATGTCGGCGAAGATTCCGAACATCTCAGCGGACCTGAAGGCCGTCATCCTTTTCACGATCAACGGCAAATTGACCGCCGACTCGTTGAACATCGAGACCGACCTCGTGCCGTCCGTCGATGCGAACCACAACGCCGTGATCACGATGACGAATACCGTCATTTCTTTCACGAACTTCAAAGTGACGCTCGCCGGCATCAACGTGACCGGCTTGCTCAATGGCACGATCGCGAGCTTGACCTCGAGCCTGGTGCCGCAGTTGAAGACGGCGCTCGAGCCCGCGCTCTCCAGCGCCTTCAACGCCCTGGCGTTCAAGACGCAGTTCCAGGTCGGCAAGCTGGACGGTTCCGGCAACAAAATCACCGTTGACCTCTACAACGACTACAACAGCATCACCTGCGCGCCCGACGGCATGTTCTTCCTCATGCGCCCCCGCGCGAGTGCGCTCACGGATCCGGCGCTCGTCAACTACGACGAACTCGGCATCCCAGCGCGCAGCCATTGCGGCGACGGCCAACCGCAGACCGTCAAGGTCACCAAGGTCGGCAAGCTGGAATTGTCGATCAGCGATGACGCGTTCAACGAACTGCTCGGCGCCGTGTGGAGCGGCGGGTTGCTGGAATTCCCGGTCGGCGCGTCGCTGCTCGGCGGCGTGGACTTGAGCCAGTACGGCGTGAGCGACCTCGCGCTGAACGTCGACGCGATGTTGCCGCCCGTGATGGAAGATTGCGGCTACGCGGCGCCGGTCGCGCAAATCGGCGACATGCGGGTCTACGGCTCCATGAAGCTGTTCGGCAAGAACGTCGACTTCACGCTGTACGCGACGTTCAAGACGGACGTCGCCGTGACCGCGAGCAACAGCGCCATCGGCATCTCCCTGAGCGGCATCAAGAACGCGGACGTGCAGGTCGACATCGTGCAGGACGACATGGTCGGCTCAGAAGGCGCGCTCGCGGACCTGATCAAGCAGCAGGTGCTCGGCGCGCTGGTCGGCAAGCTGACCGGCTCGGCGCTCGGCTCATTCCCCATCCCGGCGTTGAACCTGAACGTCGGCGGCGCGAGCGTCTCGCTGAACATCGCGACCGATCAGGTCGTGCGTTTGGATGGCAACTCCGTGGTCCAGGGCCACCTGCAGTAGCGTCGCGAACGGCAGCTGCAACCTCCGTACTGTCACGATCGAGGCAACCATGAAGAACCTACTGGCTCCTGGCGCGGGGCAAAATGCCGCGAAGATTTTGGCGATGGCCTGTGCGCTTGCGCTGAGCGCGTGCGGCGGCGACACGTTGCCCGCGGAAGGCGGTGCGGACACCGGGACTGCGGGCGATAGCGCCGACGGCTCCGTGAATACGGACGCGACACCGGGAACGGACGCGCTGGCGGATGTGGCGGACACGCCGGACACGCTCGCAGACGCGCCAACCGACGAAGACGTGCCGACGGTGGACGTGCCGCCGGATGTGCCCCAGACGGACATGATCAACGACATGGGCCCGGGCAAGTGCAGCCCGGAGCAGGCGAAGGCGTGCAACGACAACCTCGCCTGCACGACCGACAAATGCACGATGCCCGGCGGCGTCTGCGCGTGGACGATGAGCGACGGCTGGTGCTTCATCAACGGCAACTGCATCGGCGCGGGCGAGACCAAGCCGGGCGAGCCGTGCTTCGTGTGCGACCCCGCGGTCAGCACCAAGGCGTGGTCCGCGCTGGCCGACGGCAAGGCGTGCGATGACGGCGACCTCTGCACCTACGACGGCACGTGCCAGAGCCAGAAGTGCATCTCCAAGCCGACGCCGTGCGGCGACAGCAACCCGTGCACGGACGACAAATGCGACAAGTTGCTCGGCTGCCTGTACCCGAACGTCGCCGCCGGCACCGCGTGCAATGACGGCAACGCCTGCACGCTCGCGGACGCGTGCACGCAAGCCGAATGCGCCGGCAAAGCCATCAACTGCGACGACAAGAACCCGTGCACGGACGACGCGTGCGACATCGCGACGGGCTGCACGTACACGAACCACGAAGGCACGTGCTCCGATGGCGACGAATGCACGACCGGCGACGCCTGCGCGGGCGGCGCGTGCCAGAAAGGCGTGACCAAGAACTGCGACGACGGCAACACCTGCACGTTTGACGTGTGCGAGCCCAAGACCCTCGGCGGCTGCTACCACCTCGCCAAACAGAGCCCGTGTTGCACCGGCGTGACGAGCATCTGCGACGACGGCAACCCGTGCACCAGCGACGACTGCGACCCGGCGACGTCCGACTGCAGCCACGTCAACAACAGCGCGTCCTGCGACGACGCCAACGCGTGCAGCAGCGCGGACATTTGCTCCGGCGGCGCGTGCGCCGGCTCCAGCATCACGTGCAATGACAGCAATCCGTGCACGAACGACAGCTGCGACAAAGCGCTTGGCTGCGTGTTCACGCCGATCGCCGCCAACGCGTGCGACGACGGCAAACCGTGCACCGATGACCTGTGCGACCCGGTCAGCGGCTGCAAGCACGGCTTCAACACCGCGGCGTGCGACGACGGCGACAACTGCACCGTGAACGACGCGTGCAAAGAAGGCGCGTGCGCCAGCGGCACCGCCCGCAACTGCGACGACGGCAACGTCTGCACGTACGACCAGTGCATCGCGACGCTCGTCGGCGGCTGCTACCACTTGGCGACCAAGAGCCCGTGCTGCACCGGCGTCACCAGCATCTGCGACGACGGCAACACCTGCACCAACGACGACTGCGACCCGGCGACGTCGGCATGCCTGCACAGCAACAACACCGCGCCGTGCAACGACGGCACCGCGTGCACCACGAGCGACACGTGCGCGGGCGGCGCGTGCACCGGCGCGGCGCTCTCGTGTGATGACGGCAACCCGTGCACGACGGACAACTGCGATCCCAAGGTCGGCTGCGCGCACGGCAACATCGACGGCGGCGCGTGCGACGACAACAACCCGTGCACCACCGCGGACGCGTGCACCGCGGGCAAGTGCGTCGGCCAGGGCCAATGCACGTGCACGATGGTGTTCAGCAACCAAGCCGACAAGTTCACGTCGCTGCAAGTCGGCGCCAGCGGCATGCCCGGCGAAGGCCTGGACGTCGACGCCAACGCCAACACCTGCTCGCCGTCGGGCAACTGCTCCAGCGGCATCGACAACGGCCTGGGCGCCATCGCCAGCCTCATCAACAAGCCGCTTGGCGACGCCGTGACCAAGGGCAGCGTGATGTTCGTGCTGGAATACCGGGACGTGAAGCAGGGCGCGATTTCCTTGGGCCTCTACACCGCCAAGGTCGCCGACAGCAACGCCACGTGCGACTTCCAGACCGCGACGTGTGACTACGACGTCGCCAAGAGCCTCGTCGACTACACCAAGTGCCTGCCGAGCATCGACCTGGCCGGCAAGCTCGCGGGCAACGTCATCAAGGCCGGCGGCAAAGGCACGAACTTCCCGTTCTCCCTGCCGCTCGCTGGCGCGCAACTGCAAATCGTCATCCAGGACACGCAACTGAGCGGCACGGTGACGTTTGACGGCTTTGGCAAGATCGCGACGTTTGACGGCGTGCTGGGCGGCGCCGTGCCGGGCGCGCAATTGACCGCGGCGATCAACGCCCTGCCCGACGGCACGCTGACCCCGCCGTTTGACAAGGCAACGCTGACCGGCCTGCTGCCGACGCTGCTGGACATGGACACGAACGGCGACGGCACGCCGGATACGCTGTCGGTCGGCCTGAAGATCCACGGGATTCCCGGGAATATCGTCGGGACTTACTAGGTCGGCAGGCAATTTCTCGGAGACGTTTTTGGGCGGCTCCCCGCGTCGAACGCGGGGACCGGGTCGCCAATCGCAAACGTCGGACGTTTGCGACCGAGCCCCGATGCGGGTCTCGGCGCGCCGCGTTGGGCCCCTGCCGCGGCTGGGACGATGCGGCTGGTTCTCGGCGCTGATGAACCGGTGACGCGTAACGAACGCGCCTGTCGCTAATCCAAATACCGCTCGCCGCTGTCGCACAGGAACGTCAAAATCCGCGTCCCCGCGGGCGCCTTCTGCGCCTCCTGCAGCGCCGCCCACAGGTTCGCGCCGGACGACGGCCCCACCAGCAGCCCGTGGCCCTGCGCCAGCCGCGCCGCCATCTGCAGCGCGTCTTCGTCGTGCACGGCGACAATCTCGTCGATCTCTTCTCGCTTCACGACCTTGGGCACAAAACCCGCGCCGATCCCCTGGATGCTGTGCGGCTTGAACGGCAGGTTCTGCAGCGCCTGCGCCTTCTGCGGCTCCACCGCGATGACCTTCAGGTTTGGCAGCACCTTGCGCAGTCCCCGCGCCGTGCCCATCAGGCTTCCGCCCGTGCCCACGCCGCCGATCAGCACGTCCACTTTGCCGTCCAGATCGCGCAGGATCTCCAGCGCCGTCGTCTTCTCGTGGGCGTTGGGATTGTCCAGGTTCTCAAACTGCCGCGTCATCAGCGCCTGGCCCTCGCCCAGCGCCGCCGCCAGCTCGTGCGCCCGCGCCACCGCGCCCGCCATGCCCAGCTCCCGCGCCGTCAGCTCCACACGCGCGCCGTACGCCCGCAGGATCCGCCGCCGCTCCATGCTCATGTCCTCCGGCATCACGAGCACGCACGAATACCCGCGCTCAGCGCACAGCATCGCCAGTGAAATCCCGGTATTGCCGCTCGTCGCTTCCAGCAGCACGCCGCCCGGCGGCAATTCACCGCGCGCCGCCGCCGCGTCGAGGATTTCCCGAATCGGCCGATCCTTGATGCTGCCGCCCGGGTTCAGGAACTCCGCCTTGGCAAAGAGCTCCACGCCCGCGGGCGCGAGATGCGACAGACGCAGCGTGGGCGTGTTGCCAATGAGGTCAGACAGGCGATCGACGATGGGCATGAGCGGCTCCGGCGCGTGGGTGCGCGGCGGCAAGTGTAGCGCAGGAATGGCGCGCTGCGGAAGCTGGCACAACGCCGCAAACGACGGCACACTGGGCTGGCGCGACACACGCTGCTGGGGAGCCGGGCCATGAAGCTGCCAATCCTGTGCCTGACCGGCCTGCTGGGACTGACCGCGCCCGCGTTTGCCCACGAGACGTGGCTGCAGCCGGAGAAGTTCGTCGGCGCCGTGGACCAGAGCATCACGGTCAAGCTGCGCATCTCCGACGGCAAGACGATCCGCGACGCCAACCTGAAGCCCGATCGCATCCTGCGTTTTGAGCTGGTGCAAGCCGATCGCCACATGCCGCTGCCGCTGACGTCGGGCGATGTGACGGAGTCAAGCGCGCCGCTGCCGCTGGGCCCCGCGGTGGTGGTGCTGGAAACCGAGCCCAAGCACGTGGACCTGCCGGCGGACAAGTTTGCCGCATACCTGCGCGAACAAGGGCTGACGCAAATCGCCGCGGACCGGCGCAAGCGCGGCGAGGCGCAGAAGACCGCGCGCGAAGATTTCATGCGCTGCATGAAGACGCTGCTGACGACGGACGACAAAGCGCCGCCGACGGATTTTGCCCAAGGCTGTCCGTACGAGCTGGTGCTGCGCCGGCAAGTGAGCCGCACGCTGACGTTTGACACGCTGCGCCACGGCGACCCGGAGCCAGGCCAGCAGGTGCGGTTCTGGAACCTGGACACCGGCAAGCTGGTGAAGATCGCCCGGAGCGACAAGAACGGCCGGGTGACGCTGCCGCTGCCGCCGGGAAGGTGGCTGGCGACGTCGACGGCGATGCGGCGGTCGAGCGAGCTGCAGGCGGATTGGCGGAGCGATTGGGCGTCGTTGACCTGGCAGCATGGGAGGAAGTGAGGCCGCAGGACATGGCGGGGCGTTCACAAGACGTTGTGCGCCGTGCACACGCGATTGCCGGCCGTTCACAGGCCATTGCGCGCCGTTCACAGGACATTGCGCGCCGTTCACAGGACACCGCGGATCGCTCACACGACACTGCGCGCCGCTCACAGGACATTGCGCGCCGCTCACACGCCATTGCCCGCAACCCACAGCGCGTTGTCGCGCGCGTCACGGCGATTGCCCGCGTGTCGCGGCCGATTGTCAGGCATTCCCCGACGTTGTCGGGCGCTCACCCGCGATTGCCCGCGCAGTCCAGGCCATTGCCCGCGCTCACGACCGCGCCGCCGGGGCATGGGCATCGGCGCTTGCGGGCATCAAGTTCGCGGTGTCCCGGAACACGAGCGGGGCCTTGCCTGCCGCGTCCATGCAACTATCGCCGTGCGCGACAAAGACCCCGGAAAGCACCTGCTCCGCGTTCAGCGGATTGACCCAACTCGCCGCCAGCGTCGCCACCACTTCAACGCGCGGCCGCGGAAAGCCCATCGGATCAAAGAAAAACGGATTCTCCGGCATGAAAATCGACGGCGGACACGGCTGCGTCGCGAAGGAAATCCGGCTCATGTGGCGCAGCAACGTTGGCTGGGCATTGAGGTCGAGCGCGGCAAACTCGGGGCCAACGGTCGCAATCAGCGCGTTGAGGATCGAATCGGGCAGCCCCTGCATCGTCAGGATCTTCACGCCCGGATCGTTGACCTCGTCCAGTCCGCCCGGCGGCAGGTCAGTGTACGGCCACGGCTCGGTCGTGGGCGACGTGCCGGCGTTGGCGCCCCAGGGCGTGAACGGGGAATGGCCATGCCGCCGCCACTTCCGGCCGCCGTCGGGTGAGAACAGCAGCCCGGTGTTGCTGGGCGCGTAGACCTGACCGTTGCGCGGGTCGATGGCGAGGGAGGTGAGTTCGGGGAAGGTGCAGAGCGACTGATCGATCGGCAATTTGTTTTCGTCTCCGCACGAACACTCTGGCTTATCGTGATCCGGACAGAATCGCTCGTGGCTGTCATTCTTCGTACCTCTGCTGGCGTGGCACATCCTGCCGACCTCGGCCATACATCCCTCCTGAATGCCGGCATGCGCCACGTCGCAGACTCCGCCGTTGTCCAGGGCCAGATGGCCAAGCGCGGCGTAGCGCCACCCCAGCGGGTCGCTATCCGAACTCGGAAGGCCAGCCGCATCGACCGCGCGCGTCGCCCCGGCCGACGACAGCGCGTTCGCCGTCGCCGCGATCGACGCATAGACCTGATTGCTGGCATCGCCGGTCCAGGCGATCGAGCGAACTGCGCACATGCCGGGGCCGCCCGTGCATCCGCTCGCCTCCGACAAGGTCGCGTCGGTCCCATAGTGTTGCCGGTAGGTGACGATGTGCCCGGGCTGCCCCATGTCCGCCGCGACCATGGTGGGGCCGTGGGTCCACGCGAAGCCGCACGAAGTCGAAACTGGATACCATTGCCGGCCAGCGTCGGGCGAGACGTAGAGTGCAGAGTCGCCAGCGCGCAGCGTGAGCCCCGGCGCGCAGAAGCTGGCCTGTTCGTCGGGGAGACCCGCCGGGGCGATGCACATCTCGGCACGGATCGCCGGCGGCAAGAACGGTAGCATCAAGCGCAGCAGACTGGGCCACCCGGTGCTGGCTTGGTCCTTGGGGACGTAGTCGCTGCCCCCGGCATCCATCGTCGTCGGCGGTCCGCCCATCACGTACCCCATGCTCTGTGGCGCACCCATCAGCTCCGATCCAGGACAGCCATCGGCAGCCGAGTAGCCGCCGCAGAAGGAGCTGGTGAAGCCACGGCCACCCCCGCTGTTTTCCCAGACGTCACCGGCTTTGACCGCGATGCCGGGGTCGTCGGCGATGGCCGAACGCGACCAGCCGCCGTTGTCGGCGGTCATCGTCATGATCGAGTTTTCCTTGAGCTTGAAGAAGCCGCCTACCAGCGTTGGGTCAAACGGGTAGGCAAGGATCCGGCCGTCGACGACCGACGAGTTGTAGCCGCCGGACAGCAGCTGCCAGGGATAGACGGAGGACTCAGTCGTGGCCAGGCAAACCGCAGGCAGGAGGAGCGCGATCAACAACACGATGGCAAAGGAACGATGCATCGGGGGCTCCTCGGGGCGAACGGTCACGGGTTGGGCAGCCAGAGGCGGACACCGTCTTTGTGCACCGTCTCAGTGGCTTCACCGTTGAAGCCGCCCAGGACAAGCACTTCTGAGCCGGTGTAGGCCCAAGCTGGCGATATCCGCCGGTGCTTCGGGTAGCCAAAGCTCGTCGTGTAGCCCCACGCGTCGGTGTACGGATCGTACCGCAGTGGCCAGGTCGGATAGTCGACGCCCGATGAATCGCCCAACAGTTTTGACGTAGTTACCGGATCCCAATACTGCGCAGTCTCAAGCAGGAACTGTGAGCCTGTCCAGATTGCCGGCATATCCACGTTCGGGCCATACGTGATCGGCAGCGCCTTCATCGGCGTCCACTTGCCGGTCGCCTTCCACCAGACTTCCCCGACGACCGGCAACTTCTTCCCTTTCCACGTGTAGCCGACGGCCGGGATGAACGCGATGCCATCGGGAAACGCGTGGAACAGGGTGTTGCCCAAGCTGTGATTACAACGAACGGCTGGCGGCATCGTCTGCGGCAGCGCCTCCCAGACGTTCTTCAGGGGGCTGAAGCGCAGCATGAGCGGCTTGGCAGGGTCCAATCCGCTCGCTGGTTGGACGGGCGTTTGGAGGTCGAAGACGTAGACTTCTCCATCGAGCATGGCCAGGCAATCCGGCTCGGCAGGACTCGGCTTCAGGAATTCCGCGGGATAGGGCACATCAGTCCAGCCCGTGTCAGCCTGCCACGCAATCAGCCGCGCGGTCGCGATGCCGGGCGCGGCCGTCGCGCGATCCCAACCCCACCAGAACAGCCGGTCACCGGTCCACACCATCGCGCCGGGGTTGCCCATGAGCGCGGGCGCCAGCGGCAGCAGCGTAACGACGTTTGTCTTCGGATCGAAGAGGAACTGGTGCGCTTCGGTGATCACGAGAGCGGCCGAGCCCGTCCAAAACACCTTTACCGCAGTCCCCAAGTCCGCCAATTCGGTCGCGCTGAACGGCAGATTGATGAACTCGAATCCCTTGTCCAGGCTCGGATTCCAACGCTCGGCCGAGAACGTCGTTGTGAACTCGCCGCCAGGTCCGGCAGCAGTCGCCCCGCCAAAGACCAGCACTTCCTCGCCGGTCCAGAGCGCTTGGGCCCCATCGCGCGCCACCTTCATCAGCGGCGTCTCAATCCACGGGCACGTCCCGCATGTGCATGGATACGGCGCCGGGCAGGCCGTGGTACACGACGGATCGTGGGGCGGATCGTTGGGCTTGATCTTCATGTAGAGGTTGTAGCAAAAGACGCTCGCAGTGAGCTCGCCAAGCCCTGCGGTGTCGATGTCCTCAGCGATCCAGTAGGGCGCGTCGCCGTTGTCGTAGGGGTCGAACGGCTTGACATCCTTCGCATCCGGGGCGTCCGGGGCGTCGACGACGTCAGTGAGCGAATCGGTGCCGTCCAGCTCAATGTCCGCCACGACCTCAGCGGCCGCAAAGTCACTCAGCTCGCCATCGGCGACCACGTCGCCGTCCTCGGTCACGCCAGCCCGCGGCGAACACGCTGCCGCGCCCAGGAGCCAGAGGGCAAGGAGCAGCGGCGGAAGCGTGCGGGTGA
>CAIMLR010000027.1 GCA_903842345.1 uncultured Myxococcales bacterium
CCAACCTTTGGCGGTTCGCGGGGTCCTTGGGTCCCGCTCGCCGCGCCGGCCTGGTTGATGTGGGCTTTGCGTGTCGCTGAGCGCGCGCCCAGTTTTCCGCAAAGCACCGCGCCCGACATGCGCGGCAAAAAGGTATTCGTGCGTTGGCGACTTTTGCCGCGCGACTTTTTGTACCAGCCTGAAATTTCTTCCGTAGATCCTCCCCCGCTCCCGAGCGTCAGAACCACCAAGCGCGCACACGCCGCCCGCCGGTTCCCCACCCACGCGAAGGAGACACCATGAACATCCGTATTCTCTGCACCTTGGCCGCGAGCCTCGTAGCCATTGCCGCCTGCGACAAGCAACCTGCAAGGGTCGGCGCGCCTGAGGAAGCACACGCCTCGCTGCACGCCGCTCCGGCTGATCAGGCGCCCGTCGCGGCGGCGGCATCGCCGCAGCCTGAGCAAGTCGTCGTGGAGGCGCCGCCTTTTCCAGAAGCCGTCGCCGAGGCGCCGCCTTTTCCAGAAGCCGTCGCCGAGGCGAAGGCCGCCGACGTTCCGGCTGAACCTCAACCTGCGGGCATCCAGGCTGCCGCTGCCAAAGTCGCTCCGCGCGCTCAACGACCGGAATCCGGCAACGGCGCGGGCGGGCTGAGCATCCTCGGCTACGGTTCGGGCGGCGGCGGCATGGGCAGCGTCGGCGGCGTTGGGCGGGGCGTGACAACCAAGCGCTTCGCGGGCGATGGCGACATGGCCGCGCCGCCGCCTGTGCGTGAGGAACGCGAGCAGTATGGCAAAGTCGACGAGAATCCGGTGCGCCGGGTCGTCGAGGCCCCCGTCTCGACCTTCAGCATCGACGTCGACACCGGCAGCTACGCCAACGTCCGTCGCATGATCCGTGAGGGCCGTCGCCCGCCGATGGACGCCGTGCGCGTGGAGGAGCTCATCAACTACTTCACTTACGACTATCCGGTCGCGCGTACCAGCGGCCATCCGTTCGCGGTCAGCACGGAAGTTGCGCCCTGTCCATGGAACAGCCAGAACCTGCTGGTGCGCATCGGCCTGCGCGCCACCGACGTGGACAAAGCGGAGCTGCCGCCGGCCAACCTGGTGTTCCTCGTCGACGTGTCGGGCTCCATGCAGCCTGACGAGCGCCTGCCGCTGTTGAAGAAATCGTTGAAGCTGCTTGTCGATCAGCTGCGGCCACAGGATCGCGTCGCGCTGGTGACGTACGCGAGCGGCACCCGCGTGGTGCTGGAGCCGACGAGCGGTGCGGAGAAGTCGAAGATCCTGCGCGCGATTGACGATCTGCAGGCGGGCGGGAGCACGGCGGGCGAGGCGGGCATCCAGCTGGCGTACCGCATGGCGCAGCAGGGTTTCATCCCCGGCGGCATCAACCGGATCCTGCTCGGCACCGACGGCGACTTCAACGTCGGCATCACCAACTTTGACGACCTGAAGACGCTCGCCGCGGACAAACGCAAGACCGGCGTGTCGCTGACGACGCTCGGCTTTGGCGTGGGCAACTACAACGAGCACCTGATGGAGCAACTGGCGGACGCGGGCGACGGCAGCTACGCCTACATCGACACGCTCAACGAAGGCCAGAAGGTTCTCGTCGACCAGATGACGCAAACGCTGGCGGTGGTGGCGAAGGACGTGAAGATTCAGGTCGAGTTCAACCCGGCAGCGGTCGCGGAATACCGGCAGATTGGCTATGAGAACCGGGCGCTGAAACGCGAGGATTTCAACAACGACAAGGTGGACGCCGGCGAAGTCGGCGCCGGGACCGTCGTGACTGCGCTGTACGAAGTGACGCCGGTGGGCCAGCCTGGGACGGTGGATCCGCTGCGCTACGGATCGCAGCGGGATCGCCGGCTGGACGTCGCGCCCGTGGAAGCGGGCGAACTGGCGTTTCTGCGGGTGCGCTACAAGGCGCCGGCGGGCGGCGCATCGCAGTTGCTGGAGGTGCCCATTCGCCAGCCGACGGACCGCATTCAGAACCGGGAAGCCAGCGCGGATATGCGGTTTGCCGCGTCGGTGGCGGCGTTTGGCCAACTGCTCCGCGGCGGCAAGTATCTGGGCGCATTTGGCTGGGAGCAGATGCTGGCGCTGGCGTCGTCCAGTCAAGGCCAGGATCGCTTTGGCTACCGCGGCGAGTTCGTTCAGCTTACCCGGCTCGCGCGGTCCCTGCGCCTGACGGAGTAACCCGCGCCGCGCGCGTCTCGCTTGACCGATGGGCTGCCGCTGGCGCACCCTTTCGCCACGGGCTGATGCGTGTCACCCCGCGGGATTCAGCCACCATGCAAGCAGATTTGACGGATCGCGTGCTCACTACTCGGGCCGCCGCCGGCCCGCGTTCGCACGGCGTGTGGCGCCTGCACGTTGTGGCTTCGCCCGATCCCAAGTGGCGCGGGGCGATCCTGAAGATGACCAAGGATGGTCCGTTCGCCGACGGCGCGCAGATTGGCCGGGTACCGGACGCATCGGCGGCCTTGCGCATCGACGATTCCACCCTCTCGCGCCGCCACGCCATGTTCACCAAGGACACGGACGAGTTGCTGCGGGTGACCGATCTCGGCAGCTCCAACGGCACGTTTGTGGGCGGGGAGCGCCTGCAGCAGGCGTTGGTCGGTCACGGGTCCGTGCTGCGGCTGGGCGCCAACGTGCTCGTGCTGGAGCGCGATATGGGCGTGCGCAGTGAACACGGCGAGCCGTCGGCGGACATTCCGGGCCGATCGGAGCGTGCGCGGCAGTTGCGCGGGGCGCTGGAGGATGCCGCCCACGACAGCCTGCCGGTGCTCCTGCGCGGGGAAACGGGCACGGGCAAGGAGCACGCGGCGCACGAGTTGCACGTCCGGTCCGGCCGCAAGGGCAAGCTGGTGCGGCTGAACGCAACGGCGATTCCCGAGTCGCTGTTTGAGGCGGAGCTGTTCGGCCACGTTGCGGGCGCCTTCACCGGCGCATTGGCGGCGCGGCCAGGTCGGGTGCGCGAGGCGCAACACGGCACGTTGGTGCTCGACGAGATTGGCGATCTGCCGCTGCACCTGCAGGCCAAGCTGCTGCGGTTGCTGGAGGAACGCACGGTGCGCGCGGTGGGCGGTGTGAAGGACGAGCCGATCGACGTGCGTTTTTGCGCCTCAACCAACGCCGACTTGGCAGTGCGCGTACAGGATGGCCGCTTTCGCCGCGACCTGCTGGCGCGTTTCCACACCCACGCGGTCGTGCTGCCGCCGCTGCGGGAACGCCGGATGGACCTGTTCCACTTTGCCGACGCGCTCCTGCCGCTGCGCAACAGCGCGGGTGCGCCGGTGGCGTGGCCGACTGTCCTGCACGAAGAGACCGTTGAAGCCCTGCTGCTCTACGACTGGCCCGACAATCTGCGCGAACTGGCTGGAACGCTCGTGCACTTGCGGCGGCATATCGGCGAGCAGCCGGTCCCGCGGGCGGTGCTGTCGCCGACGATTCTGCGCCACGTGGGCGGCCATCCGGCGGTCGACGAGACTGCGCGCTTGGGCGCGGCTCCGCCCGCCGCGGTGAATCCGCTGGAGGCGCCTGATGCGACGGCGCTGCGGCAGGCGTTGCAGGAAGAGCGCGGTGTGCTGGAAAACGTCGCGCGGCGTTACGGCCGGCACCGCAAGCAGGTGTATCGTTGGCTGGAGCAGGCGGGGATCGATGAGGCGGAACTGAAGCGCTACCGCGACGGCGGCTGAGCCGTCTCAGGCGTGCTGCGGATCGGCGTAGCGAAGGCTGATGCGCATCGCCACCAGTGCCAGCGCGCTGCCGCCCGCGGCAAGCAACAGGATCAGCTCGGCTGTGGACAGGTCGCCGCCAAACAGGCCGTGCGGCAGTTCCTGATGCAGAACCAGGATCAGAACCGAGCCGACGATGTAGCCAAACGAGTACATGCTGCCTTCCACCAGCGCCGCCACGCGGCCGCGCAGGTGCGCCGGGGTCCGCACCAGGTACGCACTGACCGCAGGACTTTCCACCGCGCCGGCGACAACAAGGAACGTGCTGACGCCGATCGCCACAATCTCGCCCGGCCAGATCGCCACGGTCGCCAGCGCCATCAGCAGGGAAATCGGCGTGACGATGAACACGCGCTCAAAACCCAGCCGCCGCACCAGATACGCCGGCAGCACGGAGCCGGCTGACGCCGCAACTGCGCAGATGAGCAGGCGATACTTGCCATACGGCGCCTGCAGGTCAGCCATGTCCTTGGCCGTGCCGGACATCGACTGGATAACGTGATGGGCAACCGCCGTCTCCGCAATGCCGTTGGTCAGGAGCAGCAGCGCCACGCCGCGCAGCACGGGCGAGTGCAGCAGGTACCGCAGCGGCGAGTCGGTGTGCTGTTGGGGCTCCGAGGGATCGTCGGGCGTGGGGGCAGGATCGGCGAGCGTCACATGGCGCAGCGCGCGCAGTCGCCGCAACATCACGGCGGCGAGGAGCAGGCAAATCCCGCCGACCGCCATGAGCGGGTCCGGTGCGATGTGCGCCACGCCAGCCCACGTCGCGAATGCGCCGCCAATGAAGGAGCCGGCGTAGCTGATGGAGTTGATCGGGCCAAACCAGGTGATCGCCTCTTCGTCGGTCATCATGTCGCGCGCCAGGGCCCAGACGGTCAGGGGCACGAGGCGGCTCTCGATGCTGTTGATGGAGTACAGCACGCCGTATGACTTCGCTGGCGAGACGCCGGACAGGCGCATCACCCAGGTCGCGATGTAGGCCATGCCGAACACGCCAAGCAGGCCGATGGCGAGGCGGCGGCGCGGCGACCGGTCGATGATGAGGCCCAGGCCCAGCGCGCAGACGACCGCGATGATCGCGTCCAGCACCCAGAGGCCGAGCAGCGGGTCCACGCCCGCATCCGCGACGACGCCGCTTGTGCCGATGATGCCGGCGACTTCCTGCATCAGCGCCGAACACGTCAGCACCGCCGCAATGGCCAACGCGCGCCGTCGGACGCTGGGGATCGTCTGAATCACAGCGCCTGACCCTCCGCGTGGGCCGCGGTGAGGCGCATTCCCGTCAGCGGGAGGCTCGGGAGCCGAGAGGCCGTCATGGCAACCTTGGGGCGCGACAAAACCGGCCCATTGCGAGGGGAAGAGTGCGGTCACAACCGTGACGGGTCAAGTTGTCACCCGTCCCGGTTGGTCTGCTCGCTTCAACCGTCGCTGAACGGCTTCAAAATCTTCGCCCGCGCGGTGTGGCGCAATTTCCGCAGCGCCTTGGCTTCAATCTGCCGGATGCGCTCGCGGGTCACGCCAAACTGCTGGCCGACCTCTTCCAGCGTATGGTCGCTGCGCTCGCCGATGCCAAACCGCATCCGGATGACCTTTTCTTCGCGCGGCGCCAGGCAAGCCAGCGACTTGCGCACCTTCTCTTCGAGCGCCGCCATCGTGACCGCGTCAACCGGGCTGATCGCGCGCTTGTCTTCAATGAAGTCGCCGAGGTGGCTGTCTTCTTCCTCGCCGATCGGCGTTTCCAGGGAAATCGGCTCCTTGGCGATCTTCAGCACCTTGCGCACCTTGTCGAGCGGCATCTCCATCTTGGCCGCGACCTCTTCCGGCAGCGGCTCGCGGGCGAGCTCCTGCTGCAGGTAGCGGCTTGTGCGCACCAACTTGTTGATCGTCTCGATCATGTGCACCGGAATGCGGATCGTGCGCGCTTGGTCCGCGATCGCGCGGGTGATCGCCTGGCGAATCCACCACGTCGCGTAGGTGCTGAACTTGTAGCCGCGGCGGTACTCGAACTTGTCCACGGCCTTCATCAAGCCGATGTTGCCTTCCTGGATCAGATCCAGGAACTGCAGGCCGCGGTTCGTGTACTTCTTGGCGATCGACACCACCAGGCGCAGATTGGCCTCCACGAGCTCCGACTTCGCCTTGTTGGCCATGCGCTCGCCGCGCACGATCGACTCGTAGATCTTCTTCAAGCCCTCCGGCGAATGGCCCGTCTGCTTCGTGTTCAGATCATTGAGCCGCTGCGACTCCTTCATGATCTTGTACGCATCCATCAGCTCTTGCCGCGTGATGCCGTACTTCTTTTCCAGCATCCGCAGCTGCTGCGGCGGCGAGTCCTTGAAGTCGCGCACCAGCACCAACACCACCTTCTTGTAGGCAAAGTTGATGTCGGCCTTCTTCTTGCCGTCCTTCTTGAACCGTTCCGCCGCCAGCTCAGCCAGCCGGGACTCTTCCGACGCCATCTGGTGCTGCGCATCCATCACTTCGCGGACGATCTTCTTGAAGTCCTCGATGATCAGGTCGTACTGCTTTTTGTGCAGGCCGCAATCGAGCAGGCGTTCCAGCAGCGCGCGCTTCTGGATCGTGTCAAACAGCTTGAGCGACAGCGGCAGTTCGTTGAGCGCCCGGCGCGCCTCCACAAACACGACCTGCTCGGCGAACTGCGCCGACAGCGACGCGTATTCCGGCGTCTCGATGTTCGGCCGCACGGTCGCCAATTCGCCGACCGGCGCGCTCGGCCGCGGCGGCAGGGGCTTGCCCTTGGTGCGCTGGCGCGGCACCCACGTCAGGATGTCGATGATGTCATGGCTGATCTGCGCGATGCGATCGATCCGCGCCTTGACCTGCCGCTGGTATTCCGCCGCCGACGGTTCGCCAATCAGCACTTCCGACCGACGGGCCAGGAGCTCGTCGCACAGCGGCAGCACTTCATCAAACGCCTGCGCGAGGCACTTCTGGAACTGCTTCTGCTGCTGGCGCGTCGACTTCTCCGGCAGGTTGTCCAGCACCTTGGCCGGGTCCATGTCGTCGGCGTCAATGCCCTTGGCCAGCGCCATCAAGCCGCGCGTCGCCGCTTCGTCCTCCAGCACTGCCTTGAGCAGATCGTCCAGCGAGCGAGTGGGTTTCTTGCGCGCCAGATCCGCACGCGCCGCTTCTGCCGGATCTTCCGAGCGCACGCGCTTGCGGTACAGCTTGGTCACGCGCAGCAGGGTCGCCATCACCGGCAGCGACTCCGGCTCCTTGCCGTACTTCTGGCGGTGCAGCGCCACGTCGACGACGTCGGACGCGATTTGCCGGCCCAACTGCATCTTCTCAAACGTGTCATGCGTCACTTCTGACAAGTACGGCTCCGTCACCGCCTTGGCGACTTCCACGCTCATCAGATCGCGGCGCACGGTATCGCTCTTGGCGCTGTGCACTTCCGTGTTGATCTTGGCCTGCGCGTTCTGGAAACGCTCCAGCTCGCCGATCGCGTCGATCAACTGCTGGCAAATGGCGATTTCATCCGCGCCGCCGACGCCGTCATCCAGCGACTTGACCAGCTCTTTCAACGAATGCGGCGGCCGTTCACCGCTCCGGCGGCTGTCGCGCGAAACCGAGTCTTCGTCGAGGCCTTCCGCGGTCGCTTGCGCCTGCGCCGTGCGATCCTGCTCCACCCACGCGGTGATCTCGCGGGCATACTGGCGCCGTTCCAACAGGGCTTCAAAAGTCTGCTTGGTGGAGAGCAGTGAATCGAGCACCTCGTGCTCGCCCATCTCAATGCGCTTGGCGATCTCGATCTCGCCCTGACGGGTCAGCAGCGCCACGGAGCCCATTTTGCGCAGGTACATCCGCACGGGGTCGTTGGTGCGGAGGTAGGTCTCCTCCACGTAACCCAGCGTCTCGTCCTTGGTCGCGGACTGCTGCTGCGCCTGCGGCGGCGGCGCCTGCGGACGCGGCGGGGGCGTCGGCGCATCGCGCGCCACTTGCTTGTGGTCCAGCACTTCAATGAAGTTGGCGTTCAGGACGGCAAGGACGTCGTCCAGCACGGCCCGTTCCACGTCGCCGCCCACAACGCGGTAAATGTCCTCCACGGACACGAACCCCGCGGACTTGCCGCGTTCGATCATGCTGCGGAGATCTTCTTCCTTGATGCTTTCGAACATAAAAACCCCTGATGCTTGCGATTCTGACTCAAAAAACCAATCGACTAGATCCCTGACGCCGCCGCGACCGCTTGTCGCGCGCCCGCTTTGGCAAATTCCTGAAGCCTTCTCATGATGTCGCTCAAATGCGTGGACAGCTCCGCCAGCTTCTCCGGCGTCACTTCCCGGCTCTTCATCTGCTCGGTCACTTGTTCGCGCTCGCGCTTCAACTGCCGTTCCTGCAGCCGCCACGTCACCTGGACCAGCCAGCCCTGCGCCTGATCCGGCTTGCACAGCGGCGCTTCCACCAGCAGGCGCAGGATCAACCGCCGCGCCCGACCGTCTGGCAGCGCTTGCGCCCAGCCGCTCAGCGTGTCGATGTCGACCTCTTGCTCGCGCGCCACCGCGCACAGGTCGCGCAGCGCGAGGCGAATGCCCGCGTGTTCCAGCAGATCCAGCGCGCCATACTGCGTCGCCTGACCGCACAGCGCCGGATACCACACCAGTACCGCGCAGAGATCCTGTTCCAGCTTGCCCACTTCCGGCTCGCCAAACGTCGGGTCAGGGCGCATTTGCTGCTGCGGCTCGGCCTTGGGCGTCGGCGGCGCCAAACGCTGGAGGTAGCGGTCAAAAGTCGCGCGGTGCGGCTCAATCGCGCCCTTGGTCAGCTGCGCTTGCAGGTAGTTGCGCGCCATGTCGCGGCTGATGCCGTCCTGGATCGCGCTCAGCAGCGGCCCGGCTTTTTGCAGGATCACCGAGTTGGCCTGCAGGGAGTGGTCAGACTCCGCGACAAGCGCGTCGATGTAGCCGTCAATCAGCGGCGGCGCCTTTTGCAGCAGGTCGCGGAACGTTTCTTCGCCAAATTTGCGGACAAAGCTGTCCGGATCCTCGCCCTGCGGCAGGACGACGTAGCTGCCCTCCAGGCCCGCGCCGACCACGACCGGCACCGCTTTCATCGCCGCTTTGCGGCCCGCGGCGTCGCCGTCGAACACGAGCGCCACGCGATCGGCAAAACGCTTGATTTCCTTGGCCTGGGCGTCGGTCAGCGCCGTGCCCATCGCGCACACCGCGTTGTCAAAACCGGCCTGCGCCAGCGTGATGACGTCCAGGTTGCCTTCCACGACGATGGCGGTGCGGGTGCGGCGAATGGCGTCGCGCGCCTGCCACAGGCCAAAGACACAGTCGCCTTTCTTGTAGAAGTGCTTGAAACGGCTGTTCTCTTCCTCGCCGTCCAAGGTGATTTCGCTGGAGTTGATGTACTTGGCGACTTCCTTGTCGCCCGTCAGATCGCGGCCGCCAAAGCCGACGAGATCGCCAGCCGCGGTGTAGATTGGGAACATCAGGCGGTCGCGGAAACGGTCGTAGGTGCCGCCCTTGTCGCCGACTTTGGCCAAGCCGATGGCGATGATGTCGTCGCGGTTGAAGCCGCGGCGCACGAGGTGGTCCAGCAGGTCGGTCCAGCCGATGCCCGCCGCGCCGAGGCCAAAGCGCTCGATCGTCTCCGCCGTCAGCCCGCGCGTCTGGGCGTAATCGTGGGCCTTGCGGCCTTCCGCCAACTGCAGCCGTCCGCGAAACCAGGCTTGTGCTGCGCGGTCCAACTCCAGCATCCGTCCCCGCGCCGACTTGGCTTCCGCGCGCCGCGCGCTGTCTTCTGGCCGCTCCGCTTCGCGCTCCAGCGTGATGCCGACGCGCTCCGCGAGCATCTCAATCGCTTCCACAAAGTTCAGTCCGCGCGTTTCCTGGACAAAGCGAATCACGTCGCCGCCCGCGCCGCAGCCATAGCAGTGGTACAGCTTGAGGCCCGGATTGACGTGAAAGCTCGGCGTTTTTTCTGCGTGGAACGGGCAGCAGCCCTTGAAGCTGGAGCCGGCTTTCTTGATTTCCACCATCTCGCGCACGATTGCCAGCATGTCCGTCTGCGCCACGACGTTGCGCACGGACTGCATGGGAATCCGGCCGTGATCGCCACCGCGTCCGTGATCGGCTCTGCGTCCGTGATCCGTGCCGTGCATGCGGGCCTATCCTGACGAAAGCAAAGCGGATTGATTCGGCGGCGCGGGCGTCATCACTGGACGCAGGCGCCGGGGAATCCGTTCAAACGTACGCACCCGGAGCCGCACTTGCTGCCGCCTTTGGGCTCGCTGGAGGCCGAGGCTGGGCCAGCGAACGCTCCATTCTAGAGGCGACCTGCCATTTGTCAAGGGGCTGGCCACGCGGTTCTGTCGGTCAAAATGTGTAAGTTCAGTGACTTGCGTGAATTGTCTTGTCAAGTCCTGTTGGGATCTTTGTCAAGAGGCGCGATCTGCCTCCGGCGCGTTTGCTACCCCCGGCAGCCATGCTAGACTTCAGCCCCTTTTGCGCACCCCGCGCCAGAACGAGATCGCCGTGTCCGACCCCATGCTTTCATCCAAGGCCGCCGCGGCCGATCGTCACTGGTGGTGGCTGACGCCATTGCTGCTTGCCGCGCTGATTCTGCCGGGCCTGGGCGCGGCGGGGCTGCTTGATCCGTGGGAAATGGACCGTGCGGCGGTCGCCCGCAAGATGGCGGCGGCGCCGGCTGTGCTTGTTGTGGAGTCGGGCGCGGGCCACCTGCTGGACGCACTCAGCAAACAGGCGGCTGGCCGCTACGGACTCGCTCATCCATTTGACCAAAAAGACGCGACGGCGGCGACCGCGCTGCAGCTCGCCGTGACCCGCACGGGTCGGCAAGTGGCCCACGCGGTGGTTGTGGATTTGGACGCGCTGACGGCTGACGCGGACGACAAGCAGCTCAAGACCATCGCCGGCGAACTGGCGACGATTGAAGGGCAAAATCGCGGCACGGCGGTGATCCTCGCCTCGGCCAACCGCGATCCCGATCGCGTGCGCTGGCCGCTGGCGATGGCGCGCGCCCACCAACTGGCGGAGACCCTGCGCGGGACCGCCGTGCACGCCTTGTTTGAGCCGGAGACGCAGGACATCGTCCTCGCGCCGCTGTTCCTCAAGACCCTGGAGCTCGTGCCGCCCGATCGCGTGCCAGCGACGCTCGACGCGCGTTGTCCGGCCCCGCTGGCGATGCCGGCGTTCAAGCAGGATTCGGTTTCCGTGCCGGCGCCGTGGCTCGATTCCGCGCTGTCGGCGCTCGCTGTCAAGGCGCTTGGCGTCAACGAGTTTGCCGTGCGATTGCCGGCCGCCCTCTTGGCGATCCTCGTCGGCTGGATGCTGGTGCTCACGCTGCGGCGGCTGTGGCGGCCGCGGACCGGATGGCTGGCGCTGGCCGTGTACGCGACGCTGCCGATGACCTGGGGTCTGGCGCGCGCGCTGACGCTGCAGGCAACGGAATCCGCGGGTCTCGCGCTCTTCGCGTTTGCGCTCGCGCTGGGCGCTCAAAGCGCGGCGCGGGCTTGGCCGTTGCTGGCGTTGCTCGGTCTGGGTCTGCTGGCGGGCGGCGCGGGCATGGGCGGCTTGGCGACGGCATGCGTCGTCGCAGTTGGCGCTGTGCTCGCCACGGGTCGGTTCCGCGGCGCGTTGGGCATCGGCGCGCTGATGGCGCTCGCCGCCACCGGACTCCTGGCGTTGCTCGTCTACGGCGGCGATCCGGAGAGCCTGCTGTTGCGGAGCTTTCGCTTGACCTCATGGCCGTTTGGCGGCGGACCTGACGTGGTGCATCGCGACTTCGCGTGGGTGATCGGTCAGGTCGGTTTTGGCTTGTATCCGTGGAGCGCGATCGTCGTGCTCGGCGCCGGCAAGCTGCTGGCGGACGATGAAGAAACGGCCGATCGGCAGTCGGCCCGCGCCGTGCTGCTGATCGCACTTGTCGCCAGCCTCGTCGTCAACGCGGTGCTCATCCGCAAATTTGGCCACTTCGTCGCGCCGGCTGGACCGCTCGCGGCGGTGGCTGCGGCCGTGCTGTTGGAGGCGCTGCTGGCCGGTACAGTCGCGGGGCGCACCGTCGCGATCTTCGCCGTGCTCGCGACGCTGCTCCTGCATCGCGAAATCGGCAAGGGCGCGGAAGCCGTCGTGCGTTTTGTCGTCTTTGACCCGCCGTTCTCCAGTGGCGGCGGCAATCACCCGTGGCCGGCGGAATTGGACATGCCGCGGGCGCTGCGGGCGATCGCGCTGCTTCTCGTCTTCGCGTTTGCGCTGGGCGCGGCGCGGCCGGCGGCGACGATTCGCAACGCGGTCGCGAAGTTGCGCACAACGACGGGCGCGGCTTGGGCCTTGGCGGTGATCTTCATCCTCTGGGCGCTGGACGGCATCGTGTCCCTGGGCACCAAGCTGGACGTGATGCTGAAGACGCTCGCGACGACCTGGAACTACCCGTATGACCGCATCTGGGTCACGATTCTCGGCATCCGCCCGGAGATCATCGCCGGCGCCGTGCTGTTCTTCGCGCTGCTGCTCTACGCCATCCTGACCACGGTTGGGCCGCGCGCGCTCAACCGCGTGACAACCTTGCCGCTGCGTTTGGCGCGACCTTTTGCCGCGCCAGCGCTGTCCTTGTCGCTCGCCGCGGTGGGCGCGGTCGCCGTGCTGCTCGGCGGCGTGGCGCGCTTGACGGAAGGCGGGCACGACAGCGTTGGGCACGCCCTGGTGGTTGGCGCGCAGTCGCTCGCGTTCCTCATGCCGCTGCTCGGGCTGATCAAGGGCGTCGTTCTGCGCGCGCTGGTCAAGACCGACGGCTTCCTGGACGCCGATCGCGAAGGCGACATGCTCCAGCCGTTGGCGGCGGGTCTCGTGCGTGCACCGCTGCTGATCTTCGGTCTTCTCGCGCTCTGGGCGCTGGCGGGGCTCGGCATCGGTGCTGCGCAAGCCTCCGGTACGTGGAATTGGCCCTACCTGCTCGGCATGTGGCTGCTGGCGATCGCGACGCTGCTGACCGTCCTCGGCACGGCGCAGGATCGCCCCAGTGGGTACGGTTACCCGCTTGCGGCGATCGGCGTCACCGTTTTCTTCACGGTGATGGGCCCGATGGGCGCGCGCTACGTCGACGAGACGATGCAGGCGGCCATCAAGGGCCAGGAAAGCGCGGCGGCCAAGGAAGCCATCAAGTACCTTGCCCACGTGCTGGCGACAGCGCCGGATACCGGCGGCCTCCTCCTGCTGGCGCTGCTCGTGCTCGTCAATCGCCTCGCCGGCAAGAAACCGCTGGCTGACCGGCTGGTCGGCCTTGCCATGACGGCGGTGGAGAAGCTGGAACAGCCGCGCTTTGCCGCGCTGGCGCTGGTGCTTGCCGGGACCGTGTTCACGGCGGGTTACAGCTGGTCGTTGCTGCCGGGGCTGTCCGTGCACTACTCGCAGAAGCACCTGCTCAACCGCATCGCGGAGGCCGAAGGTGCGACCAAGGATCCGGGCGGCGCGCCGCGCACGTTCACCCACGGATCGGCCAAGTCGGGCGGCGAGAGCAATTTCTACACGGCCTCCATGCCGCAGATCGACGACCGTCCCGCGGTCCTCGCGCTGCTGGCCGATCGCAACGTCGCGGTGCGTTTGGCGGACAATCAGGAAGGCGGGCTCTCCGGGCCGCTGGGTCTGCCGGGCTGGTCGGACGTCGTCGACGCCAATCACGACGGCAAACGCGATGCGCCGGCCTGGTTTGGCGTGGCGCACAAGGTCGAAGCGGCGCGGCTCACGGTTCAGGCCGCGGCGTGGCAACCGGGACAGTGGAAGGGCGCGCAGTTCACTGGCCCCAACGGCTCGCCGCAGACCGTCACGGACAATGGCGCGGATTGGCTGACGCTGGGCGCGCTGGCGGACCTCGTCGCGGACGATCCCGTCCGGGGCGCGTTCACCTTGGACAAGCTCAGCGGCGTCGCGGGCTCGAGCGCTTTCGCCGCGCCGGAGCCGTTGCAGCGCTTCGTCGTGGTGCCCAAGGACGCGTTCTCGGAGATCAACCACGCGTTCCGCGAAGCGTATGGCCGGCACATCGCGGTCATCGACGCGGCGTCGTCGCGGCTTGTGCTGACCGCCAATCACCTCGCGGCGGGTCAGATCGACCAGAACTGGCTGATGAAGGCGCTGCTGACCCAGGCAGAGTTCGACGCGATTCCCGGCGTCAAGAAGGTGTTCGCCAACTTCGACAACAGCATTCACCTCATCGGCTTCAAGATGGCTGAGTACTCCGTGCAGCGTTCCGGCAAGTACAAGATGACGCTGTACTGGAAGGTCGTGAAGCCGACGGCGACGTCCTGGAAGCTGTTCATGCACCCGCATCCGCTGAACCTCGACCGTTGGCCGTTGACCGACCCGGATCCGAGCGAGGACGAAAACAAGCCGTGCGGCGGGTGTTTTGCGACGAATCACTGGATGCAAGGCGACATCATCGCCGACAGTTTCGAACAGGAAGTCGCGCTGGGCACGCAATCCGGGCCGAACGACATCATCATGGGCTGGTACAATCCGTCCAGCGAGCAGCGTCTGCCTCTGCTGGCGGCGAGCGGTCAGGGCGTCATCAAGCACAGCGATAACCGCGTGACGATCGGCCAAATTCAGGTGCGCTAGACGAGACGGCGCCAATCGCCGATCGGACAAGTGGGTGTTGCAATGGAAACTTCCAGTCATTTTCAAGCAGTAGCCTGGTCCGACGAGGGGCCGATTGTGCGGCTCCTGGATCAGCGCGCCTTGCCGGGCGAGACGATCTATCTGGATTGCCGGCAGCCCGACGAGGTGATGGAAGCCATCCGCACGCTGACGGTGCGCGGCGCGCCCGCGATCGGCGTGGCTGCGGCCTATGGCATTGCCCAGGCGATGCAGCTCGCGGTTCGCACCAAGGACCTGCACGCCAACAGCTTTGACGCCATCTTTGACGAGACCTGCAAGCGCTTTGGCGCGACGCGACCGACCGCGGTCAACCTGTTCTGGGCCATCAAGCGGATGCAGGAAACGGCGGCGCGGTGGCATATCCGCGGCCTGCACGAGCGCGCGGCGATGTTGGTGGAAGAGGCCAAGCGCATTCACGCCGAGGACGTGGAGATGTGCCTGGCGATCGGTCGCCATGGCGCGCCGCTGATGCCGCAGTCGGGCGGCGTGATCACGCACTGCAACACGGGCGGGCTGGCCACGGGCGGACACGGCACGGCGCTTGGCGTCATCCGCACCGCGGTGGCACAGGGCAAGCAGATCCACGTGTGGATCGACGAGACGCGGCCGCTGCTGCAAGGTGCGCGGCTCACGGCGTGGGAGTGCGCGCAGGACAAGCTGCCGGCGACGCTCATCACGGACAACATGGCGGCGCACGTGCTGAAGCTCGGCCACGTGCACGCGGCGATCGCGGGTGCGGATCGCATCGCGCGCAACGGCGACTCGGCCAACAAGATCGGCACGTACGGCCTGGCGATCCTGTGCAAATACCATAACATTCCGTTCTACATCGCCGCGCCGACTTCGACGGTCGACATCGGCTGCGACAGCGGCGCGCACATTCCGATCGAAGAGCGCAAGGCGGAAGAGGTCACGCACCTGGGCGGCCAGCGCGTCGCAGCAGCGGGCGTGGACGTCTTCAATCCGGCGTTTGACGTCGTGCCGCATGAACTGATCGCCGGCATCATCACTGAACACGGCGTCGCCAAGGCGCCGTTTGAGCCGGACCTGGTCGCCATGGTCGCCCGCGCGCGGGCCCATCACAATCAGGTCGAGCCAGCCTAGCCGCTGGCACTGGAACATATGCAGAGTCAAAAACTGGTCAGCGGTCAGACTTTTCTGGCCATCCCCGTGCCTGAGATGCCCGTCGTGGCGATTCAGGTGTGGATCGGCGTGGGCAGCTACGACGAACAGGACGGCGAGCACGGCCTCGCGCACCTGCACGAGCACATGCTCTTCAAGGGCACGGAGCGCAACGGCGTGATGCACCGCGGCGTGGGCGACGTCGCGCACGCGGTGGAAGTTGTGGGCGGGCAGATCAACGCGTGGACGAGCCACGACCAGACCTGCTACCACGTGGTCATGCCGGCGACGCAGTGGCGCGTGGGCTTGGACGTGCTGGCGGACGCGGTGTGTCATCCCGCCTTTGACGCCGACGAGCTGGCGCGGGAAATCGAAGTCGTCGTCGAGGAACAGCGGCGCGCGGCGGATGATCCGGGGAGCGTGGCGTTTGAGCGGCTGTTTGAGCTGGCGTTCGGCGGCCATCCGTACGCGCTGCCGATCCTCGGAACGCCGGAGAGCGTGCGGGCGGTGACGTCGGACGCGATGCGGCGCTTCTGGCGGCGCCATTACGTGGCGGAGAACACGGCGATCGTCGTGGCCGGCGCATTTGATCCGGCGGAGCTGCACGCGGCCGTCACGGAGTTTTTTGCCGGGCAGCCGCACCGCGAAATCGAGCCGGTCGCCGGTGTGCCCGCGCCGCGCCTCAAGGCGGGGATCGATCTGGTCGGCACGGCGTTTTCGGAGGCCAAGGTCCTGCTCTCGTGGCCCATTCCGTCGCTGCTCGAGCACGACGTCGCCGCGCTGGACGTGGCGGCGATCGCGCTGGGTCAGGGCGAATCGTCGCGGCTGGTGCGGCAAGTGCTGCGCGACAAAGAGCTGTGCAATGACATCGGCTCGGCGACGTGGACGCCGCCGCGCGCGGGGCTGTTCACGGTGACGTTCTCGACGAGTCAGGAGCGTCTGGAAGCTGCGGTCCTGGCGACGGTCGCCGTTGTGCAGGCGATGCGCGTCGGCGGAATTGAGGAAGCGGAGCTCGCCAAGGCGCGCGCCAACCTGCTGAGCGATGCGACGTGGAAGCGCGAGACCGCGCAGGGCCTTGTGCAGAACCACGGCTACTTCCTGATGGCGACGGGCGATCCCGAATGGGAGCGCCTCTACCACGCGCGGATCGCCGAACTGACGACGGCGGAAGTGCAGCGCGCGGCGTATACGTGGCTGACGCCGGAGAGCGTGCAGATCGTCGTGCTGCCCGGGAAGTCGGATGCGCCGCCGGTGGACGCGGCGCGCCTGCTGCGGCAGGTGCAGGATTCCCTGAAGCCGGTGCCGGCGTCGCTGGCGCTCCATCAGCCGGACGTGCTGGACGGTATCGAGCGCATCGTGCTGCCGAGCGGCGACGTGCTGCTGATCCAGCCCGATGCGAGCGTGCCGGTGTGGGGCATGCGGGTCGCGGCGCTGGGCGGTCAGCTCGCGGAAGATCCGTCGACGGTGGGCCGGACGTGCATGCTGGGGCAATTGCTGACGCGCGGCACGGAGCAGCTGTCTGGCGATGCGATTGCCGCGCGCATTGAAGGCCTCGCGGCGGGCGTGCAAGGCGTCGCGGGACGCAACAGCCTTGGCCTCAGCGCCGTGTCGCTCAAGACGACGACGGACGCGGTGCTGGACCTCGCGTGCGGCTGCCTCTTTGGCGCGACGCTGCCGGAAGACGAAATCGCCCAGCAGAAGAAAGTGCAGCTGGAGGAGCTGCGGCACGAAGAGGATGCGCCGGGCCGTCGGGCCATGCGGGCGATGGCGCGGACGCTGTATGGCGATCATCCTTACGGTTTTGGCATTCTCGGTTCGCCGGAGAGCCTCGCCCGGCTGCAGCGCCCGGAGCTGCAGGAGTATCTCCGCGGCCGCTTGGTGCCCGGCCGCCTCGTCTGGGCAATCTCGGGCGACGTGCATCCGCAGCGCATGGCCGAGGCGATCGCTGCGCACACGCCCACGGATCGCGTGCCGCTGCCGGCGCCGCCGAGCCAAGCCGTGCCGTTCCTCAGCGAGCGACGGCAGGTGCGGCTGACCGCGGACAAACAGCAGGCGCACATCGTGCTGGGCTTCCGCGGCGCGACGCTTTTTGAACCGGAACGCTACGCGCTGGAGGTCCTCGCGACCGCGCTGGGCGGCCAGTCTGGCCGGCTGTTCCTGGAGCTGCGCGATCGGCAGTCGCTGGCCTATTCGGTGGGCGCGATGAACGTCGATGGCGTGGACCCGGGCTACTTCTCGTTCTACATCGGCACGACGCCCGACAAGGTGCCGCAAGCGCTCGCGGGCCTCTACGCGCAGTTGGAGCGCGTGCGTCAGGAGCCGCTGCATCCGGGTGAGCTGGAGCGGACCCGCGCGTCGCTGGCGGGCGGGCATCAAATCGGCCTGCAGCGGCGGTTGGCACGGGCGGCGACGCTGTGCCTGGACGAACTCTATGGCCTGGGGCGCCCGGCGTGGCAGGGCCATCTGCAGCGTCTGCTGGCGGTGACGGCGGAGGATGTGCTGAAGGTGGCGCGCGAGCGGCTGGATCCGCAGCGCTGCGTGGAAGTGGTTCTGGCGCCAGAATAGCCAGCGGGGGATAACGTGCTGACCTTGGGAATCGCCGGCCACGTCGATCACGGCAAGACCTCGCTGGTCCGCGCCTTGACCGGCATCGAGACCGACCGGCTTCCGGAAGAGCAGCGCCGTGGCATCAGCATTGAGCTTGGATTTGCCTGGCTGGACGTGCCGGAAGTCGGGCGCGTTGCGCTCATCGACATGCCGGGCCACGAGCGGTTTGTGCGGCGGATGATCGCCGGCGCGGTCGGCGTCGATGCCCTGCTGTTGGTTGTTGCGGCCGATGAGGGCGTGATGCCGCAGGGCCGCGAACACCTCGCGATCGCGCAACTGCTGGGAATCCGCCACGGCGCGGTCGTGCTGACAAAGACGGATTTGTGCGACGCTGACATGCTGGAGATGGCGCGCGACGACCTTGCGCAGCTGACCAAGGGCACGTTCCTGGCCGACGCGCCGGTCTGGCCGGTCTCCGTGCGCGCGCCCGAGAGCGTCGCGGCGTTGCAGGCGCACCTCCAGGCCTTCTGCCAGGCGCTGCAGGTGGTGCGGCGACAGGAGACTGACACGCTCGGGCGGCCGTTCCGGCTGGCGGTCGATCGCAGCTTCTCGTTGAAGGGCCGCGGCACCGTGGTGGCGGGCACCGCGGTGGCGGGCCAAGTGGAAGTCGAGCAAATGCTGGAAGTGCTGCCGCAGCAGACGACCTTTCGCGTGCGTGGGCTGGAGAGGCACGGCGTGGCGCAGGCGCGCGTCCAGGCACCCGGGCGCGTGGCGCTGAACCTCGCCGGTGCGACGCTGGACGACGTGCCGATCGGCGCGATGCTCGCAACCCCGGGCACCGTGGCGGTCAGCGATCGGTTTGACGTGGAGCTGACGCTGCTGCCGCACTGCAAGCCGCTGCCGATCCGCCGCCGCGCGGCAATCCAGCTGGGCACGGCGCTGAGCGAAGGGGCGATCGTGCTTCTGGAAGGCCAGCCGCTGCAGCCGGGCCAGACCGCGCTCGCGCAGATCCGCCTGGATGCGCCCCAAGCCGTCGCTGCGGGCGAGGGCTTTGTGGTGCGCGGCTCGCGCGTCGATCCGCGCTTTGGCCAGACGCTGGGCGGTGGTCGCGTGCTGCATCCGCAGCCGCAGCGCCACAAGCTGGGCGATCCGCTGGTCCTGGAGTCCCTGCTTCGCCTGAGCCAGCCGGATGCGGAGTCGCAGATTCTCGGCGCCGTCGCGCTCGCGCATGGCCGCGGCGCGAGTGACGACGAACTGCAGCGGATTTGCACCGTGCCGCCGGGACAGCTGCAAAAAGCATTGAAACTGCTGGGGGATCGCAAACAGCTCCAGCGTCTGGGCGCGCCGCCGCGCTGGCTGCAGCCGCAGGATGTCCAGAACTTGAGCGTCGCGGTGCTTGACGCGGTGCGGCAGTTTCACAAGGCCCAGCCCAGCCGACCGGGCGCGGAGATCGCCGATCTGCACCGGCAGCTCGCGCCTTGGCTGGAGGTTTCGGCTTTTGCCCAGATCTGCGCGCTGGTGGTGCGTCAGGGCCAGTTGACCGCGCTCGGGACCGCGCTCGCGCTGCCCGGTTTTGTCGCCAAGGCCACGGCGTCGCCGGAACTGGTGGCGGCCATTGAGGCGCTGCTGGCGGCCCAGCACCTGGCGACGGAGACCCCGGCGCAGCTGGCGGACATGCTGCAGGTCGACGCCAAGGCGGTCCTGGTGGGCCTGCAGGCGGCCCAGACGGCGGGGCGCGCGATCCGCATCGCGGAGGACTATTGGGTGCTGGCAAGCGAGGTGCACGCGGCGCGCGATCGCGTGTTGGCGGCGTTCGTCGATGTGGCGAGCTTCAGCACGGGCGAGCTCAAGGACATCCTTGGCCTGACGCGCAAGCACCTGATCCCGTTTGCTGAGTATCTGGACGGCGAACGCCTCACAGTGCGCGACCCAGCCGGGAATCGCCGCGTGCGCGAGCGGGCCCGCGACGCTTGGCTTGCCCGGCAGGCGGTCGACGAGGCGTCGCCGTGAGCGCCGATCCCGCGGTGCTGTATACGACGCTGGCAAGTCCGCTCGGCCCGCTGCTGCTGACTGGCGACGGCGCCGCGCTGACTGGCGTTTACCTGGCCGAGCATCGGCATGGACCCGCGATCGCGGCGAGTTGGCAGCAGGCAGACGCCGCCGCGCCGTTTGCCGCCGCGCGCCAGCAATTCGACGCTTATTTTGCCGGGACGCTGCGCGCTTTCGACCTGCCGCTGCAGCCGGTTGGCACGCCGTTCCAGCAGCAAGTGTGGCAGGCCCTGGCGGCGATCGCGTACGGCCAAACGCTCAGCTACGGCGAATTGGCGCAGCGCATCGGCAAGCCGGAGGCAGCGCGCGCGGTCGGCCTCGCCAACGGCCGCAATCCGCTGTCGATCGTGGTGCCGTGCCATCGGGTAATCGGCGCGTCCGGGGCGCTGACGGGCTATGGCGGCGGAATGGCGCGCAAGGCGTGGCTGCTGGCGCATGAGCAGGGCCGTCCGCTGCCGCTGCTGGATGGCCAAACGCAGTTGTCGCTCAAGCTTTAGGGCTGGTCTTCATGCCGGTGATGCGGCGATCGTCAGCCGTCTCGATCGGCGGCGGCTCATCGGCCACCGGGAACGGACCGGTGCCAAGGTGCGGAACGGGGCCCCACGCCTGCCATTTGCCGGTCGGCGTGCAGAGGCGAATGCGCCGTGGTTCAAAGCCGCGGTGCTCCAGTTGGCCGACAAAACGCCCGAGCAGCGCGTCGAAATCCGGCGCATCGCGGATGATAAACTGGATGACGAGGTGAAACGGATCGGAGCATTGCGTCTCAGCGAAGTAGCGTTTGCGGCGCCGCTCTTCCTTCTCAAAGACCGTGACCTGGAACACGTGGTCGCGGCCGAGCTTGCTGGCTTCGAGCTGGAAACGTGCGTGTTCGTTGATCATAACGGCACCGACGCCAATGGGACGCCCACGGCATTCTGTGAACCGCGCGCGGCCAGTGTCAAGCGGCCTCCCCACGTCGCGCGCCAAGCCGCATCCGCGGGTGCAGGATTCCATTGACAGTCTCGCCGCCCGACCCTAGCATACAGCCCCCTTTCCGCCCGGCGTTTGCCGTATGGTCTTGGGTCTTTCGAGGGTTTTGTGGCTGTCTCACTTCCTATCTCCAGTCTGAACGCAACGCCGCAAACGCGTGAGGCAAGCCTTGCGACGTCCTGGTGCGCGGAGCGTTTGGTCGGCGTCTACGAAGCGGCGGCGCCCACGATGGCGATCGCGGTGACGGCTTCGCGCCATGCGGAAGTTGTGGAAGTGCATGCCCACGTGCAAGGCAAGTTTCGCTGCGCCTGCAGTCGTTGCGCGGAACCGATTGAATTGACGGTGGATACCGAGTTCGATCATCACTTTGTCGGCCCAGGACAGCTGGACGCTGGCGACGAGTTTGACGCCGAAGCCGCCGATCTGGACGCTGATCCGGACGTGAGCGAGCACGACGGCGCCACCATTTTGCTCGACGAATTGTGCATTGAGCACACGATCCTGGCGCTGCCGGACGTGCCGCTCTGCAACGAAGACTGCAAGGGCTTGTGCCCGCGCTGCGGCATCAACCGCAACACCGAGACGTGCACGTGCGACCTGAGCGAAGAACGCTCGTCGCCGTGGGCCAAGCTCGCTGAACTGCGGGTGCCGAAGAACTAAGGGTCGCGCGTTGCGGGACCGCAAGGTTCAGTGCGCGGGAATGAGTGGAGCGGCAGCGGAAGTTGCCCTGAGAGCGAAAGTAACCGGAGGATAAGATGGCAGTTCCAAAGAAACGCATGTCCAACTCGCGCACGGCCATGCGCCGCGCCCAGTGGGACAAGATGACCGCGCCGACCCTTTCCACCTGCAAGAACTGCAGCGAGGCCCTGCGCCCGCACCGCATCTGCGGGAACTGCGGCCACTACGCGGGCAAGGAAATCATCGCCGGTCTGCAGCCGGGCGCTGCGGCGTCGAGCGAGTCCTAAGTCGCGAGGCCGGTGATGCGCATCGCCATCGCGTCCGATCACGCTGCTGTTGAGTTGCGCCAAAGCGTTGCTAAACGCCTCGTGGAGCTCGGCTACGTCGTTGATGACCTGGGCTGCGGTCCGGGCGAGCGCGTTGACTATCCGCGCTACGCTGCGGCCGTCTGCGGTGCCGTGATGCAAGGGGCTGCCGATCGCGGCATCCTCCTGTGCGGCACCGGCATCGGCATGAGCATCGCTGCCAACAAGATCGTCGGCATCCGCGCAGCGCTGGTGCATGACGTGACGACGGCCCGCCTCTGCGCGGAGCACAACAACGCCAATGTGTTGTGCCTCGGGGCGCGGAGCACCGGGCCGATGATCATCCAGGAATGCGTGGAGACGTGGCTGACGACGGCCTTCGATCCGCGTCATCAAGCCCGTCTGGACCTGATTTCCCAGATGGAGTGAGCCAAAATGCGCTGTCCCCGCTGCGGTGATGAGGCCGACAAGGTCGTCGATTCGCGGCTGTTGCCGGGCGGCGATGCGATCCGTCGTCGTCGCGCGTGCGAAGCCTGCAACCACCGGTACACGACCTACGAGCGCATCGAGCTGCAACTGCCGCTCATCGTGAAGAAACAGGGTCAACGCGAAGAATTTGGCCGCGAGAAACTGCGCGGCGGCATCGTCAAGGCCATGCACCGCCGGCCGATTCCCGCCGACACGGTGGACGAGTTCCTGCGCAGCGTGGAAACGCGGCTGTCCGAGACCGGCGAGCGCGAAGTGCCTTCGACGCTGCTCGGCGACATGGTGATGGAGTTCCTGCGCAAACAGGATCACATCGCGTACGTGCGGTTTGCCAGCGTCTATCGGGAATTCCGCGACATCACGGAGCTGCTCGATGAAGTGCGGCAGTTGGCGGATGACGAATCGGCCGCAAGCGGCAACCCATGAACGCCGCGGGTGATCGCGCGTGGATGCAGCGGGCGATCGCGCTCGGTGCGGAAGCGACGCGCGCGGTACGGCCCAATCCACTCGTCGGTTGCGTGCTGGTTCATGGCGACGTCGTCGTTGGCGAAGGCTTTCACGCGGTCGTTGGCGGTCCGCACGCGGAAGCCGTCGCCCTGGCGCAAGCGGGGGATCGGGCGCGCGGCGCGACGGCTTACGTGACGCTGGAACCGTGCAATCACTGGGGACGGACGCCACCTTGTGCGCAGGCGCTGATCGCCGCGGGCGTGGCGCGCGTGGTCATCGGCGTACGCGACCCGCACGCGACGGCGTCCGGTGGGACAGAAACGCTGCGTGCGGCCGGCATTGCGGTAACGACTGACGTCCTGGCAGAAGCCGCTGGCGATCTGGCGGCGGTCTTCCTCACCGGCATTGGCCAGCAACGGCCGTTCCTCCAGTACAAGCTTGCCGCGACCGCCGATGGCCGCGTGGCCGCGGACGATGGCACGACGCGCTGGATCTCCAGTCCCGATGCGCGCCGCCTCGTGCACGGCATGCGCGCAGAAGCGGACGCCGTGCTCATTGGCAGCGGGACGGCGCTGGCCGATAACCCGCGTCTCGATTGCCGTGACCTGCCCGCGCCGCCGCGCCATTTGCCGCTGCGCGTGGTCCTGGATCGCCGCCTGCAACTCCCAACGGCCAGCCATCTGGCGCAAACCGCGGCGCAAGCGACGCTCGTCGTGACCGACGATCCGCGGCGTGAAACCTCGACGCACGCCGATCAGCTGCGCGCGTTGGGCGTTGACATCCTGTGCGTGCCGGCCGCGCCGACGTGGCTGCGCGACGTCCTGCGGGTGCTTTATCAGCGCGGGGTCCATCACGTGCTGTGCGAAGGGGGGCCGACGCTGGGCACGGCGCTCTGGGCGGCACGGTTGGTCGATCGGCTCGATCTGCTGCTGGCGCCCAAGCTGCTCGGCAGTGGCACGGCGTGGCTGCAGCCGCTGGGGATTGCGACGCTGGACGACGCGCGCGCGCTGCGCTGGACGGCGGTGCAGCAGGTGGGTCAGGACGTGTGGCTGACAGCGCGACCGCAGTGATGGTCGCCACGGAACGGGAGGCAGGATGTTCACAGGTTTGGTGGAAGCGCTCGGGACCTTGACCGCAATCGCCCATCGCGGCGGCGGCGCGCAATTGAGCGTGAGCGTGCGGTGGCCAGACGGCGACGGTGCGACTGGCTTGGGCGACAGCGTGGCGGTGAACGGCGCGTGCCTGACGGCCATACGCATCGCTGCGGATGAGGCGGGCGAAACCCTGACGTTTGACCTGTCCCACGAGACCCTCGCGCGGACCACGTTTGCCACGGCGGTGGTCGGTCAGACCTGCAACCTGGAACGTGCGATGCGGGTCGGCGATCGTCTGGGCGGCCATATTGTGACAGGGCACGTCGACGGCGTTGGTCACCTGTTGGAGAAGCGCGCGCATCCGGCGGGCTGGGACCTGATCTATGGCCTGCCGCTCGCGCTGCTGCCGGAAGTTGTCGAAAAAGGCAGCATTTGTCTGGACGGCGTGTCCTTGACCGTCAACCGGGTCGGTGGCGGCGATCTGCCGATGCATTGCGTTGGTGTGACGATCGTGCCGCATACCGCGCAGCACACCCAGCTCCTCGCGGGGGAAGTCGGCAAGGCCGTGCACGTGGAAACGGACATTCTCGCCAAGCATATCCGCCGTTTGACGCAGTTTTCCCTGCCGCTGACGTGAGCCCGGTGCATGCCGAGTTTCGCCAGATGGTGCGAGTTCTTGCCGCCGCGCAGGACCTGACGGACACTGCGTGGTTGGCGCCGTACTTGTGCGGGGCTTCGCATTGCGGGTAAGGTGCGGGTTACGCCTGTGCTGGAGCGTTTGCGGTCTGAGAAGTGATAGCGGAAGGGCGCCCCGGCGTCCGGAGTTTCGGCAATGCAAGTGCGGTTGAACAAACCCAACGCGATTTCCAGGCGGGTAGCGACACCGCTCATTTTGCGCGGGATTTTCCTGCTGCTGGCGGCCGCGTGCGTGCTCTATCCGCTGGTCGCGACCGCCGCCGCCCGTCACGGCAAAGCCGCCGCGCACGCCAAGCCAGCCAAGAAAGCCAAGGCCTCCAAGGTCCTGCGCGCCAAGTCGACAGTCCCGGCGGCTCCCGCGCCCGCTGCCCCTGCTGCGGCCGTAGCCAAGCCCGCACCTGCGCTTTCCCTGCCCGCCGCCGCGACGCCGGTGGCTGCGGTTGCCCTGCCGCGCGCTGCGACGCCTGCCGTCGCCCTTCCGCACGCCGCGACTCCGGTTGCGGCCGCAGCTAAACCGGTTGGCGCCAAGCCTGACGCGAAGGGCGGCAAGCCCGCCAAAGCAGTTCCCGCCGCCAAGCCCGCTGCCGTTGGCCTTGCCGCCGCGTCGACCCCATCGGCGGCTCCGGCTGCTCCTGCCGCGGCGCTCGCCCAGCCCTTGCCCGCAGCTGTCTCGCCCACCGCGGCGGCTGCACCGGCCAAGCCGCGCGCCAATGCCGGGCCTGTCGCGACCGCGTGGGCGCTGCCGCAAGTGCCGCCGGAAAAGCTCAAGAGCGACGTGAAACACGGGTCCATCGTCCGCCTGATCCAGGCCAGCAAGTTCAGCGAAGCGCTCGCGGAAGTGGACGCGCTTCTGGTCAAGTCCCCGGACGATGACGAACTGCTTGTCCAGCGCGCGCGGCTGCTGTTTTGGCTGGACCGCCGTGAAGCGTCGCGCACCGTGCTGGCGCCCGTGCAGGTGCGGCACCCGGAAGACGCGGAGATTCGCGAGCTTGACGCCCAGCTGCTGCTTTCTGACGGCGACAAGTCCGGCGCGCTCGCGCAATACCGCGCGCTGGAACTTGCCGGCGATGGCCGACCGGAATTGCATCAGCGGATCATCGATCTCGCGCTGGAACTGGAAGAAACGCCGACTGTGACCCAGGAGCTGAAGTCGGGCGGGCAGCTGAACGACGAGCAGGACATGCTCTACGCGCGGCTTGTGCACCCGTGGTTCTCCGACGTCGCGGGCACCACGACGCTGCACAGCGGCTCGACCTGGTGGCGGGCGGACGCGCACATCGGTCGGCGGCTCAGCAAGCGCTTCAGCTTCCTGCTGGGCGGGATTTACGAGCGGCGCGCTTTTGGCACCGAGACGGAGTGGGCCGCCGCAGCAAAGGGCGAGTTCTACTTTGGTTTCAGCCGATTGGACGGCATGATCCACTTTGAAGGGTCGCCCAACAAGACCATCCTTCCGGCCTACGACGGCCGCGCGGATTTGGCGCTCAGCATCGTCAAGGAATTCTCGCTCGGGCTGTATGGCCGGCTCGCGCACTACGCGACGTCCGCGACGTCCCAGACCTTCCCGACGACGGCGTGGACGCTTGCGCCCAATGTGATTTTCTATGTGAAGGACTGGACTCTTCAGCCCGGCTACATGTTGATGCACCTCGCGCCCAGCGCGACGACTTCAACAACTTATTATCACACAGGTTTTGTCAAGGCGCGCTGGGAGCCGCATCCGCGCTGGATGGCGTTTGCGTGGCTGTACCTCGGCACGGATCCCACCTTCGTCGAGCGCTTTGGCATCAACACGCCCGTCGGCACGTCGCTCGTTCTCGGCGGCGAGCACTGGTGGACCGCGCGCTGGGGCACCCGCCTCTCCGTGTCGCGCGTCCAGCCGTTTGACGCCAAGAACGACCCCTTCACCGACATCACCCTCGTGCTGCGAGGTCGGCTGTGAGCAATTTTCGCCTTGAGCTGCTGACCCTGCCGGAGCTGCTGATCATCTTGTTCGTGGCGCTGGAGTTGGTGATCGTGCTCGTCGCGCTCGTCGCGATGCTCATCGTCCGCAACCGCGCGATCAGCCGTGAAAAAGCGTTCCAGACCACGCGCGCGGCGCTCCTGGACGCCGTGCAGCGGATGACCGGCGCTGAGCCTGATCCGACGGCCAAGTCCAAGGCCCTTGCCGCGCTCGGTTCGCTGTCGCGCGACTTTGCCCGCCGCCTGCTGACGGAAATGGCCGAGCTGGCCGGGCCAACGGGTACGGCGGCCTTTGAAGAGCTCTACGCAGCGTCCAACCTGGCTGTGGAAGCGCGCGCCAACGCGGTCGCCCGGCCGTGGGAGCGCCTGCGCGTCGTGCGTGAGGCGCGGGCCCTGCACGATCCCGCGCGCCTGCTCGCCGGCTTGGTGCGCGATGAAGTTCCCGACGTGCGCCTTGGCGCCTTTGAGGCGCTGTGTGCCTTGAGCCGCGCGGATGAAGCGGTGGTGGCGATTCCGCTGCTGGCGGCCGACGGCCGTCTCAACCGCGTGCGCGCGATCGACGCAATGTCGGCTGCGAGCCCGCTGCCCGTGCAGGCGATGGTGGAATTGTCCAATTCAGAGATCGCGGACGTGCGTCAGATCGTCGTGGCGGTGCTCGGGACCGCGCGCGTGCGCCAAGCGGTGCAGGTCGTCGTGCACGCTGTGACCGATCCGGACGCGGAAGTGCGCATTCAGGCGGTGAAAGGCCTGCGCGAAATGAACGATGCGTCGGCCCTTCCGGTCTGCCTCAGCGCGCTTCAGGACGAACGCTGGGAAGTGCGGTCCGAGGCAGCGCGCACGTGTGGCGCGTTGGGCGGTGGCGGTGCGGCGGAAGCGATCGCCGTGCTTTTGGATGACGAGGCGGAGTGGGTTCGGCACAATGCATCGCTCGCGTTGTCCCGCTGTGGGCCGGCCGGTATTGCGGCGCTGCGTTCAGCGGCGGCGCGCGGCAATGAATCGGCGTCCAGTGCGCTCGCTGAAGCGCGCCTGTCGGTGACGGAAGGCGGGCTGGTCTAGTGGTTGTCATGGTACTTGCGCAAACTGGGTTGATGGAGGTTGAGAGCACACCCGCATGTTGATGGATGTCTTCAATATCCTTGTGCTTCTCTACTTCGTGTTGCTCACGTCGGGCTACATCGCGCTTTTTGTTGCAGCTTCCGTCGGCATCATCCAGGTGCGCCGCGATTTGGAAGGCAGTTCACCGGAATCCGTGTCCATGCGCGGCCGTGCCACGCTGCCGATTTCCATCCTGGTGCCTGCGCACAACGAAGAAAAAACCGTGGTGGAGTCCGTGCGCGCGCTGCTCAAGCTGCGCTATCCGGAACACGAAGTGGTTGTCGTGAACGATGGCTCGTCGGACAAGACGATGAAGCGGCTGCGCACCGCGTTTGCGCTGGAAGCCGTGCCGATCGACCTGCGCTTGGATCTGGCCTGCAAACCGATTCGCGCGACCTACCGCTCCGCGATCTACAACCGCCTGATCGTCATCGACAAAGACAACGGCGGTAAAGCCGACGCGCTCAACTGCGCCATCAACGCCAGCCGCTTTCCGCTGGTCTGCGCGATTGACGCGGATACGCTGATTCTGCCCGACGCCCTGCTGCGTCTCGTGCGGCCATTCCTGACGGACGTGGACGTGGTCGCCGTCGGCGGCACGATTTGCCTCGCCAATGGCTGCACGATCGAGCGCGGCGCGGTCGTTGAAATGGGCCTGCCCAAGTCCTGGCTCGCGCGCTTCCAGGTTGTTGAGTACCTGCGCGCCTTCCTCGTGGGTCGCCTTGGCTGGGACCGCATGGGCGGCAACCTCATCATCTCCGGCGCGTTTGGCCTGTTCCGCCGCTCCGCTGTCACAAATGCCGGCGGCTATGCGCACGACTCCGTGGGCGAGGACATGGAGCTCGTCGCGCGCCTGCGGCACCAGATTCCGCAATGGCTGCAAGGCCGCGCGATCGCCCATTTGCCCGATCCGGTCGCGTTCACGGAAGCGCCTGAGAGCATTCGGATTCTCGGCAACCAGCGCGATCGCTGGCAGCGCGGCCTCGCGGACACCTTGTGGCGTCACCGCAAGATGGCGTTCAACCGCCGCTACGGCCCGATTGGCCTCGTCGTGATGCCGTTCTTCGTGGTCTTTGAGCTGTTCGGACCGATCATCGAGCTCTTCGGCTATTTCTACTTCCTGCTGATGCTCGTCGGCGGCTTCATTGAGCCCGTCTTCACCGGCCTGTTCCTGATTCTCGCGGTGCTCATTGGCTTTTTGCTGTCGCTCGGCGCGATTTTGCTGGAAGAGCTGTCCCTGTCGTTCTTCCGCGATCGCGGCGACTTGTGGCGCCTCGTCAGCGTCGCGCTGCTGGAAAACATGGGCTACCGGCAGCTGATCCTCTGGTATCGCATCCGCGGGCTTTGGGGCTACGTGCGGCGCCGCAAGACGTGGGGCCGCATGACGCGCCTTGGCTTTGCCGGCGGCACGGGTCCGCGCGGTGAGGCCCGTTCCAGCGCGCTGCCGATTCTCGTCACGTTGTTGCTGGCGTCGATCGTCATGCTGCCGGTGGGCTGGCTCATCAAGCCGCGCCCGGCGGTCAAGCCGCAGATCCTCGACAAGACGGTGCCGTTTGAGAATCGCCGCGAGCACTTGCGGCTGATGTGGCTGTTGACCCAGGCCAAGGTCCAGCCGCCCACGTCGCGGTTCATGTGGGATCCGGTCACGGACTACGTGGGCTGGAATCCGACGACGAAGATGCACCGCGAATTGGCCGACGAGGACTTGAAGGAGCGCAACCTGCTCTTCATTTCCGACACCTATGGCGTGTACGTCGACGACTACGACGCGATGCCGCGGCCGGTTGCCCACTTGGAGCTGTCCAAGAAGATTTTTGGCGGCCTGTCCGACGCGGAGATGGATGTCATCGAGCGCTTTATGGCGCGCGGGGGTCGGGTTTGCGCGGAATTCAACACCTACGCAACGCCGACGCCGTACAGCGCGCGGGTGCGGATGGAGAAGATCCTGCATGTGAAGTGGTCGGGCTGGGCGGGTCGCCGCGTGGACGATTTCTCCGACGATCGCGAGATCGCGCAGTGGGTGCAGAAGCGCTGGGCGGAGGAGACGGGCCGGCCGTACGACCTGGAAGGCCCCGGCATTCTGCTCATCCATGAAGATGGCCGCGTGGTATGCCTGCAAGAAGAGCTGGACATCCCCAAGGATCCGCTGGTGTTGTCCTACGGTTCAGAGAGCGTGCCGGTCACCTACTGGTTTGACATCAATGAAGCGACGGACGCCAAGGAAGTGCGCGCGACCTACAAGCTGCACACGCTTGAGCCCGGCGCCGTGCTGCTCGCGAAATTCGGGATTCCCGACGCGTTTCCGGCGATCGTGTACGACGACAAGCTGACGCACACGTACCTGGCGGGCGACATGACGGACGCCGAAGCGCATCTGGGTCCGCCTTGGCTCGCGTTTGTCCCGACGGTTCGCCGCTGGATGGCGCAGACGGGCATGGTGCCGGAGGATATTCGCCTGCTGTGGCGCGTGTACGCCCCGACGATCACGCGCGTGCTGAACGGCGAACTGTGATCGGCGCTGCCTGATGCGCCGCGCGATCCTCCTCCTGCTGGGCATGACGCTCCTGTCGGCGTGTCGGCCCTCGCAGCTGATGCGCACCGACCTGCCGGCGAAATGCCAACAGCCGGATACCCACGCGTTGCTGCAGGTCGCGCGCGAGTCGCTGGTGCTGGAGGCCTATCGGCCGCGGACGATCTACGACCTGGATGCGACCAACCGGCCGGTGCCGTTTCTCGCCAACCCGCTCGCTGCGGACGCGCTGGCCGTCCTGAGCTATCCCGAGCCGCGGCGCTTTGCCGGCGGCGACCGCGATTTTGCCCGGATGGCGCACCGGTCCTTCCTCTACGACAACGCGCTTGTCGTGTTGTGGCTTGTGCACGAGGGCGATCTGGCGCGCGCGCGGCGGGTGCTGGCGACGATCGCCGCCTTGCAGCGCCCGGACGGCGCGTGGGGATTCGGCTTCAACGCCGGCGTTGACGACGGCTACTACAACGCCGCGTATGTCCGCACGGGCACGGTCGCGTGGGTTGTCTATGCGCTCGCCCACTACCGATCAGCCAGCCGCGACGCGCGCTACGACGCTGTTCTCGAGCGCGCCACGCGCTGGCTGCTCGCCCAGCGGGACGCGCCGAGCGACCTGTTCTTCGCTGGCTCCGGTCGCTGGATCGACGCCGCGCACTTCCAACCGCAGTGGCCGGCGCGCTTCTTTGCCACCGAGCACCAGATCGACACGTGGTTTGCCCTGCAGGCCGTCACCCACGCGTGGCCGGCGCTTGCGCAGGCGCAGCATTTGCCGGGTGTGGCCCGAGCGCTGGCTGCGGCCATCCAGCAGCGGCTGTGGCTGCCCGACGAGCAGCGTTTCGCCCAAGGGCAGGCCGGGAGCCATCTGGACGCGACGAGCGCGCTGGATGCTGCGGGGACGTGGTCAGCGCTCTGGCTGCTGGCCCAAGGCGATGCGGTGCGGGCACGGCAGGCGCTGGCGTGGGTCACCGCGCAACACGCGGTGGTGGCGCGCGGATGGAACGGGCTGCGACCGTACCGCGATGCGCCGCCGGAGACGTGGTTCGTTGAAGCGAGCATCGCCCAACCGCTGGCCCACGCGCGCATGGGCCAGCGTGAGGTTGCGCAGCAGCAGTGGCTGCCGTTGGCGCAGCTGGCCTGCGCGGGCGGCCTGCCGGTGGTCTATGCCCCGGACTGGCATGCCGATTTTCCGTTCACGCCCGCCACCGCGCCGACGATCTGGTGGTTGATTGCCGCCGAGGAGATCGCCGACGGCGGCGCGCCGTGGCTTTGGGCTGAGCGCTGAGCGGTCGTGCGCTTGAACTGCGGTGGGGTGACGCTAGCGGCCCAGCACGTGGCTCAAGCCCGCGTAGAGCGCAGCGCCGAGCGCGGCCGAGATCGGCAAGGTCAGCACCCAGGCGATCATGATGTTGCCCGCGACGCCCCAGCGCACCGCGCTCAGGCGCTTGGAGGCGCCGACGCCCATGATGGACGACGAGATGACGTGGGTCGTCGAGACCGGCGCCTTCATCCAGGACGCGGTGAGGATGACGATCGCGCCAGCCGTTTCCGCGGCAAAACCGTGAATCGGCTGCAGCTTGATGATCTTGCTGCCCATCGTCCGGATGATCCGCCAGCCGCCTGCGGCCGTGCCTGCGGCCATCGCACACGCGCACGCACCGATGACCCAGAACGGCACCACGAGGTCAGGATGCTGCGCGTCCGGCAGCGTCAGCCAGCCCGGGTGCGTCGTGCCGTGCTTGGCGTAGTAGGCGACAAGCGACATCGTGACGATGCCCATCGCCTTCTGCGCGTCATTGGAGCCGTGCGACAGCGCCATGGAACTCGCCGACAGCAGTTGCAGGTGGCGGAACACGCTGTTGACCTTCGTCGGGCCTGTGCGGCGGACCATCCACGTCAGGGAAACCATGATGATGAAGCCGATGAAGAAGCCGGCGATGGGTGAGATCACCAGTCCCATCATCACCTTGTAGACGCCCTTGGAGTGCAGGAGGACGCTCAACGCGTCCCCGAGCTTGGCGTTTTCATCGAGCACGCGGTGGCAAGCGACCGCGCCGACGAGGCCGCCGACGAGCGTATGGCTCGACGAGGACGGCAAGCCGAGGGCCCAGGTGACGAGGTTCCAGATGATGCCCGCCAGCAGCGCGCAAACGACCACGGTCTGGGTGATCGAGATCGGGTCGGCGATGTCACCGCCGATGGTCTTGGCGACGCCGGTGCCGAGGAACGCGCCGCCGAAGTTGAAGACCGCCGCGAGCATGACCGCCGTGCGCGGCGACAGCACGTTGGTCGAGACGACGGTCGCGATCGCGTTGGCCGTGTCGTGAAAACCGTTGATGTAGTCGAAGACCAGCGCCGTGACGACGACGACCACCAACAGGATGAACGGGTCGACCATCGCTACGGCATCAGCCATGCTTCACGACCACGGAACGAATCAGATCGCACACGTCGTCGCAGGCATCGATGGCTTTTTCCAGCGAGTCGAGGATTTCCTTCTCGCGGATCAGGTCGATGGCGTCCGGCGGCGACTGGAACAGCCGGCCGACCGCGTTGCGATACGCGGTGTCCCCTTCGTTTTCCAGGGCGTGGACGCGGACGAACCAGACGTGCAGCTCCGAGTGATTGTCGCCTGAACGCAGCAGTTGCACGCAGTGCGCGACGCCGTGGGCCGACTCGCGGGCGATCCGCACCAGATCGCGCATCGCGTCGGTCAGGACGCCAACGCGGTAAATCACGATGAGGCCTGCGGTTTCTTCCATCAAGTCGATGATGTCGTCCAGCGCTGAGACAAGGGCGTGCAAATCCTCGCGATCGATCGGCGTGACGAAGGTCTTGTCGAGTTCGTCATACACGACGTGAGCGACTTCATCGCCTTCGTGCTCAATCCGCCGCATCGCTTCTGACACGCGGGCGAAATCCGCGGTGGTCTCCGCGGTGGCCAGCTTGGCAAACTCGTCGGCGCCAATGGTCAGGTTGCGCGCCAACGCGTCAAGGTAGCCAAAGAAGCGATTCTCTTGCGGTAACAAAGACTTGATGATGCGATCGAGCCACATGCGGTTGCCTTGGCGCGTCGGACGGGCGCGCGGTGCGGCAGAGTATCTGCGACGTTGGCCTTGGCGTCACCCCCGCGTCGCAGCAATGTCGCATTCCTGACACCGAGCGCGGAATGGTGCAATCGTTTGACCGCATCGCGACGCGCGTTTACGCTCTTGCGGCGATGAACGGATTTACTTACGAGCCTGCCCACCAGATTCAGCACCGGAACGCCGGACTGCTGCTGCTCCTGCTGGTTTTTGCCGCCGCTTGCGAAGGCGAGCGCCAAAGTGCTCCGGAATCCGCGGTCGTGCTGGCTCGCCACATTGACCAACTGCTGGACGATCCGAGCGGCCTGCCGCGCGAGGCTTCAGCGACCGAAATGGCTGCCGACGCGACGGCCGCACAGCCGGCTGCTGCCGCTTCGCCGACCGTGCCCGAGGCGGATGCCGGGGTCACGGCGCCCGATGTCCAGACGGCGCCAGACGTGAAGACCGAGCCGGATGTGCCGGCAACGCCCGACGTGAAGGCGACGCCGGACGTGTTTCAGGCGCCCGACGTGAAGCTGGCCCCCGACGTGCAGCAGAAGCCCGATGCCGCGAACAAGCCGGACGCGGCGGCGCCGATTGTGCCGATTCCAGTGCGCCGCGACGGCACGCCGATCGCCAAGCCTGAACCCACACCGAAGTCCGACGTGCCGGTCGCCAAGCCGGTGCCGGCGACGAAGCCGGAGCCGGTCGTCAAGCCGGCCAAAATGACCGCCGCCGAGCGCAAGCAACAGGCGAAATTGGCTGCCGCAGCCGCCAAGGAAGAAGCCAAGGCCGCCGCGAAGAAAGCCAAGGCCGACAAGAAGAAGCACGCGCTGGCCGCGGTGCGCGACAAGAAGAAGCGCGCGGCGGCGGCCAAGCAGAAGAAAGCAGACGCCAAGGCAGAGGCAGAAGCGGCCAAGAAGGCGGCGATCGCGGCCAAGAAAGCTGCGGCGTGGGCCAAGAAGCACCCGAAGGCGGCACAGCAGGCCGTTCCCGTCAAACCGGAGGCGGCAAAGCCGGCCAAGCCGGAGCCGGAAAAGCCCGCGAAGCCGGAGCCTGCGAAGGCCGGCAAGGCGGATCCCGTCAAGCCTGAGCCCGCCAAGGCAGCCGCAACGGCACCCGCGGCAGTGGCCGGTGGCGATGCAACGGAGCTGTTCTTCAGCGGCAAACGCAAGCAGGACGCCGGCGACTTCAAGGGCGCAATCGAGGATTTCAAGGCCTCGCAGGCGTCGCGCCCAAGTCCGCGGACGCTGACGGCGCTCGGCCGCGCCTATTTTGACGCCGGGGAAATGAATGCCGCGACTGGCGCGTTGCGCAAAGCGGGCAACCACGACGACGCGCAGCTGCTGCTCGCCACGCTGTACCAGCAGACGGACAAAGCGGACAAGGCGCGCAAAGTGTATGAAGAGTTCTTGAAGGCGCATCCCGATCATCCCAAGGCCGATTGGGTGCGCAAGTTGCTGAAAACGCTGTAGTTGATTGGCGGTTTCCCAGCAGCGTTGGCTACGACGCCCTCGCGTCGCGCAGGTCCAGACATGATGCGAAGTTCGATGCGGTTGGCAGGTTATTGCGGAATTCTGGCGCTCAGCCTCGCGGCTTCGGCGTGCGGCAAATCGCCCCCGTCCACTTCTGCAGCGCCCGTTGGGGCGACGGCTCCCGGTGCCGCGCCGGCGCCTGCCGGGACCGCCGCGGGCAATGTGACCGCCCAGGCCAGCGAATCGATCGCCACCAACACCGCGGATCCGACTTGCCCGACTTGCCAGCGCGCCGACGCGAGCAGCAGCAGCGACGTCGTCATCAAGCCGCTGGATCCCGTGTTCCGCGACGACCTGAAGATGACGATCGGCATGACCTGCCAGTTGCTGGAGGACGGCGTGGCGATCCTGGAGGGTCACGTCAAGGATCCCGCCTCTGCGCAGGCGGCGCTCCTGGCCTACCGCGAGAAGAACAAGACGCACATCGCGGAGATGACGATCAAGACGCGCGACATGGCCGTGCGCCTCAAGGAACTGGGCTTTGAAGCCGATATTCCAGAAGAAGTGAAGGCCGACTACGAGGACCGCATGAGCAAGGCGCTGGCCCGCCTGGAAGCCGTGCGGACGATCTACGCCAAGCACCCCGCCGTGCTTGAGGCTTTTGGCCCGTTCATCCGCTCGGCTGAGTAGCCCATCATGGCCGCGCCTGAACGGGAGCCGCAATCCAACGCGGATCGCGAGCAACTGCGCCAGCAGCTCATCTTGCAGCATCTCCTCGTCAAGACGTTGCGGCGGCAGCCCCGGCTGATTCCGCTGCTCGTCGTCGCGCTTGTCGCCGCCCACGTGCTGCTGCCGTCGCTGGCCCGCAGCGGCGGAAGCAATCCGACCTTGCCGGTCATTCTCGCTTTTGGCCACCTCGATCACGCGATTCGCGCCGGCCAGTGGTGGCGGCTGCTCTCGTCGTGGGTGTTGCACCAGGGGAGCTTTCACCTGTTCGGCAATATCCTGTTCCTGCTTGTCCTCGGTCGGCCCGTTGAGGCGGCCTGGGGCCCCGCGCGCACGTGGCTCATTTGCCTCGGCGCTGGTCTGGCCGGCAGCCTGCTGGCGCTGAACGCGCACACGCCGATCATGGTCGGCGCGTCTGGCGTCATCATGGGCTTGTGCGGCGCGACGATCGCGCTGGGCATTCGCCTCTGGCCGCGGCTCAGCGGCCCGCTGCGCGGCGCGCTTGTGTACGGTCCGGTGGCGTTTCTGGTGCTGCGGCTGACTTTTGACGGGCTGTTTGGCGAAGTCGAGCACCTCAATCCGCAGGCCCATCAGGGCGGCGCGCTCGCGGGCTTCGTCCTTGGCATGGTCCTGCATCCGCAGTTGCCGGGTCTTGGCGCGCGGCGCATGCGGCGTGGCTGGACGCGTCTCGCGGTCGCGGCGTCGTCGTTCGTGTTCGCCGTCGCGCTCGGTCAGGCGCTCGGCCACCTGCGCCATCCTGTGCGGCTGCCGTCGGTGGTGACGCAGGAGGTGACGGTTGGCGGCCAAAAGCTCGTGTTGCCGGCCGGTCTGCAGCGCGGCCTGCTGCGCCGTGGTCAGTGCGTGGGCGAGGATACCAACATTGACTGGGCGCTCCAAACGGGCCGCACGGTGTGTTTTCCGCTCGAGCCGTTTGGCATGTTGCTGCTGGACCGCCGCGACCACCTGTTGACGCTGGACGCCAACGACCTTGCGGCGATGCGCGCGGCCGATCAAACCGGTCGACTGGTGCAGAGCGAGCCGAGCGTCATGTTGTACCCGCTGGGCGAAAACCTGCTGTGGCTGCTCCAGGCGCCGGATCCGGCGCTGCGGTGGCACGCTTCCGCGCTCATTCCGCTGCTGCCCCCACCGGGCTCGGCGATTGTGCGGTCGCTGCCGCTGACGGGCCGCTGGCTGTTGCCGTGGCAAATCGCGCTGGCGCTGGCCGTGGATGCGCCGCTGCCCGACGCCATCGATCTGGGCGACGGCGTGCAGCTCCTGATCGGCGACAACCGGGTGCTGCAGGATCCGCGCGGCCGCGACGTTGTGCCGCTGGCGATGGCCGGGCGCGCGCGCCAGTTCATGCGCCTCCAACCCGGCGTGATGGCGTACCCGCTGCCGACAGACCGGCTCGCGGTGCTCCTGGGCCCGGATTCGCGTCTCGACGATTTTGCCGCGCGGCTGCTGCCGAACCTTCCGCCGTCGATTGTCCCGCCGCCGCCGTCGATGGCAGCGTGGCTGGATTGGCTCGCGACCCCGCTGGGCTTGCCGCCGTCCCCGACGCCCGCGTTCAAGTGACGCCGCGGCGCGCTTGCGCTACCCTGACGCCAGCGGGCGACGATGCCCCACGAGCTGAACATGAGCCAGACGCCTGCCGCCCAGAAACCGCCCAAACCGCCGCGCAAGTTGCCGCGTTGGGTCTACTTGGTGCTCTTCGTCGTCGTGGTGGCGCTGCCGTTCATGCGCCAGTTGACCCAGCGCAGCGGCGCCGACAAGGAAGCGCTGGCGACGCTCACGGAGATGGGCGCCGAGCCGATCAACCGGCCGCTGCGCGATGAAGAACTGGACATGCCGGTCCAAACGCACGACGGCAAGACCACGACGCTGCGGACGCTGATGGCGAGCGGGGACGCAGTCATTCTCCATTTCTGGGCGAGCTGGTGCGGGCCGTGCATGGAAGAGCTGCCGGAGATCGGCAAGCTGGCCCAAGCGCTGCGCGGTCGGCGCGTGCAGGTGGTCTCCGTGAGCCACGACGACGAGTGGGCGGACGCGGACGCTGCGTTGGTCAAGACCAATGGCAAGGCCCAGCCGGATGCCGGCGTGTGGCTCCGCGAGCTTGAAGGGCAGTCGGGCGAGGAGAGCAAGATGCTGCGCGTCCGTCTGGGCACGCTGCAACTGCCGGAAACGTACATTCTTGTCGATGGCCAGGCGCTGGTTCGGCTGATCGCCAGCCAACCTTGGTCCAATCCGCGGCTGATGCGCGCGCTGGAACGTCTGGCGCCGCTGCGCTGACAAAAGGACGCCGTGGAAGACGCCCAGCCCACTTCGCCTGACGCCGCGCCTTTGGCGGACGCTGCCGTTGAGCCCGTGCTCCTGCCGCCGCACGGTCTTTGGGCCGTGGCGCTGGCGCTGTTTGTCCTGAGCGCCGTGGCGGCCATCGTCTGGTCGCCGCCCTTGCACCCGCACTTGCAGCCGAGCCTGGTGCTGGAGACGTGGCGCGACGTCGATCTTGCGGCGCTTCGTCAGCCCGACGACGCGCTGCTGCGGCTGCCGGCGGGGGGACCCGAGCAGCAGGCGCTGCACGCGACGATCCAGACGCAATTCAAGCAGTACTTGCGGCGCGAGGCGGCCTTGCGCGGTGAAACTGGCGACGACGCGGCGGCGCGGTTGGCGTTGGGCGCGGTGGAGGAATCCGTCCGCACGCTGGTCCAGCGCTGGGGTGCGGACGCGCTGCGGCGGCTGGCGGTGCAATTTGGCCGCGACGTGCGGGTTGCCGCCGAACGGGCGATCCTCACGGCGCGCGCGGCGCATCAGCCGTTTTCCGTGCATTTGCAGGCGCAGCCCTTGCCATCGGACGTGTCCGCATTGACCGACCTCGCGGGTGCGCTGGGGACGACGCTGGCGCACGCCGGCATCGATCGGCAAGTGCACGACGGCAAGCTGGATCCGGCCGCGGGCCAAGTGATCGAGAGCATCGCCCAAGCGCGCTTTCTGCGACTGGGCGCGCGCGTCGTGGGTGGCGCACCGCAGCTGCCGTCGGCCGCGTGGCTCTTCGTGCAGCATTTCCGGGTTGAGGCGCACGCGGGTCTGGATCTGGACCGCCGTCTGGCGCTGCTCGACGAGCTTGCAACGGCCGATCCGGCCTATCCGAGCGATTACGCCCGCGGCGTCCTGTTGGCACGCGAGGAAGAGTACGCCAAGGCTGTGCCGTGGTTTGAGCGGGCAAGCACGCATGGGCCGTTTGCCCGCCAAGCGCACGACAACGCCCGCTGGTGTCGCGAACGCGCCGCCGCTGCGTCAGCTAACGGGCAACAGCCGTCGCCAGCGCCTTGACCGCGTCCTGAAAGACATCGCCGCGGTGCGCATAGCTCTTGAACATGTCAAAACTGGCGCACGCAGGGCTCAGGAGCACGATGCCGCCGGGCGACGCCAGCTGCAGCCCGCGCGCCACTGCTTCCTCCATCGACGCGCAGCGTTCCGCGGACAGCGATTCCGGCAGCGTGGCGGCGATGCGATCGGCCGTCTGGCCCAGCAGCAGGACGTGCGCCGCGCGCTGGCCGACGACGTCGCCGAGCTCGGCAAAATCGGAGTCCTTTTCACTGCCCCCGCCGATCCAGACGAGCTTCTCGCCCGGCTTGAGCGTCATCGCTTCCAGGCCCGCGATGGCGGCGTGCGGATTGGTGGCCTTGGAATCGTCGACAAACCGCACGTTGCCGATGCTGCCGGCCGGCTCCAGCCGATGCGAGGGCAGCGAAAACGTCTGGAGACCGCGGCGAATCGCCGCGAGCGACGTGCCGAGCCCGAGCGCCAGGCCACATGCGGCCAGCGCGTTTTCCACGTTGTGGATGCCGAGGATCGGCGCCTTGCCCAAGCGCCCCATTTCGCTGAACCAGCCAAGCTCCACGCGCGCGTCGTCGGCCAGCGACAGGATCAGCCGCTCGCCGTCAAAACCCAGGCCGACGTCCGGCACGCGCTTCACCGTGAACGGCAGGTAATTCAGCTTGCGGCTCGCCTGCGCGTCGCGGTGCGGCGCCAGGTCGGGATCGTCGCCGTTGATGAGGAAGGTGTCGCCCATGGCCATGGCGCGGCCAACGGATACTTTCTGCGCGACGTAGGCGGAAAAGTCGCCGCCAAACCAATCCATGTGATCTTCCGCGACGTTGGTCACGACGGCGACGCGCGGGCGAAAGAGCGAGCAGGCGTAGAGTTGGAACGCGCTGATTTCCGCGACGACCACGTCGTCGGGCCCCATCGTGTCGAGGAAATCGCAGAGCGGATCGCCGATGTTGCCGCCGACGACGACCGTGTGACCGGCCTCGCGCAGGAGGTGGGCAAGCCACAGCGTCGTCGTGGTCTTGCCGTCCGTGCCCGTGATCGCGGCGATGGGGTGGCCGGCGCCCTGATTGGCGGCGCGATCCAGCCGGTAAAACAGCTCCACTTCGCTCACGACCGCCGTGGCCAGCGCGGCGATGCCTTTGTAGCGCGGGGCGTGCGGCATCAGGCCGGGGGAGACGACGAAGATGTCGCCGCGGCGGCCAATCGGACCGGTGCCACCGAGGCCGACCTGTGCCACCACGCGTCGGTCCAGCGCGGCCAGCGACTGTGCCAGTTTGTCGGCCGGCTGATCGTCAATCGCCAGGACTTCCGCGCCGCGCTTGCACAGGGCATTGGCCGCGCTCACGCCGGACTTGCCGAGGCCCACAACGGTGAAGCTTGCGCCGCTCAGGTCGTCCCACACCGCGTGCTTTGCCAGCGCGGCGTTGCGTTCCAGACTGCTCATGGTGGCCTCGTCAATGGGCGTTGCGGATCGCGGCGTAGCGATCGGCCATTTGGAACAGGTCGTCGCCGCCAAAAAACAGCACGGTCGCGGGCGCTATCACCTGCTGCTCAAGCCAGCCGGGAATGTCGTCCAGCGCGTGGATGTAGGTGACGTCCGGCACGACTTCGCGGATCTTCGCGCACAGCGTGTGGACGTCCGTACCCGGAATCGGAACTTCACCCGCCGTGTAAAGCTCCGTCACCAGCACGCGATCGGCCAGCTTGAACGCCTCACGGTAGTCGTCCTGCAGGTAGTGGATCATCGTGAAGCGGTAGGGTTTGAACACCGCGATGATCGGCCCGTTGGCCTGCTCCTTGGCCGCTTCAAGCACGCGCGCGATGCCCGTCGGATGCGAAATGTAGTCCTTGACCACCTCCACGCCGTTGGCGTCGACGAGCGTGAAGCGGTTCTCCAGGCCCTTGTACTGCGGCACCGCCGTCTGGATGTCGGCAAAAGCCGCGCCCGCCGCCAGTGCCGTGGCGATCGCGCCGAGGATGTTGGACGCGTTGTACTTGCCCGGCAGCGCCGTGTGCACGCGACCCAGCAGTTGGTAGGACCCGTCCTCCTGCCGTTGCTCGACGTCGAAGCTCGCGGCCATGCGCCGGGTCTCCACGTTGGAGCCGCGGATATCGGACGCGCCGCCAAAGCCAAACGTCAGCAGCTTGGCGCCTGAAGGCAGCCGCAGCTTGGCGAGGATCTTGCGCACGCCGTCGTCGTCCGCGTTCAGCACGGCCACGCGCAGGTTCTTGTTGTCGTGGAAGAACTGCAGGACCGCGGATTCCAGCTTGGACCACTCCGGGTAGTAGTTCAGGTGGTCGAGTTCCAGGTTGTTGAGAACGGCGTATTCCGGCTGGCTGTTGATCAGCGAACCGTCCGACTCGTCCACTTCCGCGACAAGCCATTCCCCGTGCTTGCCCGCGACCGGCGCCCGCGCGTTGAGGCGGTAGTTCTCCAGCAAGCCGCCGATCACGAAGCCGGGCTGAAATCCCGCCTGATCCAGCAGCCACGTGATGCCCGCGGACACCGTGCCCTTGCCGTGCGTGCCAATCACGCCCACGCCGTGCACGCCTTCCAGCAGCGCCCCCAGCGCCTCGGAGCGATGCAGCAGCCGCAGGCCATCGTGCTTGGCGGCGACGAGCTCCGGGTTGCCCGACGGAATCGCGGTCGACACGATCACCGTGTCCGCCTTGCCGAGGTTGTCCGGCTTCTGGCCGATGGTGATCGGAATCCCCAACTCACGCAGCTGCTTGGTGATTTGCGACTCGCGCACGTCCGAACCCTGCACGTGCAGGCCGCGGGCGTGCAGCAGGCGAGCGACGGCTGATACGCCGATTCCGCCAATGCCAATGAGGTGATAGATGCCAGGCGTGAGGACGGTCATGGTGTTACTCGCGGGCGGGGATCGGGTGCGCGTGGTGCGCGAGACGCGTTTAGCAGAGGTGAACGGCCGTGTCGATCCTCGCGCTATTGCCCACACGCCGCGCGCAACTCCGCGAGCGTGGCCTTTTCCGCGTCGGTCATGTCGGCGAATTTGGCGGCTTCTGCGAGCGCGCGCTTGCACCCGGCGGCATCCTGCTCCCCTCGCCACGCGACCTGCGCCGCCCCGAGCCAGCCGTGCGCGGCGCCGAGCTGCCCAGCGTCCGTGAACAGCGACTTCGCCATCCGGCTGTTCTCCGCGATGTGCAGCTTTTTCCCCGCCACCAGCCGCTGCGCCTGCTCCAGCAGCCGGGTGCGCAGGGACGCCTGCCATTGCGCGCGGTCGTCGACGAGTTCCGTGCCTGGCCGCACGCCGCATTTGCCCGCGAGCAGCGACATCTCCGCGTCGCCCTGCTGCGCGGTCAGCGCCCGCAGCGCGTGTTTCTGGCAGCGCTGCCGTTGCGCCGGCAGGTAGTGGATCATCAGCCGCGCGAGCTCGCGATCGCCGCGCCAATCGCCTTCAAACGCCGCGACTTCCCACTTGAGCGCGGCAAAAACCGGCTGCGTTTGCGCCACCGCGCTCCCTTCCTCAAACTTGTGCCGTGCTGCCTGCCGCGCCGCCTCGCGCGCCTGTTCCGCAACGCGCGCGGACGTTGTGCTCGCCGCTTCCGGCAGCGGCGCGGTCTCCGTCGCTTCATGGCCGCCGCGGGTCCTGGCCACGACTGACGCCACGCCGCGATCGTCGATGTGCACCTGGTGTTCGCCGTTGCGCCTGGGCGATCGCGCCGACCCGAGCATCCGCGCGCCAACGCCGACGATGACGACGAGGATCACCACCTGGCCGATCAACAGCAGCTGCTTCTGTTTGCGCACGGCGGGCGTCAGCGCCGACGAGGGCCGCCGACCTCCCGACCACGCCGGCTGACGGAAAGACTCTGGCGACAAGTCCGGAATTGGCCGGGACGGCGTGCGGTGCCGCGCTTTGGGCTGCGCGAGTCGTGAATCGGCCGCGAGGTTGCCCGACAAATCGTGGTTCTCCAGCCACGCGACGTGCTCGCCGCGCTTTTCCAGCCACTTGGACAGCGGCCATTCGCCGTCCGGCCCCGCGATGCTCGTCTCGACCGTCATTTCTGAAGGATCGTGGCGCAGTTGCAGGCGCTTCAGGCCCGGCGCCGCGGCGAACAGGAAACACTGCGTGCGCTTGAGCCGCGGATGCGGCAACGTTCGGATGAACGGCGAGAGCTCCAGCAACGCCGACGCGTCCGGATTGCTCCAATACACGGTGTCCAGCAGCAGGTGCGCCGTCCACGACGCTTCGACCGATGGCGGTGTCTCGCCGCCGCCGACGAGGAACTGGATGCGCCCGGTAAAGCCGTTGTTGCGCAGCGTCGTCAGCGTCGCCGGCCGCAGGAGACGATACGGCCCGAGCCACGAGAGCGACTCGCAGAGCGCGAGCGTCGCCACCACCAGGCGTTCCGTCGGTGTGCCCGACTCCTCGATGACCAGCGTGTCCGCCTCGTACATCAGCTCGCGCCGCAGCTTGAGCACTTTTTCGAGCAGCCGCTGGCCCGCGGCCGGCTCACCGCGCGGACCGTGCGCCCAGACGAGCAACTCCAGGGCAAAGGGTCGCGGTTCCGTGCGGCGAAAAATCGCGTCGACGCACGCGTTCAGCAGCGCGTACCACGTGTCTGGCTGCGGCTCATCCAGGCTCGGCAGCAGGTTCTCAACATCCTTGACGGGCGGCCCGCGGAGGTAGTCGCTGAGCGCCAGCACGCCCAGCGTGCGCAGCAGCACGTCGATGAGCCCGAGGAGCCGCTGTTCCAGTTGCGCGTTGGTCCGGGCCAGCAGGACTTGCTGCCACGCCGCGGCAATCGGCTGCGGCAGGTGCTTGCACACCGCCTGCTGCTCCTCGTCGAGACTGCCAACTGTGCCGATGGCACCGGTATTCATCAGGAGCCCCAAATGGCCGCGGCGAGAGTCGCCCGAGTCAATGGGTTACTTCTTGCCCTGATTCAGCTTTTGTCGCAACAGTTCGCCAAACGAACCGACCGACTCGGCCAGATTGGCCGGTTTCTGCTGCGCCATCCACGCATCCGCTTCCATGCGCTCAAGCGCAGCGGTGGCGGCCGCGCGCGACAAACGCACCTTGCCGTCGGGGCGAATGTCCTGCACCAGCGCGTCAAACTCCGAGCCGATCGGCACGAGCTTGCGCAGATCCGCGCCGTGCGGCACGCCGAGCTCAAAATTCGGCACCAGGCCGCGGCCGGTCGGCCACGACACGAAGACGCCAAAGCTCTCGATCTTGTCGACGGTCACATGGACGACCGTGCCCATGACCGGCGGCGGCATCACCGTGCGCTCGTTGCGCGGCGCTTGGTTCATGCGCTCCGTCGTGGCTTGGGTCGTCGTGCTGGGGCGCGCCCAACCGACCACGCGCAGGCCCGCAACGCTCGCCGGTGCCGGGCGATCGGCGTCCAGCACGTCCGTCAGGATCTGCGGATCGACGTACGACAGGGAAATCCGCCGGCTCAGGCCATCGGCGAGCTCAATCTGCACGATGATGTCCTGGCCCGGCTGGACGATGTCCGACGCCCGCGCGACGCGGCGGCCAAATGCGCTGACGTGAATCAGGCCTTCCACCGCCGGAATCAGCTCGACGAACGCGCCAAACAGCTCGACGCGGGTCACGATGCCGTGGACAAGCAGGCCGGACTGCAGCGACGGCAGCACCTGTTCAAAGGGATCGCGGGCCAGCGCCCGCATCGACAGGCCGATCTTCTCGACCGGCCGACCTTTGTGGTCGAGGCCCGGCTCGATGCGCGTAATTTCGACTTCCACGACCTGGCCTTCTGACACGACGTCCTGCGGACGCTTGCGGCCCCACGCCAGTTCTGAAGCCGGGACCATGCCTTCCAGGCCGCCCAGATCGACGAACGCGCCAAAATCCAGCACGCGGGTCACAGTGCCGGCCATCCGCGCGCCAATTGCGATCTTGCCGCGCGTTTCTGCGGCCTTCTGCGCCTGACCTTCTTCCAGCAGCGCGCGCCGCGAGACCAGCAGGTCGCGGCCGTTGCGCACTTCCATCACGCGGAACTGCATCTTCTGGCCGACGAGCGTGGCCGGATCCTCGATGCGCCGCGTGTCCATCTGGCCCAGCGGGCAGAAGCCGACCGTTCCGGAGATGTCGACGAGGTAGCCGCCTTTGTTGACGCCGGAGATCGTGCCTTCCACCGGTACGCCCGACACTGCGGCGTCAGACAGCGCCTGCAAGTTGGCGTGGCCCTTGGAAATCGACTGGGCAAGTTCAACGACGCGGTCGCGAATGCGCACGACGATGGCGTCGACGCGGTCGCCGGCCTTGATGGTCGGCTGGCCGTCCTTGTCGATCAAGCCGGCGAGGTCGAGGAGCGCATCCAGGCCGCCGCCGAGGTCGATCGTCGCGCTGCTGCTGCCCAGAAACATCACTGTTCCCGAGACTTTGTCGCCTATGGTGACGCGTTTGCGCGGTTTGGTATTGTCTTCTTCAAACAGCGCGCCAAAGTCATCTTCGTCCATCATCTGCGACATATCGGGGATCCTCCTGGTCCGGGACCGGGGTTGTAGCGGGGTCAGCCGGGTGTGGCAACTGATCGCGTGGTTTTTTGCCGCTGTTGCCCCGGCAAGCGCGCCATGCGCCAGGAGGGACTGGCCCGCGCGCGCCGCGGATTCTTGACGCGTGGGCAAATAGGTCCAACCATAAGCGCATGCTGGCCCAACCACCCAACGCTGCCGTTTCGTCGCCCTCCAGCGCGGTCGACGCCTGCTTTGCGCACTTGCGCCGCGCGATCGTGTCTGGCCAAACGGCGCCCGGCCAACAGTTGCCGCCCGAGCGCGAGTTGGCGCAGCAGCTTGGCGTCAACCGGACGACGCTGCGTTCTGCGCTCACGCGCCTGGACGCCGCCGGGTTGATCGCCTCCCGTCAGGGGTCAGGCACGCTGGTGCGCGATTTTCGCCGCGCGGCGGGACCGGAGCTGCTGCCTGAACTGCTGCAGCAGACCGCGGATCCCGCCGAACGTCAGCGGATGTGCGATGACCTGCTGCTGATGCGCCGGCAAATGGCCTCGGCGGTCCTCGCGCGGCTGGTTGCGGGCGTCACCCCGCGCGCCCGCGCTACGGTTGCCGCGGCCGTGGATGCGCTGGCGCGGACCATTGAATCCTCCGCGACGACCATCGACCTGGCCGAGGCCGATCTGGCCGTGCTCGCCGCGGTGCTGGACGCGACGCAGAGCCCGGTCCTGGCTCTCTGCCTGAATCCGGTCAGCGACGTGCTGCGCCACAGTCCAACGCTGCGCGACGCGATGTACGCCGACCCGCACAGCCATCTCCAGGGCTGGCTGGATCTCTGCGACTGGCTGGCGGCGCCGGACGGCGCGGCGATCGCGCGGATGCTGGCGGCGATCGACGAGCGCGATGCAGCGACGCTGGAGCGGTTGGCGGAGCAGTCGTGAAAATACTCAGATGTTCAGGCAGTTCAATGTTCTTTGCAGGGGGGCGCGATGGTGAAGGCAAGTGACTTGTGGCAGCAGAAGAACCCGCAGTTGCGCGCCGTGCTCAGTCAGGGCGAGCCGATCGCCCAGGATGAGCTGGCCGGATGGGAATACCGCGGCGTGGCGCTGGGCCTCCCGCCGTTCATCGAACGGTTGACGTGGAAGACCTTTGTGAAGGCGTTCTGGCGCGATCCCGGCGCGGATCACGTGCGCGGCTGGAATGTGCGCCTCGTGCAGACGGGGCTGGATGGCGCGATCGAATTCAAGCAGAAGCAAGGCGCGCCGTTCAGCTTTGGCCCGTACCGCGTGACGGCGCTGCCGCACAAGCTGCCGTTCGCGATCCAGGGCGGCTTGCTGCTGGATTACGGTCTGGAAACGGGCTTTTTTGACGGCATGCACCTGGTGCGCGATCCGCTTGTCGCGCTCAATCCCGGGGATCCGACGCAGCTGCTCGGCTGGACGTACCTGCAGTTGGGGCCGTGGCAGTTGCCGACACCCAGCTATTTCACGCTGGAGCGGCTGCGCCCGGTGACGCACGTGCACCCGAATCGCTAGCTGCTTCTGGCGACGGGGACCTTGTTGGACACTCAATTTTCTCGCTCAGACTGAATGGGCCAGCGCGGCGCTGATCGCGGCCTGGACGCGCGGCGCCGCGTTTGCGCTCACGTGTTGCAGGACGTCGGCCAGATCGAGCGAGCCGGCTTGACCGAGCGCCTGTTCACGCCGCCAGACGGACATGCCACGCCGCACGTGGCCAGCGGGGAGGAACGCGCCGCCAAAACCGACGCACCGCACGGGGGTCGCTACGCGATGCACAAAGCCGGGCGGGCAGACCATCATCTCCCCGGCGCTCAGCATCGTGGTCCACGTCGGCGTGTGCTCCGGCCAGTCGCCTGCGCGCGGATCGGCGTAGTCCTGGGTCGTTTCATTCCACAGCCGCGCGGCGTGCTCGGCATGCACGAGCTCCCATTCTTTCTGGCCTGAGATCAGGTACATCCAGCCGCCACATCCGTAGCTGTCGACGTGCATCGGCGTGTACGCGCCCGGCGCGGTCAGGACCACGCTGCGGCGGTAGTGGGCTGTGCGCGGATCGCCGTTCAGCAAATTCGCGGCGTCAAAGGCGGGGTGGACCGGGAAGACGGCGTCAAAACGCGGGTCCTGCAGGTAGACGTCCACGACGTTCAAGCCGGGACTCGGGTTTGGCGCGGACCACGCGTCGACAAAATCCTCGGCCGACCATTCCCGCCACGCGTCGCCGGCGTTGCGCTCGTAAACCCACAGCAATTGCCCGTGCAACCACTGCTTGAGTTCCTCGGCGGTCAACGCCCGCGGCGGCGCAGGCCAGCCCGTGACGACGATCGGCGTGGTCAGGCCGTCCAGCACTTCCGGCGTCAGTTCCTGGTAGTTGATCCGCGGCACGGGGGTCGCGTAGGGGTTGGCGGAAAACGACATGCGTGACCTCCCGGGGGGCAGATGCGGTGGTTTTACGCCACTTCAGGCGCGTCAGCAAACGCCCGGCGCAAACGGCCGCCGGCCGCCACGTTGGTCAACGCCGCCAGCACGCCAATCGCTACGGTGAAGCGCATCGCGTTGGTTTCATTCCAATGCAGCGCGTCGGTGAACCAGCGGGCGGCAAACAGCAGGCCGCAGCCCAACAGGTAGCCGGTTTGTGGCAAGGTCCCCATCACGAACGTGCCCACGCGCCCGCGCATGTGCCCCGGCGTGCGTACCAGGAGCGCGTGCGCGGCGGCACCTTCCGCACCAAAGGCAAATTGGATCAACAGGCTCGCGGTCCACGCCGACGCCAGGTGCGGCGCCATGCCCAGCACAAACAGGTTGAACAGCAACACCAGCGGGGTGATCAGGAACAGCTTGCCGTAGCCCAGCCGGCGCAGCAGCCAACCGGATACGGCGGCCTGAACCATCGCGTGCGCCAGCGGCCCGACGATCCGCACGTGCGAGTAGGCTTGCTGCAGGTCAGCGTTGTCCGAGCCGACGGAACGCAGGGCGAACAGCACGGCCAGCGACATCATCGTCCAACTCGCCGCGTTGCCGACCTGCAGCGCGCTCAGCCAGCGCAGCGTCGGCTGCTCCCAGAGATACCGCAGCGTCTGGCCGTCAAACACACTGTGCAGCGTCAGCGGCGTCTCCTCGTCCGGTTCAGGCGGCTTCATCTGCACATGGGGCGGCACCAGCCACGCCACGATCAGCGCGGTGATGAGGGCGAGCACCGCGCACAGCGGCAACAACAAATCCGTCGCCGCCATGCCGAACACCAGTTTGCGCGCGACAAAGCCCGCCAGCCCGGTGCCCGCCAACGTGCCGATGTACGCGACGCCGCCGAGCAGGCCAAACAGGCGAATCGCCTCGACTTCATTGAAGAGATCGCGGGCGAGCGCCCACGCCAGCAGCACCACGAGATTGGACTGGAGCGTGTCGACGACGCCCAGCGCGCCCCACCAAAACGCCGTGTGGGCACTGTGCAGCGTGCGGCTCCACACGAACAGATAGCACGCCGCAAAGATCATCAAGAGCGTGATGCCGAGGCGCCGTCGGTCGACGCTGTCCACCCCGCGGGCGAGCGCGCCGATGCCGAGCAGGGCGATGCCGGCGTCCACGGCCCACATGTAGACGATGCCGCGTTCGCCGACGCCGCTGGTGGCGAGCACGTCGCAAATTCCCTGGATCATCGCGCTGGCGATCAGGATGGAAGAAATGGCGACAGCCCGCTGCCATTCGCCGCGCTGTGGCCAGGAGACCGGTCTAGCCACGGCGTGGCCCCGTTTGAACTTGCCGATGCAGATGGACGGGCATCCTGGGACTCTGGAGGCGCGACGGGCGCGCACGCCCTTGTAGCCTCAGGTTCGCCCGCCGCTGCGTCAAGGGGAACGCGGACTCGACGGCGTTTTGCGGCTGGAGTAGCGTGTCGAGCCGGAGGACAAGGTGGCTGAAGCGCGTGACAATTTGCAGTCCCCGTATGCGTCGGCGCTGCGGGACCGGGCCTTGCCGGTGGCGTTCGTGGACGTCGAGGCCTTCGATCACAATCTGGCGCGCCTGCTGCTCCCCGCGGGCTTGCACGGCAAGCGGGTGCGTCTGGCGACCAAGTCGCTGCGCTGTCCGGCGCTTGTCGACCGCGCCATCCAACGGTCCGGCGGGCTGATCAGCGGGCTGATGACGTTCACGGCGCGCGAAACGCTGCTGTGGGCGGAGCGCGGCGCGGCGGACTTGCTGCTCGGCTATCCGATCGGCGGGCCGCCCGACGCCCAGTTGCTCGTCCAGGCCAACCGTCTGACGCGTGCGGCGGCGATGGTCGATGCGCCCCAGCACGTCGCGTGGCTTGGGCAGGCGGCGCGGGCGGCGCAGATCAGGCTGCCGGTCTGGCTGGATCTGGACCTGGGCTGGCGGCCTTTTGGCGGCACGCACATCGGCGTGCGCCGGAGTCCGTTGCGCACGCCCCAGGACGTGGTGACGCTGGCGCGGCAGATCGCCGGTGAGCCGTTCCTGCAGTTGCGCGGGCTGATGGGGTACGAGGCGCACGTCGCGGGATTGCCCGACGATGGCCGGCTCGCATCCTGGCAAAATCCCATGAAGCGCTGGATCAAGGAGCGCAGCTGGCCTGACGTGCTCGTGCGGCGGGGCGAAGCGGTGCGCGCGCTGCAAGACGGCGGCTTGTTGCCCACCGATGGCGACTGGAGCTGCAACGGCGGCGGCAGTGGCTCTGTGGACCGCACGGCCCAGGATCCCAGCGTCACGGAGATCACGATCGGCTCCGGGCTGCTGGTCGGCCATCTGTTTGACGGCTACCGCGGCCTGAGTCTCAAGCCCAGCCTGCATTTTGCCTTGGCCGTGACCCGCATTCCCGGCCCGGGCCTCGTCACGTGCGGCGGCGGCGGCTGGAGCGCGTCGGGAAGCGCTGGCACCGATCGCTTGCCCATGCCGGTCTGGCCTGCGGGTAGCGCGCTCCTTGCCGTCGAGGGCGCTGGCGAAGTCCAAACGCCGGTCAGCTTGCCGCCTGGCATCGCCGCGGACATTGGCGACGCGATCGTGTTCCGCCCGGCCAAATCCGGTGAGTTGGCTGAAGTCTTCGCCGCATACGCGCTCTGGTCAGAAGGCGCTTTTGGCGCACACGCCGCGACGTACCGCGGCCTTGGATGGTCAGCATGGGGTTGAATTTGCGGTCTCACGGCGCGCTGCTCGGCCTGCTGACGGTGCTGGCTTGTGGCCAAGCAGTGGCGCCGACGCCGCCGGCGGCGGGCCCGCCGTTCGCCATGGATTTCCAGCGGCCGACGTCGCTCTTTGACGCGCCGTTTCCGTCCGACGATCTCATCAAGGCTGGTCACGTGGACCTGCAGCAGTGGGCCAATCCGGACAAGGTGACGCTGATTGACCAGTGCCTCGCGCTGCTGACCCGCGACGCGCGCGCGTTTGCCCAGGCAGGCGCGATCTACCTGCGCGCGGGCGCGGCGCTCGATCCCGCGAGCCTGCCCGCGCTGGCGACGAGCGTCACGGATGAGACGGCGGTGTTCGTGACCGCCGTCGACCCGCAGTCGCCCGATTTCCTGAAAAAGCATCCCGTCCAGGTCGCGTTTCTGGCCGATGGCGGGCCGATGGGCGCCGCGAACCTGCTGGCGATCCTCCCGCTCCAGGGTGCGCCGCTGCGGCCACATACGCGGTATGCAGCCGTCGTGACGTCGCGCGTCCGCTATGCCGATCAAACCGCGCCAGCGCGTTCCGTCACGCTGGATCTTGTCCTGGCCGGTCAAACGCCGCCGGGGCTCGGGACCAGCCTCGCGCACGCCTATCGCGACGCGTTTGTGCTGCTCACGGCCGGACTGCAGCCGGAGAACGACATCGTCGCGATGGCGCTTTTCACGACGGACGACCGCGCCGCCGAGATTCTGACGGTGTACAACGACGCGCTCGCGCACCATCCGGTCACGCCGCTGGCGAGCGCGCCGACGCTGACAGAGACTTACGACAATTACTGTGTTTTTTCCTCGACGCTCGACGTTCCCGTCTACCAGCACGGCACGCCGCCGTACAACACGGAAGGCGGCGATTGGCAGTTTGATGCCGCCGGCAAGCCGATTTTTGACCACATGGAGACCGCGCGGATCTGGTTCACCGTGCCGCGCCAGCCGGTGCCGGAAGCCGGCGTGCCGGGCGTCGTGTTCATTGGCACGGGCGGCGGCGGTGAGAGGCCGCTCATCGAGCGCGGCGTCGCGGTGAGCCAGGGCTTCACGACGGCAGTCAAGCCAGGTTCGGGACCTGCGCAGGAATTCGCGCGCGTCGGCTGGGCGGGCGTGCAGATCGACGGCACGCTGGAAGGCATTCGCAACACGACGCACGGCAACGAGGATTTTCTGCTGTTCAACGTCTTCAACCCGGCGGCGCTGCGCGACAACGTGCGGCAATCGGCGCTGGAAATCCGGCTGCTGCGGGCGGCGCTGCGGAGCGTGGCGTTTGACGCGCAGGCGTGTCCCGGCGTCGGTGCGTCGCCGTTCCGGTTGCACGATCAGCGCGTGGCGGTGATGGGCCACTCGATGGGCGCGACGATCCTGCCGCTGACGCTGTCAGACGCCACCGCTTTTGACGCAGCGATCCTGTCAGGCGCGGGCGGGAGCTACATTGCCAACGTCATGGACAAGCTGCTGCCGTTGCCGGTCAAGCCGGTCGCGGAAGGCCTGCTGGGCTACGACGTGCGTGGCCGAACGTTGACGGCGCTCGACCCGGCCCTGACGCTGTTCCAGTGGGCGGTGGAGTCGTCCGATGCGCAGATCTACGCGCCGCGCATCCTCACGCAGCCGGGCGCGCCGCACATTTTGATGCTGCAGGGGCTTGTTGACCACTACATCCTGCCGAGCATCGCCAATTCCGTGAGCCTGGCGATGGGCCTGGATCTGGCGGGACCGGCGCTGGACGCGCAGCAGCCGGAGTTGCAGAAACTGCTCCAACCGTTCCTCGCGGACATGCTGGCGCTGTTTGGCAAGCAGCCGCTGCAGCTGCCGGTGACGGGCAACCACGGCGGGACGACGGCCGTTGTGGTGCAGAACCTGGGCGACAACCTGGAGGATGGCCACGAAGCCAATTTCCAGACGGAGCGGCCCAAGCAGCTCTACCGGTGCTACCTCGCGGACATCGCGGCGGGCAAAGTGCCGACGATTCGCGCGACAAGCACCGAGCCGTGCTGGTAGTTCAGACGCGACGGCGGCGCAGGAGGATCGCGCACGCGAGCGCCAGCGCGAGGCCAACCGACCGCGTGGCACCGCCCGCTTGGCAGCCAGAAGCGCGCGGGGCGGCGGCCTGAGCGGCGACGTCGGCGGCTTCCGTGTCGACGGGGATCGCGGAATCGGCGGGCGCATCGGCAACCGCGGTGTCCGCGTCGGCCGTCGCGGCTGTTGCGTCGACCGCGCCGTCCACCGCGTCGCTTTCCGCGACCTCGGCGTCCGCGGCTGAGCCGGCGTCCGGTTCGGCTTCAGCGACCTGCGGATCATCGGCGACCGTTGGCGGATTCAGGCAAGCGCCGAGGTCGTCGCCCCACATTTCCCCGCCCAGCCACAGCGCCATCGCCCCCGCGCCAAATCCGACCATCGGCATCGCGCCGTCAAATTGGCCAGCGTTCTTGCCCTGCGTCCCGATCAGCTCCGGCACCACACCGCCGCCCGCGACCCGTACCTCCAGCATTCGCGCCTGCAGCCCCGCCACATCCGCCGCGACGTTCTGGCCCGCCGCCTGCATCCGCTCCAGCATCCGCAGCACCCGCAGGTCGATGAACAGCCACTCCGCGCTGTCGTAGATCCCGCCGTCATCGTTGCGGATCAACCCGGGTCCGCCGCCCGCGCTCAGCTTCTGCTGCCACGCTTGCCAGGTCGCGAGCGCCGTTTGGCTTCCTGGGTCAATTTGGCCGTCCAGGAACGCCTCCACCGCCGCGACGTCCAACGCCAGCGCCGTCTTCTCCTCCAGATTGCCGCGCAGCACGTGGTCGCTGCCGACAAAGTGGCTGACAATCGCATCCCGCAGCGCCAGCGCCGCGGCGCGGTACGTCGCGCCCAGAGGGTGCTCGCCCGCGCGATCCGCAAGGTCCGCCGCGCCGCACAGCCCGCGCACCGCGACGATGTCCGAGTAGGCAAAGTGCTTCTGCTTGCCGTTCCAGTGCACTTCCCAAATGCTCGAATCTTTTTGCAGCAGCCCGGTCGGATCGCGCAGCGCGAGCAGCCGCTCCGCCACCAGATCGCGCAGCTTGGCCCAGTGACTCGTCAGCCACACCAGATCGTTGGTCGCCGCGACGTAGCGCGCGGATTGCCACAGATAGAGGCCCAGGCCGTCAAACTCGATGTTCGGGCCGTTCTGGTCGGTGTCCGTCTCCTCCAGTCCGCCGCCAAAATAGCGCACGGGCGAGACCAGGTATTTGCCGCCAAAATAGCTCTCGTAGCCGCCGGTCTGGCCGTGCTGTACAAAATCCAGCGCGTTCCTCGCCTCCAAGCCATGTCCGCTCGCCGCGAGCACCACGCCCGCGTACGCCTGATCGCGCACCCAGGTGATGTGCCAGATCCCCGGCGGCAGGCTCGCGACCACCTGGCCGTAGGGCGTCTGGTTCTGGCCGAGCGGTCCGAAGTCCTGCTCGCGGACCTGCGCCATGCGGATCGTCGCCAGATTGCGCTGGAGCTGAAGCGTGGCGTCCACGTCCAGGTTGGCTGGAATTTGGTCCAGCGCGTGCCACGCCTGCCAATTCGCCTGCTCGTCGGCCAGGACGTCCGCCGCCCCGCGCCCCGCCAGCCAGAGGTCCGACGCGGCGCTGAACTGCGCATCGTCCGTGCCATTGCCGTACAGGATCAGCCAACCGCGCGTCACCGTCTCGCCCGGCTGCAGCGTCACCGGCTGCCACTGCATTCCCGCAACGCGATCGCTGCCAACCGTGCCGGCACCGCCTGTGAATGCCTGACCGTTCAGCCATTTGCCATACGGATTGACAACTTCCAGCGCGGCAGGCACGTCGCCAATCGACCTGTACAGCATCCGGTGCGGCGTCTGCGCATCCTGCTCGACGACGGCGTCCGTGCCCAGCGCATGGATGGACTCGCCGTCCAGACCCGGCGGATCGCCTGCGCCGAGGTGGCAATTGCCAATCGCGGCGAGCGTCACGGTCTGCGGCAGCGCCGTGGTGTTTGTCACCTGCGCGAGCACGACAGCGCCCGGCGCCGGCAGCGTCATCGGCGCGAACGTCAGCGTGGCGATGTCCACGCCATTTTGAGTCCGCCGATCGCGGACAATGCCGGTCGCGTCGACGACGCCAAAAACGTCGCTCCCGGCCGGATGCGCGAGACCGTTGGTCCAGACTGCAGCGGTATCACCAATCTTCACGCCAAAGTAGGCGTCGTAGAGCAGGTCCGGCGTCGTCTGCGTCGCGTCCAAATGCGCGTACAGGTGCGGCCAAAACCCGGTGACTTTGGCGCTGGCCTCGTCGACGGTCAACGCGGCGTAACCATTGGCGGTTACCCGAACCGCGAAGGGCTGCATCGCGGGGAGCGCGGCCTGCGCCGGCACCGCCAGAAAACCCAAAAACGCTGTGATCAGAAGCCGCTGCATCGCCCACCCTGCCAAGGCCGCACGGTACCCGTTTCGCGATGAGGTCGCCAGTCCCCAAAACGCCTCGCGAAGCTTGCATGCAACGCCCTCTCCCTGCTATCACCGCCCGCCGGTCAGCCCGTCTGACCCGAGCCAGGACCTCCGCGTGTACACTGTCGGTTCCAAGTTGCGCCAACGCCGTGAGAATCGGGGGATTTCCCTCGAGGCCGCGATGCGTGCGACAAAGATGACCCGGTCGGTGCTGATGGCGTTGGAGGAAGACCGCTTTCACGAGCTGGCGGCGCCCGTCTACACGCGCGGTTTCCTGAAAATCTACGCACAGTTCCTGGAAATTTCGGCCGACGCGGTTGTCGAAGCGTATGAGGCGCAGATGGCCGCCCAGGAAGTGCCGAGCGCCGCTTCTGGTGCGCAACTGCCCGACTACCTGCGCGATCACGCCCGCGCGCCGGGCGGCCTCTCGCCCGCGCAGTCGTTCCTGCTCGTGGCGGTTGCGGCGATCGCTTTTGTGTTCCTGTGGTCGGTCAACCGGACCAAGAAGCCCGTGCAGATGACCGCGCGTCCGGGCATTTCTGCGCCCGCGACCGCGACCGGCCCGACCGCCGCTCCGACCTTGCCCAACGCGCGCCGTCCGGTGCCGGGCAAGGACGTGCTTGTCGACAAGCCCAGCTCGCCCAACCAGCCGCACTAGCCGCCCGCCATGCCGCCGCGCACGCGCCTCGACGGCATCGTGATTCGCCAGCAGCCCATCGCTGAAGCGGACGTGATCTTGTCGCTCGTCTCTGCCGATGAAGGCCGCGCGGATGTGCTGGCCCGCGGCGCCCGCAAGAGCAGCAAACGGTTCGCCGGCGGCATCGCGCTCTTCGGCGAGATCTCCGCCGTCATTGAACAAGGCCGCGGTCACCTGCCCACGCTTGTCGAATCGAGCCTGCACGCCGCGTTCCTGCACATGGCCTCGAGTTACGGTCAGTTGACGCTGGCCTCCTACGTCGTTGAATTGGCTGCGTGCGCCAGTCAGCCGAGCCACGCCGATCCGGCCCTGTATGCGTGGCTGCGCGCCAGCCTCGCGCTGGTGGAGACGGTGAGTGACGCGCACCTGCGCGCGCCGCGTTTGGCGATTGAGATGGGCTTCCTGCAAGCGCTGGGCGTTTGTCCCGACCTGCAGGCGTGCAGCCAATGCGGGCAGGACACGGCGGCGGGCGGCACGTGGCAGGACGCCGACGATGGGCTGGTCTGCACGCGCTGCTTCCGCGCCAATCCGGAGACGCTGCCGCCGTCGCTCGTGCGCGCGCTTGTGCTGTGGACGCTCGCGCCCGCGGAGCCGCCGGTGGATCCGCTCCCGCCGTCCGCCGCGCTGCGGGCGACCGAGAAACGCGTCGCCGTCCTGCTGGGCCACGTCGTGCCGCAAACGCTGCGCTCCGCCGTGGCACTCCGCGAACTGCTGAGGTTTGAGGCCTGAGACACTTGCCGCGCGTCGGCCGATCCGTTACCACACTGCCCGCAACTGGAGTTGGACATGCCCACGCCGTACACAGAACTGAGTCAACGCCTTGCCGATCTGACGGCGCTGGAAGAAGTGGTCGGGATCCTGTCCTGGGACCAGGAGATCGTCATGCCGTCGGGCGCAGCGGAAGCGCGCGGTCGGCAGCTGGCGACCGTGCAGGTCATCGCCCACGAGCGCCTGACGCATCCCCGGCTCGCGGCGCTGCTCGACGGGCTGCAGCACGACGCGGCGCTCGATGCGACGCAGGCGGCGAACGTGCGCGAAGCGCAGCGCGATGTGCGAAAGGCCACGCGCGTTCCGTCCGCGCTGGTGCGCGCCCAAGGCGAGACCGCGGTGCGCGGCCATGAAGTGTGGGTCAGCGCGCGCAAGCACAAGAATTTCCAGGAATTCGCGCCGGTGCTCGGCGAACTCGTGGAGCTGGCCAAGCAGCGCGCGGCGGCGATTGCGCCGGACATGCCGGCGTACGATGTGCTGCTGGACGACTACGAGCCGGGCATGACCATGGCGCGGCTGGATCCGGTGTTTGCGCGCCTCAAAGAGGTGCTGCTGCCGCTGATCGCCCGCGTGCGTGCCGCCCGGAACGTGCCGGACATGGCGTGGCTCAGCCAACACGCGCCGGCGGAGATGCAGCGGCAGGTCGGCGAGAACATCGTGCGGGCGATGGGCTACGATTTCACGCGCGGTCGGCTGGACACCGCGGTGCACCCGTTCTGCGGCGGCGCGGGTCCGACGGACGTGCGCATCACGACGCGCTACAACGAAAACGCGTTTCTCGGCTCGCTGACCGGCATGATCCACGAGACGGGTCATGCGCTGTACGAGCAGGGCCGCGACCTGGTGCTGGCGGACCAGCCGGTGTCCCGCCCGCGGTCGATGGGCATCCACGAGAGCCAGTCGCTGTTGTGGGAGAAGCAGGTCGGCCAGGGCGCGGCGTTTTGGCAGGCGCACTATCCCAAGCTGCAGCAGGCCTACGGTTTCCTGCGCGAGAAGCCGCTGGAGGACTTCTTGTTTGGCGTCAATTACGTCAATCCCCGTAACTTCATTCGCGTGTCGGCCGACGAACTGACCTACCCGCTGCACGTGATCCTGCGCTACGAGATCGAGCGCGAGCTGTTCAGCGGTCGGCTGGCGGTCCACGACTTGCCCACGGCGTGGAACGAGCGGATGCAAGGCTATCTGGGTATCACGCCGCCGGACGACGCGGTCGGTGTGCTGCAGGACGTGCACTGGTCAGGCGGCGCGTTTGGCTATTTTCCGTGCTACACGCTGGGCGCGCTCTACGCCGCGCAGTTCTATCAAGCGGCGGTCGCGCAGCACCCGGAGATCCCGGCGCAGTTGGCGCACGGCGCGGTGGAGCCACTGCTGGGTTGGCTGCGCGCCAACATCCATCAGGTCGGCTCCCGTCTGGAGACCGATGCGCTGGTGACGGCGGCCACAGGGCGCACGCTCGATCCGGAAGCGTTCCTGCGCTACGTCACGGCGAAGTACACGCGGCTCTACCAGTTGTAGAACAGCGATCCGCTTGAGATTGCCGCCGAGAGAGGCCAAGATGTGCAGGGGAATCGCCGTGGAGCAAACCATGATCGTTGGCACTGGACGGATGCGCGCGCGGTGGCTGTGCGCGGCTTTGTGGATCGCGGGCTGCAGCACGACGACCGCGGGCGGCGGCGGCAGCGCGGTGGCGGACGTCGCGCCTGATTTGGCGATCACCTCCTTTGGCAACAAGGACACGGCCGCGGGCAAGGACATCGCCACGTTCAAGGACACCGGCGCTGGCGCTGCCGACGCGATCGCGGGCGATGACGCCGCGCTCGACGACACCGGTGCCGACGACGTTGCGCTGGACGACAGCGGTCCAGACGACGCGACGGACCTCACCGATCAGGACACCGGCATCGTGGATGTTCCGGACATCACCACGCCCAAGGACACCGTGGCCAAAGACACGGTTGCCAAGGACACCGGGACCGACACCGGCGGCAAGGACACCAGCACCGCGGACGTCGGCGCCACCTGCGGCAACGGCACCTGCGGCGCGGGCGAAACGTGTGAAAACTGCGCGGTCGACTGCCCCTGCAAGCCGTGCAATCCGTTGACGTCCGTGGGCTGCACCACGTCGCAACAGTGCTACGTCGCCACGGCCGGTCTGCAATGCGGCGGCTTTGGCACCGTCGCCGATGGCGGCCCCTGCAAGTATCTCAACGACTGCGCGCTCGGCTCGATGTGCGTCGGCGCCATCTGCCGCAAAGTGTGCGCGACCGCGGGAACCAGCCTGGGCTGCACTGCGCCGGCGGTCTGCGAGGAGCTCGCCAATGGCACCACCTCGCTTGGCTACAACCTTGGCGCGTGCTTTGCCCCGGAAAACTGCAACCTCGTCACGAGCGTCGGCTGCCCGACTGGCCAAGCCTGCCTGCCCAGCAGCAACGGCAAGCAGTGTGCGCCCGCCGGCAAGGTCGGCCTCGACGGGGCGTGCAAGAGCGTGTCGGATTGCGACATCGGCTTCCTCTGCCTCAACGGCGCGACGACGAGCACGTGCAAGAAGCGCTGCAACACCACCGACGCGACGACCTGCCCCAGCGGCCTGGCCTGTGGCCCGATCACGATTGGCAGCCCGCCCGTCTCCGTTGGCGAGAACTTTGGCGTGTGCGACAAGCCGTGACGGCGGCGCGAGCGGCTACTTGCGCTCGGATGGAAACACGATACCGGCGGGCTCAGCGGCCATCAGCGGCTCTTCTGCCGTCGCTTCGCCCAACAGTGTCCGGCCAAAGAACGCGCCGACCAAGCGCGCGCCAATCGACCGCGCCGTCGTGTTGTCCAGGTAGGTGAAATCCGATTGGTCGGCCATGCGCAGGCCTTTGCCGCAGCCCGCATCAAAGCCCGGGATGATGCCGGCGATGTCCGCGAAGGAAAAATGCCCCGCGTCCGCGACCTCAACCAGCCAAACCGGCGGATTGGCATCGGCGAAATTCTGGCGGATGAACGTGTTGCCGACTTCCAGGATCGAGTTGTCCTCCCGCGCCAGCACAAACGCCACCGGCACATGGATTTTTGCCATGTCGACGCCGGGCAGCAGCGGTTGCGCCATCGGCACCGCCAGCGCCATGGCCGCCTTGGGCCGCGGATCGTCCATCAGCAGCTTGCCCACCGTGACGCCGCCAAAGCTGTGGCCGAGCGCGCCGATGCGCGTGCTGTCGAATTTACCGCGCAAGCTCGCCGGAATCGCGGTGTTCTTGGCGTCCAGGATCTGGTCGAGCACGAACTTCATGTCGTCGGCGCGCACCTGCAGGAACGCCGCGCCCAGGCCAGCGGACGTGCCCGCGAGGCCTTCAAAGATCGTGTTGCCGGTGTGATCGGGCGCAATGACGGCGATGCCGTGGCTGGCGAGCCGCTCGGCGATCGTCGTCGCCTCAAAGCGCGTGCAGGTGTGGCAATGGGAGAACGCGACGAGCGGCCAATTCGCCGTCGTGGCTGGCGCTGCGTTGGCGGCGGAATGCGTCTGGGCGCGCGTACACGAGGCGGGCGCGCCGGCGAGCAGCGTCGTCATCGTCGCGTGTTCAGGCGAGTCGACCGGATAGAAATCGGCCAAGCTGATCCCCGCTTCAGCCGCCGCGCGCGCGCTTTCCGCCGCGGGATACCACACGGTCACGCGCAACGTCCGGGTCCGCGCGGCATCGGTCAGGACAAAATCGGCGTGGCCCACCGGATAAGCGCCGTCCTTGCGCCAGTCGTCTGCGGACGCGCTGGCATCCGCCTGATCGCCGGTGTCCGCTGCACTATCTGCGGCAAGGGCGGCATCGTCAGTCGTCGCCGCCGTCTTGCTGCACGCCGCCAGCGCGATCAGCGCGGTCAGGATGCCACTCAGCCAAAATCGCTTGTTCACTGGGACCGCCTTTGTGCCGCGCCGCCCTGTTCCGGCGGCGGCCATGTTGACTGCAGCACGCCAGCGGCCGCGTCGATCGGTGTACCATAGGCGATCGCCCGCGTCACACAGGGCGTCAGCGCGCGCGCCCAGCGGTCGATTTGCCGGCCGCTGCTCTCCGCGACGTACCATGGCTGCGCGACGTCCTCCGGGTACCGATCGCGGCCTTGTCGCCACGCGATCTCGCCGATCGCTTCCCCCAGCGCGTGGTCCAACCAGCGCCACAGCCCCTGGCCAATCGCGGTCGCGAGCGCTTCGTCCAGCAGGTCCGCCGCGGGCTTGGCCAGACCGGGGATGCGCGCCGTGATCCCGCTGCGCTGCTGCAGCGCGTGCACGGCTTCGTGGACAATCACGTCGACGCGCCGATCCGGGCTGTCTTCTTCCCGAATCTGCACGGCCAGATCGTCGGCCAACGTGCGTGCGCGCAGGTGATCGCCCGCGCGCAGGGCCACGAGGTGCAGCCGCAGCGGTCGCGCCGCGTCGAGTCGGGTGGCAAAAACCGGCGCCACCAGTTGCAGGAACACGTCGACCTGATGCTGCGCCAGCCACGCGGAATAGCGCTCCGGCGCCGCAGCGAGCCAAGGGGCGTCAGGATCCGGCACGGCGTCCACGACAAGCAGCGGCGGCGCAGCCAGCACGGGCGTGGCGGTCAGCAGCAGCAGGGCAAGGGGCAGGTGGCGCATCCGGAAAGCCTCGTCGCGCGAGCATCGCATGCCCGCACGGACGTGTCACACGGGATTGCGCGGGCCCTTGAGCGCGCCTCGCCTTGCCAGCGCGGCGCGAATCCGGCAGCCTGCGCGACATGAAATTGCCCGCCCAGCTCACCTCCGTCGTCGCCGCGTTTGTCCCCCTCCTGTTGGCGTGCAGCGGGCCAAAAACCGCTGAATTGCCGCCGCCCGGCGTTGAAATCGCTGCCGAACCGGGTGCGGAAGACGGCGCCAACAAGCCCGTGGATGGCAAAATCACCGTCACCGATGCGGAGGTCAAAGCCGCCGCGAAGCGCGCCAAGCAGGCCGCGCATGACCAGCAGGTGGCCCGCGGTCGCAAGAGCCACCAGACGCAGCGGGAACGCGAGCGCGACGAGGGCAAAGACCGCGACGCCGACAAGGACCGGGCGGACGACAAGGACAGCCCGGATCTGGACGGCAACACGGACGCGAAGCCGGCGGCCAAGGCGGAGCGCAAAGCGTTGCCGCGCAATCCCAATCCGCCGTCAACGGTGCCCGCGCCTGACGATGTGGCCAAGGCGCCGCTCGATGCCGCCCGCACCGCGAGCGGCGTGTGGCACAAGGTCATGAAGCCCGGGTCCGGCACGGAGCACCCGACGGAAGAAGACATGGTCGTCGTGCACTACACCGGCTGGACGACGGACGGCAAGATGTTCGACAGCTCAGTCGTCCGCGGCGTGCCCGTGCGGTTGTCGCTGTCGCAGGTGATTCAGGGCTGGCGCGACGGCGTGCGCCTGATGGTTCCCGGCGAGACGCGGCGCATGTGGATTCCGGAACATCTGGCCTATCAAGGTCGCGCCGGTGCGCCGCGCGGGATGCTGGTTTTTGACGTTGAGTTGCTGGACATCGAGACGCCATGAGCGCTCAATACGCGTAATCTCCTTGACTTGAGCCCCGCGGACAGGTAAACCGCGCGGCCATCAGGGCCAAAGTAGCCGCCAATGAGGAGCGTCATGCGTCGCAATGTTTTGAATTCTCTGTGCTTTGTGGTTCTTGCTGGCTCGGCTGCCGCGTGTGGTGGCGCGCAGTTCAAGGCGACCCCGAACGAGAAGCCGCAGCGCGCACTGAAGCATGGCGCCAAGGTCGAAGTGGTGGAGACGGCGGATGCCCTGCCGCAGCCGGTGCTGGTTGTCGGCACGCTGACTGAAGTGACCAAGAAAGGCGAAGACGACCGCAAGAGCGTTGAGAAAGACTTCAAGTTGCTGGCGGCGGGCCGCGGCTGCGACGCGGTTGTTGGCCTGAAGTTGGACGTCGAGGAGCAGCGCGGCAACCAGAAGGTCTACCACAAGGACGCGGACGGCAAGGTTTCGATGGCGGTGGAAGAAGTCGTCACGCAGACCCACCGCTGGAAAGCGCAGTGCGCCCGCTCGGCGGCGGCGGATGGGGCTGCTCCGGTCAAGTCGTCGGCCGTGGCGCCGGGTCCCGCGCCGGAGCCCGCTGTTGTTTCTGGCGACACCGATCCGGCTGTGCAGAGCGTCGCGGCCAAGCTCGCGGGTTTTGAGACCAACTACCTGCGCCAGTGGAAAGACAAACTGCACGCCACGACCGTGGATCCGTTGGACGCCGTGGGCGCGACGTTGGAGCTGATGGTGCAGGTCGACAAGTTCTGGAAGGTGACCGTGCCGATGGATTGGCTGGGCTGCCGCACGGATCCGCGCAGCGAGGCGTGCGTCAATCATGCCAAGCTGATCAAGGATTTTCGCCGCGCGGATGAACTGCGCCACGAGATGGAGCGCCTGGACCGCAGCGTGTCGGCGCTCAACTGGCTGCGCAAGAACGGCAGTCGCGTCGCGGTTTACCTCGATACCTTTGTGCCGGCTGAGACAAGCGACTCCGCGATGCGCGCGACGCAGTTCTGGACGGAGCATCAGGCGCGCTGAGCGCACTTGCGGCCAAGGAAGCAACCGTCCAAGATGGCTTGGGGCGCGTCGGACCGGGTCTATGCGCAGGGGTCAAGCACAACCAGACGGGCATAGCGACTGGCGTCCACGCGCGCTGGCAGCGTGTTTGCGCAAATGGGGCAGGCATGCGGAACAGCGTGAATGTGAACGATCGAGCGGGGAAGTGGCTGCTGCTGGCAGTTGCGATTGGGCTCGCAATGCCGGGTCCGGTTCTGGCCAATCCCTTTGATGTCTATGGTTTGGGGGCGCGTTCTTCCGCCATGGGCAACGCGGGCACGGCGATCGCCGATGATTTCAGCGCGACGTATTACAATCCCGCCGGACTCGCGCTCGCCCAGCCGACGTTCAGCGCTGGCCTGACGCTGACGTATGACGACGTCGCGATTCGCCTGAAAGACCGCCCCGCGGGCTACGATCTGCCGGATCTGGGTTCCAAGAGCCCGCTGATTCCGACCAAGTATCGCCTGTCGACGCGCGGCGATACCACGGATATCCCAGCGACTTATGCGCTGCACCTGGGCGGCGTCGTGGCGCCGTGGATCGACCAACTGCGTTTCGGTTTCGCCGCAGGGCTGCCGGTCGGGTCGGTGGGCGAGCAGACCGCGCGTTTCTCGGACGAGCGCGAGCAGTATTTCAGCAACCGCCTCGACTTTGAGCTGCTGGGTCACCGTCAACAGCAGATGTCCGTGCTCCTGGGCGCCGGCTTCCGCGTCACAGACTGGTTGGCGGTCGGCGTCGGCTTGTCCCTGCTGCCGAATTCCACGACAAACGCGGGCGTCTACCTGGCGGATTCCGGCCACCAGGACCAGATCCAGATGACGGTCCAGAACAGCCAGAAGTGGAATCCGACGATGCACGCCGGCTTGATGCTGACGCCATCCTCGAAATGGCAGTTTGGCATGGCGTGGCGCGGTCAGAACGCGTTCAACCTCGACATTCATAACGACGTCCAGATCAAGGGCTTTCAGGGCACGTCGAGCGGCTTTCCGATTCCGCAGAACGCGCATTTCGTGATGAATTTCACGCCGCACCAGTTCGTCGCGGGCGCCGCGTACAAGAGCGGCTCGGTGCTGGGCACGGTGGACGTTATCCGCTCGCTGTGGAGCCATTACGTTGACACGGTCGGCGATCCCGCTGGCTTCATTGACACGTGGAGCGTGCGGATGGGCGGCCAGTGGCAGGCCACCGAGCAGACGCAACTCTACGCCGGGCTGCGCTACGAGCAGACGCCGGTGCAGGACCAGACGGGCCGAACCAACTACGTGGACAACGACCGCGTGGGCGTGTCAGGCGGCGCGCGGCATCGCTTCGCGGTGGGCGAACGCAACATTGAAGTGGGCTGGTACCTCTCCGTGCAGCGGCTGCTGGCGCGCGACACCAACAAGTCCCAGACGGCGGCGCAGAACTGCGCCCCGGGCGTGAAGTCGGTGTGCGATGAAGTGCCCGATAACATCACCGATCCCGTGACAGGCAAGTCCGTGCCGCAGGCGCAAGGTCTGCAGACCGGCAATCCGGGCTTCCCCGGCTTCCTGTCGTACGGCACGATTCTCGCGGTTGGTCTTGACCTGCGGATTCCGTTTTAGTCCGTGCTTTTGCAGAAGAATGTGCGCGTTGCGCTGACTTCCGGTAGCATGGCTGGCAATGAATGGTGCGCGGCGACCCAGCTGGGTCGGAGGCGTGGAAGGATGCAGATGAAGTGGTTGGCAGCGGTGCTGGTGGTGGTCGCGACGGCGTGTGGGACAACGGCAAGCGGCGGCGGTGCCGCAATTTCCGGCGCGGATTCCCTGGACGACGTTGGCCTGGCGGGCGACGCAACGGCGGTTGACGACGCGGACGCCAGCGTTGGGACGGATGTCGCGCCCGGCAATGACGTGATCCCTGGTCAGGACGTTGCCCCCGGTCAGGATGCGCTCAGCGACGTGGGCACGGATTCGGACGCGATGACCACCGATGCCGCGACCGACGCCGCGACGGCCGATGTGGCCGAGGACGTCAAACCCGCGTGCAGCGCCCAAACGTGCGACGACGGCGATCCATGCACCGACGATGGCTGCGACGCCGTGGGCGCTTGCGTCCATGGTCCCAAGCCGGGCTGCGGCAACACGCCGGTGCCCTGCGGCCAGGCCAGCGACTGCACCAAGGGCACGTGCGACCTGAAACTGCACATCTGCGTCGCCTGCCAGAAGACCGCGGATTGCGGCGGCTTGGGCCAGTGCATCAACCAGAAGTGCGTCGCGGCCGTCGCGTGCGCTTCTGACGGCCAGTGCAAGGCGACCAATCAGGTGTGCGACAAGAACGCCGCCTTCTGCGTCGACTGCGTCACCGCCGGCGACTGCAAGATCGGCGAGACCTGCGCGGCCAACAAGTGCAGCGCGGCGCCGGCCAAATGCGCCTCGTCCAAGGATTGCGCCGGCCTGCTGGTCTGCGACAAGGCCGCCGGCATCTGCGTGGGCTGCGTGCTTCCCGGCGACTGCACCGCCGCTGAGACGTGCCAGGCCAACGCGTGCGTCGCCAAGATCTGCACCACGCCGATCTGCCAGAGCAGCACTGTCTGGAATTGCAACGCCGAGGGCACGGGCTACGTGGCGGCACCGACCCCGTGCGATGACGGCCAACCGTGCACCACGGACCTCTGTGCGCCCGGCACCGGCTGCGTGCACCCGGCCAACGCGGACGCTTGCACGGACGGCAACGCGTGCACCGCGGGCGACACGTGCGCGGCCGGCAAGTGCGCGAGCGGCAAGCCGACCGACTGCAACGACCTCAACGTGTGCACGAACGACTCCTGCCAGCCCGCCACCGGCTGCGTCCACCTCGCCAGCAACGCGACGGCCTGCGACGACGGCAGTTTTTGCACTTCCGGTGACGCGTGTCAGGGCACCGCGTGCGTGGGCAAAGTAACGGTCAGCTGCGATGACGGCAACGCATGCACCGCCGACGCGTGTGACAAGATCGGCTGCACGCACACCGCCGGCGCTGGCGCCTGCGAAGATGGCAATCCGTGCACGGTGAGCGATTCCTGCGCGGGCAGCCTGTGCGCGGCCGGCATCGCCAACACGTGCGACGACGGCAACGAATGCACCGTCGACGCCTGTGAGACCAAGACGGGGTGCGCCCACACGTTGAAAGCGGGCTGCATCCCCGTCAGCCTGCCGCCGTGCGCCATCGACGCCGATTGCACCGCGGGCACGGTTTGCGACACCTCCGCGCACACCTGCGTGGCGTGCGTCAAGGATGCCGACTGCGGCGCGAGCGGCGTCTGCCAGGCCCACACCTGCAAGACCGCCGTGGCATGCCAATCTGACGTCCAGTGCAAGGCCACCAAGCAGGTCTGCAACACGACAGCCAAGGCGTGCGTCGACTGCAACTTCAAGACCGACTGCGCCACGGGCGAGGAATGCCTCGCCAACCAGTGCGTCGCCGTCAAGGCGTGTACGTCGTCCAAGGACTGCACCAAAGTCTGCGACCAACAGAAGGGCGTCTGCGCGGACTGCCTGAGCGACGCCGACTGCACCACCGCGCAGTTCTGCGGGACCGAGCACGTGTGCCACGCCGACGTCTGCGTCGGCCCGGCCTGCAACGGCACCAGCCTGTGGACGTGCAACGCCAACGGCAGCGGCTACGCGAGCGCGACTTCCTGCAGCGACGGCATCCTCTGCACGATTGACTCCTGCACCGTGAAGGCCTGCGTGCACACGCCCAAGTTCGACGCGACGGCGTTTGAATTCCCCGGCAACGGCCTCGACGACAACTGCGACGGCAAGACCGACGACGTGGCGCTCTGCGACACCGGCTTGAGCAGCGCGACGCCGGGTGACTACAGCAAGGCGCTGGACCTGTGCAGCGGCACCAGCGACTTCACCGTCAGCGCCAGTGCGCAGGCGCGCGCCATCCGCGGCAAGTTCGGCAGCACGTTCGCGCCGCAAGCCGGCAGCAACATGGTCATGCTCTCCACCGGCATCGCCGCCGCGGAGGGCGAGGCTGGCTACGCCGCGCCGGAACAGGGCACCAACTTCCAGTTCACCACGAGCACCAACGTCAACCAAGGCAAGTGCGCGGGCAGCGCGCCCCACGACGCATCGGTCCTGCGCGTCAAGGTCGCCATTCCCGCCAACGCGACGGCGATGGCCTTTGATTTCGCGCTATTCAGCGCCGAGTACCTGACGGCGCAATCCCAGCCGGATGGTTTCTCCGTCGTCGTGCAAGGCGCGGCCTACAGCGGCGACGTCGTTGGCGATGCGCTGGGCAAATGCTTCAGCCCCAACAACCTCGCTTTCACCAGCTGCGCGACGTGCAGCAAGGGCGCCACGGGGTTGACCGGCACGGGCTATGAAACCCACGGCGCCTACGGCTGGGAGACCGCCAGCTTCCCCGTCAAGGGCGGCGACACTGTGACCGTCGAGTTTGCCATCTTTGACGTGGGCGACGGCATCTTTGACACCGCCGTCCTCCTCGACAGCCTGCGCTTCACCAACGCCGCCATCGCCACGCCGACGCTCGTCGCCAAGTAGCGCCGCCGATGCCCGCGCCTGACATCCTGCTCGTCACGCTCAACGCCCGCTATTTTCACGCGTCGCTGGGCCTGCGCTACCTGTACGCCAATCTGGGCGACTTGCAGCCGCGCGCGGCCATCCGCGAGTTCATCACCTCGCATCGGCCGATCGACATCGCGGAGCAGCTGCTGGCCGGGTCGCCGCGGATCCTCGGCTTTGGCGTGTACATCTGGAACGTCGCGGAAACGGCGGAGGTGATCGCCATCGTCAAGGCGGTCGCGCCGGAGACGGTGATTGTGCTGGGCGGTCCGGAAGTGAGCCATGAGTCGGTCGGGCAGGCGATCGTTGGGCAAGCCGACTACGTGATTACGGGCGCCGCCGATCGCGCTTTTGCCGAGCTGTGTGCCGCGATCCTGCACGGTCACCCGCCGGCGCAGGGGATCCAGCACGCCGCGGACCTCGCGCTCAGCGACCTCGCGCTGCCGTACGCCTACTACACGGATGAGGACATCGCCAACCGGCTGATCTACGTCGAGGCGTCCCGCGGTTGTCCGTTCAAGTGCCAGTTCTGCCTGTCGTCCTTGGACAAAACTGCGGTGCCGTTTGAGCTGGAGCGCTTTCTCGGCGCGATGGCGGAGTTGCACGACCGCGGCGTGCGCCACTTCAAGTTCGTCGATCGCACGTTCAACCTGAGCGCGAAGACCGCCGTTCGCATCCTCGAATTCTTCCTCGCGCGCCTGGACGACAAGCTGTTCCTGCATTTTGAGCTGGTGCCCGATCGCCTGCCCGACGCCATTCGCGCGCTGATCCCGCAGTTCCCGCCGGGGACGCTGCAATTTGAGATTGGCATCCAGACGTTCAATCCGGCCGTGCAGGCGTTGATCGACCGCAAGCAGGACGATGCCGAGACGGACGCCAACCTGCGGTGGATCCGCGCGGCGACGAACGCGCACATTCACGCGGATCTGATCGTTGGGCTTCCGGGCGAGGATCTGGCGAGCTTTGCCGCGGGATTTGACCGGCTTGTGGCGCTCGATCCGCAGGAAATCCAGATCGGCATTCTCAAGCGGTTGCGCGGCACGCCGATCATCGCCCACACGGACGCGTGGCAGCTCCGCTTCAACGCGATGCCGCCGTACAACGTGCTGAGCACGGCGTCGCTGAGTTTCGCTGACATGCAGCGCATGAGCCGCTTTGCCCGCTACTGGGATCTGGTGGCCAATTCCGGGCGGTTTCCCCGCACGCGGCTGCTGCTCCTGGGCGACCGGCCATTTGCGCATTTCATGGCGTTTGCCGATTGGCTCTTTGCGTCGACGCGACAGACCCACCAGATCGCCTTTGACCGGCTGTTTGAACTGCTGTGGCAGGGGCTGACGCAGGCGCTGGGCGTCGCACCGGAGCGGGCGCGCGAGGCGCTGGCGGAAGACTATCGTCTCAGCGGATTGCGCGGTGCGCCCGCGTTCCTTGCGCCGCCGGTTGGCGTGCCGGGCGGGACGACGGCGCGGCCGGATCGCCAGGCGCGGCAAGCGCAGCACGCACGCCGCACAGCGGAGTCCTGACAATTGCGCAAAGTCGGCAAAAGCGGTTGCCAATCGCGGCGCGATCGCCTACACAAAGGGACGCTTTAGTCGGTCGACGGGGCCGAAAGCCGAGTCTTTTGGCCGTAGGATGTGGATGTCTGGCGTCAGGCATTCCCCGCAGGCGAGCTCCCGAGGTGTTGTGTGGCCCAGCTCGTCATCTATCAGGGCGATGACTGCCGAACGCTGGAGTTGCGCGACGACAAGATCGTCACGATTGGCCGCGCGCGTGACGCCGACGTCCACATCGACGATCCCAGCCTGTCGCGCCGCCACTGTGAAGTGCGCAAGCTCGATGGCCAATGGCTGCTGAAGGATCTTGGCAGCTTCAACGGCACGTACTGCAACGACGGCATGGTCAGTGAGCATTGGCTGCGGCAGGGCGACCGCATCCAGCTGGGGCTGACGGTCCTGAACTTTGAGCAATCCGAGGCCGAGCAGCGCGCCGCGACCGCGGTGACGGAAAACGTCGCGCTGCCCGATGATCCGGACCTGCTGCAGCGCCGCCTGCGCAACTATATGGCATTGCTGGAGATTACCAAGGCTGTTTCCAGCGTGTTATCAACTGATAACCTGTTCCGCCTGGTGATTGAAAAGTCGCTGGCGCTGACCAACGCCGAGCGCGGTTCGCTCATCGAGTTCACGGAAAAGGGCCCGGTGTTCCGCGTGGCGCGCAGCCGCGACGGCAAGCCGATTGACGATCCGGAGTCGACGGTCTCCAAGTCGATCATCGCCAGCGTCCACCAGAGCGGCGAACCGGTCGTGACGATGGACGCCATCAACGATTTTGGCGGCGTGAGCAATACCATCGCGCACCTGGACATCCGCTCGCTGGTCTGCGCGCCGCTCAAGGTCAAGGAGCGGGTGCTGGGCTGCATCTACGTGGACAGCCAGATTTCCGAGCGGGAATTTGGCGGCGAGGCGCTGAATCTGCTGCAGGCTTTTGCCGATCAGGCGGCGATCGCCATCGACAATGCCCGGCTGTACGACGAGATGATGAAGTCGCGCGAGCAGGAAAAGCGCGTGCGGCAGGTGTTCCAGAAATACGTGCCGGCGGACGTTGTGCGCCGCGCGCTGGAGATGGATTCGACCAAGCGGCTGTCCACCAAGCAGGTGTGCACGGTGCTGTTCAGCGACATTCGCGGTTTCACGTCGATGTCCGAGCGCATGGAGCCGGAAGCGGTGGTGTCGTTCCTCAACGATTACCTCCAGCGGATGGTCGACATCGTGTTTGACGAGGGCGGCATCGTCGACAAGTTCATCGGCGACGCGGTCATGGCGGTTTTTGGCGCGCCATTCCCCAAGCCGGACGACGCGGTGCGGGCGGTGCGGGCGGGCCACCGGATGCTGGAGGAACTCGACCGCTTCAACGAGGACCAGGCCAAGATCGGCGGCGTCAACATCCGCATTGGCATCGGCATCCATACCGGCCCGGTGATCGCCGGCAACATCGGCTCCGACAAGAAGATGGAGTACACGGTGATCGGCGACACCGTGAACATCGCGAGCCGCGTCGAATCCCTGTGCAAGGAGCACAGCACGGAATTCATCATCACCCAAGCCTGCTACGACGCGACGCGACGGCGGATTGCCGTGCGGCCGATTGGCCCGGTGTCCGTCAAGGGCAAAGAAAACACGCTGATGATCTACGAGGCGCTGCGCCGGACTGTGGCGGGACAGGCCGCGCACGCCGCGCATGCCGCACCCGTGCCCGCAGGCGTGGGCGCGCGCGAGTTGCGGACGATGGAGGCGCCGGTCATCAAGCCGACGGAGCTGACGGGCAACCGCACCGCGTACGGCGCGCCGGAGCTTGTCGCGGTGCCGGCTGCCGCGCCACCGTCGGAACGCCGCGTGCGGCCGATGACGATTCCACCGCCGCCGATTCGGCCGGCAACAAGGCCGATGCCGGTGATTCCGCCGCCGCCCGGCGGTCCGGCGCCAAAAGATCCGACCAAGTAGCCGCTGTCAGGTCGAAGCGAGGATGATCCGCGCCGCTTCCATGCCTTCGATCGCTGAACTGACGATGCCGCCGGCGTAGCCCGCGCCCTCCGCGCACGGATAGAGCCCGGCGTGGCTGATGGACTGGCGATCGGCGCCGCGCAGGACGCGCACGGGCGAGGACGTCGTGGTTTCGACGCCGATGATGCTGGCTTCTGCGCTCAGGTAGCCGCGCAACTGCAGCTTGTCGATTTGCCGCGCGCCCTGGCGCATCGCCGCGACGATGCGGTACGGCAAGAGCCGATCGATGCGCCCCAGCGTCAGCCCCGGGCGATAGGAGGTCCGCTCGGGCAGGCGCGTCGGCGCGCGATCGAGGACGAAATCCTGCAGCAGCTCCGCCGGTGCCGCATAGCCGCCGCCGCCTTCAGCAAAGCAACGCTGCTCCAGGGATTCCTGCAGGGCCAAGCCGAGGAGCGCGCCGCCGGCGACGTGCACGCCAAAGTCCGGATCGCTGTCCAGATCGCCGGGCTGCTCCAGATAGAACTCCTCGCCGCGGATCTGCGCGACGAGGGCGGCATTGGCGAACTCGGAGCCGCGGTTGGAATTGGACATGCCGTTGACGTTGAGGCGATTGACGCTGGCCGGCGAGGGCAGGACGAAGCCGCCCGGGCACATGCAGAACGAGTAGACGCCGCGGCCCATCGCGTCCTGCGCGACGTGGTATTCCGCCGCGCCGACCTGCGGATGGCCTGCCAGATCGCCCAACTGCACGCGGTCGATGAGGTCCTGCGGATGCTCGACGCGCGCGCCGATGGCAAAATCCTTGCGGGCCATCGCCACGCCGTGCCGCGCCAGCATCTGGTACACGTCCCGCGCCGAGTGGCCGGTCGCGAGGATCACGTGGCTGGCCAGCAGTTCGCGACCGTCGGCCAGCACCACGCCGTTCACCCGCTGCGTCGCCGGATCGATGAGCAGGTCCGCCATGCGCGCGGAGAACAGCAGCTCGTGGCCCGCTTCCCGCAGCGCCACGCGCAGGAGTTTCATCATGGGAATCAAGCGATTGGTGCCGACGTGCGGGTGCGCCTCCGTCAGGATTTCCTTGCTCGCGCCGAGCGCCACGAGCCGCTCGTAGACCTCCGGAACCGCCGGATGCTTGGACCGTGTGTACAACTTGCCGTCGGAATACGTGCCGGCGCCGCCCTCGCCAAAACACAGGTTGGACTCGGCGTTCAGCTTGCCGTGCACGCGCAGATCGCGGACGTCCAGGCTGCGCTTCTCCACTTCCGGGCCGCGATCCAGGAGGGTGCAGCGCACGCCGGCATCGGCAAAAGCCAGCGCGGCGAAGAGCCCCGCTGGCCCCATGCCCACGATGAGCGGCTGCAACTGCGCATGCGGCTTGGCCAACGTCTGCGGGCGAATCAGCGGCGGCAGCGCGTCTTCGGGCGGAATCTCGGCGGCGCCAAACACGTCGCAGCGGTACACCCACGTCGGCTCGCGGCGCTTGCGGGCATCCAGAGAACGTCGGCGCACAATCACGGCGCCCAGCGCGTCCTTGGGCAAGTTCAGCGCCGCACACGCGGCCTGACGCAGCGCGCCCTCCACGTCAGGTGGCGGCCCTTCACGCGGCCCAATCGGCAATCGCAGTTCAACGTTCTGCACACGCGCTCCCGCCAGCAGGAGCTGGACGCGCGACAGTGTCCGCGCACGCGCGGTGGCGGTCAATCGCCGCGGTGCATCAGGCGTGCACGGCGCGTTTCACCTAGCCGAAAACGGCGGTTCATGGTCCAATCGGCGGTCCGCGGCACCCCCGGTAACCCGTCGCGTGGAGTCCTATGACCGCACGCCGTCTTGCTGTTGGCATCTTGATTTTGGGCTTTGGCTTCTCTGCGTCCGCGTATGCGGCCGATACCGACGCCGACGGCTTGGATGATGCCTGGGAAGCCGGCTACTTTGGCGATCTCGCGCAGACGGCCAACGGCGACCCGGATGGCGATGGCTTGTCCAACGCCAATGAGCAGGCGGCGGGTACGGATCCGACGCTGAAGGACACGGACGGCGACGGTCTCTCCGATTTTGCCGAGCTCTTTCCGCAGCCGGGCAAGTCCAAGACCCAGCCGACGTTGGCGGATACCGATGGCGACTTTCTGTCCGATGGCGATGAGGTGCTTGTCTACAAGACCAATCCGACCCTTGCCGACACCGATGGCGACAACCTGCCCGACAACCTGGAATTGCAGGTCTCCAAGACCGATCCGCTCAAGGTCGACACGGACGGCGGTTTTGCCGACGACGGCCAGGAAGTGCTGATCGACCATACCGATCCCAACAAGCCGGACGACGACAAGACCGACAGCGACGGCGACACGCTGACCGATTGGCAGGAAGTCAGCGTCTACAAGACGGACCGCTTCAAGACCGACACGGATGGCGACGGCTTGAGCGACGGCGACGAAGTCAACGTGGACAAGACCGATCCGACAAAGAAGGACACGGACGGCGATGGCCTGGACGACGGTGCGGAGATCGCGGCGACGACGGACCCGCTGCTGCCCGATACCGATGGCGATGGCCTGAAGGATGGCGAGGAAGTCAACACGTGGAAGACGGACCCGCTGCTGACGGACAGCGACTGGGATTCCCTCAGCGATGCCGATGAAATCGCGACGTTCCAGACCAATCCGCTCAAGGCGGATACGGATGGCGGCGGCGTGTACGACGCGGTGGAGATCAGCGATGGCTCGAATCCAAATCAGGCGGCGGACGATGCCGGCGCGGATCCGGATGGCGATGGCTTGTCGACGAATTACGAGTTGAAGGTGAGCAAGACCTCGCCGACGGATGCCGACACCGACGGTGATTTTGCCCCGGACGGCCAGGAAGTGCTGCCGCTGGACAATCACCTTGTCACCAATCCGCTGGACGCGGACACGGACGACGATGGGCTGCTGGACGGCAAGGAACTCGGCGTGTTGGTGTTCAAGGTCAAGGACGGCAAGAACGTGGGGACCACCGTCTTTGGCGGCACCAATCCGCTGATGTTCTCCACGGACGGCGACGCGCTGGGCGACGGCCAGGAGATGGGCGTGACGGCCGCGCCGCTTTCTGAGAAGGCGACGGACGACACGGCGTCGCCGCCGTTCCTGCCCGATCTGGCGCCGACGGAGACGACCAATCCGCTGCTGGACGACACCGACGGCGACGGCCTATTGGACAGCGCGGAGGACAAGAACGGCAACGGCAAGTGGGAGCCTGAACTGGGCGAGACGGATCCGGCCAAGGCGGACACCGACGGCGATGGCTTGGATGACGGCTGGGAGGTCAAGTACACCGACGATGCCAATGGCGCGGAGGGCAAGCCGCTGAACCCGCTGGACGCGGCGGATGGCCAGGGCGACAACGACGGCGATGGCCTCTCGAACCTGACCGAGTACGCGCAGACGTGGCCTGACAAGGACGGCAAGGCCCAGCCAAACCGCACCAATCCGCGCAAGAAAGACACCGACGGCGATGGGTCGACGGACAAGGTGGAGGTGCTGGGCGCGTATCAGGCGGCGCAAGCGACGGGCAGCAATCCCACCGAGCCCGACACCGACGGCGATGGCTTGAAAGACGGCGTGGAGGACAAGAACCACAACGGCTTGACCGACCCGGGCGAGAGCAGCCCGCGCAAGAAGGACAGCGACGGCGACGGGCTGGGCGACGCGCAGGAGGACAAGAACGGCAACGGCAGCTGGGACAAGGTGCTGAACGAGACCGGCGCGGCCAATCCGGACAGCGACGGCGACGGCTTGAACGACGGCGTTGAGGTGCGTTTCTACGGGACCAACCCGCTGCTCACGGACACGGACGGCGACGGCTTGCTGGACGGCTTGGAGACCGGCAAGAAGGGCGACAGTGATCCCGGCACGACGACGAGCCCGACGAAGCCCGACTCCGATGGCGATGGCTTGAACGATGGCCAGGAGGACTTCAATCACAACGGCAAAATCGACGCGAAGGAGACCAATCCGCAGAAGGCGGACACGGACAACGACGGCATCAGCGACGGCGTGGAAGCGGGCAAGGCGGGTGACGCGGATCCGACGACGACGACCAATCCGCTGAGCAAAGACAGCGATGGCGATGGCCTGAACGACGGCTTTGAGGACAAGAACAAGGACGGCAAACAGGAGTGGAACCCGGCGCTGTTGACCGGCGAGACCAACGCTGCGAAGGCCGACAGTGATGGCGGTGGCGTGGCCGATGGCAAGGAATTGCTGACGGACCTGACCAACCCGCTGGATCCGAGCGACGACGCCAATGGCGACAATGACGGCGATGGCGTCAAGAACAAGACGGAGATCAAGCTGGGGCTGGATCCCAAGAATCCGGATTCGGACGGCGACACGATTTCTGATGGCCAGGAGTCCAATGGCGGGCAGGTTGTGGACACGGACGGTGACGGCATTGTGGACGCCAAAGACCTGGACAGCGACGGCGATGGCTTTCCGGATGCGCAAGAAGCGGGCGACGGCAACTGGAAGACGCCGGCGGTGGATACGGATGGCGATGGCCTGCCCGATTTCCGCGATCTGGACAGCGACGGCGATGGGCTCAACGACGCCGACGAGCCGCAGTACAAGACCAACCGCTTGAAGGACGACACCGACGGCGATGGGCTGCACGATGGCGCGGAAATCAAAGCGGGAACTTCGCCGCTGGACAGAGACACGGACGACGACGGTGTGCTGGATGGCGACGAGTCGCTGCTGGATCTGGATGGCGACGGCCTGATCGGCGCGCTGGACCCGGATGCCGACAACGACGGGATTCTGGACGGGACGGAGCTCGGCAGGACGCTGGGCTCGATCGGTCCGGACACGAACCTGACCAAGCGCGCGTTTGTCGCCGACGCCGATCCATCGACGACGACGAATCCGCAAAAAGGCGACACGGATGGCGATGGCCAGCGCGATGGCGCGGAGGACGTGAACCACAATGGCCGGCTGGACGACGGCGAACGCAATCCGGCCGAGTCGGGCGAGACGCTGCAGTTGGCGGATCAGGACGGCGATGGCGTGCCGGACGCCGAGGAGAAAGTGCTGGGCACATCGGCGACGGACGCGGACAGCGACGACGACGGCGTGCCGGACGGCGTGGAATGGAACCTGTCCTGCGATGGCGACATGGACGGCGCGAGCAACGCCGCGGATGCCGATTCAGACAACGACGGCCTGCCCGATGGCCTGGAGCGCGGCGCGGGTGCGCCCGTGTCGGCGACAAACTTGCTGGCGTTCAGCTTTCGGGCGGACGTGGATCCGGCGACGACGACATCGCCGTTGCTGGCGGACACCGATGGCGATGGCCAGCGCGACGGTCTGGAGGATCAGAACGCCAACGGGCAGGTCGATCCGGGCGAGGGCGATCCCAACGCGGCGCTGACGCAGACGATCGTTGTCGATCTGGACGGCGATGGCCTGTGCGATGCGGAAGAGCAGCGCGCGGGCAGCAACCCGCACGACCGGGACAGCGATGACGACGGCGTGCTGGATGGCGACGAGGCCAACGCGGCGTTTGATTTTGACCACGACGGCCTGCCTGGCGTGCTGGATCCCGATTCCGACGACGATGGCCTCGCGGACGGGCTCGAGCGCGGGATTGCCCACGCCGACCCGCAGACGGACGTGGCGCTTGGCCGGTTTCAGACCGATCTGCAGCCCGCGACGCAGACCTTGCCGTTGGCCGCGGACAGCGACGGCGATGGCCAGCCCGATGGCTGGGAGGATCCGAACCTGAATGGTCGCGTGGACGCTGGCGAGGGCGATCCGAGTGACGCAGCGGTGCAGTCCAAAGTCGCGGACAGCGATGGCGACGGCCTGTGCGATGCGCTGGAGACGATGATCGGCTCGCGTCTGCACGATGCCGACAGCGACGACGACGGTGTGCCCGACGGCCGGGAGTGCAACCCGAGCATGGATCTGGACGGCGACGGGCAGAACGCGCCGGACGATGAAGACAGCGACGGCGATGGGCTGTACGACGGCACGGAAGTGGGCCTGACGCTGGCGACGCTGGCGTTTTCCAAGGACACGAACCTCAAGTCGAGCGTGTTTGTGGCCGACCGCGATCCGACGCACACGACCTGGCCGGCGAACGCCGATACCGATCGCGGTGGCCTGCCAGATGGCGTGGAGGATTTCTCCCACGATGGCCGGATTGATTTGGGCGAGACCGATCCGCTGCTGGCGGCGGATGACGGCAACATCGACGGCGATCTGGATGGCGACAGCTTGGACAACAAGACGGAGCTGCTGCTGGGCACCAATCCGCTCAAGCGCGACAGTGACGGCGATGGCATCCTGGATCCGACGGAAGTTGTCGATCCGATCCATCCGCTGGACACGGACAAGGACGGGACGATCGACGCGCTGGACACGGACAGCGACAACGACACGGTGCCGGACGCGTACGAGTCGGGCGTGAAGCCCGATGACACGTCGCTGCAGCAGAAGCTCGCGGATTCAGACGGCGATGGCCAGCCCGATTGCCGGGACACGGACAGCGACAACGACACGCTGTTGGACGGCGATGAAGTGTTCAAGTACCACACCGACGCGCGGCTGCCGGACACCGATTTTGGCGGCCTGAGCGACCCGATCGAGGTCCTGCAAACGCACACCAATCCGCTGGATCCGAGCGATGACGCGGAAGTGCTGGAATTTGGCGGGCGGCTGCGCGGCACGACGCCGCTGTCCTGTCAGGCGACGCCGACGCCGCAGGCCGGGGGAATGGCCGTGCTGCTGCTCGTGGGGCTGGCGCTGCTGCTCAGGCGGCGCGCGGCGCTGCTGGGGATGCTGCTGTTGCTGGTGGCGCTGCCCGCGACGGCGCTGACGCCGCTCGACGTCACGTCGGGCCGGCCAAATCTCGACGGCGCGGGCATCCTCGGCGTGGATTCCGCGCTGCAGTTGGACTTGCACGCGCTGTCCGTGGGCGCGCAGGCGCAGTACGCGTGGCGGCCGCTGGTTGTTGGCACGGAAACGCGCGTGCTGCGCGGGCTTGTCGATCAGCGCTTGCAGGCTGACGCGATGCTGGCCGCTCGGCTGTGGCGCGGGCTGACGCTCGGCGTGGCGGTGCCGGTTTCCCTCTGGCAGAGCGGCTCGCAGCCGTCGCTCTACGGGCCGCAGTCGGGGCCGTTGGACAGTTCGACGGCCATTGGCGACATCGCGCTCGCGCTCAAGTACGTGTTCCTCGCCGAGCGGCAGGAGAAGCTGGGCTTGGCGGTCCTTCTGCCGGTGACGGTTCCCGTCGGCGACCCGAACCTGTACATGGGGCGGCCGGGCGCGACGGTGACGCCGACGGCGGTCGCGTCGACGGCGCTGGGTCCCTGGCGCGTGGCGGCCAACGTCGGGGTGCGCGCGCAACGGACGCAGACGCTCTTCAACCTGGTCGACGGTCCGGCGCTGCGTGTGGCAGTTGGCGCAAGCCTCAATGCGTCCGTGGCGCAGGACAGCTGGCTGGGCAAGTGGGTGCCGGACGGCTGGTGGCTGGACGCGACGCTTGTGCACGAGACGCCGCTGAAGAACGCCTACAAGAATGGCGCAGATGAGCGGCTGGAGGCGACGCTTGCCGTCGGCTGGCCACTTGGCGAGGACCTGTACGGCAGCATCGGCAGCGGTTTTGGCCTGTGGCCGGGCTTTGGCGTGCCGGCCTACCGCCCGTTTTTCTCGATTCGCTACGCGCCGCAGGACAAGACGCCCGACGTCGCGCCGCATCAGCCCGTCGCGTTGCCCGCCGCGGCCTCGCCAAGCGATGCGGTTGAGCCGGCCGCGGCGATCACGCCCGCTGCGCCGTAAACTGTCCGGCAAGCCGCGCCGACAGCCCGCGCACCGCCAGATCGACCTCTGAGGCCCCCGGCAGTCGCCAAATCGGCCCTTCCAGTCCCGCTGCAACGGGCCCCAGCGCCTCCGCCGTGGACACCGCGATCAGGACTTGACCGGCAGCGGACCGCGCCACCGGCTCGATCTGCCACTCCAGCGCCAGCGCCCCGGAATGCCCTGGCAGGGCCGCGTCGTCCACCACCGGCGGCGTCAGCCCCGCCAGCCACAGACCGTCCGGGAGCGTCTGGACCGCGGTCGGCTGCGGCAGCCATGCCTGGGGCCATGCCAGCAGCGCATCGTTCACCGGGAACGCCAGCCGCGGCGGCGCGCTGAGCTCGCGCAGCGCAATCCCCGGCGGCGGCCCCAGCGGCTGTTCCGCACGCAGGATGGCGGTCAGTGGACCCGCGCTGCGCTGGGCGAGTTCGTGGAGCGTCCATGCGCCCGCGAGCGTTCGCAGCCACGTCCGCAGGTGCAGGAGCGCATCCGGACCTTCAACCGACAAAGCCGCCGTCCAATCGCACGCCGGCAGCCGCCACAGGTTCTCCGCGCGCCGCAGGGTCAGCGCCACGCCGTCCAGCGGCTCTCCGCGGGTCGGTTGGCTCGGGCAGGCCACCAACTGAATCGTCGACGGCGTCTGCGCCAGCCGCTCGCGCACGTAGCCCGGCACGCCCAGCGCGGGACCGCGCGTGTAGAGGAGTTCCCAGGGCTGCGCGCCCGCCGTGTGCACCAGCGCGTGCAGCGCCACGGCCCAGGTCTGCGCCAACGCCGGACCGCCCAGGCTGTCCAGCTCCGCCGACCACTGCCCCGCGCGACCGGGCGGATCCAGGTCCAGCACCGCCAAACGCAGCGCCGGTGGCTCCGCCGCGGTACTGGGGGAGGCCATCCGCAGCGTGACCGCATCGCCGTGCTCCAGCGCCACGGCTTGCTCGCTGACCGGGCACCCGGCGGCAAAGGCGACGTCCAGCAGCGCCCGGCGAAAGGCCAGCGCGTCGCCGTGCAAGTGGCGCAGACGATCGGTGGCTTGGCTGACGTCAAACGGCATGGACTTCCCCGCGCCAAGAACTGGTCTTCGCGGCGAACTTGGATTATGGAGGCACGGGGCAGCGGGGGCAACGTGCGGGCGGTCGTGCAGCGAGTCAGTCAGGCGAAAGTGGATGTGGCGGGCCAGACGGTCGGCGCAATTGGCCACGGCTTGTGCGTGCTGCTGTCGGTCGGCCAAGGCGATGGCGAGGCGGATTTGCGCTACATCGTCGAGAAGATCGCCGGGCTGCGGATCTTTGCCGACAACGACGGCAAGATGAACTGGGACGTCACCCAAGTGGGCGGCGCGGTCCTGCTCATCAGTCAGTTTACGCTGCACGGCGATGTGCGCCGCGGCAAAAGGCCGGGCTTCACCGCGGCGATGGCGCCCGACGCCGCGCGGCTGTGGGTGGATCGCTGCGCGGAGGCCCTGCGGGCGCTGCCCATCGCGGTCGCGCAAGGCATCTTTGGCGCCGACATGCAGGTGGCGCTGACCAACGACGGGCCGGTGACAATCCTGCTCGATTCACAGAAAACGTTTTGAGGTCATCATGTTGGATATTCACGCATCATCGGTACGCGCGCCCGACGGCACCGAACTCACCGCCTTTGAATGTGGCGGCGGCACGGGTCCGACGTTCGTGTTGTGCAATGGCCTCGGCGGCAACATCGACGCGTGGCGCTACCTGATCGACGATTTTGGCCCGCATCACCGCATTGTCTCCTGGGATTACCGCGGGTTGTACAAGTCCGGCCCCGCCGCGCCGGGCACGGGCTATGAGATCGAGCGGCAAGTGCAGGATTTGCAGGCCGTGATGGCGCACTTCGGCATCGAGCACGCCGTGCTGCTGGGCTGGTCCATGGGCGTGCAGGTGAGCTTTGAGGCGTGGCGGCGGATGCCGGACGTGATTGACGGGATGGTGCTGATCAACGGCACGTACGGCAGCCCGCTGACCACGGCGTTTTCGCCGATGCTCAAGGACTCGCCGCTGTCGCAGATGCTGCCGGCGATCGCGCGCGGCCTGGAATCGATCGCGCACCTCGCGGAGCCGTTCCAGCCGATGGCGCAAAAAGTCACCAAAACGAAACTCGCGCTCAAGGTGATCAAGAGCCTCGGGCTGGCCAGCCAGGCGCTGGACGAGAAGATGTTCCTGACGCTGGCGTCTGAGGTCGCGGGTCTGCACATGCCGCGCTACATGGCGACGCTCAACGCGCTGGCGGCGCATTCCGCTTTGGATGTGCTGAGTTCGATTACCGTGCCGGTGCTGGTTGTCACGGGCGACCATGACCTGCTGACACCGCTGGCGCAGAGCCGGGAGATGGTCAAGGCGATCCCGGGCGCGGAGCTGCTGGTGATCCCGAGCGGCACGCACTACACGCCGCTGGAATTCCCGGAGCTGATCCACCTGCGCGTGGAGAAGTGGCTGCGCGAGCGGATGGGGTTCACGCGAGTGTGACCGCCGGTGCGGCGGCGTGTGTCTTCACCGCCGCCGCATTCCGTCAACGCAAGGCGATCAGCCCATCCGGCGGTGCTGGCCACACGGGAGATTGCGCCGAACGCTGGCGACTTTTTCCGGATCCAGCCACGCGGTCACGTAGCCTTCGCCATCCGAGCACTTGGCGATCACGTGACCCCACGGGTCGACGATCATCGAGTGGCCGTAGGAGTTGCGGATCCCGCCGTGGTGGCCCCACTGGCCGGGCGCCAACACGTAGCACTGGTTCTCGATCGCCCGGGCGCGCTGCAGCACTTCCCAGTGATCCTTGCCGGTCTGCAGCGTGAACGCCGCGGGAATCAGCAGCACTTCCGCGCCCTTGTCGAGCAGTTTGCGGTACAGTTCTGGGAAGCGCAGGTCGTAGCAGATGCTCATGCCCCACGTCGTGCCGAACAGGTCGGCCGTCACGGCGTCGGTGCCGGGGACGATGAAGTCGGATTCCTTGAGGCTGACGGTGCCGGGGATGTCGATGTCAAACAGATGGACTTTCTTGTACTTCTGCACGATCGCGCCGTCCGGCCCGATGAGCACCGACGTGTTGTGCACTTTGTAGCCATCGCCCGCGTTCTCCTGGATGGAGCCCACGAGGATCGCCGCGTCGATTTCCTTGGCCAAGTTCTGGAAAAACGTGGTGATTTTGCCGCCCGGGATCTCCTCGCCAAAGTTTTCCTTGGTGGCGATCCGCAGGAAGCCGACGTTCTCCGGCAGGGCCAGGAAGCGCGCCCCATCCGCACGGGCGGCACGGCACAAGTCCCCGGCCTGTTTCAGGTTTGCATCGATGTCCTCAGTGGAACGGGTCTGGATAACGGCGACTTTCTGGCGTTGCATCATATCCCCATGCTCGGCCGATGGTGGCCCAGCGAGCGGCCGTACTTTGCTTGAGCAGCGCCCCGTGCGCAAGCCCTGTTTGACCCCCGCGCCGCCAGCGTTTACCCTTCGCGCGCCCCACGCTGGGCGTCATTGGAGGTCCCCATGTCCACTGCCATTTCTCGCATTCACGCCCGCGAAGTCCTGGACTCCCGCGGCAATCCCACGGTTGAAGTTGACGTTTCGCTTGTCGGCGGTGCGTTTGGCCGAGCCATCGTGCCATCGGGCGCGTCGACGGGGACCCATGAAGCGCTGGAGATGCGCGACGGCGGCGCGCGGTACGCCGGCAAGGGCGTGCAGAAGGCGGTTGGCCATGTGAACAAGGACATTGCGCCGGCGCTGCTCGGCAAGGACGCCTCGGATCAGCGCGGCATTGATGCCCTGCTGCTGGCGTTGGACGGCACGGAGAACAAGGCGAAGTTGGGCGCGAACGCCATTCTCGGCGTCTCGCTGGCATGCGCGAAGGCGGCCGCGGATGCGCTCCGCATGCCGCTGTGGCGCTACCTCGGTGGCGCGCAGGCGCGCGTGTTGCCGGTGCCGCTGATGAACCTGATCAACGGCGGGGCGCATGCCCCGGGTGGTTGCGATATCCAGGAGTTCATGGTCGTGCCGCTGGGCTTTGACCGCTACGCGGAGGCCCTGCGCGCAGGTGCCGAGACGTTCCACGCGCTCAAGAAGATCCTCGCCAAACGCGGTTTGCCGACGACGGTGGGCGATGAGGGCGGTTTTGCCCCGAGCCTTGGCAAGAACAGCGACGCGCTGGGTCTCCTGACGGACGCCATCACCGCCGCGGGCTACAAGCCGGGCGAGGAGATCGGCCTCGCGCTCGACGTCGCCGCCAGCGAATTCTACAACGCTGAGACCAAGACGTACGACCTGCACAGCGAGAAGCGCTCGCTCTCGTCGAACGAATTCGCCGCATACCTCGCGGATCTGCCCAACCATTTCCCGATCGTCAGCATTGAAGACGGCATGGCCGAGGACGACTGGGCCGGCTGGGCGGAACTGACGCGGCTGTGCGGCGATCGCATCCAGTTGGTCGGCGACGATCTCTTCGTCACCAACCCCAAGCGCCTGGCGCGCGGCATTGACGAGCACATCGCCAACGCGATCCTCATCAAGGTCAACCAGATCGGCTCGTTGTCGGAGACGTTTGACGCCGTCGACATGGCGCACGCCGCGGGCTTCCGCTGCGTGATGTCGCACCGTTCGGGCGAAACCGAAGACTCGACAATCGCGGACCTCGCGGTTTCAACGGGCTGTGGCCAGATCAAGACCGGCTCGCTGTCCCGCGGCGAGCGCACGGCCAAGTACAACCAACTCCTGCGCATTGAAGAATCGCTGGGCAACGCCGCGATCTATCCGGGTCACGCCGCGCTGCGCCGTCGATAGTCCTTGAGTCTTGCGACCTTTGCGCCTACGATCGGAACCATGAAGCAACTGCCCCTTCTCGTCGCTGTCCTGTTCGCCCTCGCCGCTTGTGGCAAGGACAAGCCCAAAGCCGCCGCTATCGCCCTTGACGCCGGCGCCGGCCCCGCCCTGCAACAGGACGACGCGCTCGCCGCCAAACTCGCGCTCGCGTATCCCAAGATCCGGTGCGCGCTGGCGGCGAACCAGAACAACGTCGCGACGCTCTACTCCGACCTGGGCTTTGCCGACGCGACGGCCTACTTCAAGGATTTTGAAGTGCAGGCCAAGGCCAATCCGGCCTGGGCGCGCAAGGTCACGACCGACGCGCTCACCAAGCCGTGCATTGAACCTCCGGCTGCCGCGACGCCCGTTGCTGCGCCCTCGCCACCTTCGACTGGGAACACGCCGTGATGCCGTCTTGCCGCTGGTTCCTCGCCCTCCTCTTTTGCCTCGGCGCGTGCACGCCCGTGGTTGGCGACAAATGCACGACCGACCGCGAGTGCGGCGCCACGACCGGCCTGATCTGCGACCTGGCGTCGCCGGGCGGTTACTGCACCAAGACCAACTGCCGACCGGGCGAATGCCCGCCGGAAGCGACGTGCATCGATTTTGGCAACAGCCAGACGTTTTGCATGTATACCTGCGTGACAACAGGGGATTGCCGCGATGGGCTGGTGTGTCGTGGCGTTGACCCGTGCCCGCTCTCGGCGGAAGTCACGGGCACCGGCGCCATCAAGCCGTGCAGCGACGAAAACAAGTCCTTCTGCGGCGTTGCGCCCAAAGAGTAAGGGCTGTGGTCATGGCGCGTCCGCTCGTCCTTCTGATGCTTCTGTCGGCTTGCGGCGGCGCCAACGCGGAGCGCACCGCGGCGGATGAGGCTGAGCCGATCGCGGCCGAAACGGCTGCGCAAGAGGCTCCGCGCGGGAGCGGTGCGACGGAATACGTGCCGGCCAAAGCGCGCATCCCGGACGGCGCGATTGACCGCGTGCTGCTGGATCGGGTGCTGGCGGCCGGTCCAGGCTGGCTGCTCGCTGAAGTGCCGCTCCAACCGACGTTCCTTGCGAAGCACAAGTTTGGCGGATTCAAGCTTCTCTCGGTGTTTCGCAATGATCCCAAGGTGCTGCGTTATGGAATTCGCCCTGGCGATATCGTCCGCGCGGTGAACGGTCAGAAAATTGTGACGCCAGGCGACCTGCTCTCCGTGTTCGAGCGGCTCAAGACTGCCGATGTGTTGGAGATCGATATCCAGCGCGACGGCGCCGATCGGCAATTTCGCTTTCCCATTCTGCCCGCGCTCGGTCTGGCGGCGCCTGCGCCTGTCGACACGACCCCGGCGACCGCCCGCTAGACAGCGCCAATCGTGCGCAGCAGACCACAACGCTCCGGCAGAAAAGTTGCCGCGTGTGGGGAATTGCGTATACAGTCCGCGCAGCCTGGAACACCCTCTGGCGGCACTTGCACGGTCGCTGCCCGCTAGCGAAGGAAAGTCGGACTTCATGAGCCCTGCGAACGATTTCTCCGTCAAATACTGGGGTGTGCGCGGCAGCATCCCCTCACCTGGCGCGCATACCGTCCGCTACGGCGGCAACACGACCAGTCTGGAAATTCGCTGCGGCGAACAGCTTTTTGCCATTGATGGTGGCACCGGCATGCGGCTGTTTGGCGACGCGCTGATGGCGGAGCAGCCGGTTCGCGCGACGATCCTGATGAGTCACTTGCACTTGGATCACGTCCAGGGGTTTCCGTTCTTTGCGCCGTTTCTCATGGCCGGCAACCGTTTTGACCTGTGGTCAGCGCACCACAACGGCGTTGGCGTGGCGGACATCTTGCGGCAATTGTTCAACCAACCGGCATTTCCGATTTCAATGGACATGCTCAAGGCTGAACTCAATTTCCACACGTTTACGCCCGGCGACACGCTGCGGTTCGATGACGTGACGGTCAAGACCGCGCTCCTGCACCATCCCGGCGGGTCAGTCGGCTACCGGATGGAGTACGACGGCCGCTGCCTCGCGCATTGCAGTGACTGGGAGCATCCGGCGGACGGCCTCGACCCGACGCTTGTCGATCTCGTGCGGGACGTGGATTTGCTCAGCATTGATGCAACTTACACGGATGATGAGTACCACGGAAGGGTTGGCCCGCCGCGCATTGGCTGGGGGCACGCCACGCACACGACCGCGCTGGCGCACGCCGACGCGGCGCATGTGCGCAACACGCTGCTGTTCCACCACGATCCGGCGCGGACGGACGAGCAGCTCGACCTCATCGCGCGCACGACGCTGGCACAGCGCCGCGATGTGCGGTTTGTGGCGGAGGGTCAGGTTTTCCAGGTCGGGCAGCCGCTGATGCTGCCGGCGCGGGCGTAGCGCCTCAGCGCAGCAAATCGATCGCCATCTCAAACTTGTTGAACGGCGGCATCAGGTACGTGCCTGCGACGTACGGCTTGACCGCGGCCAGAAACTCGCGACCGATCGCCACGCCTTCCTCCGGACCATTGGGTCCGGCCTGATTCATGCGCGTGCGAATCGCCTCGGGAATCGCCATGCCCGGCACTTCATGGTGGATGAAATGGGCGTGGCGGGCGTTGCGCAGCGGCAGCACCCCCACGAGGAGCGGAATTGTCGGCTTGGCACGCTCGACAAAACGCTGGAGATCCGCGGGGTCGTAGAGCGGTTGCGTGAGCGCGTACGTAGCGCCGGCTGCCACTTTGCGGTGGAAGCGCTCAATTTCCCGGTCCAGATCCTCGCTCGTCGGATTCACCGCGCACGAGAGGCGGAAATCGCTGCGGAACGGCAGCGGCTTGCCGTTGGCGTCCTCGCCCTGATTGACGCGGTGCAGGGTTTGCAGCAGCCCGATGGAATCGACTTCAAACACGCCGCGCGAGCCCGGATAGTCGCCGAGCGACGGCGGATCGCCCGTGACGCAGAGCAAGTGGCGGATGCTCAACGCATGCGCGCCCATCGCTTCACTCAACAAACCGAGCACGTTGCGATCGCGGCAGGAGACGTGCAGCAGGATTTCAATGTCGATCTGTTGCTTGATCAGCACCGCCAACGCCAGCGGACTCATGCGTGCGGTCGCGAGCGGGGAATCCGCGATGTTGATGGCGTCCACGCCGGCTTGCTTGAGCAGGATCGCGCCTTGCACGAGGCGATCGCCATCGACACCGCGCGGTGGATCCAGCTCAACGGAGACGACGAACTCGCCGGCGGCCAGCTTGCGTTCAAAACTCGAGGTTTGCGTCAAGGTGGCGCTCGCGCTCGCCTCAATCGCCGCTTCAGTCGCCATGGAAATGTCGATTTCCCGGCGTTTGCCGGCAACCAACAGGTTGGGCGCGCGAATTCCCACGGCGTCGGCCATGCGCTGGATGTGCGCCGGCTTGGTGCCACAACAGCCGCCGATGGCCCGCACGCCCAGATCGGCGACGCGCACGGCCCATTCGGCGAAATAGTCCGGCGAGGCGACGTACACGTAGCGGCCATCGACAAGGCGCGGCATTCCGGCGTTGGGCGAGAGCATCACGCGCGCGCCGGGCACTTTGAGCATCCGCTCCAGCACCGGATCCAGCGCCTGAGGTCCAGTCGAGCAATTCGCGCCGACCGCCGCCGCGCCCGCCGCCGTCATCACGCGGACGATCTCCTCGGGCTTGTTGCCAAACAGCGTCTTGGCTTCCTCCGTGAACGTCGCCGAAGCGATGAACGCCGCGTTGGGCGCGAGTTCCGTCAGAACCGCCGCCGCGACCTTCAATTCCTCCAGGTCGCTGAACGTCTCGAGCAGGATAAAATCGGGATCGGCGCGCAGGATTGCCGTCATTTGCGCGCGGTACGCATCCGCCGCCGCCTCGCGGGTCAGCCGGCCAATCGGCGCCAACGGCTGTCCCAACGGGCCGACCGACGCCGCCACCAGCGGCCGATTCCGCGGCGGTCGCGCTTCTGATTCTTCTCGCGCCAGCTTGACCGCCGCCTCGTTGATCGCCCCAACCTGATCGGCAAAGTGCGAACGCGCGAGCCGCAGCGCATTGGCGCCAAAGGAGTTCGTCGTCAGCACGTGCGCGCCGGCGTTGACGTAGTCCCGGTGTACGCGCCGCACCACGTTGGGATGCGTCAGGTTCAGGCCGTCAAACGCGCGCTCAAAGCCAAAACCGTGTTCATACAGCTCCGTGCCCATCGCGCCGTCAAAAACCAGCACGCGCTCGTCAAGCAGGGCTTCCAGCTGTTCTCGGGTCCACATACGCACTTCCTCTCGACCGCCGCTCAGCGCCTTGTTCGTCGCCGCGGGTCGCTCGCTATCCAGTTGTCCGTGCCAAACGCTGCGCTAGTTGCCCGTCACGAGATGGACGAACCAGGCAAGCACGCCCAGCGCCAGGCGGTGTGGAGACGCCGGAGTTTGCAGCGTATTCGCTGGTCGGTCCGGCGCCAATTGCACGTTCGCTGCCAACGTCCCGGACTTGCCGGCCGTTTGCGCGGCGGCGAAGGATAGCGTGACTGACGCCGCTGAACAGCCCTCGTCCGTGATTCCGTTGCACGAATCGTCCAAACCGTTGCACAGCTCGGCCGAGGGGACGACCTGCTCCGCGCACGCGCTGGCCAACACCCCGGCGGCGCAGTAGCGCAAACCGCCGTGACACAAGCCGGTTCCCGCGGTTCCCGGCGGGCCGTCGTAGCACGGCTGCGTGGCATTGTTGCTGGCGTAGCTGCAGCCGCTCCCGGTGGTGCAGGTGTCGTCGGTGCAGGGGTTGCTGTCGTCGCAGTTGACGGTCACGCCGGGCAAGCAGCCCCAGCCACCGCCGGGAATCGCCCCGCAGGCGTCGCCGCTGGTGCAGGCGTTGCCGTCCGTGCAGGAGCCGGTCTTGTTGGCAAAGAGGCACGCGCCGGTCTTGCCGTCGCAGGTGTCGATCGTGCACGGGTTGCCGTCGTCGCACGCCACAGGCGCACCCGCACAGCTTGTGGCGGAGCACGCGTCGGCCAAGGTGCATGGATCCCCGTCATCGCACGGTGCCTCGACGGCCAGGTGCTTGCACGTGCTGGCGCCGCCGTCGCACATGTCTGCGGTGCACGGATTGCCGTCGCCGCAGGTGCCTTCGTCGGTCGTGCCGTTGCAGTCGTCATCCTGGCCGTTGCACGTCTCCGCGCTGGCCTTGACCGCGCTGGAGCACGCCGCGCTGCTGAACGATGCGCACACCACCTTGCCGCCCGCGCACGCGCCCGCTCCGCACGCCGCGCCCACCGTCAGGCTGCCGCCGCTGACGGGATCGCTCCAGGCGAATCCTTCGTCGGTCATGCCGTCGCAGTTGTCGTCGTCGCCGTTGCAGCTCTCCACTTTGGGCGTCTTGGCGCCCTGACACACTTCCGCGCCGCCGCTGCACACGCGCTTGCCCACGCACGTGCCGATGAGCGCGCCGTCGGCGGTATAGGCGCTGTTGGCGCACGTGGCGTCGACGGGCAAATCGTCCGCGGCGCCGTTGCAGTCGTCGTCCTGGTTGTTGCACGTTTCAGCGGCGGGCGTCTTGGCGCTGCACGTCGTCAAGCCGCTGCCGTCGCACGTCCGTGTGCCGCTGCACGTGCCCGCGGGGTTGCTGTTGCTGCACGCGGTCACGGTGCCGGCGGTCTTGGCCCACACGGAGCAACTGCACGCGTTGCTCTTGGCCTTGCATTGTTTGACAGTCTTGCCGCCGCCGACCGGATCGGGCACGTCCACGCACGCATAGCCCGCGCCGCACGCGTTGTCGGTCGCGCACGCCCCGCCGCAAAAGTGGCCGACGCTGCCGTAGTCTACGCACAGCGCGTCCGTGACGCCTTGGGTCTGGCAGTCCTTGTTGGTGCCACATGGCGCGCACAGGCTCAGGTGGCTCGCGACGCAGTAGTTCAGCGGATCGCCGCTGCCCAGCGGTTTGCACGCGTAGCCCGCCGGGCAGCCGGCCTCAACGCACGTCGGCGCGCAGGTGTGGCCGTCGGGCGTCTCCAGGCACTTCGCGCTGTCGCAGTCGTTGTCGGATTTGCACGCGCAGAAGGGGCCGCCTGGGCAGCTGCCGCCCACATCGCTGTCGTCGCCGTCCCCCGGGATTGCCGCGTCCACCGCGTCGACGCTATCGGCGGCGTCGATGCCATCGGCGCCATCCGCATCCGCGCCGGTTTTGGCGTCAACGTCCGCGACGACTGCGTCCGCGTCAACCTGATCGGCATCCACGCCGTCCGTCGTTGGATTTGTCGGGTGGCCGGAACAGGCGCACAGCGCGGCGACGAGCGCCAGCCACGCGGGAACTTGCCTGTTCAATTTGCCTGACATCGCACTCCCCGCGATCAACCCGGTGACACCGTAGATCGCGCCTGTGCCCGCGTCAAATCAGGGCTTGCTGTCATAGATCCGCAGCGTCCGGACGGCTTCGCCCCACGCGTTGGACACGGGGTCGTGGACGCGAATGTGCAGGTCCAGCCAGATGCCGCAGTACAGGTAGGAGCTGGCGGCCGGCACGTAGAACTGCGTCGGGACGCCGCTGGAGCCGACGAACACGTTGCTGTACGCGCCGCTTGTGGTTGGCACGGTGGCGACCTTGGCGGCCACGCCGCTCGCGACGGTGACGCAGCTTGTTTCGCCCCAGATCTGCACGTCGAGCGGCAAGGTCGGCGCGGTGGCGTTGGGGATTCCGTCCACCGTGAAACCGGCCCAAACGTGGAACGAGCCCTGCATGCCGTAGATGATGGGCACCCAGTCGTTGTCCTTGTACGCGACAAAGGCGTCGCCGGCGCCGAGGAAGCCGGGCGTAACGACGAGCGTCGGCGCAGGCGTCGGCGCAACCCACGTGGCCGGCGGCGCCGTGGTCGGGCAAGTCGTTGGATCTGTTGCGGTGATGTCGGCGACGAAGGCATCGCCGGACGGGGGCGCGCCCTTGAAACAGACGCCAGCTGGACCGGTATCCGCGGCCGGGACGTCCGGCACATCGGCAACATCGGCAACATCGGCAACATCGGGGACGTCCGCGGCGTCCGCAGCGTCGGTGGCATCGGTCAGGACCTCGGCGGTCGCCGCATCCGCCAGCCCGTCTGGGGTCGTGGCGTCCGGCAGATCGGGCAGCGTGTCGGCCGTCGCGTCACCTGCGTCGGCAACGGCATCGGCAACGGCGTCCGCGGTCCCCACGTCAGCGACCGCGTCTGGCGCGGCATCCTCGGCCACGTAGCCGTCGGGATACCAGTTGCTCAGCGTGCCATCGATTGCCGCGGGCACGGCCGCGGCCTGACCGCACGCCGCCGCCAACAGCGTCAGCGCCACCATCAACGCCACCTTCAGCAACCTCGCACGTTCCATGATCGCCGTCTCCTCCGCCCGCACATTAGCCGATGCCGCCGCCGCTTGCGAGTCCTGTCCGTGGGCGTTACAAGCGACAGGCGGGCCGCGGTGGCCTGCTGTGGACTCGCCATGTCGCGGTTGCGTGTGTCGCTTGGGCTCCTGCTGGCGTTGCTGATCGCAGTGCTGGTCTGGCACTTTGCCCGGTCGACGCCGCCCGCGCCGGTCCCGCGCCAGCCGACGGCCAGTGCGCCGCCCGCGCTGCGCCCGCCGCCAGCCCCGCTGCCGCCCCCCGCGCCGCATGCGCCGCAGCCGTTGCCGGCGGCGGAAGACCTGGCCTTGCCGCTGCCCGATGGCAATCCCCTGCGCGCGCGCTGGTATGCGTCTGCGCTGGTGGAGGCGCCCATCATCGTGCTCGACGCTGGCGCTGGCGCCGATTTGCGCCCTTGGCAGGTCGCGATTGCCGAACTCCTGGCGCAGCGGCCCGCCCACGTGCTGTGGATCGACGACGTGCAGCCCCGCCACGCCGACGCCAGCGTGCGCGCCCTGCGTGCCTTGGCCCGCTGGAATGCCGCGCTGGCGTGGCTGGACGTGCGCGCGCCCCGCGGGCGGCTGGCGCTGATTGGCGCGCGCGAGGCCGGCGACGCGGTGTGGCTTGTGGCAGATCGGCAGCGTCCGCTGTCCCTGGCGGTCATCGCGCCGGATGCGCCGCCGCCCCAGCCGCTGCCGCCGGAAGTTGCCGCGCGTTTTGCCCTCGTGGCTGTCCCGCTGGCTGAACCGGCGACGCCAACCTGGCTCGCACAGCTGCACAACACCCGCGTTTACCGCCTCGTGGGACCGCCGACCGCGCCGCTGGATGCGCAACTGCAGAGCGATTTGGCCGGCTGGCTATTCGTCGCGCTCGGTCCGCGTTAGACTGCGCGGCCTTTCACGGGACTTCTGGAGCCTGCCATGCTGGACATTCGATACGTCGTCAACAATGAAGAAGCGGTCGCGCAGAACATCAAGAACCGCAACGCCAAGGCGGATGTGGGCGCCGTCGTCGCGGTGTACAAGCGCCGCAATGAGCTGCTGACGCAGTTGGAGACAACGCGCGCGGAGGCCAACGCGTCGGCCAAGGCGATGCAGGGCAAGATGGAGCCGGAGGAAAGGCAGCGGCGGATCGAGCATGGCCGCGCGCTGAAAGTGCAGGTCGCGGAGCTGGAAAAAGAGACGGAAGTGCTGCAGGTTGAACTCGACATCGCGCTGCGCACGCTGCCGAACCTGACGCATCCGGACACGCCGATCGGCAACACGGACGACGATCACAAGGTCCTGCACACGTGGGGCACGCCGCGGACGTTCGACTTCAAGCCGCTCGATCACGTGGAGCTCTCCGAGAAGCTGGACCTGATCGATTTTGAAGGCGGCGCCAAGGTCGCGGGCCAGAAATTCTACTTCCTGAAGAATGAGCTGGTGCTGCTGGATCTGGCGCTGCAGCGCTTCGCCGTTGAACGCACGATGGCGCATGGTTTCAAGCCGGTTATCACGCCGGATCTGGCGCGCCCGGCGATCCTGGAAGGCATCGGCTTCAACCCGCGCGGCGAGGAAACGCAGGTCTACTCGGTCCAGGGCCACGATCTCTGCCTCGTCGGCACCGCGGAAATCACCATCGGCGGCATGTTCCAGGACCAGATTTTTGACGCCAAGGACCTGCCGATCCGCATCGCCGGTATTTCCCACTGTTTCCGCACGGAAGCGGGCTCGGGCGGCCGTGAGTCGCGGGGCCTGTACCGCGTTCACCAATTCACCAAAGTGGAGATGTTCATCTTCTGCGACGGCGATCTGGAGGTCAGCAACAAGCACCACGCGGAGCTGCTGGCGATCGAAGAAGAGCTGTTCCAGGCGATGGAGATTCCGTATCGCGTGCTGGATATCGCCTCGGGCGATCTGGGCGCGCCGGCGTACCGCAAGTTCGACATTGAGGCGTGGATGCCCGGCCGCGGGATGTACGGAGAAGTGACGTCGACGAGCAACTGCACCGATTTCCAGGCGCGGCGCTTGGGGATTCGCCACTACCCGAGCGAGCAGGCCAAGGCGCGGCCGGTGCACACGCTGAACGGCACGGCGATTGCGCTGTCGCGCGGGCTGATTGCGATCCTGGAGAACCACCAGCAGGCCGACGGCTCGGTCGTAATGCCCAAGGCGCTGCGGCAGTACCTGCCGTTTGATGTGATCAAGCCAAAGTAGCGCTTTGGGCTACGGATACATCCGCCGCACTTTCGCCAGCAAATCCGCGAGCTCCGCGTAGAGCCAGCCGTCGTCCACCACCAGCGGCATCAGCTTGACCGGCGTCTCCACCAGGTACTTGCGCGCCAGCCGGTCGCGCGGCCACTTGAGGCACGACCGCAGGTTGTCGATGCGATCCGCGGCCTTGATTTGGCGAATCGCCAGCGGCGCGTTGCCCAGCACGCTCCAATATTGGTCGTCGGTCTTTGTCGCGCCGTCCACCATCCGCATTTCCTTGGACAGCGCGCGCACCGCCGCGCAGACGTTGCCGCCAAACGCGTCGGTCATGTCATCCGGATGGACCTGGCAGTCCTCCAGCACGTCGTGCAGCAGCGCCGTCGCCAGCACCCACGGATCATGCATCGCCGCGCTCGGGTGTTCCAGCAGCAGCACGTCGCGCACCGCCCGCGGGTGCACGATGTACGGCACTTCCGGCGCGCTGCCATCGCCGCCATTGCGGGTCTGGCCGGCGTGTGCCTTCGCGGCGAACGCGTCCACTTCGTCCAATGTCCAAATCGCGCTCATGGCGCTCCTTCCGGCGCACCTTCGTCGCCATCTTCGGGTTCATCGCCTTCGCCGGTTTCGTCATCCGGCGATTCGGACGGATCGTCATCCACCTTGGGTGGCGGGGCCTCTTCCATCGGCGCGGGTCGCTTGCCCACGGCCTTGCCGCGTGCGCTCGTGTGCTCCGCCTGACCGTCCGCGGGCATCAACTCCACTTCAAACTGCGCCGCCGACTCGCGCAGCTTGCCCTCCAGCAGCCGCCCCTGACCCACGATCACCGCCGTCAGGTGCTCGGGCTTGATGTGCTCGTGGAGGACGCGCTGGATGGTCTTGTAGTCCACGGCCTCCACGTGCTGCGGATAGTTGTCGATCGCGTCCGCCGCCATCCCCAGTTGCTGCGCCCGCATCCGCATGCCCAGCTCGCGCTCCGCCGTCTCCAGGCTCGCCAGGTGCATGCCCTTCAGGTAGTCCTTGGCAAAACGCAGCTCCTGCGGCGTCAGCCCCTGCTGCGCCATCTCTTCCAGAATCTTGACCGCCAGCTCCAGCGCGGGCGTCGTGTCCGCCGTCTCCGGCGTGAACCCCAGTGCCCAGGTCGTCAGCTGCGGCCCGGACGACAGCGCCGACCACGTGTTGTAGGACCACCCGCGCAGTTCGCGGATCTCCCGGTTCAGCCGCGACGTGAACGTGCCGCCGAGGATTGCGTTGGCAATCCCGACCGCCGTCATGTCCTTGTGATGCGCGGCCACGGTCGGCCAGGCGATGACGACTTCAGACTGCGAGTGCCGCGGCTTGTCGATCAACAGCAGCCGCCGGCCATCGCGCACGACGCGCGGCAGCGTCACCTTGGGCGGCGTCCCCGCCGGCAAACCGATGTGCTTTTCAATCAGTGCCTTGGCCGTCGTTTCATCGACCGGTCCGGCAAAGCCGATCCGCACGTTGCCCGCAACCACGCTGTGCTTGTGAAATTGCCGCACGGCGTCCGGCGTAATCGCCCGCAGCGTGCTTTCCGTGCCGCCCGTCGGTCGGCCCAGCGCTTGACCGCGGTAGAGGTAGCGGCCAATCGCGTCGTGTGCCAGCGCGGAGTCATCGTCGCGCAGGTGCGTCAGATCGGCCAGCAACTGCGAGCGGACTTGCTCAATGTCCTCGTTCGCCAGCTTCGGCTGCAGCAGCGTGTCCGCCAGCAAGTCCAGGAACGTGTCCAGATGCTCCAGCAGCACTTCGCCCACCAGCGACGCGCCCAGCTTGTCGACCTGCACGTCCAGGTGCGCGCCCAGCGCGTCGAGCGCCTGCGCCATCTGCGCGCGATCCCGCGATCCCGCGCCGCGCAGCGCGGTGTCCCACGTCAGCAGCGCCAGCCCTTCCTGACCGGGCGGATCCGCCAGCGAGCCGGTGTTCAGGAGCACGCGCACTTGCACAACCGGCGGCCATGGCCGCTCCACAACGAGCACTGGGGGCATAACGCCTCGCTTCGGTTTGGCCAACGCGTCAGGCAACGCGATGCCGGTCAGCAACACCATCAGCAGCGTTGCCAGGAGGTGGCGGCGCGGCAAGCTCATCCCTTGGACCCGCGCGCGCGGCGTTTGCCGGCGATCTTGGGCGGCGCCATCTCACCCAGCACCACGATCCGCCGATCGGCGACGAGGTACTTGGCCGCGACGCGCTGGACGTCCGCCACGGTCACGGCTTCCACGTCCGTACTGAACCGCAGCAGCGGCTGCAGGGAACCGTAGCCCGTGAGGAAATGGCCGAGCTGTTCCGCGCGGCCATCCACGCTCGTCAGCGCGCTGAAGTGCGCCATTTTCAGGCGGTTCTTCGCGGCGCCGAGCTCAGCCGCCGTCATCGGCTCCGCGCCGTTCAGCGCCTTGATCGTCGCATCGACCCGCGCCAGCGCTTCCTTGGCCAACTGCCCGGGCAACAGCGTGACGTGGATTTGCAGCAGGCTGCCCAGCCGCGAATCGTTCAGGTCCGCCGACGCGTGCGAGGCGATCGGCTTGTCGTACAGGAGCGCGTGCGCCAGCCGCGTGGAATCGCCGTTCGCCAGCATCTCCGTCAGCACGTCCAGCGCGGCCATGTCGGCGTGATCGCCCGGGGGCAGGCGCCACGCCACCGCCAGCCGTTCCGCGCCCGCGTCGATCGCCAACGCCCGCTGCGCCGCACCAGTTGGCAGTGTCGCCGTCGGCCGCTGGCTGGCGACGCCCTGTGGCAAGCTTCCGTAATGCTTTGATATTTCCGTCAGCAGCGCGCCCGGGTCAAAACCGCCCACCAGCACGAGCAGCGTCTGCCCGGCCGCGTAATGCGTCTGGTAGAACTGCCGCGCGTCCGCCACCGTCAGCCCCGCGAGATCCTTCTCCGTGCCGATCACCGGATGGCCGTACGGATGGACGCCCCAAGCGAGTTCGCTCATCGTCTCGTCGATCTGGCCGTCCGGATCGTTGTCCACGACCTCACGCCGCTCATTGCGCACCACGCTCAGCTCGCTGCGAAACGCCGCCGCGGTCAGGTCCAGGTTGACCAAACGGTCCGCTTCCATCTCCAGCACGGTCGCGACGTGGTCGCTGGGCACCGTCTCCTGAAAAAACGTGTAGTCCAGCGACGTTGCCGCATTGGCAGAGCCGCCCATCTGCTCCAGCACGCGGTCGAGCGTGCCCGCCGGCCGCGTCTGCGTCGACTTGAACATCATGTGCTCAAACAGGTGCGCGAGGCCGGTCTTGCCCGCGACTTCATCCGCCGAGCCGACGCTCAGCCACGATTGCACCGCCACAACGGGCACCTGCGCATCGACTGCGAGCACGACCTGCAGCCCGTTGGCCAGTTGCCAGTGTTCCACGACGCCCGCGCCAAAGGGCAGCACGCTCCGCAATTGCAGCTTCACGCCATCGTGCTGGAACTTCGCCTCGCGCGTCCGCGCCGCCGTTTCGGCCGCCTGAACGTCCATTGGTTTGTGCAGTTGCATCGCGTGTCCTTTGCCCGCCGCACGCGGCTCGGCCGCCAGCGCGGCATGATTCATCGCCAGAAGCGCCACCAGCAGCCGCCACTTCATCGCGCCGCCTCGCCTTGGCCATGGCGGCTTTCAGCTGATTCCATGCCGGCAACGACCGCGTCAGCCAGCACCTCAATTTGCGCGCGGCCGATGGTGCAAAACAAGTGCGGCAACTCCACGACGGGCAGCGCGGACGCCTTCTGCAAACGGCGGATCTGGGTCTGCTGTGCGTCATGCCAACGCACGTGCGCCCCGACGGCCGCGACGGCATCGACAAGCAGCGGCGTCTCGGGCTCGGCGTGCTGCAACGCCCGCAGCTGTCGGTCATCGACAAGATCCGGCAGGACCATGTTGACGAACAGGTTGCCTGTCGGCATCCCCAGCTTCCCGCGCGCCTCGTCGCACAATTCGAGCGCCTCGGTCGCCGGCAGCTCCTGCGGCAGCGTCACAACGTGCAGCGCCGTCCGCGCCGGGTCTTCCAGCAGCGCCTGCATCTGCCGCGCGTCGTCCGCCATGGGGCCAACCGGCACCGCGGCGAGGATCGTCTGCGGCAGGCGCAACAGTGAAACGCCGTGACCGGTGGCCGGCGCGTCGATGACGATGAGGTCCCAGGTCGGCTTGCCGTCGCTGTTGCGATCCTGCGATTCCATGTGCCACGCCTTGCCCAGCAGCACGAGTTCGTTCATGCCCGGAATCATCCGCAACAGGCGCTGCATCACGTCATTTTCAAAAACCAGCTTGTGCAGCGTGCGAAAGTGCAACTTCATCTGGCCGTACTCCCGCAGCGCGTCAGCGGGCCGCAGGTTGCAGCCAAAGAGCGGCAGACCGGGAGCCAGCGGCACCGGCTCATATCCGCTGGCGTCGACGGCGAAGATGCGGCCCATTTCATCGCGGGTGTTCAATTGCACGACGCACGTGCGCAGGCCGTAGCGCGCCGCAGCCAAGCCAAGCGCCGCCGCCAGTGTGGAACGGCCGACGCCGCCCTTGCCGGACACGATGACAAACCGCCGCTGGAACATGCTGCTGCGCACTCAACTCCTGATCTACGCCCGCAAGGGGCCGCTGGATCGTCGCCGCAAGAGCACGCAAACGCAATACGCTGCGGGCAGTGATTGATTCCGGCCGCTCATGCGTTTACCGTGTGGGCTACCGTTGGAGAGTTCCATGTACCGCTTTCTTGTTGTCCTGAACCTGTTCCTCGCCAGCGTCGCGTCGGCGCAAACTCAGCCGCTCGCACTGGAATCCGTGCGCATCCACGAGGCGTACGGGGATCATCCGCTTGTCCTCACCGTGCGATCGCAGGGCTATCTGGCGATTCTCGACCGCGAGAAAGTGCTGGACAAGCGGTTTCCCACCGATCGCGCGTGGGCGGTCGTGGACGCCGTGGGCGCGGAAGGCGTGGCCCGCCATGCGGTCGACGCGTTTGTGACGCAGGGGCTGCTGGCGCGTCTGGCGATCGGTCCATCCGGTGCGCTGAAGAGCCATGACATCGATGTGGCGCAACTCGACGCGCGGCAGGCGTTCGTGCTCGGTTGGCTGCGGGCGCTGGCTGCGGGTGGTGAAACCAAGCGGCTGCTGAAGCGGTCGGCCAAAGTGAGCGAGGCGGGCGCGTTGCAGTTGCTGGAACACGCGGAGCAGCAGGCGCCGACGAGCCAGGCGATCCGTCTCGCGCACGAACTCGTCGCGACGGCTGCGGATTCGGATGCGCGCTCGGCGTGCGCCCACGCCGTGCGGCTGGCCAAGCTGGCGCGCGACGGCGGTTCAGAGAGCGTGCGTCTCGCAGCGGCGGAGCGGATCGACGCGCTGGCGCGCTACCTCGGATCGGCCTGCGCGGGCAAGGAGATGGCGGATGTGTCGGCCGCGATCCAGCTGCCGCCGCCGGCCGCGGAGGTTGTAACGTCCCAGCGCGCGGCTTCCAGGCAGAGCACGTCGGCGCCGCCGCCCGCGTCGACGCCCTTTGTCGTGACCGCGCCGTTTTTCAAGGGCTGGCTGCAGGATCCGCTGGTGAACAAGCTGGCCGTCGGCACGCGTCTGGATGCGCCGATGCTTGTCGATGCGCTGCAGCGCGACGCCACGGGCGATCTGGCCATCGTCGCGCTCAATGCCACGGCGCTGGCCGGTCGGCAGACGGCGGACCAGACCGCGGAGCTGACGTGGCAAGCGATCGCGTCGCGTCACGGCGTGCGCGGCGATCCGGATGCGACGCGCATTGGGCTGGCGCAGCTCACGCCGCAAGAGGCCATCGTTTACGGCTACGCGCAGGCGCTGAAACCGCAGGGAATCGCGATCAAGGAGGACCTGGCCGACGCCCGGCCGCTGAGTCCCACGACGCTGTTTGCGGCGGCGAAGGGCAAGCTCCCGTCCGCGGCGACGTTGGGGCCGCTGATGGCGTTTGGTCACGAGATCGACCTGGAGCGCGAGCCGAATCACTGCCGGCCGATCGACCTGGAAGACGCGTTGCGCGGCGTTGTCCTGCGGGCTACTTTGCCTGAACTGGCGCGCCTGCCGCTGGTTCAGGCGTTGGACACGCTGCTCGGTCAATGCAAAATCACGAGCCCGCAGCGACCCAAGCCCTGACGCCACCGCCCGCAACCGCGCCAGACGAGGCCCCAGATGCCCATGAATCGCCCCGACGTGTCGCCCGCTTTGCCTCTGCCGCCGCGCGAGGCGGACGTCACGCTGCTGCAGCACGGCACGCTGCCGCCGCCTTCGCGACCGTCGCTGCCGAATTTGCCGCCGCTGCCGGACCAACTGCCAGCGACGCCGCGCGTGCAGACCGCGGCGACGGGTGCGCGCGTGGGCATGCCAGCCGTGGAAGATTCGTCGGTGCTCAATCCTTCGCCGCACCTCAGCCGCGAGCCGGTGCCGGACGCTCGTCGGCCGTTGATGCCGACGCCTGGCGCCAACACGAATTCCACGTTGGCCGGCCAGCACAACACGATCGCGCCGCCCGGACTGGTGAAGCCGGTGCGCGCGCCGGAGAACTCGACGCGGCCGCCGGTGGGCATCCAGCACGAGTCGTCCGACCTGATCCAGACGTTTGAGGCGGGACCGGACGCCGCCCATCCCGGCGTGCCGTATCCCGTGGCGCCGCAGAAGACGATTCCGCCGGGCTCGGGCATGACCATTCCGCCGCCGGGCAAGATTCTCCGTCATGGTCCGCCGGGCCAGGCCAAGCCGCCCGCGCTGCGGCCCGTGCCGCCGGCGGTGACGGTCCAGCCCCACCCGTTGCCGGCAACGGCCGTCCAGACCGCGCTGCCGCCGCAGGTGTTGCCGCTGCCGACGGAGCGCGTCGTTGCGCTGGTGCTGGAACACCGCCAGCGGTTGAAAGCGCTGGACACCTGGACCCGCGTCCTGGAGACGGCGGCCGTGCTGGCAGGCGTCGGCGCGCTGCTTGAAGTGGCGCTGGGGACTTTGCCGATCGCGGGCGCTTTTGTGCTCGCGGCCATCGCGTTGGCCGGTCAGGCGACGACGCTGCGCCATGTTGCGCATACTTCGGCGCAAGTTTCGGCGCTGTTGGACGCCCTCAGCCGCACCTGAGCCACGCTGGACCGGAAGCTTCCGCGGGCGCGCGTTGACCCTCGCCGGTGTTCGACTTATCATCCCGGACCCCACGGGGTCATCCCCCCGCCATGGAGTCCAAAATGTCCGCCACTCGCCGTCTCCGCGTTGCTATCAACGGTTTTGGTCGGATTGGTCGCTGCCTGACTCGCGTCGCTGCGCTCGATCCCAATTGCCCCTTTGAGCTCGTCGCTGCCAATGATTTGGCCGATCCATCCGCTCTCGCTTACCTCACGCGCTATGACAGCACGCACGGCAAGTTCAAGGGCACCGTCTCGCTTGACGGCGATGTGCTGACCGTCGGCAGCCAGAAGGTCAAGCTGTTCGCGGCGATGGACCCGTCGACGCTGCCGTGGAAAGAGCTGGGCATCGATCTCGTCATCGAGTCGACCGGCAAATTCACCAAGCGCTCGGCTGCCGCTGCGCACTTGGCTGCGGGCGCCAAACGCGTGCTCATCTCTGCGCCGGGCGATTCCAAGGAAGCGCCGGATGCGACGGTCGTCTTCGGCATCAACACCGAGACGCTCAAGCCCGAACACACGGTCATCTCGGCCGCGTCCTGCACCACGACGTGTCTCGCGCCGTTGGCCAAGGCGCTGCATGAAGCGTTCGTGATCCAGGGCGGCGTCATGACGACCGTCCACGCGTTCACGGGCGATCAGGTCGTGCTCGACCTGCCGCACAAGAAAGAGCCGCGTCGCGGTCGCACGGCCAGCCAGAACATCGTCCCGACGTCCACGGGCGCGGCGAAGGCGATTGGCCTCGTGGTGCCGGCGCTGATGGGCAAACTCCACGGCGTCGCGCTGCGCGTGCCGGTGCAGGACGTGTCGCTTGTCGACCTCGTCGTCTCGGTTGAAAAGGCCACGACGACGGCGGAAGTGAACGACGTGCTGCGCGCGGCTGCCGCCAAGTACACGCCGGGCACCTTCCGCGTGGAAGACGACCTCGTCGTGTCGAGCGACCTGATCGGCGAGCCGACCGGCTCCGTGTTCGATCCGAGCATGACGCATGTGCAGGGTGGCAATCTCGTGAAGGTCGTCGCTTGGTACGACAACGAATGGGGCTACACCAACCGCCTGTACGCGCTGGCCAACCACATTCTGACCGCGCTCTAAACCGGAGCCGGCGGAGGTCACATGGATACGACGCAAAAGGCCGGAGAACCCGGGGCACTGCTCCGGGCGCTCGGCATCTTGTCGATTCGCGACTTGAACCGCGAGCCCGCCAATGGCCGGGATCAGGCGCGTGAAGGCCTGCTGGCGCAAAAGCGCGTGCTGATTCGCTGCGATTTCAACGTGCCGCTGGACGGCGACGTGATCACGGACGATTCGCGCATTCGCGGCGCGATCCCGACCATCGAGTTCTGCCGCAAGGCGGACGCGCGGGTGATCCTCTGCTCGCACCTCGGGCGGCCCAAGGGCAAGAAGAACGCCAAGTACTCGCTGGAGCCCGTGGCGCGCAAGTTGGCAGAACTGCTGGCGTGCGACGTGCTGCTTCCGGATGATTGCATCGGCGACGCGGCGATCCACCTGATTGCCAACCAGCGTCCGGGGCAGATCGTGCTGCTTGAAAACCTGCGGTTTCACCCGGAGGAAGAAGAGAACAGCGAGGATTTTGCCCGCAAGCTCGCGGACCTTTGCGACATCTACGTGGACGACGCGTTTGGCTGTGTGCACCGGGCGCACGCGAGCGTGTCCGCGCTCCCGCGGCTGATGCCGGCGCGCGCGGCGGGTTTGCTGCTGGAGCGGGAAATTGAGTACCTGTCCAAGCTCACGCAGAGCCCCGAGTCGCCGTACGTGGCGATTCTCGGCGGCGCCAAGGTCAGCGACAAGATCGAAGTGATCGAGTCGCTTGTGCAGATCGTCGACGTGCTGGTGATCGGCGGCGCGATGGCCTACACGTTCCTGACGGCGCAGGGCCACAACATGGGCAAGAGCCTGGTGGAACGCGACCACGTGCAGTTGGCCAAGCACCTGCTGCAGCGCTGTGAAGAGCGCGGCGTCGCCGTGCTGCTGCCGCAGGATCACGTGGTTGTGAAGGAAGTGAAGGCGGACGCGCCGTCCCGCATCGTCGACAATGGCCATTTTGAAGACGATGACATCGCGGTGGACATTGGCCCGGCGACCATCGCCAACTACTGCGATTTGCTGGCGGGCGGCCAAGGCAAAGGCGCGCCGCGCACCATCTTGTGGAATGGCCCGATGGGCATCTTTGAGATGGACGCGTTTGCCGCGGGTACGATGGCGATCGCCAAGGCCGTGGCACAGACGGCGGCGATTTCCGTCGTTGGCGGCGGCGATTCCGTGGCGGCGGTGAAGAAGGCGGGCGTGACCCCGCTGATTTCCCACGTCTCCACGGGCGGCGGCGCCTCGCTGGAATTCATCAGCGGCAAGCCGATGCCCGGCATCGCGGCCTTGCGCGGCGGTCGGAGGTAGCGATGGCGCGGACGACGGTGACCGGCGGCAATTGGAAGATGCACACGACGCTGCCCGAGGCGATCGCCTTGGCGCAGGAAGTGCGGCATCGGCTCGGTTCCCAGCGGCTCGGCGACGTGCTGTTGTTTCCGCCGTTTCCGTTTCTGGCGACGGTGGCCGACAAGGTTGCCGGCAGTCACGTCAGCGTCGGCGCGCAGGATCTGTATTTCGAGGCCAAAGGCGCATTCACCGGCGCGGTTTCCGCAGCGATGATCGCCTCGACGGGTGCCACGCACGTGCTTGTCGGTCACTCCGAGCGACGTTCCGTGTTCGGCGACACCGACGAGATCGTCGCGAAGAAGCTGCGCGCGGCCCTGGGCGCGGGCCTCAAGCCGGTGCTGTGCGTGGGCGAGCAGTTGGCAGAACGGCAAAACGGCTCGACGTTTGCCGTTGTCGATCGCCAGCTTTCCGTGGCGTTGGATGGCCTGCTCGCGGATCAGCTGCAACACCTGATCGTCGCCTACGAACCGGTGTGGGCGATCGGCACGGGCCTCACCGCTTCCCCGGAGCAGGCGCAAGAGGTCCACGCGCACATTCGCGCTTGGCTGGCCACGCGTTTTTCCCCGGCTTTTGCCACGAACTGCCGCATCCAATACGGCGGCAGCGTCAAAGGCAGTAACGCCGCGGGATTATTCGCACAAAGCGACATTGACGGCATGCTTGTCGGCGGTGCGAGCTTGACGGCAGACGAATTTGCCGCGATCGTCCGCGCCGGCCGCGCAAGTCCGTAATCCGGCCGTTTGCGCCGCAGATCGAGAATCTTTAGGAGTTTCCGTGCTTTATTACCTCGCAGTTAGCATCTACGTCATCGTCTGCTTGTTCCTCATCGTCGTTGTGCTGATCCAGCCGGGTCAGCTCGGCCGTGGCGGTTCAGGTCTGGGCGGTGGCGGCGGCACGGGGACGGCCGGTCGCGGTGCGTCGAGCGTGTTCAAGCGTGTGACCACGGGTGCCGCGGTGCTGTTCATGGTCCTGTCGATCGTGCTCTCGCGCCACAACGCGGATCATTCCGCCGTCGAAGACGTTGCCCCGATCGCGCCGCCGACGGCCCCGGCCACCCAGCCGAAGCCGGAAACTGACGACAAGGCCCCGCCGGCCCAGCCGAATCAGGCTGCTGCGCCCGTTCCTGCTGCTGCGCCTGCTGCCCCGGCCGCCGCGCCGTCGCCCGTCGCGCCGTAAGGATCTGCGTCAGGCAGTTGTCCCAGTCCTCGTGCTGTCAGCCGGGCCGCTCACCGCGCCCGTCTGCGTCGACACGCGCTCGCGGTGATTGATTCACCCGTCACAGGCAGGAACCATGCAGTTCGCCGAACTCGTCTCCGCTGCCTACGCTGATCGCTCCCTGCTCGCTGAGCGGCGCTACGTGGAAGCCGTGCTCGATACCATCGCCGCGCTCGATCGCGGTGAAGTGCGCGTGGCAGAGCCGACCGCGGACGGCTGGATTGTCCATGCGTGGGTCAAGGAGGCGATCCTCCTGTATTTCGGCGTCGCGTCGATGACCGTGCATGAAGTCGGGCCGTTCGAATTCCACGACAAAATTCCGCTCAAGCACAACCTTGCCGGTCAAGGCGTCCGCGTCGTGCCCCCCGGCGTGGCGCGCTACGGCAGCTTCCTGGAGCCCGGCGTCATCCTGATGCCCAGCTACGTCAACATCGGCGCGCGGGTCGGCAGCGGCACGATGGTCGACACGTGGGCGACCGTCGGCTCGTGCGCGCAGATCGGCCGCGACGTCCATCTGGCCGGCGGCGTCGGCATCGGCGGCGTCCTTGAGCCGCCCAGCGCGCGGCCAGTCATCATTGAAGACGGCTGCTTCGTCGGTTCGCGCGCCATCGTCGTGGAAGGCGTGCACATTGAGAAGGAAGCGGTCATCGGCGCTGGCGTCGTGCTCACGAGCTCGACCGTCATCCTCGACGTCACCGGCTCCGCGCCCGTCGAATTGCGCGGCCGCATCCCCGCGCGCTCCGTCGTGATTCCCGGCACGCGCATCAAGCAGTTTCCGGCGGGCGAATACGGCGTCCCGTGCGCGCTCATCATCGGCCAGCGCAAAGAATCCACCGACAAAAAGACCAGTTTGAACGCCGCGCTCCGGGATTTCGCCGTAGCCGTTTGATGTTCGCTGAAATCCACAACGACCGGGCGCTGCGCATCTTTGGCGCGCTCCTGGCGCTCGCCCATGGCCTCACAGCGCTGCATTGGGCGTTCGCGCAGCCGTTGGCGGCCATCCTGGCGCCGCAGAACTGGCCGGCCATCTGCTGGCCGCCGTTTCCGGACTGCGCCGCTGCGCACAATTTCACGCCGATGCAGGTAGAAATCGCGCTTTGGGCCCTTGGCCTCGCGTCCCTGGTGGTCGCTGCGCTGTTTCTCCTGCAAAAAAGCGCGGTTGCCTCGGTGTCGCTGGGTCTTTTGGCGATCGTCAAGTTGTCGATCGTCATGCTGGACTACCGCCTTCGGCTCAACCAACACATGATGACCGCCTGGCTCGTCGCCGCGTTCCTCCTCGTGCCGCAAAAACGCCGGGTGCTGACGGGGCTGATCGTCGCCATCTACTTCTGGGCCGGCGTGCTCAAGCTGACGCCCGAGTGGTTGAACGGCAGCGCACTGTATGGCCGCCTGCCGCTGCCGACCGCGCTGCTGGCGCCGGCGTGCTGGTACGTCGTGGTGCTGGAGCTCGTGCTGATTTTTGGCCTGCTGGCCCGGCAGCGCTGGCTGTTCTGGCTGACGATGGCGCAACTGCTGCTCTTCCACGCCGTGTCGCTGCCCGTGGTGAGTTTCTTCTACCCGGCGCTGATGCTGCTCATCCTCGCGTTCCTGCCGCTGTGCCGGGCGATTGCGCCGCCGCTACTCCAGGCACCGCTTTGGCCGGCCGCGGCGACGCTGGGGGCCTTCTCAGCGCTGCAACTGGTGCCGCTGACGTTTCCGGGCGACGTGCTGCTGACGGGCGAGGGGCGGCTCTGGGCGTTGCACATGTTTGACGCACCGCTGGAATGCCAGGCTTGGCTGACACCGCACGCAGCCGATGGCCGCTCGGGCGCGCCGACGCCGCTGCGGGTCGCGATGCTGTCGAACCGTGTCCTGTGCGATCCGCTTGTGTACGCCAGTGCGTCGCGCGGGATCTGCGCGCGCAACGCCGGACGCGTGGGCGTGCTGGACCTGCACCTGCAGTCGCGGCGCGCGGGCGAGGCGGCATATCACGCGGTGATGGACGTACCGGATGTCTGTGCGCAGCCGCTCAAGTACAGCTTGCTGCGGCACAATCCGTGGATTCAGTCGGGGGAGACGCGGCGGCCCGCGCAGCCCGGGGTGCCCGAGCTGCGCGGCCGCTAGCGTTCAGGCTAGTCCCAGCAGCTGCCGATGCCGATCTGCGGCATATCGACGGTGAGGCCGGAGACCAGCGGCGCGATCGCCTCGACCGCGGTGATCTTGTAGCCAAAGCGGAACTGGAAGTGCTTGGTCAGCGCCTCCTTGGGGATGTACATATCCTGGCCGGTCGGCGTCAGCTTCCACGAACCCAGCCAGTAGCTGTCGTTGTAGTCGCTCTGCGCGTCGGCCAGCGTGGTCCAGTTCGTGCCGTCGCCGCTGCACTGGACGATCATGAACTGGCCGGCCGAGCCGGACAGGCCGAGGAACATGCGGAACTGCAGGATCAGCGACTGATCGTACTGGTTGACGTTCGGATCGCCGCTGTACAGGTACGTCGAGGTCGCCTGCGCCGACAAGTCGATGACCGGGCTGGTCAGGAAGTACCAGTCGTGCGGCGTGTTGCTGATGTTGCCGCCAATCACCGTGCCGGCCACGTAGCCGTCGTCGTAGTCCGCGCCCGGATCCGGGTAGCCAAACGTCTGGTCGGTGGACGCCGCGGCAAGGCCGATCTGCCATTCGCCTTGCAGCTTCCAGCCCGCCGCCGTCGCGAACGTCCCGTTCCACAGCAGGCTGTTCTGCTGCTTGCACTGGCCGTCGGTGTAGTCACACACCATCGTGTTGCAGCCGGAGCCGCTGTTGAACGCACTTTGACCGCAGGTGTTCGGCGTGCCTTCGCAGACCGTCTGGGTGCAGGTGTCCGCCAGCGTGCACGGGTCGCCGTCGTCGCAGGTCACCGCGTTGGCGAGGTTGACGCACCCGCCGGTGTCCGGGTTGCAGCTGTCGTTCGTGCACTTGTTGTCGTCGTTGCAGTTGGTCGGGTCGCCGGCCAGGCACGCGCCGTTGGCGCAGAAATCGCCATTGGTGCAGGCATTGCCGTCGCTGCAGGCGGCTTCCACGATGTTCGAGTGCTGGCAGCCCGTCGCGCTTCCCTTCGTGGTGATGCCGGATTCACAGTAGTCATACGTGCAGGCATTCTGGTCGTCGCAGCTCAACAAACCTTCGCCAGAGGCGCAATTGGCGTCCGCGTTGCACGTGTCGCCAACGGTGCAGGGGTTGCCGTCATCGCAGCTGGCGTCGCTGGGCGTGTGCGTGCAGATGCCGGTCGTGCTGTCGCAGTCGTCGTCGGTGCACTGGTTGTCGTCCGTGCAGTCCTTGATCGCGCTGTGGCAACCGCCGTTCTGACAGAAGTCCTCGATCGCGCACAGGTCAAAGCTGTTGCACGGGCCGTCGTTGTTCACCGACGCGCAGCCCGTCACCGGGTCGCAGGTCTCCGTCGTGCAGACGTTGCCGTCTTCGCAGTTGACGATAGCGCCCGGCAGGCAAGAGCCGGCCGCGCACGCGTCATTCTTCGTGCAGGCGCTGCCGTCTTCGCACGTCGCGGCGTTGGCGAGAAACACGCAGCCCGCGGTCTTGTCGCAGCTGTCGTCCGTGCAGGGGTTGTCGTCGTTGCAGGACGTCGCGGCGCCGGGCAGGCAGGCGCCGGCCTTGCAGGCGTCACCGGTCGTGCAGGCGTTGCCATCGTCGCACGTCGCCGTGTTGCTGGCGTTCAGGCACACGCCGTCTTTGCCACAGCTATCGTCCGTGCACGGATTGCCATCGTTGCACGCGGCGGTCGAGGTGCAGCCGGCGGCGATGTCCGCGGTGTCCGCAGCGTCGGTGCCGTTCGCGTCCACATCGCCGCTGATCGTGTCGCTCTTGATGTCGAGCTTGCTCAGGATGTCCTGATCGACGTCCACGCCGTCCAGATCGATGTCGTTCAGGTTCACGCCGTCGAGGTCGATGACGTCGCCGTCGGGCAGCGTCACGGTGTTGCCGCAGCCGATCGCAGCCAGGCTGACGAGCCAGATCGCCAAGAATTTCAGGTAAAAGCGAGAGGCGAAGCCTCGACAGAAAGCGCGCACGGGAACTCCGATGTGTTGCGAATAACGCAGTGGGGGCGCCCAACCGCATGGGCGACGGGTGGGAGCCTATTGGAAATCGGACCAAAAGCAACCTATTAGGTCTGCTTACCCGGTGGCGGTGCTGATTTCGTTTGCCGCAGCGACTTGAGAAGCCGCCCCGGTACCGATAAGCTCACTGTGGGAGCGGCGCGGCCAAGACGGCGGCGACGCAGGGAAAATGGTGGGGACACGATGCAGTTGAGCCAACACGCGCGAACGATGATCCGGTTGAGCTGCGGTCTGGCGGTGCTCTTGAGCGCTGCGGCTTGTGGCACGACCACCGCGGCTGCGGACGCTGAGGCGGCCATCGACGACACGGGCGTGGACACCGGCAAGCCGCCCAAGGACACCGGTCCGGACTTGTCTGGCGCCAGCGACGCGGGCGACGACGTGGAAGCGGACATCGTCGCCAAGTTCGACGTCGACACCGTCGACGCGCCGGACGTGGAATCCAAGGATGTCGTCGTCGATCCCAACCTGTGCACGACCAAAGCCGCCGGCTATACGCCCGGCGATTGCGGATCGCCGTGCAGCAGCGGCTCGTCGTGCTCGTTCCTGTTCTGCGTCCCGACGCCGGACAGCGCCGTGTGCTCCAAGGACTGCGCGTTGGATACGATTTGCCCCGCGGGCTGGGTCTGCCGGCAGCTCTCGGCTGGAACGGACAATCAGTCGGGCTGCGTCCCGTCCTCGCCCAACATCGGTAAGCCGTGCACGAGCGACAACGACTGCCGCACCGCGGTCGGACTCGCCACGGCGGGCGGCAACGACTACTGCGTCAGCTTTGGCGACGCCGGCGCCTTCTGCGGCGGCGCATGCGAGGGCGGCGGCAGTTGCCCGACCCACTTCACGTGCCAGCAGGTCAAGAAACTGAGCGACAGCAAGCTTGTCTACCAGTGCGTCACGGACAAGGCCAACCTGAACTTCAACTGCACGCAGCGCTACGAGGTCGAGGGCGATGAAACGGTGTGCGGCAACAGCGTGGGCAAGGACAAATGCCTCGGCAAGCGCCACTGCGACACCGGCGCGTTGACCCAGTGCGATGCCGCGACGCCCGCGCCCGAGACGTGCAACAACGTTGACGACAACTGCAATGGCCTGACCGACGAGCCGACGCCCGGCGCGACGTGCTTTGTGTTCTCCAGCAACGGCCAGTTGAAGTGCCCGGGCAAACCGTTCTGCGCCGGCGGCATCGAGACGTGCGTGGGCGCTGCGCCGCAGACGGAGTCCTGCGATGGCGCCGACAACGACTGCAACGGCAAGACCGATGAAGGCTGCGACGACGACGGGGACGGTTACTGCGACGCCGCGATGGGCTACGACCCCGGCACCCTCACCTGCAAGAAGGGCGGCGGGGACTGCGACGACACCAAGGTCGCGATCCACCCCAAAGCTCCGGAAGTGTGCGACGGCGTGGACAACGACTGCAACGGCTTTGCCGACGCGCTTGACCCGGGCCTCCCGCTCACCGATCCGCAGTACTGCGAGAACCAGTTGGGTGTGTGTGGCGGTGCGGCCAAAGTCATCTCACTCTGCACCGGCGGCGTCTGGCAGCCGTGCAGCCCGACCGACTACAAGAAGTTTGATAGCGCCTACAGCAAAGAAATTTGTGACGACAAGGACAACAACTGCAACGGCGTTGTCGATGAAGGCTGCGACGACGACAAGGATGGCTATTGCGACGCCGCGATCGCGACGCTCGGATTTCCGCTGTCCTGCCCCAAGGGCGGCGGCGACTGCGACGACACCAACAGCAAGACGCGGCCCGGCGCGCCGGAGTTGTGCGACGATCTCGACGAGAACTGCAATGGCGTGGTCGATGAAGGCTGCGACAAGGACAGCGACGGGTGGTGCGACGCGACGTTGGTCACGTTTGGTGGACCCAAGGCCTGCCCCTCAGGCGGCGGCGACTGCAACGACAACAACGCCAGCATTCGCCCCGACGCCAAGGAGAAGTGCAACAACCTCGATGATGACTGCAACGGATCGGTGGACGATGGAAACTGGTTTCTCACCAACTTGGCTGGGAGCAAGGTGCCAGTCGCCATTGGCGGCACATGTGGGGATGGATTGGGGCAGTGCGCAGTCAAGGGCACGGTGGTCTGCAAGGCGGACTACTCGGATGTCACTTGCAGCGTTCTGGCGGGTCCGCCGCAAGCGGAAATTTGCGACAACCTGGATAACAACTGCAACGGCGCGATCGATGAAGGCTGCGACGACGACTTTGACCAGTATTGCGACGCCAACATGGGCGCGATCGGCCATCCGTACGCGTGCCTCGCGGGTCCGGGCGACTGCGATGACACCAACTCGGACGTGCATCCGGGCGCCAAGGAGGTTTGCGACAACGTCGACAACGACTGCGACGCCAAGACCGACTCCGACGACGGCGATATCCTGAACGACGACCCGCAGCTGTGCGAGGCGCAGACGGGCGTGTGCGCGGGTTCCAAGAAGTACGCGACGATGTGCAAGGCCGGCATCTGGGCCAAGTGTGACGCGCCGCAGTATCACGGTTGGAATCAGTTCTACAGCACGGTTGAGGACTGCGACAACATGGACAACGATTGCAACGGCGCGAGCGACGAAGGCTGCGACGCAGACGGCGACGGCTTCTGCAGCTCAATCAAGAAGATCGTCGGCGCGCCAACCATCTGCTCGACGAAGGATCCGCTCACCGGCCTCGTGATCACGCACGTCAACGACTGCAACGACAACAACGCGGCCAACTTCCCGGGCAACACGGAGTTCTGCGACAACCAGGACAACAACTGCAACAACCAGATCGACGAGCAGTGCGACAAGGACAACGACGGCTACTGCGACGCCAAGCTCATCGTCATCAAGAAAGGGCTCGCGTGGCCGACCGTCTGCCCGTTTGGCGGCAACGACTGCAATGACGACAAGGTGGCCAACGGCTCGACCATCAACCCGGGAACGCCGGAGACGTGTTTTGACTACATCGACAACAACTGCAGCGGCACAACCGACGAAGGCTGCAAGTGGTACTTCCCCAACGTGGCGTCCGCGGATTCTGCCAAGGAAGTTGGTCCGGACTACTCCGGCGAGGGCTTCTTCCAGTGCGCAGGCTACTGGGACCAGCCCTTGAGCCAGGAGATCCCTGACACCAACTGGGGCAGCTACTGTGCCAGCACCCAGTGGAAGCGCGTGCGCATCGCGTGCGGCCAGAAGCCCGCGGCGGGCGCAGCGGGTGCAGCGTGGCCGGTGTTGCGGTCGATCGATCTGGCGAGCAACGTCTTCATGCCCGGCTCGCTCAAGAGCGGCGTGAAGTATGGCGCCATCGTCAACACCAACAACTTCCCGGCTGACCTGGCGGCGGACATCCTGCAGACGAATTTGCTCAAGGTCTTCACCGCGCAGAGCGACACCAACAGCTACGCGCTGGACTACACGTACTCCTGGATTGGCAAGCAGCTCGGCTTCTCCGAGACGGACCCGAGCCTCATCGTCAACAATCCCGGCAGCCCATGGGAGGCCGCGAATTGCTTTGGTTTGGCGCTCTGGGACAACGTCTCGACGCCCAACCTGACCAACACGCGCTGGCTCCTCGTCTACGTCAGCAAGTAGTCGCGTGACCCAATCGTCACCTGCTCGCCTTGACGAAAACGCCCCCGCTGGCCTACCCTTTGCTTCCGGGCTCTGACTGGCGCTCGCCGCATGTGATGCGCGCGCTCGACTCGGAACTTTCCAGAAAAGATATGTAATTTCGCCATGTTCAGGCAATCCTTGCTTGATCCCGGCGCAAGGGGAACGTCATGGCCGTCCAGCCCAAACAGACCAAATTCATCTTCGTCACCGGCGGCGTCGTCTCGTCCATCGGCAAAGGCCTGACGGCCGCGAGCCTCGGCGCGCTGCTGGAAAGCCGCGGTTTGAAAGTCACCAACGTCAAGCTGGATCCGTACATCAACGTCGATCCCGGCACGATGAGCCCGTACCAGCACGGCGAAGTCTTTGTGACCGACGACGGCGCGGAAACCGACCTGGATCTGGGCCACTACGAGCGCTTCACGAGCGCGACGATGAAGAAGGCCAACAACTTCACGACCGGCCAGATCTACGACAACGTCATCCAGCGCGAACGGCGCGGCGAGTACCTCGGCGGCACCGTGCAGGTCATTCCGCACATCACCGACGAGATCAAGCGCAAGATCAAGGTCGCCGCGGAAGGCGTGGACGTGGCGATCATCGAGATTGGCGGCACGGTCGGCGACATCGAATCGCTGCCGTTCCTGGAAGCCATCCGCCAGATGCGTCTGGAGGCGGGGCCGCGCAACGCGGCGAACATCCACGTGACGCTCGTGCCGTACATCAAGGCGGCGGGCGAGGTGAAGACCAAGCCGACGCAGCACTCCGTGAAAGAATTGCGGGAAATCGGCATCCAGCCGGACATCATCGTCTGCCGGAGCGATCACGAACTGGACGAGGAGATCAAGGCCAAGATTTCGCTCTTCTGCAACGTGGTTCGCGATTGCGTGATCCTCGCGCCGGACGTGGCGTCCATCTACGACCTGCCGCTCAAGCTCAACCAGCAGGGCTTTGACGCCCAGGTCTGCGAGATGCTGGGCATCTGGACGCGCGACCCGGACCTGTCCGCGTGGCAGCGTTTTGGCGATGCCGCGCGGTCGGCGAGCAAGGTCGCGAAGATCGGCATCGTTGGCAAGTACGTGGAATTGCAGGAGAGCTACAAGTCGCTCAATGAAGCGCTGATGCACGGCGGCGTGGCCAACGACGCCAAGGTGCAGCTGACCTACATCGACGCGGAAGATCTGGAGACGGCGGACGACCTGACGGCGATCCTCGGCGGCGTCGACGGCATCCTCGTGCCAGGTGGCTTTGGCCGGCGCGGCGTGGAAGGCAAGATTCGCGCTGCGGAATATGCGCGCACGCAGAAAGTGCCGTACTTTGGCATTTGCCTCGGCATGCAGATCGCGGTCATCGAATTCGCCCGGAACGTCGTGGGCCTCAAGGGCGCGCATTCGACGGAATTCGACAAGGAAGGGCCGTTTCCGGTTGTGGACCTGATGGCGCACCAGCGGGAAATCACCAACAAGGGCGCGACGATGCGGCTCGGCGCGTACCCGTGCAAGCTGGCCAAGGGCTCGCTGGCGGAGCGCGTGTACGGGTCGACGGCGATCAGCGAACGTCACCGCCACCGCTTTGAAGTGAACAACGCGTACCGCGATCAGCTGACGGACAAGGGCCTGAAGCTCTCCGGCCTGTCCCCGGACGGCACGCTCGTGGAGATGTGCGAGATTCCCGACCATCCGTGGTTCCTGGCCTGCCAGTTCCACCCCGAGTACAAGAGCCGCCCGCTCGCGCCGCATCCGCTGTTCCGCGGTTTTGTCAGCGCCGTGCTGCTGCACGCGCAGAGCAAGGTCTAACCGGTGGCGCTCGATCCAGGCACGCTGTACGTCGTCGCAACGCCGATTGGCAACCTCTCTGACCTGAGCCCGCGCGCGGCCGAGGTGCTGGGCGCGGTGGACCTGTTGCTGTGCGAGGACACGCGCCATACGGGCCATCTGCTGGCGACGCTGGGCCTGAAAAAGGACACGTGGTCGCTGCACGCCCACAACGAGCTGGCCAAGATTCCCGCGGTGCTGGCGAAGCTGCAGGCGGGCGCGACGGTGGCGCTGGTGTCCGATGCGGGCACGCCGGCGCTGTCCGACCCGGGGCAGCTTCTCGTCGATGCGGCGCACGACGCGGGTCTGCAAGTGCGGACGCTGCCGGGGCCCTTTGCCGTGGCGGCGGCGCTGGCGGCTTCTGGCCTGACGCCGATTCCGTTCGCATTTTGGGGGTTCCTGCCCAAGAAGCTCGGCGAGCGCAAGCAGCTCCTGGAACGCACGCTGCACCCGACCGCCGACGGCGAGCCGATGACCCACGCGTTCTACGTCCCGGGGCGCGACCTGGAGACGGTGACCAAGGACCTCGCGGAAGTGCGGCCGCAGGCGCGCGTTGTCGTGGCGCGCGAGCTGACCAAGGTGCATGAAGGCTACATCCGCGCGTTGGCCAAGGACGTGCCGGCGGCGCTGACCGACGAGATGCTGCGCGGCGAGGCGGTGCTGCTCGTGGAAGTGAGCAAGGCGAGCGCGCCGATCGCGGAGTTGCCCGACGCGCGTGTGCTGGTTGCGGCGGCCAAAGCCTCAGGCGTCGATCGCAAGTTTGCGACGCGTGAGATCGGCGAAAAGACCGGTCTCTCGCGCAATGAAATCTATGCGCTTTGGCTGGAAGACTGACCCCGACGCGCGCTACGGCGTGCTGCCCAGCCACTCCGCGCCGTCGTCCGTCACTTCCTTTTTCCAGATCGGCACGCGGGCCTTCAGCTCGTCGATGACCCACCGGCAGGCGAGGAACGGCTCGGCACGATGCGCGGCGGCCACGGCGATCTGCACGGCGATATCCCCCACTTGCAGCACGCCGACGCGGTGCAGGACCTGCACGTCAATCAGCGGCCAGCGCTGCAGCGCCTCGGCGGCGATCGCCTCCATTTCCTTGATCGCCAGCGGCGCGTAGGCCGAGAACTCCAGCCTCGTCACGGTCTTGCCGAGGTTCTCCCGCCGCACGGTGCCCGTGAACGTCACGATCCCGCCGACGCCGTCCTGCTGGCACAGCGCTTCAGCCTGACCGAGCGCGATCGGCGTCGCCAGCAGCTGCGCCCGCGGCGCGCCCCCGGACGACGGCGGCAGCACGAGCACGTCGTCGCCGTTCTGGAGCACCTGATCGTCGTCGGCGAATTCGTCGTTGCAGCCCAGCTTGCAGATCGTCAGCAGGCGCGCCAGCGCCGGATGCCGGGTCGCGAGCATCGCGCGCAGTTGCCCCACCCTCGTCGCTTCGGCCAACTCCAGCGGCTCGGAAGCCATGCCGGCCAGATCGTGCGCTGCGGCGAAATAGCGGACCACAACCGTCGTCATGCCTGCACCTGTACGAACCGCGCGACGAGCTTCTTGACGCCGACCGTGTCAAACCGGACGGTCAACCGCGCGTCGCTGCCGTAGCCGTCCACGTCCTGGATGGTGCCGCCGCCAAAACTGGCGTGGCGCACGCGCGCGCCGGGCTGGTACGGCGAGTCGGAGTCGCCGCGCTGGAAGACCGGCTCGTGTTCGGCGACCGGGCGCTGGCGGACGGGAAAGCCGCCGCCGGTCGGCTGCGGGCGACTGGCCCACGCGCCGTTGCGGTTGGCCGTCGTGCCGCCGCTCCAGCTGCTGCCCTGGGTCCAGTTGTGGGATTGCGACCGGCCGCCTTCCACGCGGATGCGCTCCTCCGGAATCTGCGCCAGAAACCGCGACGGATCCGCCTGCATTTCCGGGCCGCCAAAGCGCCGTCGCGTCCGCGCGTGGGCGAGGTACAGCCGCTTGCGCGCGCGGGTCATCGCCACGTACAGCAGCCGCCGCTCTTCTTCCAGATCGCGACCGTTGCCGCTCTCTGCCAGCGAATTGGCGTGCGGCAGGATCCCCTCTTCCAGACCCACGACCACGGCGACGTCAAACTCCAGGCCCTTGGCCGAGTGCATCGTCATCATCGACACCTTGGCGCCGTCGCCGAGCTTGTCGGTATCGGCGACGAGCGCGACCTGCTCCAGAAAGCCGCGCAGCGACGGATCTTCCGCCGTGTCCGCGTGTTCCGCCATCGCCGCCAGCAGCGCGCCCAGGTTCTCCAGCCGATCCTGCGCGTCCGGATCCTTGTCCGCCTGCAGCGCCGCCTTCAGCCCGGACGCCTGCAGCACCTGCGCGCCCACCGTGTCCGCCCGCAGGCCTTCAATGCCGTCCCGCAGCCCGCGCAGCAGGTTCTGGAACGTCCGCAGCTTTTCTGCCGAACGGCCGGCTTGATTCAGCAACAGCAAGTCATCCGCGGCTTCTGGCAGGGAAATGCCACGCGCCCGCGCGCGCTGTGCCACCAGCTCCACCGTCGCATCGCCAATCCCGCGCCGCGGGGCGTGAATGGCGCGCTCCCAGCCCGCGGAATCCTGCGGATTGACCAGCAGCCGGAGCCAGGACAGCGCGTCCTTCACCTCCGCGCGTTCGTAAAAGCGCTGGCCGCCAATCAGCACGTAGGGCAGGCGAAACCGCCGCATCGACTCTTCCAGCACGCGCGACTGGGCGTTGGTCCGGTAGAAGACCGCCATCTGCGACGCCGACGTGCCCGCCGTCCGCAGCTGGTCCAGCGTGCGCGCGACCCAGTCCGCTTCGTCACGCTCCGTTTGCGCGATGTGCAGCGTCAGCAGCTCGCCATCGCCGCTTTCTGTCCACAGCACCTTGCCGTGGCGGTTGCGGTTGTGGCTGACCACTGCCGTCGAAGCAGCGAGGATGTGACCGGTGGAGCGGTAGTTGCGCTCGAGCTTGATCGTCGTCGTGTTGGGGAACATCTGCGGAAAGCCGAGGATGTTGCCGACCTCCGCGCCGCGCCACGAGTAGATTGACTGGTCGTCGTCGCCGACAACGCACAGGTTGCCGTGCTCGCTTGTCAGCAGCTTCAACAGCTCAAATTGGGCGGCGTTGGTGTCCTGGAACTCGTCCACAAGCACGTAGCGGAACCGGTTGGACCAGTTCTGCCGCAGCCCGGGATTGTTGGCCAGCACCAGCGTCGGCCGCATGATCAGGTCGCCAAAATCGACGGCGTCCGCCGTGCGCATTTCCGCTTCGTACGCGGCGTAGACGGCGAGCGCTTTCTTGTCAAAGTCGGACTCGATCTCGTCCAGCAGCTTGGGGTCATTGGGCAACTGCAGGCGGTTCTTGCACTTGTCGATGAACTGCGCGAACTGCTTGGGCTTGTACGTCGCGTCCGACAGGTTGAGCGCCTTCATCACGCGGTTGATCGTGCGCACCTGGTCGTCGGTGTCGTAGATGGAAAAGCCCGCGCGGAGGCCGGCTTGCGGCGCCAACTGCTGCAGCATGCGCACGCCGATCTTGTGGAACGTGCCCAGCCACACGTCCTTGGCCTGCTCGCCGACGGTGTGGATGACGCGCTCTTTCATCTCGCCCGCGGCCTTGTTGGTGAACGTCATCGCGAGGATCTGCCACGGCGATACCCGCTCTTCCTGGATGAGCCACGCGATGCGGTGCGTGATGACGCGCGTCTTGCCTGAACCGGCGCCGGCCAACACCAGCAGCGGCCCGCGCGTCGTCGTAACAGCGCGGCGTTGCTCGGGGTTGAGGCCCTGCAAGAGCGGGTGATCGGACGCAGGATCGGGAAACAGGGACGACTGCACGGGCTACCTCGGCGGCGGTTTGTAGCGCGGCTGGCACGCGATGGCTAGACCTGTAGACATCGTCCGCGAAGTCCGCTACGACGCGCTGCCATGATGCTTCGCGACCTCATCCGCAATCCCTTTGGCGTCGTTTTCACGGAACCGTGGGCGCGCATTGACGCCAACGACCGCAGCGACCGCGTCGGCAAAGTTTCCGCGCGCACCGCGACGCTGGTGACCTGCCTGACGGCGGCGATCATGCTCGTCGTCCTGCGCTTTGTCGTGATGGACCAGGCGTTCCAGAGCAAGGCCGCGCAAGGCACGATTGACGCGGCTTATTGGCTGTACGAGCCGCTCGGCGCGTGGCTGGATCCGTATCACCGCCTCCTGCTGTCGCTGTCCTGGGTCGCGGGCAGCGTGACCTGCTACTTCATCCTGCCGGCGCTCGTCGTGCGGCTGGTCTTTGGCCTCAAGCTCCGCGATTTCTACCTGACGCCGCATGAGTACCTCCAGCACCTGCCGTTCTACGCGCTGCTGTTCCTGCCGGTGGGGCTCGCGGTGCTCGTGGTGGCCCAGAGTCCCAACTTTCAGGCGCACTATCCGTTTTACGACAACGCGTCCGGCTGGCCCGATCAGGTCGTCTGGGAGCTGGGCTACGCGCTGCAGTTTTTTGGCCTCGAGTTCTTCTTCCGCGGCTTCATGTTGCGCGGCGTCGTGGCGGAATTGGGCAGCATGGGCGTCATGGTCATGATCATCCCGTACTGCATGATCCACTTTGGCAAGCCGCTGCCGGAGTGCCTGGGATCGATCCTGTCAGGCCTCGTGCTGGGTACGCTGGCGATGGACACGAAGTCGATTTGGGGCGGCGTGACGATCCACGTGGCGGTCGCTTGGCTGATGGACGGCGCGGCGCTTTGGCTGAAGGCGCACGCGGGGTAGGGACGGGTACTTCAGCACTTTCACCCTTGACCGGCTGCCACCCCCAACCTACCATCAGTCCCCACGTACCGGGGAGGACACTATGGCCGAGAATTTCGAGCTCCAACCGCTGACCGACGAGCAGGTCGAACAACAGCGCATCATGCTGATTGAGAAGCGGGACCGCACCCTGGCGGCCGTCAAAGCCGCTGAACAGAATCAGGACCCCGATGAGCTGCGTGTGGCGGACGAAATGGACTTGTCCAGCGTCGGCTATGACCAGGCATTTGAATTCCGCCTGCGCGACCGCGATGCGACGCTGCTGAAGAAGATTGACAAGGCGATCCGCCGCATTGAAGCCGGCGAGTACAACTTCTGCGAAGAATGCGACGCCGTCATCGGCGCCAATCGGCTGCTCGCGCGTCCGGAAGCCAATCTCTGCATCGACTGCAAAGAGAAGCAGGAACACGTGGAGAAGATGTACGAGAAGCGCCGTCAGCGCATGACGTCTTTCGAAATGTAGTCCTCCTGCGAGAGCGAGCGCGATGACCTTTGCTTCGCCATCGCCGACTTCGCTGACGCTTCGCCGCTGCAAGTTGATTGCGACAGGTGCGGACGGCAGCGCCACCGAGTACATCTTTGACCAGCCCAACGTCACGCTTGGCGCGCTGGAAGACAATGACCTCGTGCTGGATGACGATCGCGTCAGCCGCCACCACGCGCGGATTTTCAGCGACGGCGATGCCTTCCTGATTGAGGACCTGCGCTCGGTCGCGGGCACGTACGTCGACCGCGTGCGGGTGCGCGAGGCGTGGCTGCGTTCTGGCTGTACGCTGCGGCTCGGCGGGACGACGCTGCGGTTTTCCGTCGTGACGGAGAAACTGGACGTGCGGCCGCGCGCGGAAGGCCAGCTCGGCAGTCTTGTCGGTCAATCTGAATCCATGCGGCGGCTGATGGCGGCGGTGGAAAAGGTGGCGCCAACGGGCGCGACCGTGGTGCTGGAAGGGGAAACGGGGACGGGCAAGGAGGTTGTGGCGCGCACGCTGCACCACCTGTCGGCGCGCGCGACGCAGCCCTTCATCGTTTTTGACTGCAGCGCGGTGCAGCAAAACCTCATTGAATCTGAGCTTTTTGGTCACGAGAAGGGCAGCTTCACCGGCGCGCTGGCGACGCGCCAGGGCCTGTTTGAGCTGGCGCACGGCGGCACGATCTTCCTTGACGAAGTCGGCGAGCTGGCGCTGGACCTGCAGCCCAAGCTGCTGCGCGCGCTGGAGACGCGGGAAATTCGCCGAGTGGGCGGCAACCGGCCGATCAAGATCGACGTGCGCGTGTTGGCGGCGACGAACCGCGACCTGGCGGCGGAAGTGAAGGCCGGGCGGTTCCGCGAGGATCTGTTCTATCGTCTCGGGGTGGTGCGGCTGCAGCTGCCGCCGTTGCGCGAGCGCCGCGAAGATATTCGGCTTTTGGCCGAGCACCTGCTGCGCAACGGCACCTTCAACCGCGGCGGCGTTGGCGCCAAAGACCGCGCCAGCCAGCGCGTGAAGGGCATCAGCCAGGAAGCGCTGCAGCTCCTGCACGACTACGATTGGCCCGGCAACGTGCGCGAATTGGGCAATATCGTCGAGCGCGCGTGTTCTTTTGCCGAAGGCGACTTGCTGCAAGCGGACGATTTGCCCGAAAGTATCCGCGGGGCCGATGCGCCGCGGCGTCGTCAGGATGCCTGGGCGCCGACGGAACCGTTGCCGCCGCCGCTCCAGCCGAACGCCGCGCCGCCGCTGCATGTGGATCTGAACTTTCGCGACGCCAAGGAAAACTGGCTGGGGACTTTTGAGCGCGATTATCTGGCCGCCGTGCTGACGCGGCATGGCGGCAATCTCAGTCAGGCGGCCCGCGACGCGGACGTGGATCGCAAGCATTTCAGGCGGCTGGCCCGCAAGTACAACCTGGTCGCCGGCAAGCCCGGCGATGAAGACGAGTAAGCCCAAGCTGATGAGCACGCCCGAACCCCAACTGCGCCGATCGGTGGACCTTGGCATTGCCCTGGCGCTTTGGCTCGCGGCGACGCTCCTCCTCGTCATGACCAACGACATGGGCTTTGTGCGCGACGAAGCGTTCTATTTTGGCCACGCGGAGACGTACCAGGACTGGTTCGTCAAAGTGGAAGCCGGCGGCAAGACGCGCCAGGACGCGCTGGAGCGCAAGGCGATTCTCGACACGTGGCGCGCCAATTCCGAGCATCCGCCGCTGGACAAGATCCTGTTCGGCTGGTCATGGCGGGCTTTTGGCCGCAAGCTGCGCCCGGTCTCCAACATCCACCAACAGGACAGTGAGATCCTTTTGGACATCAACGAGCTGGGTCCGTCGCACGGCTACCAGCCCAGCAGCAAAATCTGGCTGCTCAAGCCGCAGATCGTCGGCAGTCCGGCGGACGTCAGCCCGCGGCGGCTGGTGCAGGGCAAGGTCATCGAGCGCAAGAACGACCACGCGACGGTGCGGATCGACAAATCCGCGGATCTCGCGCTGCTCAAGGCGACGTGCCTCGCGCCGGGCCTTGGCGACAAGGGCGTGATTCGCCGGACCGGTTGCGAAGCGCTGGAGCAGCGCAAGCTGTACGTGATGTCAGAATCCAACGCGATGCGCTTTCCCGGCGCGGTTTTTGCCGGCTTGCTTGTGGCGCTGCTCTACCTCGCGGCGCGGCTGATGTTCACGGGACCGCAGACGGCGTGGGGTCCGGGTCAGGCGGTGCAGGCTTTTGCGGTGGCGGCTGGCGTCGGCTGGCTGTGCCTGCCGCAGCCGTTCTACCACGCGCACCTCGCGGGTTTTGACACGACGATTACCACGCTGCTCTTTGCCACGACGCTGGCGTACCACCGATCCCTGCGTTCGCGGCGCTGGATCCTGCCAACCGCGATTCTCTGGGGCTTCGCGCTTCTCGCCAAACACAACGCGCTGTTCCTGCCGCTTGTGCTGATCGGTCACTGGCTGTGGGACGCGGTCGCGGAGCGGCGGTTTGCAGTCGCGCTGGCGCCCGGCTCCTGGCTGCAGCGGGTGCCCTGGCTGATCACGGGCGTGGCGCTGGCGGTGCCGGCCTATTTCCTGCATCCAGTGCTGGCCGTGGCCGTGCTTCTCCTGCCGCTGACGCGGTTTGTGCAGGTGTCCACGCCGCCGGTGCCCGCCGTGTTCTTCGTGATGCTGCCGGTCGGCTTTGGCATCCTCATCGCCGGCTGGCCGCTGCTGTGGGTGGACACGCTGGACAATTTCTTGCGCTGGCTGGAATTCCACATCCACCATGAACACTACATGCAGGTCTATTTTGGCCAGGTGCTGGCGTATCCGCCGTTCCCGCCGCAATTCGCCTGGGTCATGACGGCGCTGACGTGGCCGCTGGTGCTGCTTGTGGCTTTTGCCCTCGGTCTGTTGGCCGTGTACTGGCCGCGGCGCCTGCCGGACTGGCTGCACGACCTTCAGGCGTGGCGGCAAGCGCGCAAGATCAAGCCTGAAGTGCAGCACGACGCGACGGTGCCGCTGGACGTGGCGACCAAACGCCGCGAGGAGACCGTGCGCGACATGGGTCGGCAGGCGGACGTGGACGCGTACCGGGCGCGCATGCGCCGCGCAGGACCGTTGGGTCTGGACGATTTTGGCCGCACGGCTGAGCTGCGCAGCTACGATCGCCTGATCCTGCTGAGCGCGATCTGGCCGATGGCGCTCATTTCCATGCCCGGGACCCCGATCTTTGGCGGGACCAAGCACTGGATGCTCGCGTACGCGTTCATGCTGCTGATCGCTGCGCGCGGACTCCAGGCGATTTGGCGGCGGCTGGCGGAAGCGATCGCGCCGACCGATGGCGCCGCGACCGACATGGAAGGCGTGAATCCCGGCAGCGTGGAAGCGGCGCTGATGCGGCAATTCGCCCCGCCGGCGCTCTCCTGGTGGCGCGGTCACGCGGTGCCGGGCTTGCTGGCGTGGGCGATGGCGCTGGCGGTGCTGCTGCCATCCGCGCAGGCGACTGCGGATTCCCACCCCCAGGGAACGGCGTACTACAACGACCTCATCGGCGGCATTCCGGGCGCAGCGGAAGCGGGCATGCAGCGGCAGTTCTGGGGCGGCACGACGCGCGCGCTTTTGGAGGAGGTCAACCGCCGGGCACCGCAGAACGCCACGATTTGGTTTCACAAGTCGGCTTGGGGCGCGTACGCCATGTACCAGCGCGAGGGCTGGTTCCGCCGCGATTTGCGCTACACGTCGGACGCCGCGGTGCCGACCGCGCTCGGTTTCTACCACCATCAAAAAGACCACGACGACTACGAGTTGGACCTCTGGCAGGCCTACAAATGGCGCACGCCCGTGGCGCAATGGTCGCTGGACGGCGTGCCAATGCTGACCGTGTATGAAGCGCCGAAAAACCCCAAGTGATCGGGATCGCGCCAATCCGGTTGCAGAGACTGGCCATGACTCCTACACTCCGCCGTCCCCGGAGCCATGTTGGCCCGTGCCTTGTCAGGACGTGAATGCTGTTTTTCCGTTTGCGCGTCCGCCTCGGCCTTGCCATGACCCTTTGCGGGCTGTGGTCCGCATCGGCGTTTGCCGCAGAAGCGCAGGATGGTCAGCCGGTTCCGCCCGCCACGCCGCTTGTGACGCTGGATCTGCACGGTGAGATGCGCACGCGCCTCGATTACCTGGATGGCGTTCGCTACACAACGTCCGACCCGAGCATCGCGCCGCACCTCGATGTGCGCCACGGCGAGTCCAATACCGCGCCGTCCGACGGCCGTATGGGCATTGGCGATCTGCGCTTGCGCTTTGATCCGACCCTGCACGTCGCGGAATGGGCGGACATCCGCACGCAGATCGACGGCGTCAGCAACATGGTGCTCGGCGGCCAGAACAACGCCGCGCGCGCGGGTCAGGATGCGCTGGGCACGCAGAGCTGGACGTCCGACACGGGCGGCTTCGCCTCAACCGCGAGCATCGGCGTCCGCCGCGCTTGGGTACACGTGCGCGTGCTGGGCATGGGCGAACTCGACATCGGCCGCATGGGCGACCACTTTGGCCTCGGCATGGTCCGCAACGACGGTCGCGATCTGTTCAGCGATTTTCAGACCGATCTCGACCGCATCCAGATTTCCGCCGAGTTCTTTGGCCTTCGCTTGAAGGCGGCGCGCGACATCCTGTTCAACGGTCCGCTCAGCTCGACTGCGCTGACGGGAACGTCCGTCCTGACCCGCGGCACCAATGCGACGGTGACCGAAGGCCAGCCGGTGCCGTTGCAGGACAGCGCCGACGCGACGCGCTGGCTGCTGCAGGCGGAGAGCGCCAAGTCCGCGGACGCGCCGGGCATGAAGTTCGCCGCGGCGCTGATGTACCAGAGCATGGACAACGGCTTTTACGCGGAGCACGGCACCGATTGCGCCGCGCAAAAGACCTGCGACCAGCTGATTCCGCGTACGGTCCGGCAGTTTACGCCGCAGTTGTATCTGGATTGGCGCGGCAAGTTGGCGGATGCGCCGCTGCGGCTGCAGCTCGAAGGCGCGTTTCGCTACGGCACCGTGCTCAACGCCGACGAACGGTCCAGCACGGTCACGTCCAAGACGCTGGTCGGCGGCGGCTTTGCTGGCAAGGCGGAGATGCGGACGGGTCGGCACATGTGGAACATCGACCTCGGCATGGCGTCCGGCGAACGCGGCGGCGGCTTTGGCGTGAACGACCAGGACAACTGGCGCACTGGCGCGGCACCTGACGCCGCACCCCGCTCCTTCGTTACCGGCTTCAATTTTCACCGCGGGTTCCTCGTGGACAACATCCTGTTTCGGGACATCATCGGCGCGGTGGCCAACGCTTGGTACTTCAAGCCGAACTGGCAGCTGACGCTGCTGGAGACGGGCGTGGACCAGGGCCTGTTCGTCAACGCCGGTTTGATGACGGCGCTCGCGGCTTCTGACAACGCCACGCCGGGCAAGGCGACCTTCCTCGGCCTGGAGCCCGACGTCGGACTGTGGTGGAAGGCGCTGAAGACGACCGCAGTGGTGCGTGCGTCGTACCTGCTGCCGGGCGCCGCGCTGGATGCGCCGTCGGGCGCGCACGCGCTCTCCGTGTGGCGGTTGGACGCGGCGCTGCGCTTCAAGTTCTAGCACAGACGGCCCAGCAATCCGCCCTTTGTTCATTTGTCTGAGCCACGCGGGGCGTGTTACACTCAGCAGATGCGTCTGCGACCCGCGGTGGTCTGCTCGCGCCACGAACTGCTTGTGCCACAAGGCCATGGCTTGCACGAACTGCCCTCCAATCGCCCGCCCCGGCGCCGATTGCGGTGCGGCTTGACCGGGAGAGACGCGATGCGCAGTGCCTTGACGACAGGCTTTTGGCAGCGGGGACGCGGCGCGATCGCGGCGATGAGTCTGCTGGCCCTGCTGGCGGTCGCGTGCGGCACGACGTCCACGACGGGCAACGGCGCGGATGTGGCGACGGAAGACGCTGTGGGCACCGACGCGGCGGGCGACGACGCGGATCAGGACCTGCAGGCGACGGACAAGGATGCGACCGACAAAGCGGATGCGCCGGTTGATGCGGATGCGGCGCCGGATGCGGGCGAGGATGCGGCTTCTGACGCGCTGGAAGACACGGCGCCGGACGGCACGGATCTGACCGACGCGACGGACGCGAGCGCTGGAACGGACGCGATCGACGTGGCGGAGACCAAGGTCGATGTGCCGCCGGAGGACGCTGGCGGTATTGGCAAATCGATCCACACCACGGCGTGCACGGCCAACATCGAGTGCGACATTCCCTGCGCCAAGGGCGCGTGCTTTCAGGGCAAATGCTCGTACACCGTCAAAGGCAACGTCTGTTTGACGCCGTACGGCGACGGTCAGGTCGCGTGCTACGGCGCCGGGCTCGCCGATGACGTCACGCCGTGCCTCGCGTGCGCGCCCAAGATCGCGACGGGCAAGCTCAGCGCCATCTCCGGCATCGCGGCGTTGGATGGTCCGGGCGCCGGCGTCTCGATCGAGGACACCGCCAAGGGTGGCATTGGCTGGAATTTCAGCAGCCAGCGCAGCGTTTCCGGCGGCGCGAGCCTCTACTTTGGCGACCCGACGAGCCTGACTTACGCCAACGGCAAGCACGTGGCCGGCAAAGCGACGCTGCCGCCGCTGCCCGTTCCCAAGACCGCGGGCGTCAATCCGGCCGTGTCGTTCTGGCTGTGGATGGACACCGAGGCGTCCGCAGGCTTTGACATGCTGACCGTGAACGTGCTCGACGGCGCGGCGACCGTGCCGGTGTGGAATTCCGATGCGCAGCTCAGCACGACGCATGGCTCCTGGCAGCGGATTACGCTGGATGTCTCGGCGTGGGCGGGCCAGTCGCTGACGCTGCAGTTCGCGTTTGACTCGATTGACGGCAGCGTCAACGCGTTTGAGGGCGTGTACATCGACGAAATCGAGGTCTCCACCGGCTGCTGCGCCGCGGCGTCCGATTGCGACGACGGCAATGCGTGTAGCCTGGACCTCTGCCAGCCCACCAGTGGCGGCACGCCCGCGTGCGTCCACACGCCCAAGGCGGACTGCTGCAACACGGTCGGCGACTGCAACGACGGCAAGCCCTGCACGTTGGACCTCTGCCCGGTCGCGGGCGGCGCATGCGCGCACAGCGCCAAGGTCGACTGCTGCATGAGCGCGGGCGACTGCGACGACGGCGACGCGTGCACGATCGACGACTGCTCCGCGCCCGGCGGCGGCTGCAAGCACCAGAACACGTGCTGCAAGACCGACGCCGAATGCAAGACCGCGGACTCGTGCTTCACCGGCAGCTGCAGCGCCGGCCAGTGCGTGTTCCAGAGCGTCTGCTGCCAGAAGGACACGGACTGCGACGACTTCAACCCCTGCACCAAGGACGCCTGCTCCGCCGGCAAGTGCGCGTACACGGCGTCGACCGCGCCTGGTTGCTGCGCGCCGACCGTGCTGAGCACCGGCTTTGACGGCAGCGATGGCGGCTACACCATCACGCCGATGGCCGTCGGACCGACGTGGTACTTCAAGGACACCACCGACTCGATGGGCGGCAGCGGCGTGCTCGCATTCGGCGTCTCAGGTTCCAACACGTACACCGTTTCCGCGTCGACCAAGCCCAAGGCGACCGCCGTTTCGCCGTACATCACGTTGCTGTCCGGCAAGGAAGCCTCGTTCACGTTCAGCTACCGTTCGGACACCGTGTCGTCGGGCTTGTCCCTGCGCGTTGCGGCGGACATCGACGGCGTGGACACGACGTTGGTCACCAAGTCGGTCAATTCAGCGACGACGTCCTGGCAGACCGTGTCGATTGACCTGTCCTCGGTCGCCGGCAAGAGCTTCGCGCTGCGCTTTGAAGTGACGCCGTCGTCGACGTTTGGCAGCCTGACCAACACGCAGCTCTACCTCGACAACATTCACGTCGACAGCACCTGCCAGCCCAAGAAGTGCGCCAACACCGCGGCGTGCACGCCGTCGTTCACGCTCGCCTGCAACACCGGCGTGTGCTCGGACGGCCAGTGCTCGTGGCCGTACAGCTGCTGCGCCACGGATGGCGACTGCAACGACAGCGTGCTGTGCACGACCGACAAGTGCATCAACCAGCATTGCCAATTCCAGCCGATCCCGAGCTGCTGCATGGGCGCCGGCGACTGCAACGACAGCAACCCGTGCACCGCCGACACCTGCCCCGGACCGGGCGCCAACTGCTCGTTTGCGCCGATCGGCGGCTGCTGCACGACAAACATCGGCTGCGACGACAAGAACGCGTGCACCATCGACACGTGCAGCAAGAACGTCTGCACCAACCAGAACACGTGCTGCAGCGCGGACGTGGACTGCTCGGACGGCGAGACCAAGTGCACGATCGACACGTGCGTCAGCCAGAAGTGCGTCCACAAGGCGACCGGCGCGGCGGGCTGCTGCATTCCGGACATCTGGAGCAACGAGTTCGACGCCAACGACGCCAAGGGCATGGTCTTCAGCAACAGCGCTGGCACGGCGCAGGGCTGGCAGCTGTGGCTGGGCAGCACGCAGGTCAAGTCCGGAACGGGCGTGCTGTACTACGGCGACCCCAGCGCGGGCAACTTCAACTTTGGCGCGACGACGGGCTCGGCGAAGACGCCGCCCATCACCTTGCCGAGCAACGTGAACAGCAAGGTGACGTTTGACCTGTTCATGGACACCGAACAGGGCCCGCCGTACGACGCGCTGCAGGTGAACGTCTACGTCGGCGGCGTGAAGACGCAGCTGTGGGACAAAAACACCAATGGCTATTCCGTGGGCAGCTGGTCGGCGATTGCGATCGACCTGACGCCGTACATCGGCCAGGAAATCCAGTTGGAGTTCTACTTCAACACGGTCGACAGCGTCGGCAACAGCGGCTTTGGCGTCGCGGTCGACAATCTGCACTTCACCGCCGCGTGCCCGTAGGAAGACGACGATGCACCTCGCCAAGCGATGGACTCCGGGCCTGACGATGCTGCTGCTGGCGGCATGCGGCCAGACCGTCGCGCCTGCGGAGCAGCCGGATGTCACCCTCGATGCCGCGGACGACGTGGCGACCGATGAGATCCTCGACGATGCCGGTGACGATGGGACGGCGAGCGATGCACTCACCGACGTGGCGGTCGATGTGCCGCTGGACGCGACCGCGGACGTGGCGCCAGATGCGGCGGATGCCCCCGATGTGCCACCCGACGTGGGCCAATGCGCGATAAACGACGACTGCGCGGGCAAAATCAGCCTGTCGCCGTGCCAATTGCCGCAATGCATCGCCGGCGTTTGCGCCGCCATCAAGAATCCCGCCGCGTGCTGCCTGGACACCGACTGCGACGACGGCAACGAGTGCAACACCCACAAATGCGACCAGTTGCAGCACAAATGCACAAACGTCGCGATCGCCAATTGCTGCTCGGGCAAGGTGCTGCTGCAAAACGCCAGTTTTGAATCCGGCCAGGACGGCTTTGTCGCCACCGACGGTCCGACCAACGGCAACGTCAGCTGGCAGCAGACCGCCTGGCGCGCGCACGGCGGCAAGAAGTCCCTGTATTTTGGCAACGCGTGCCACACGTATGACACCTCGATGACGCCCGCGGGCGCCTGCAAGCCGCTGCTGAGCGACACGCAGCCAGTGGCGACGACGCTGCTGTCCAAGACCTACCTGCTGCCCAAGGACAAGAAGGCGCAGGCGCATTTCTGGTTGTGGCTGGATACCGAGCCGTCGTACGCCAAGACCATCCAGCCGGGCGTTTGCAATCCGCCGTGCAACGCGGCGTCGACGTGCATCCAGGTCGCGGGCGCGCCGGTGTGCGAGCCGGAAAAAGACGTGCTGTCCCTGCAAGTGCTGGCGCAGGATGCCCCGCCGGCGTCGGTGTTCTGGTCGACGCAGATCGGCAAGACCACGCTCGGCGATCCGCAAAATCCCAGCGGCTGGCGGCACATCGCGGTGGATCTGGCCTACTGGCAGGGCAAGTCGATCCAGCTGGCGTGGCAGTTCAGCACCAAGACCAGCGCCAACAACAGCTACGAAGGCATTTACCTGGACGACGTGGTGATCGAGACGATTTGCCCCGACCTCGGCAAGATCCTCTGCAGCGACAAGCAGGCGTGCGATGACGATGGCCTCGCGTGCACCGTGGACAGCTGCACCGGTTACAGCAACGCGGTCGGCGCAGGCGTCTGCTTCCACGACGACCTCGCGGGCTGCTGCCTGGGCGACGCGGATTGCGACGACGGCAACAGTTGCACGGTGGACACGTGCGTGCAGAACGCGTGCAAATCGCAGCCCGACGCCGCGAAGCCCGGCTGCTGCCAGCCGGCGACTTTGCTATCGGACACGTTCACTGGCACGACCTTGACGGGCTGGAAGACCAACCAGTTGAATTCCGTCAACGTGGCGTGGCGCGCCAACCCCAAGGGCGGCAACGGCGGCGGCGGCAGCCTGTACTTTGGCAACGTGACCTTCAGCAACTACGACGATCCCTCGCTGGAGGCCGGCCAGGGTCCGCATGGCGGAATTTGCGCCCAGCCGGTCCAACTCAAGGCGGGAACGAACTACAAGTTGTTGAAATTTGACCTGAACCTCGATACGGAATGGTCGGACGTGCCGGTCGCGCAGTACGTCAATCCGCCGATTCCGGGCAACTCCAAGCTGGACTGGTTCTCCGTGGAAATCTTCACCGGCGGCGTCTTCACGACGGTCTGGTCGTCGGACGCGATCCACGGCAGCACCCAGGGCGCGTGGCAGCCCATCACCATCGACCTGGACGCCTGGGCCGGCAAGTCCATCCAGGTCTGCATGCGTTTTGACGCAGGCGACGGCACGCTGAACGACAAGCCGGGCGTCAACATCGACAACCTGAGCATCGGCGAAACGTGCCAGAAAGACGACTGCTACTGGGACGTCGACTGCGCCCAGAAGTCCTGCGCGACCTGCCAAGCGGCGGCGTGCAGCGCTGCGAAATGCGTGTGTCAGGCCGTCACCAACTGTCCTTGATTGGCCGTCGCCGCCGTAGCCCCTGACTGGCAGATTTTGTAGCGTTTTTCCCGGCGGGAAGATTGCGCTAGCCGTTGTCCGCGGGTACACTGGGGAGACGCGGTCGTGTCGACACAGGCATCTGGAGCGGTGTTGACCCCGGTCCGCGCAACGAGGGGCTCCATGAATCGCTTTCCGACTGCGTCGCGCTGTCCAACCTCTATGCTTGAACTGGCGCAAATTCAGCGTCTTGTAGCACCTCTGGCGCTCGCGCTGCTGCTGGCGGCTTGCGGCACCAAGACCGCTGCATCCGACGACAGCGGGCCGACCGAAGGCAGCGACACAGCTGCCGACACGCCTGCGGAAGACATCCAGGACACCGCCTCGGACGACGTCGGCAGCGACGCCATCGGCACGGATGCCGTGGCGGATACGCCCAAAGACGTGCCCGACACCGAAACGGTCATCAAGCACGAATGCGAAATTGATTCGGATTGCTTCAGCAAGATCAACCCGATCTGCCAGACGATTTCCTGCGTGAACTACACGTGCACCGCGCCGGCCAAGAAAGACGGCGCCAACGTCTGCTGCACCGACGCGGATTGCGCCGAGCTCAGCTGCCAGACCGCCGCGTGCAACGTCTCCGCCGGTCAGTGCGAATACAAGCCGACGCCGAATTGCTGCGCCGACAAGAGCACCATCCTGCCGAAAGTGAAGTTTGAGTCCATCGGCAACCTGGAAGGCTTCAGCGGCGCCGTCAACACGACCGCGACCGGCTCGACCGTCGCGTGGCAGGTCTCCAACAAGCGCGCGCACACGGGCAAGTCCTCGCTTTACTTGGGCAACGAGTGCTACAACTACGACACGTCGGCGACCACCGCGACGTCCTGCCAGTCGACCGGCGCGGGCGCCAAGGTGACGGCCAAGCTCACTTCCCCGGAACTCGTCATCCCCAAGGACGCGAGCGGCAAGGTCAAGCCGGCGATTCTGCACTACTGGTTGTGGCTGGACGCGGAGCCGGCCTTCCTCGCGGGCAACGCGGGTCTCGCGGGCACGTCGTGCACGTCTTGCGCGATCGATCAGGTGTGCGTGAACCTTGGCAACGGCGCCAAAGACGCCTGCCTGACGGAAAAAGACGTGCTGACGGTCTCCATCAACGGCGCGGCCGTCACGCCGACGCCGGTGTGGGCGTCGACCAAGATCGGCAAGACCACGGGCGGCCAGTGGGTCCACCGCGTCGTCAACCTCGCCGGCTTTGGCGCGTCTGCGACGGTCACCTGGCAATTCGCGACGCTGGACGGCGTCAACAACGGCTTTGAGGGTCTCTACTTGGACGACATCGTCGTCGAGACGCTCTGCGCGACCGACAGTTCCTCCTGCGACAAGGCCACGGCTTGCGCCAACGGCGACGGCAACCCGTGCGCCATCAACGCCTGCACGTTCTACGACAACGTCACGGACAAGGGCATCTGCTTTGCCGACCTCACGCCGGGCTGCTGCGCGGGCGTTGCCGACTGCCAGGACGGCAACCTCTGCACCGTCGACGCCTGCCTGCAGGCCAACGGCGCGGCCACCGGCCTCTGCAGCAACGTCCCGGACGCCAAGAACCCGCAATGCTGCCTCCCGTCCAACCTGTTCACGGACGGCATGGAGAACGGGATTTCGGCGTGGAAGAACATCGGCAGCAACTCCACCGCCGTCTCCTGGCGCGTCAACCCGACCGGCGGCACGAGCGGCAGCAAGTCGCTGGTTTTCACGGACAGCACGTTCCAGAGTTTTGCCGATCCCAAGCTGCTGAATCAGGGTCCCAAGGGCACCATCTGCTCGCCGGAAGTGCAGCTGGGCTCCGGCACGCTGTACGACGTGGCGAGCTTCCAGGTCGCGCTGATCACGGAATGGTGCGGCCAACCGACGTACGGCAACCCGCCGGGTTCGCAGAAGCCGTGCACCATCAGCACCGACTGCACGGGCGGTGAGAGCTGCAACACCATCCTCGGCATCTGCACGTTGGCGCCCGCGCTCGACAAGCTGACCGTCACGTTCCAGACCGGCGGCCAGTACTGCGGCGCGAGCGAGTGCTCCAACATCGTCAGCAACATCAAGAAGCCGCTCTGGTCGAGCGATGACATCAAGGGCTGCACGGACGGCAAGTACCTGGAAGTCAACGTCGCGCTGGACCAGTACGCCGGCAAGAAGGGCCGCGTCTGCTTCACCTTTGACGCGGGCGACCCGAGCGGCAACACGTTTGCCGGCCCGAGCATCGACGACTTCAAGGTCGACATCGCGTGCGAAAAGAAGCAGTGCACCAACGACGCGTTCTGCGACGCGCTGGGCCTCTGCAAGCCGACCGCCGAGGCGGGCATCTGCCAGGCCGACGGCCAATGCGGCTGCAAGTCCACCGGCAAGTGCGCGAAGGACCTCGATTGCGACGACAAGGACACCTGCACCGTGGACACCTGCGTGCAGGGCAAGTGCGACTCGGTGCTGACGGCGGGCTGCTGCTCGGAGAAGGCGCAAGTTACCAACGAGTCGTTTGAGAGCACCAAGGGCACGACGCTGCCGAACGGTTGGAGCTCGGCGTTCGCCACGGACGCGGTCTCCGCCACCGGCGACCCGTACGACCAGACGATGCAGTGGCACATCTCCGCGGACAACTTCTTTGGCACGAGCCCGGACCTCTACTCGCTCTATTTTGGCAACACGTTGGGCAACTACGACGCCGGCTCGCAAAAAGTGCCGTACGGCCTGGCCAAGAGCGCGCCCGTGATGATTCCGCTCAACGGCACGACCATCATCACGTTCCACCTGAACCTGTCGACTGAGTGGGACGCGCCTGCCGTGTTCGCCGTGCCGCAATACCAGTCGACCATCTTCGCGGTGGATCGTCTGCGCTTTGGCTTTGTCGACCCGAGCAACCCGACCAACATCACGTGGGCGTGGAGCTCGTACGACATTGGCGGCACGACCAACGGCCAGTGGGCGACGATTTCCGTCAAGGCGCCCGCCGCGGTCGCCGGCAAGTCCATGCAGCTGGCGTGGGAATTCGACGCGGGCAACCCGAAGAACAACAACCACGTCGGTCCGTACATCGACGGCATCAACATGTGGACGACCTGCACGCCGCCGATGTGCGTCACGGGCAGCGATTGCCAGCCGCCGACGCCAGACGCCTGCAAGTCGTACAACTGCAAGTTTGACGAGCCGACCAAGGCGTTTAGCTGTGAGACGCCGTTCAAGTCCGGTCCGGGCTGCTGCCAGCCGACGTCCCCGCTGCCGTCCGTGACCTTTGAGAGCGCCCTGCTGTCGCCGATGGTGGGCTCCGCAACGCCCGGCGTCCTGACGAAGTGGAGCGCGGTGCCGCACAAGTACCTCAATGGCAAGTTTGAGTCCTACTTTGGCAATCCGGCCAAGTGGAACTACGACGATCCGGTCGCAGGCTGCGGTCCGGTCACGTCCGACTTTGACTCGCCGGTGCTCAAGATCGGCACGAACGTCAAGCAAAGCGCGCAACTCCAGTTCGCGATCTACGCAGACATTGAACCGCCGAGCGGCACGTTCCAGACGGAGCACTTCAAGGTCATCGTCAAGACCGGCGCACAGTCCACGGTGATTTGGGACGCGACGGACCCGGTCTACGGCCTCAAGCCGAGCCAGTTCAAGACCAAGCAGAACATCACGCTGCCGCTCACCAAGTACCAGGGCCTCAACATCGTCGTCGAATTCCACTTCGATTCCGGTGATTGCAGCCTGAACGACAAGTTCGAAGGCGTCTTCCTCGACGACATCCAAGTCACCGAGCCCTGCACCCAGTAAGGCCGCATGCGCTGCGACCTCGCCAGCGCCCGGCCGTTTCCATGAGGCGTCTGTATGCCCGCCCTGAGTGATCGCAGCTTCAATCCCAAAGCTTGGGGCAAGCTCGGTCTGTACGCCATCGGTCTCGTCATCCTCGCGATCCTCGTCTGGGCTTCATCGATCTTCTTTGAGAAGTTCGTGGAGAACCCGCGCCTGTTGGAAAAGCGGTTCCACGATCCCGTGGGTCGGGTGGGCATGACGTCCACGCGCATCGCGCATCTGGGCAAGGACGCGGTGCCAACGCTCGTGGGCGACATGGCGAGCAACGCGCCGGCGGAACGGTCCAAGTCCCTGGAGCTGCTGTCGGGCATTGACGATCCGCGCGTGGTGCCGACGTTGAACGGCGCGCTCAAGGATCGCGACATCGGTGTGCGCTTGACGGCGCTCGCGGGACTGGGACGCACGGGCAAGCCGGAGGCGGCGGCGGCGCTGTGGCCATTGACCCAATCGGACGACGATTTGCTGCGGCTGCGGGCGATTGTGGCGCTGGGTCTTTGCGGCGGCGATGCCGACGTCGCCAAGCTTGTCGCCGCGGCGCTCGCGACAAACGGTCAGGAACGCGCGCTGTTCGCCTGGTCGGCAGGTCGCGTGCAGCGGCGGTTGCAGAGCCTCAAGCTGAACGCGGACAAGCCGGAGATCGCCGGATACGTGCCGCCCGCGCCCGAGTACACGAGCGACGAGCAGATTCACGCGCGGCAGGTCGATGTGGACGTGCTGACGGCGGACATCGATGCCGGCAAGGACATTGCCAGGAACGGCGTCAAGCTCAATGAACTGACCGACGTCGGCTTTGCCACGTGGAATCAGGGGCATCAAATCGCGATCCAGGTGCTGGCCGTGCGGGGTCCGGAGAAGTCGCTCGCGTCGGCTGGGGATGCGCTGCCGATGGAGCCGGTCAAGCCGACCGCGCAGAAATTGCAGCTGGACGAGAAGTCACCGCAGCCAGCGCCTTAGCTGGATACCCCCTGTGGTACGGGAGTGAGCATGGGTCGCCTGTTGATTATTGACGATGACGTCCGGTTGGGCGCGCTGCTGGAGCGGTTGCTCAAGCCGGAGGGCTTTCAGGTCACGCTGGTGACGGACGGCTTGCAGGGCGTGCGGCGCGCGACGTCGGAAGTGTTTGACCTCCTCGTGCTTGACGTGATGCTGCCTGGCATGGACGGCTTTGAAGTGCTGCGGCGGATTCGCGCGAGCTCCAAAGTGCCGGTCATCATGCTGACGGCCAAGGGCAGCGACAACGATCGCATCGTCGGGCTGGAGCTGGGCGCGGACGACTACCTGTCCAAGCCGTTCAATCCGCGTGAGCTCGTGGCGCGCATCCGCGCCGTGCTGCGCCGGGCGGAAGGCGGCTCGCCGTCGCCGGTGACGGAAACGCTGCGGGTCGGCGATCTGATCATGGACACCGCACGCCGTGAAGTGTCCGCCGATGGCAACGCGGTGCAGCTGACGACGACCGAGTTCGACCTGCTCCGCTGCTTCCTGCGCCATCCGGGTCAGGTGCTCAGCCGCGATGCGCTCATGGACATGCTGCGCGGCGTTGGCTACGCGGCGTATGACCGTTCGATCGATGTGCACGTGAAGAACCTTCGCGCCAAGATTGAGTCGGATTCGCGCCAGCCGCGCTACATCAAGACCATCTGGGGTACCGGCTACATGCTCGCCGCGGACCGCCCCAAGTCCGGCGCGACCGAATTGGGCTGAATCCGCCCATGTCGGACACCCAGCACCCCAGCATCCAGCCTGCGCGCATGACGCCCTTGGCGCAGCCGATTGCCCGGCCGCAGCTGGCGCCCCTGGGTTTGGCGCGCGGAGAAATCGTCGCCATCGCGGTGACGATCGCCACGCTGAGCGCGCTCGGCGCGGCGGCGGTCACGGTTTGGCAAAGTCGCATGACGCTCGCGGGTACGGAGCTCGCGGCGCTCTTCGCGGCGGCGGTGGGTACGGCGGTCCTGCTCGGGACGTCGCTGACGCTGACTCAGGGCCTGCGCGAACGGGCGCGGATCCTGCGCGAGACGGCCGTGGAAATCGGCCTGGGCGATCTGTCCGTGCGCGCGCCGATCGAGCCGTTTGACGATCTGGGCGCGCTGGGCCAGAGCCTCAACGCCATGGCGGAACGCATCGCGCGCATGTTGCAGGCGCAGCGGGACCTGCTGGCGGGCATTTCCCACGAGCTGCGCTCGCCGCTGGCGCGCATTGAAGTGGCGCTGGAACTGATTCGCATTGAGCTGGACCGCGAGCGGGCGCGCGCGCCACAAGGCAAGGACCGCCGCCGCAATGAGGGCGAAGAACTGCTGCAGGAGCTGCACGAAGAAGTGCGGCTGTTGGAAGAGCACATCGGCCGCCTGTTGGAAGCGCAGCGCGTCGGCATGGACCGGGTGCTGCTGCATCGGGGCGAGGTCGACATCGACTCGCTGACGCAGACCGTCTTGCGGCGTGAGCGGCATCGGCTGGAGCGGCTGGGCTTTCAGTTTGAGTTGACGCTCGACAGCCTCGGGTCGGTCGTGTCGGGCGACGCCAATGCGCTGGATCGCGTGCTCTCGACGCTGATCGAGAACGCCATCCGCTACGCCGCGGAGGACACGTCGGTGGACGGCGTGCCGTGCCCGCCGCAACTGCAGATCGAGACCAACCGCGACGCCAACGGCGCGATCATCCGCGTGATGGACCGCGGGCCGGGATTGTCCGAGGAGGAATGCACGCGGGTTTTTGAAGCGTTCTACCGGAGCCCCAGCGCCCGCGCGCGCATCGCCATCGGCAGCGGCCTTGGGCTCTTCCTCGTCAAACGCACTGTGGAAGCGCACAACGGGACCGTTCGTGCGGTGGCGCGCCAAGGCGGCGGCCTGATTATCGAGATCCGCCTGCCGGTCATTGGCCAGACGGAACTGCGCGAGACGGTGAAGATTCGCGCGGTCAAGTAGCGGCAAGAACGCTTGCGCGAAACGTCAGCAGACCCGACACTGGGTGCATGAACAGCTCTGTCCTCCACGGCTGGACCCTCGACGTCGAAGACTGGTTCCACATCCTGGAATACGACCGCGCGCCCGATCCGGCGGCATGGCGGCGTCAGGAGCGGCGGGTCCACATCGGCACGGAGCGCATGCTCGACGCGCTCGACATCCGCGGCGTCAAGGCGACGTTTTTCGTGCTCGGCTGGGTCGCGGAAGTGGCCCCGGACCTCGTCGCTGAAATCGCCCGGCGCGGCCACGACGTGGGCTCGCACGGTCACATGCACCAACTGCTCGAGCACCTGGGTCCGGACGCTTTTGCCCGCGATCTGGACCAGTCGCTCGCCGCGCTCCACCGCGCCACGCATCGCGACGTCACCTGTTTTCGCGCGCCGGGTTTCTCCCTGGGCCCGCGGCAAACGTGGGCGCTGCCGATTCTCGCGTCCCGCGGCATCACGCTGGATTCCTCGCTCTTTCTGGCGGATCGGGCCCATGGCGGCTATCCGCTCAATCGCACGCGGCCTTTTGACATCGTGCTGCCGGACGGAAAGACGATCCTGGAAGTCCCCGTCGTGCCGTTGCGCTTTGGCAGCCGCGATCTGGCGTTCTCGGGCGGCGGCTACCTGCGCCTCCTGCCCAAGGCGGCGCTACAGGCGGCGTTCGGCGCGTTTGACCTGCGCAAGACGCCCGCCGTGCTGTATCTGCATCCGCGCGAGCTCGACCCGGAACAGCCGCGCATGCCTTTGCCGCTGGTTCGTCGGTTCAAGTACTACGTCGGCCTGGACGGCGTGGCCGACAAAGTGTCGATGCTGCTCGACCAGTTTCGCTTCGGCACGCTGGCGCAAGTGGCCGCGCACACGCCGCGCGACCTGCCGCTCGTGCTGGACGGCATTGCCTGAGTGCGCGCGCCGCGTCGAATTGACCCGCCGACGGCTGGGCTTTCTCCCCAAACTGTTGCTAAGCTCGATCCGCTGCACGGCGCGTCGGTGTCTCGTGCTGCGCGGCATCCGGCGTTTGATCCTTGAGGCGCGGCAACCATGAACCTTGTGCCCGGCACGCGCGGCAGTCTGGCGGCAGCATTTGTCGGCGCGCTGGCGATTTTTGCCGCTGCGGCTGCGATGATCGTGTTGCGGACCGGCCGGCATGCCGTGGCCCCCGATGACGCGAGCCTGGCTGCGGCCGCGAAGATCCTGATGCGCGACGTGCAAAAAGGCGACGCGATCGGCTTTCACCCGGAGTGGTCGGCGAGCCAGAAGTGGCGTTTTGTCGAGGCGTATCGTCAGAACGCGCTGAAATACGACGAGTCGCTCATCGTCGGCGATCCGACCGATCTCTGGGACGCCGACGGCTTCAAGCGCCTCTGGGTCGTTTCCACGCACAACCGCGCCGGGACGTTGAAGTTGCCCGCGCGCCGCCTGCGCGACGAGGATCTGGACCACGGCACTGAACTGCTGCTCTACGACATGGGCGTCTCGCGGACCGCGTACGATTTGCGCAAGCACCTCGCGGACGCGGTCGTGGAGCGACAGCAGCCGGACGGCAGCATCAAGCGCTGCATCTGGAACGGCGAAGCCAAGCACATCTGCGGCGGCGACTGGTGGCTGGACGTGAGCGATGCGGTGCATGAAGTGGGCAATTCCCGCCACAACGGCCTGATGATCCAGCCGGGGGGCCACAACGGCCTCGCGCGGATCACGTGGCCACGGCCGGCGCCCGCGCGCGTGCTGGCGGGTCGGGTCGGTTTGCGGCTATGGGCGGTGCGCAATGACATCGGCTCAGACGTGAAGGTGCGCGCGCTCGTCGGCGACCGCGACGTCTGGTCCATCGTGCTGCACAAGGGCGATTTCACCTGGCATCCGTTTGAAGTGCGGCTCGCGCCCGGCGATGCGGGCAGGCCCGTGGCGTTTGAATTCACTGCGACGGACGGCAATTGGCGGCAAACCGTGATTGACGCGCGGTTGCTGGATGCGACCGAGGCCGCGGCAATCCCGCCGCCTGCCGCCGTTCCACCGGGAGCGGCGCCCGCCCCCGCCCCCGCCTTGCTCCTCGCGCCCGCGGCCGCACCGCCGGCAAAGAAAGACAAACGTGGCAAACGCAGTTGATCTGGATCCGGCCCAAGCCGCTGTGCAGGCGGACGCACTGCTGACCTGGTTCGCGCACAATCAGCGGCGTTTGCCGTGGCGCAATGACCCGTCGCCGTATGCGGTACTCGTGTCTGAACTGATGCTGCAACAGACGCGCGTGGACACGGTCCTCGACTACTTCAACCGCTGGCTCGCGCGGTGGCCGACCGTGGCGGACTTGGCGCAGGCGAGCCAGTCCGACGTGCTCGCCATGTGGACGGGGCTGGGCTACTACAACCGTGCGCGCAACCTGCATGCCGCGGCGCAGGCGGTGATGGCGCAGCACGGTGGCGCGATGCCGGCCGATGAGCCGTCGCTGCGGGCGCTGCCCGGGCTGGGTCCGTACACAGTCGGCGCTGTGCGGTCCATCGCTTTTGGCCAGCCCGCGGCGCTCGTCGATGGCAACGTCGCGCGCGTGCTGTCGCGCTGGACGGCGTTTGCCGGCGATCCGAGCCAGCCCAAAGGCCGCAACCACATCTGGCGCGTCGCCGAGGCTTGGCTGCTGGAGCCGCTGCCGCACGCGGCGCCCGGTGCGTGGAACCAGGCGCTGATGGAGCTGGGCGCGACGGTCTGCACGCCGCGGTCGCCGTCTTGCGGTCGATGTCCGGTGGCGGCGCACTGCGAAGCCCATGCCCAAGGCCGCGCTCAGGCGATTCCGCCGGTCCGGCAAAAAGCGGCGGCGCAGCTGGTGCGCGCGGCCTATGCCGTCATCATCGCGGACGATGGCGCTCTCGTCGGCGTCGCCGATTCCGAACCGCGGGTGCTGCTGGGCAAGCGGCCAGACGACGTCCGCTGGGCGGGTCTTTGGGAGCCGCCGGGCGTGGAAGGCGTCGATTGCCTGGACGTGCTCAACGCCCGCCTGCGCGCGCAAGGTCTGGAGCCCGGCGTGCCGCTCGGCCCGATCGTGCATATCCTGACGCATCGGCGCTACGAGGTGCTGGCGGTGCCGGTGCGGTGTCCCGCCGATCAGCTGCCGAGCCTCGCGGCCTTTGACTACGCAGAAGTGCGGGTCCAAGCGGTTTCGCAGGCGCTTGGCAAGGAGAGCGGCCTGTCGCGGCTGGCGCAAAAATTGCTGGCGACAGTCGTGTAATGTTACGTGCAGAATCTGGCGCAACCGCGGCAACGCGGCCAGACTGTGCGCCGGCTTCCGGAGGACGAAGATGGGCATCACGTTTGTCGAAAAAGGGGACCGCGGCCGACCGCGCCCGCACGCCAAGGTCGCGCTCGTGCTCGCCGGTGGCGCGATCTCCGGCGGCGCCTTCAAGATCGGCGGCCTGATCGCGCTCAACACGCTGCTCGCCAATCGCTCCGTCACGGACTTTGACATCTACGTCGGCATTTCCGCCGGCGCGTTCCTCGCCGCGCCTTTGGCTGCAGGCGTGGGTCCAGAAGAGATGCTCAAGTCCCTGGAAGGCGCGAGCGACCGCATCGACAAGTTCCGCCCGGTCGATTTCTACCGTCCCAACTGGCGCGAATTTGTCAGCCGTCCGCTGCGTTTTGGCCGCGATGCCGTGGGTTTCGTGCCGTCTGCGTCCATGAATCTGGCGCGGTACATGCTGCAGAAGCGTCCGGAGCTGGTCAGCAGCCTGCGCGACTTCGTCAAGAATCCGAGCTTTGACGCCGCCGAGGCGCTGGTGCAGCCGCTTGTCCAGGAGATGCTGCACGACGCGCGCTTCATGCCGGGGCTGAGCTACCTGCCGTCGGGGTTGTTCGTCAACACCGGCATTGAGGAGTTCATCCGCGAGCAGCTGCGCAAGAACGGCGTGCCCAACGATTTTCGCCTGTTGCACATGGAGCGCGGCAAGTCGCTCTACATTGGCGCGACGCATCTGGACACCGCGGAAGGCGTGGTTTTTGGCCACGATGAAGACGCGAGCGTGTCAATTTCTGAGGCCGTGCAAGCGTCGTCGGCGATTCCGGGCTTCTACAAGCCGGCGCGCATCCGCGGCAAGGACTACCTGGACGCGGGCGTCCGGCGCACGGCCAACATCAGCCTCGCGGTCAAGCGCGGCGCGTCGCTTGTGATCGCGTACAATCCGTTCCGACCGTTCGTGAACTACAACGCCGATCGGCTGCTCAACGGCCAGACGTCGCTCTCCGACATGGGCGTGGCCACGATCATCAACCAGGCGTTCCGCACGATGCTGCACACGCGCCTGATGCTCGGCATTGAGAAGCTGCAGATGAATCCGGATTTCCACGGGGACGTCATCTTGCTGGAGCCGTCGGAAACCGACGTGAAGTTCTTCCAGACCAATCCGCTCAACTTCTGGGCGCGCGCGGAAAGCGCGATGCACGGCTACATCAGCGCGACCGAGGCGTTGGAGCGGCACGCCACGCGAATTGAAGGCATCCTGAAAAGTTACGGCATTCGCACGGATTTTGACCGCCTGCGCGAACGTGTGGAAGAAATCCGCGCCAGCGGCTACGACGACAAGACGATCATGCGCGTGCTACAGCGCGATTTGCATCCGCCGCGCCAGACGGGCCTGGAACCGCCTGTGCCGCTGCGGGTCGTGCGTTCCCAGGGCTGATCGGCATTTGCAACGAGGACGACAATGGCAAAGAAACTGTTTGGAACCGATGGTGTGCGCGGCGAGGCCAACGCTGGCGTCATGACGGTGGAAAACGCGCTGCAGATCGGCCGCGCGCTGGGCGTGCTGTGTCGGCGTCGCCAGGAAGGCATGCGCGTGCTGATCGGCAAGGACACGCGGCGCAGTGGCTACTTGTTTGAAAACGCGCTCGTCGCGGGCCTGTGCTCGGTCGGCGCTGAGCCGTACATCGTCGGTCCGCTGCCGACGCCGGGCATCGCCTTCATGACGCTGGGCATGCGCGCGGACGCGGGCGTGGTCATTTCCGCGTCGCACAATCCGTTCTACGACAACGGCATCAAGATCTTTGGCGCCGACGGCTACAAGCTGGACGACGAACTCGAGCGCAAAATCGAGGAGATGGTTGAGGACCCGCCGGCGCTGCAGGCGGCGCTCGCGCGGGGCGCGGACATCGGTCGGGCGCATCGCATCGACGACGCGTGGGGCCGGTACGTCGTCAAGCTCAAGACCACGTTTCCCAATGACCTGACGCTCGACGGCGTGAAGATCGCCATCGATTGCGCCAATGGCGCGGCGTACAAGGTCGCGCCGATGGTGTTTGAAGAGCTCGGCGCCAAGGTCGTGACGATCAATGCATCGCCAGATGGCGTCAACATCAACGAGAACTGCGGCGCGTTGCACCCGGAAGACCTCGCGCGCACCGTCGTGGAGCAGGGCTGCGACATGGGCCTCGCGCTCGATGGCGACGCCGATCGGCTGATCCTCGTGGACGAGAATGGCCACATCGTCGACGGCGACCGCATCATGGCGCTCGTGGCGCTGCGGATGCACGCGGCGGGCACGCTGCGCAAGGCGACGCTGGTCTCCACCGTGATGTCCAATTTTGGCCTGGAGATTGCGATGCGCGCGGCCGGGATCACGCTGCTGCGGACCGACGTGGGCGATCGCCACGTGGTGGAAGCGATGCGGCGCGGCGGGTTCAACATCGGCGGCGAGCAGTCCGGTCACTTGGTCTTCCTCGACCATGCGACGACCGGCGACGGCGTGCTGGCCGGCCTGCAGGTGCTGGCGATCGCGGTGCGCGAAGGCGCGCGTGTCAGCGACCTCGCGCGGGTGATGGAGACGGTGCCGCAGGTGCTCATCAACCTGCCGGTGCGCGACAAGCCGCCGATCGCGAGCATGCCCGCGGTGTCGGGCGCGATTACGGAAGCGGAAAACGAGCTCGCCGGCTTTGGCCGCGTGCTGGTGCGCTACAGTGGCACGGAGCGCAAGTGCCGGGTGATGGTAGAAGGTCAGGACCGGCAGATGGTGGAGGCGCACGCGAAGCGCATCGCCGATACCGTTGTCGCCACGATTGGCGTGTAGCTTCAGGAGGACGCGATGCCCGCAGGACTGCAACTTGGCGTGAATGTCGATCACGTGGCGACGATTCGCCAAGCCCGCGGCACGCGGTTTCCCGATCCCGTTCTGGCGGCGTCGCTGGCTGAGCTGGCGGGCGCGGACCAGATCACGGTGCACCTGCGCGAGGACCGGCGCCACATCCAGGACCGCGACGTGACGATCCTGCGGCAGACGGTGCAGGTACCGCTGAACCTGGAGATGGCGGCGACGCCGGAGATGGTGCGCATCGCCATCGCGACGCGGCCGGACACGGTGACGCTCGTGCCAGAGAAGCGCCAGGAACGCACGACGGAAGGCGGGCTGGACGTGGTGGGGCAGGCGGCGACGCTGGCGCCGGCAATCGCCGCGCTGCGGGAAGCGGGAATCGTTGTGTCGCTGTTCATCGATCCGGATCCGGCGCAGGTCGCAAAGAGCGCGGAGCTGGGCGCGCACACCGTGGAATTGCACACCGGCGACTATTGTGAAGCGCCGACCGCGCTGCTGCGGGAACAGCGGCTGGAGCAACTGCGCGCGGCGGCGGAACAGGCGCACAACCTGAGCCTGCGGGTCGCGGCGGGTCATGGTCTGGACTACAAGAACGTCCAGGAAGTGGCGCGGTTGCCGTACATGGTCGAACTGAACATTGGCCACGCGATCGTCGCCCGCGCCGTGCTTGTCGGCCTTGAGCGGGCAGTGCGTGAGATGGTCGAAGCGATGCGGTTGGCATGAAGATCCTCGCGCCGGAACAAGTGCGTGCGCTGGACCAGCGCGCGATGAAGGATCTCGGCCTGCCTGCGGCCGTGTTGATGGAGAACGCTGGGCGGGCGATCGCCGATGCGATCGTGCGGCGCGTAGGGCCGGCGAACGGGCGGCACATCACGGTGCTGGCGGGCACGGGCAACAACGGCGGCGATGGCTTTGTCGCAGCGCGCGTGCTGGCGGATTGCGGATTCAAGGCGGAGGTGTTTCTCGCCGGGGAAATCGACAAGATGACGCCCGAGACGGCGCTGCATTTCCACGCGATGAAAAAGCTCGGCGTGGACGTGCGCGTGGTGAAGGAGCCGCCGCGCGGTCCGGAACTGCAGAATCTGCGGCGTTCGCTGGGGCGATCCGCGGCGATTGTCGATGCGCTCGCGGGCATCGGCCTGCAAGGGGAGCTGCGCGAGCCGGTGCGGACCCTCGCCGCGCAACTGGACGGGCGCTATCGCGCGTTGGTCGTGGCGGCGGACATTCCCTCGGGTCTGTCTGCGACCGATGGCCGACCGCAAGGCGTGGCGGTGGTCGCGCAATTGTGCGTGGCGATGGCGGCCGCCAAGCCGGGGCTGTTTCTGGGCGACGGGCCCAAATACTGGCAGGAATTGGAGATCGCCGACATCGGCGTGCCCGCGGCGTGGATTGCGGCGACCGAACCGTCCGGCCAGACGATTGACGTGGCGCTGGCCAAGCGGCTGCTGCCGCCGCGCGATGATCACGGCCACAAGGGCCGCTTTGGCCATCTTTTTGTGCTGGCGGGTTCCCCGGGCAAGGCGGGGGCAGCGCTGCTGTCCTGCGGTTCGGCGCTGCGGACCGGCGTCGGCCTGTGCACGCTTGGCACGTCGGGTGAGATTCGCGGTCGGCTGGAAGGATCGATTCCCGACCTGATGGTTGAAGCGGTGCGCGGCGGCGCGTCGGAGATCAAGCGGATCGAGAAGCTGCTGCTCAAGAAGTCGGCGATCGCGGCGGGTCCGGGTTTGGGCACGAGCGCGGCGGAGGTCGACCTGATCCAGCGCGTGCTTGCGATGACCGACGTGCCGGTGCTGCTTGATGCCGACGCGCTCCACATCCTCGCCGGCAAACGCGACATGGCGACGCCGGCGGCGGGTCGACTCGTGCTGACCCCGCATCCGGGTGAGATGGCCGTGCTGATGGGCAAGACCATTGAGGCCGTGGAGGCGGACCGTCTGGGCTCGGCGCAGCAGCTGGCGACCGAACTGCAGGCGGTTGTCGTGCTCAAGGGCGCGCGGACGCTGGTGGTGGCGCCGAACGGGCAGTGGGCGCTGTGTCCTGACGCCAACGCCGCGCTGGCCAAGGGCGGCACGGGGGACGTGTTGACGGGGCTGATTGGTGGGCTGCTCGCGCAGGGGATCGCGCTGTTTGACGCGGCGATGCTCGGCGTGGCGCTCCACAGTCTGGCGGGCCAACGGCTGCGCGCTCAGTCGGGCCTGCGCGCGGGGCTGGCGTCGGAGTTGCTCGACTGCTTGCCGGCGGCGATCGCCGCGCTGGAGTCGTGATTGCCGGGGGTTCTTGCCGGTAGCAGCGGCGACCGTTAGGCTGTCACAGGATGCAGGCTCACACGCGATCGGCAATGGCACTTTGGACGGCTGCGCTGGCGGTCGCGGTTGGCGTTGCGGGCTGTGGCACGAATCAGAGCGCCGCCGGTTCGCCGTGCCGGGCGTCCAGTGAGTGCGCGACCGGCCTCTGCTACGTCAACCAGTGCCTCGTACCGGGCCGCGACGAGGACAACGACGGCCTGGACAATGCCACCGAACACGCGCTCGGCAGCAATCCGCTGGCGGCCGACACCGACAATGACGGCAAGCCCGATGGCGCAGAAGCCGGGCCGGATCCCGCGCATCCGCTGAACCAGGATGGCGACGCACTTGCCGATCTGCTGGAATCCGCCGTTGCGGACGGCGATCGCGATTGCCTCGCCGATGAAGTGGACGCCCATAACGCCGTGCCGGAAACGGATAGCCACGTGCTCGCCGCGATCAGTTGTGGCCACGTCGGCGTCTGCGCCGCTGCCGGCAGCGCGATTGTCGCCACCTGCAACAACGACGTCCTGAGCTGCGACTACCACGCCGTCCCCGGTTTTGCCGCCACGGAGAGCTGCGACGGCAAGGACAACGACTGCGACGGCGAGGTCGACGAGGGCTTTGCGTACGCGGGCGGCGGCATCGGCGAACCGTGCGACGGCGTTGGCGTGTGCGGCGCGGGCGTCGTCGAATGCCATGGCGCCAAGGCGGACTGCTCCAGCAACCCCGGGGCCAGCCACGATCAGGCCAAGGCCGAGATGTGCAACGGCGTCGATGACAACTGCGATGGCTTCGTCGACGAAGGGTTCGCTTTCAACGGCCTGCCAGTCGGCTCCCCGTGCCTGGGCGTCGGCGAGTGCGGGCTCGGCGTCGTGGAGTGCGGGTCCGCCGGCGCGACGCGCTGCTCCAGCAACGTCGGCGGCAGCACGCCGCACGCCAAGGGTGAGAGCTGCAACGGGCTGGACGACGACTGCGATGGCGTCACCGACAACGGCATCGTCTGGCAGGCCATCCTGCTCGGCCAACCGTGCCAGACCACCGGCATTTGCGGCGGCGGCTCGGTCATCTGCGGCGGCGACGGCAAGGCGATTTGCTCGTCCGCGCCAGGGGTCACCGGCAGCAAGGCGCAGGCGGAGATCTGCAACAGCTTGGACGACAACTGCAATGGCCAGACCGATGAGGGCTTTGACTTCCAGGGCATCGCACTCGGCGCCCCGTGCCCGGCCGTGGGCGTCTGCGGCGCGGGATCGGTCGTCTGCAGCAGCAGCGGCGCCGCGACTTGCTCCACGCACGCTGGCGGACCGAGCGACCAGGCCAGCGCGGAGTCCTGCAACGGCCTGGACGACGACTGCGACGGCCAAACCGACGAACAATTGAGTTGGCAGGGCAGTTTGCTCGGCACCGCGTGCGACGGCACGGGCGTTTGCGGCATCGGCGTGGTGCAGTGCGGCAAGGCCGGTCAGGTGACGTGCTCGACCAACGCCGACGGCAGCCAGCCGCAGACCCAAGCCGAAAGCTGCAACGGCCTGGACGATGACTGCGACGGCCAGACCGATGACGACATCGCCGCGACGCCGACCCTCGCGTGCCCCGACGCGGGCGTCTGCGCGGGTGGCGAGCCCCTGCTTGTGTGTGCGGGCGGCGGCTGGCAGTGCACATTCGTCAACCCCGCTTTCCAGATCACAGAGACGCTGTGCGACGGGCTGGACAACGACTGCGACGGCCTCACGGACGAGCTGCTGCCGCTCACCTGGCTGGAGCCGACCGAAGCCTTTACGACGCGGCCGGTGGCGCGCACGGAACTGGCGTCGGCGGCCAACGCGGATGCGCTGTTCGTCGCTGGCGGGGTTGTCGATAGCGTGCTGCCGGGTGTGGGGACGCTGAGCTCCGCGGACGTCTGGCGGCTGGATCTGACGACGCACACGTGGAGTCTCGTCGCGCACAATCCGCTGCTGGCGCGCCGATCGGCAGGAGCGGTCCTTGTGCCGGTTGCCGATGGGGCGCCGCCGCAGCTGCTTCTGGTCGGTGGCCTGGATGCCGCCGGCGCGCCCGCCTCGCCGGTGCTGGTGGACGTCGGGTCGGGGACCGCCGCGGTGCCGGCCTGGAAGAACCAGCCGCAGCATCGTTTCTCGCCCGCGGTTGTGTGGCTGGGTCCGGCGGCGCAGGTGTGGCTGCTGGGCGGCACGGCGGCTGGCACTGGGGCAACCGCCCAACGCCTCGACGTGGCGACCGCGACGTGGACGAGCGCCGTCCCGCAACCGGCAACTGCCGTGGGGCCGGTCGCGGCGTGCGCAAACGCGGCGGGAGATTTGTACGCGTATGGTCAGGCTGTGCTTGGCGAAGCGTTCTTTGCCGTTCTGCCGGCGGGCGCGGCGTCGTGGCAGGCGCTGCCCAGCGTGCCAGGCAAGACGGGCCAACCCGGCCGCCTGCTGTGCGACGTGGCTGCGGGCGAAGTCTGGCTGGTCGGCGGCGTGAGCCAGGGCGACACGCCCCAAGCGACCCGCAGATACGCTGTTGCGAGCCAAACCTGGACGACCCTCGCGCAGGGGCCGAGCTCAACACCCGGGCCGGGCGCGCAATCCTGGCCGGGGCCCATTTCACCCGCCGTCGCGGTCAAAGACGGCAAGATCCATGCCGCGCTGGGACAGACGCCCGATGGCCACGGCCTGCCGACGACTTGGGTCGGGCTTCCGGGACAGTGGACGGCCGCCGAGGAAGGACCCGAGCCAGTCGTCGGCGCGCGTCTGCTCGCGGTTGGCGGCGGCGTTGTGCGGGTTGGCGGCGCGGCCCTCCGGGTTGGTGCGGCGGCCTTTGGTGGCGCGGCGTGGCGGCATGCGGATGGCACATGGACGGCGTGGCCCATGACGAGCACGACCGGCCGCGCGTTTGCCAACGTCATCCTGGAACCGGACGGTCAGGGCTTGCTGCAGTGGGGCGGCCTGTCCGCCGTGCCGGCTGCCGGCGATTGGCAAAATGCCCTGGAAACCCAGCCGCCCGCGCCGGGTGCCGAACACCTCGACCTGACGACGGGAACCTGGCAGACGGCCTCGCCCGCGCAGTTGCTGGCGCTGCCGCCCCTGCGGCCTGACGCTGCGATCGCGCCGGGGGCTTTGCCGGGACAGTGGTTCGCCCTGGGCAGCCAGCCGGAGACCGGCGTGGCGCAGCTCTGGCTCATCGATTTGAACAAGCTGGCCAAGACGCTGTTGTGGCAGGGCGCCGATCCATCCACCACGCCCATGACCGGCGACGTTCCGGTTTGGCACCCCGGCAGCGCGCTGAGTTGGGATGGCGTCTGGGGCCGCGTCGTCTATGCCTGCGCCGGTTCGCCGAGTTCACTTTGGCACTACGATTTGGGTCCGTCTGAGGGCTGGACGCAGAGCGCCGCCAACCTCGGCCTGAGCGGTCGCCTGCAACTGCTGGGCGCCAAAGACGAGACGGATCGCCTGCTGCTGGCGACGTCCCTGCAAAATCCGCTTACTGCGCGCCATGTTGCGCTTGACGTGGAGATCGCCGTGACGGCGCAGCCCGCGCCGCAGATGGCGATCTTTGGGATGCCCGCGGCGATCGCTGGCGCCAAGAGCGCGGTGACGTGGCTCGCCGAACCGGTTGATGCGACGGGCGTCCTGCGTTCCGTTTGGCTGAAATGGAGCCACGCTTGCCAGCCGCCCTAGGCGTTGTGGCAGCCCGGGTCGATCACCTGCGCGTGGGTGTCGCCGCGCGGATCGCCGCACACGGCGGACGTAGAGGTCCAGCCAAAAAGCCAACTCAGGCAAGCGCTTGCGATACAGCCTCAGCGCGACGTGGCCGGTTGTTTAGCGCGTGATGCCGTGCGGCAGGAGCACCGGACGCGGCCGGTAGGGCGGTGCCCAGCGCGGTGCATCGCGTGCGGCGCCCGCATTCTCCAACTCCAGCAGCGAGCCGCCCAGATGGCGGGTCAGGCGCAGGCGATACGGCTTCTCGCCGCCCACGATGTCGAGGACGTACGAGCGATCGGGTTCAATCCAGGTCCAGCGCTCGATCCGCAATCCCCCGGAAAGAGGCCGTTTTGCGCTGATGGCTTGGCGGTAGATCTCGGACGCCTTCTCAAAGTCGAGCTTGGAAACCAGCCACACGTCATACAGATTTTGGTCGTTGCGGAAGACCAGCCGACGCTGCAGCGGCTCAGCCAGCGGGCCGACGGCAAGCTCCAGTTCGCCACGGGTAACCGGCGCATCCGCGGCTTCCTGAGCGGTTTCAGAATCTTCTGCCCACGCCGTGGCATGCAGCGGCAGGACGGTGGCCAGAATGGACAAAACGACGGGGCGAATGAAACGGCTGCGCATGGCGACCAGTCTAGCGTTTCTGTGACAGAAGCGGAAGATCCGCCATCAAGCGGCATGATTCCAACGCCCAACCGTGTAAGTCTGTGAAACGACTGCCATTCAATGCCTTGACGCTTTGCCGTGCGACGTCTATTATCCCACGCGCGTCGCGGGCCAGCCCGCCGTCCGCTTTTTGCGGCCAAAATCCGTCACAGCATCCATCCACGGCAGGTTTGCAGATGTCCCTTCGCAGTCCCGAGATTTCCCGCCGCGTCCTTCCCCTGCGCACGCTGGCGCTTCTGGCGCTTGCCGCCGTCACGGCGCTCACCGGTTGCCAGCGGGGCGAGAAGTCGTGCCGCTACTACAGCCTCGTGCTGGAAAAGTCGGAGTCGCCGGAGGACCGCAAGGGCGCCCTGGACGCGATCAAGAAGCTCAACACCAAGGATCAGCAGAAATGCAACGATGATCGCGTGTTTGAACGTCTCGGCAAGGCCATGAACGAGCCGAAGTATCGGCCGTTGGTCATCGAGACGGTTGAAAACGTCGGTCGCGCTGGCGGCAAGCTGCGCGAGCGTTCAGAGAAGATCCTGCTGGCCGGCCTGAGCAACAACGACGCCGCGAGTCAGATCGCCACGACGTTCCGCACCTGGCGCCTGGAGAGCATGGACACGTCTGACCCGTGGACGCCGGGCGAGAACGTCGCGGCCGCGTTGGCCACGTCGATCAAGAAGGTGACGCAGGGCGCCGCGCGCGCGCCGCTGGTGGAAGCGCTGTTCCTGTGCCTGTCGGACGCCAATGCCCGCGCCAAGTACGAGGATCTGTTGATCGAGCTCGCGGACACCGATCCGGCGCAGCAGACGGTTGACGTGAACATCAAGGCGATTCAGTACCTCGCCGAGATGAAGACGCAGAACGAAGCAGCCTTTGCCGCCTACATTCACGGCCTCTATCAGCGCGACGCGGTCCGCTCGGAGACCTACGGCGCAGCGCGCATCGCGCTGGCGACCATGCCCAAGCAGAAAGTGGCCGACAAGGTCATGGGCATCTACACGATGAAGGATCCGGCGTTTGAAGAGTGGTCCAAGAAGGCCGGTCTGTTCAGCTGGGAATGGCAGGAAGGCCCGAAGATGATGCAGGTCCTTGCCGATTTGCACCTGCCCTCGACCGCTTCAGCGATCCTGGCTTCGATCGCCAAGCCGCTGGACGTGAGCGAAGAGAAGACCCCCGCGACGTTCAAGATCGTCAACAAGGCGCTGCCGTGGGTGGGCTACGTGACCAGCCGCATCCAGCTCTCGACCTGGGCGCTGTCGGCGATGGGCGATGGCCTGACGCCCGTGGCCGCGGAGATCCTGGCGATCGGCAAGAACGGCAACCTCGCGCGTGAACAGCGCGTTCACCCGGCGCTTGGCCTGGCGTTCTCGGGCGCGCCGGACGCGTGGAAGACGCTGCTGCAGATCTTCAAGGAATCCTCGGAGACCGATCGCGGCGAGTTCCTGCCGGCGCTGGCCTACAACGTCGACACCGCGCACCTTGGCGAGTGGACGGCGCAGGTCGCCACCGACAAGAACATCACGGGCGCGATCGCGGATCCGACGATCACCGCGCGGATCAAGGTTGTGGAAGAGTGCAAGAAGCAGGAAGACACGGCGCCGGACAAGCAGGCCGCGCTGCTGGGCTGCTACGCGGGCTTCCTGAAGAACGGCGATGCCGTGGCCAAGGAGAAGGCGGCGGTCATGCTGGTGCAGTTGGGCGTCAAGGGCGCCAACGTGCTGCCGGAGCTGCTCGGCGCGATGGAACACACGACCGCCAACGACGTGACGCTGCGGCAGATCGCGATGAGCGGCATCAAGTTCCTGGCCAAGCCGGACGTCGAGCTGATGAAGGCGATCTACCACACGCAGCAGTTGATGATTCAGGATCTGCCGGCCGCGCAGCCGTGGATTTGGGACTTCGACATCCTGCTGTACCAGCTTGCCCAGCAGCTCGGCGGCAAGCTGCCGACGCTGCCGAAGGCCCCGGCCAAGGCTCCGGAAGCCGCTCCTGCTGCGCCTGCCGCTCCGGCCGCGCCTGCTGCTGCGCCCGCCAAGTAACTTTTTTCACGACAACCCCGCGGCAAAAACCGCCAGCGACCGAATACCATCTAGCCAGCCACTGCAACGTGCTGGACGGAGGTGGCGATGGTACGCAATGGCTGGGCGTTTGGTCTTTTTCTGCTGACGGGCGCTTGTCACGCGTCGCTTGAACCGCCGATGGCCGCGGGATTGCAGCCCTTGCCGCAGATCGGCCCGGGTGGCGCGGTGGTGCTTCCCGAGCCTGTCTCGCCGGAATGTCGGCCGGCGAACGCGGGCGAGGTCGTGCTCAACGAATACCTCGTGCGCCCTGGCGGGCTGGACATTGACGGCGACGGCAAGTCCAACGGTCGCGATGAAGTCCTGGAATTGACGCTGGCCACGGGCAGCGCGCCGGTGCACTTGGGTGGCGCGCAATTGCTCGTCGACGGTCAGGTGCGCGGCCAGATCACGGGGCAGACCTGCCTGGATCCGCTGCACCTGATTGTCCTTGTCGGCAGCACGAGCGCGCTGACCCAATGGCCACCCGGCGCCGACGAAGTGCGGCTGGACCATCTGCTCAAGTTGCCCGACGGCGGCGCGAGCCTGGAGCTGCGTACGGCCACGAACGAGCTGCTGTTTCGCCACCAGTACGCGCCGGAGACGGGCGGCGCGGCGTCAAGCTGGACGCGGGCGACCGATGGCGACGGTGCGGCGGATTGGACCCGGCAGCTCGACCTTCCAGAGGGCCACGGCCGCGCCAGCACGATTGGGCTATGCAACAACGGCCAGCCCGCGTGCGCCTGCTTGGCGAGTGGCGGCATGGACTGCGGCCAGAGCGGCGATCCGACACCGACCGGGCAGTAACCAAAAGCGCCGAAGCCCGGCCACTCTTGCGAATGACCGGGCTCCAGCTGGCTCACTTGGCTGACTTACGACAGCTTCAGGTCGCCGAACTTCTCGCGAACGAGGTCGCCGATGGTCGTCGGACCAGCAGCGGCGGGCTCGTAGCTGTAGTCGTCGTCATCCTGGCCAACGCGCTTGATCGAGAGACCGAGCTTGCGTTCTTCCGGGATGATCGAGATGACTTTCACCTTGGTCTTGTCGCCTTCTTTCAGAGCGTTGTGGATGTTCTCCACTTTCTCTTCGGCGATTTCCGAGATGTGCAGGAAGCCTTCGATGAAGTCGTCGAGTTCGACGATGGCGCCGAAGTCGAGGATCTTGGAGACCGTGCCCTCATGGACCGAGCCACGCGGGTACTTCTTGGGGACGTCATTCCACGGGTCAGCCGACATCTGCTTGATGCCGAGCGAGAAGCGCTCCTTCTCCGCGTCGATGTTGAGGACAACCGCCTCGACTTCATCGCCCTTCTTGAAGATATCCTGCGGGTGCTTGACCTTGTGCGACCAGGACAGGTCGGTCACGTGGCAAAGGCCGTCGATACCGTCTTCGATGCCGATGAAGATGCCGAAGTTGGTGATGTTGCGAACAACACCCTTGACCTTCGTGCCCACCGGGTAGGTGCTCGCGAGCACGTCCCACGGATTCTGCTCAATCTGCTTCATGCCCAGCGAGATGCGCTTGCCGCGGGAGTCGATCTCGAGGATCTGCGCTTCCACTTCGTCGCCCAGCGAGAGCACCTTGGACGGGTGCTTGACGCGCTTGGTCCAGGACATTTCGCTGATGTGGATGAGGCCTTCCACGCCGCCTTCCAGCTCGATGAACGCGCCGTAGTCGGTCAAGGAGACGACCTTGCCCTTGACGCGCTGGCCAATGGCGTAGCGCGCTTCGATGTTCATCCACGGATCTTCGCTGTTCTGCTTCAGGCCCAAGGAAACGCGCTCGCGATCGGCGTCGTACTTGAGGACCTTCACTTTCACTTCCTGGCCCACTTCAAAGAGTTCCGACGGGTGGTTGACCCGCGCGTAGCTCATGTCCGTGATGTGCAAGAGGCCGTCGATGCCGCCCAGGTCGATGAACGCGCCGTATTCGGTGATGTTCTTGACGATACCGTCAACAACCATGCCGACTTCCAGCTTGTTCAGGGTCTGGCTCTTCAAGGCCTCGCGCTGCTTCTCGAGCAGGGCGCGACGCGACAGCACGATGTTGCCGCGCTTCTTGTTGAACTTGATGACCTTGAAGTGGAAACGCTGGCCGATGTACTTCTCCAGGTTGCGCACGGGGCGCAGATCCACCTGGGAGCCGGGCAGGAACGCCTTGACGCCGATGTCGACCGTGAGGCCGCCCTTGACGCGCGCCGTGATGACGCCTTCCACCAGTTCTTCGTTCTCGCAAGCTTCGGCGATTTCGTCCCAGATCTTCAGGCGGTCAGCCTTCTCCTTGGACAGTTCGACGAGGCCGTTGTCGTTCTCACGGTTCTCAACGTACACGTCGATTTCGTCGCCGGCCTTGACCGTAACGACGCCATCCATGTCAATGAATTCCTGAACAGGAATCTGACCTTCAGACTTGTACTTGATGTCGACGATAACAAAATCTTTGTTCACCGACAGGACGGTGCCGCGGACGATCTCGCCCTCCAGGACATTTTGCTGCTTTTCCCAATCAAGGAACGCTGCTTCAAAGTCCAGGTCTTCAGCAAATCCCATGGTGTTGTCTTGCTCTGCCATTTCCAATCCTTTTGTGTCCGCCGTTCGCACGTCCGCTGGCCAATCTGGCCATTGCGGCGTTTCCGTTGTTCAAAGTTCGCGAAGCAGGCGCATTCCTTGCCGAGGCAAGGGCGCAAGATTCTACCCAAAACCGCTGAGAAGTCAAGATGCGATCGGCAGTTGCGCGGCCCGGATCGCGATGGGACAGGCGACTTGGCGGGTCGGCAGCGCCGCGAGTTCTGGCGGCGACTGACGGCATTGCGGGATGGCAGACCGGCAGCGCGGATGGAAAGCGCAGCCTGACGGCGGCGCCAGCGGGCTGGGAATTTCACCGTCCAGCACCTGCAGCCCACGGGCGCGCGCGGCGATCGGATCATGCAGGGGCACGCTGCGCAGGAGCGCCTGCGTGTACGGGTGGAGCGGCGCATCGATGACGTCCCCGACCTGGCCTTGTTCCACCACGCGGCCGAGATACATCACGGCGACGCGGTCACACAGATGCGCCACGGCGCCGAGGTCGTGGGCGATAAACAGGTAGGAAAGTCCGCGCTGTTTGCGCAGATCGTCCAGCAGGTTGAGCACCTGGGCCTGGATCGACACGTCCAGCGCGGAGATCGGCTCGTCCAGCACGATGAGCTCCGGATCGGTGGCCAGCGCGCGCGCGATCCCGACCCTCTGGCGCTGCCCGCCGGACAGTTCGTGCGGCCAGCGCAGCGCGAAGCTCGTGTCCAGCCCGACCTGATCGAGCAGCGCGCCCACCCGCCGCTGGAGTTCCGCGTGCGTCAGGCGCTCATGCACCCGCAGCGGCTCCGCCACCGCGTCGCCGATGCGCATCCGCGGATTGCACGAGGCTTCTGGATCCTGGAAGACCACCGTCATCCGTCGGCGGATCGCCTGCAGCTTCTGCCGCGGCCAATGGGTGATGTCCTCGCCGGCAAACTGCACGCGCCCGGTCGTCACGTCCTGCAGGCGGAGAAGCGCGCGCCCGGTTGTCGACTTGCCCGACCCCGACTCGCCAACCAGCCCGAGCGCCTCGCCCTTGTGGATGGCCAGGGACACGCGCTCCACCGCACGCACACGGGCGACTTCACGCGGCAGCAGCAGCCCGTCGCGCACCGGAAAGTGCACGCTCACGTCGATCAGTTGCGCGAGGAGTTCAGCCATCGGCGCGCTCCGCCAGTTCCGCCAGTTCTGCGAGTTCCGCGTGGCGGAAGCAGCGCACCGTCCGGTCAGCGGCGAGCGTTTCTTCTGGCGGCCGCGTCGTCAGACACAAAGCTTGGGCAGAAGCGCACCGCGGCGCAAACACGCAGCCCGGCGGTCGCGCAGCGGGACTCGGCGGCGTCCCCGCGATCGCCTGCAGCCGGTGGCCGCGGCTCTCCGTCGCCGGGATGCTCGCCAGCAGCGCGCGCGTGTACGGGTGGCGCGGCGCGGCGAAAAGGTCGCCGACCGAAGCGCGCTCCACAACCAGACCGGCGTACAGCACCGCCACGTCGTCCGCCATGTGCGCCACCACGCCCATGTCGTGCGTCACGAGCACCACCGCCATCCCCGTCTGCGCCTGCTGGTCGCGGATCAGCTGGAGCACTTGCGCCTGAATCGTCACGTCCAGCGCGGTCGTCGGTTCGTCGGCGAGCAGCACGTCCGGCTGGCACAGCAGCGCCATCGCGAGCACGACGCGCTGGCGCATCCCGCCGGACAGTTCATGCGGATAGGCGCGCATCCGCTGCGTCGGCGCGGAAATTCCCACGGCGTGCAACATCGCGATCGCGTGTGTCGCCGCCAGCGCGCGCGGCATCTTGCGGTGCACTTCCAGCACCTCCGTCAGCTGCGTGCCGATCCGCAGGTAGGGATTGAGCGACGTCATCGGATCCTGGAACACCATCGCCACGCGATCGCCGTTGAGCGCGCGGCGCTGATCGGCGGGCAGGTTCAGCAGGTCGATGTCGCCAAGCCGAAGCGCGGTCGCCCGAACGGTCGCGCGGCGCGGGTCGAGCAGCCCCATTGTCGCGAGGATCGACACGGACTTGCCGCTGCCGCTCTCGCCGACGACGCAGAGCGTGCGGCCTTGGGCGACGCGCAGGGACACGTCCTCGACCGCGGCGATGGGCCCGCGGTCGCTGGCAAAGGTCACAGCGAGGGATTCAACTTGCAGGGCTGGGGTCACGGCTACAGGTGCAGCCCCGGCGCGAGCGGCTTGGCCGACGGCTCTGGCGTGTCCGCGAGGTGCAGCCCCGACGGGGCGGCTGCGTCCAGATGCAGCGGCGCATCAAGGCCGATCTTGGTCGCCTCCGCCGCCGGTCCCGCCATCTGCACCTGAATCGACGTGTACAGCTGCGATCGCGCCGTGCACCGCTGGCCGCGATTCGTGCGCCCGCAATCGTCGCGCAATCCGTCGATGACCTGGATGACCTGCTCCATCGGCACGTCCGGATCGACGCGGATGGTCACGCTTGTGATCTTGGGCGCGGCCAGCCGCATCCGTTCAGCGAGCGCGATCAGCGACTCCACGATGTTGCCCATCACTTCCGGGTACGCCGGCTCGCCCTGCGCACGACCGATTTCCACGCTCACGCCAGACGCGCTGATCAGCACCGTCAACGCCGTCGCGTCCGACGGAAGGCCGCCCGGCACGCTCTCGCCCGGCTCGGCCGCCCGGCGCGCGGCGATCAGCGTCGGCGCATCCGGCAGCGCCGTGCCAATGCCAAGCGCGTCGACAAGCTCACCGTCCATGCTGCCCGTCGCCAGCTGCGGTTTGGCGCCCGCCGCGCGCAAGGCCGCCATCACGGCCTCCACCGCCTGCCAATTCACCCGGCGATCCGCGATCACCGGCACGTCCTTGTCCTTGAAGCCCGCCGCCAGATCGACGAGCGCTTGCAGTTTGCCCTCGGCGATTTGGCCAGGCTCAAACCCAAATTGCGCGACCGTGCTCGGGTGCGCCGTCGCGTCCGCGGTGCAGGCTTCCGGCTTCTTGCTCGTGCAGTGAACCGGGGCGATCGCCTTGCCGTTCAGCCACACCTGGCCGCGGCCAATCAGCACCGCCGGGCCCGGCCACACGCGCGCGGGCGCGACGCTGCCCGCATCCGGATTGGCCGTCGGCGTAATGTCCTGCCACGGCAGCGGCAAGCGGGCATCGGACGTTGAACGCGCCGGCTGCACTTGCATGTCCTGCTCCAGGGATCCCACGCGCTCCGTCGGCTGCGGCGGCACGTCGCCGCGCGGCGCGGTGTTGACCGGCCCGGGCTGGGCGTGTTTGTCCCCATCGTGGCGTTTGCAGCCCACCACGAGCAACGAACCAGCGACTGCGAACGCCACGAGCGGCCGCAACGTCGAAACCATCGGCACTTTCATCTTTGCCCCCTGCGCTTTGCGCTTGGATCCGTACTTTGCGCCCGTTGGCGCAGCGGTCAAGTCCCGGTTATTCCGATGCCCCGCCGCGCGGCACCGCGATGGCTTCTGCGCGCAAAAGCGCGTGGATCATGCTGGCTGCGTCCGCGAGGCCCTTGCCGGCGATGTCGTACGCCGTCCCGTGATCGGGCGAGATGCGCGGCACCGGGAGGCCGCACGTCAGGTTGTAGGCATCGTGGAAGTGGACCGTCTTCAGCGGGCCAAGCGCCTGATCGTGGTACATGCACAGCACCGCGTCGTAGCGGCCCGTGACGGCGCGATGGAAGACCGTGTCGGCGACGACCGGGCCCTCGACTTCCAGACCCAGCGCGCGCAGCTCCTGCACGGCGGGCTCGATGATGCGCTCTTCCTCATCGCCCAGCCGGCCGCCTTCGCCCGCATGCGGATTCAGCCCGCAGACCGCCAGCCGCGGCTCGCTGATGTCCAGCCAGCGCACAAGCGCATCCGCCGCCGCGAGCCCGCAATTGACGATCCGCTCGGTGGACAGCAGCGACGCCACATCGCGCAGGGGCACGTGCGTCGTCACGGGCACGACGCGCAGGCGCGGACCGGCGAGCATCATGGCAAAGCGCGGCGCCTTCAGCATGCCGGCGAGATACTCCGTCTGGCCCGGCGGCCGCGGCTGGATGTGGTCAAAGATGCCCTTGGGCACGGGACCGGTCACCATCGCGTCGATTTCGCCGCGCACGGCCGCTTGCGCCATCGCTTCCAGGGCAAAAAACGCCTGCTGGCGGCTCAAGAGGGTGCTCACACCGGGCTCAGGCACGGCGTTGCCGGGATCGCCGTCAGGACCCACGCCCACCAACGTCAGACCCGGCAGGCCCTTGCGCGGCGCCATGGGCACGCCAAATCGCTCCAGTGCCGCGCGCAGCCACGGCGCCAGATCGGCCGCGACGAACACGAGCAGCTCCACGCGGCGGTGCAAGTGGGTGTGCAGCAGCGCCTGGATCAGCACTTCCGGACCGATGCCCGCGGCGTCGCCCAGCGTCACGCCAATCCGCGCCACGCTCCCGTCGGCCTTGCGCGCCAATTGCCAGGAATCGCTTTCCACTCGGCCCATTCGCGTCCGTGAGACTGTCATCGACACTCCTTGCGCAGACCCGTATCGCATCGCGCGGCGCGGATGCTACCATTGCCGGCCATGCAGCGGAAACCTCTTGAACCGATCCAGACCGTCCCAACGCCCGCGCCGGGCCTCCTCCTGCATTTGCCGGCGGACATGGACGCGGCTACCCGCGCGTTCGTGCTGGATAATGTCGAAGCGCTGACGGAGCCGCTGCTGCCGTGGGGGCGTTTTCGCCAGCCGGTGCTGTTGCAGACCGTGGCGGATGCGGAAGCGCTGCAGGAGCGCCTTGTCCTGCCGTCCCACGCGGAGCTGCGGGCGATTGCCGGGCTGGACCGCGTGGTGTTCTGGCCGCCGGCCGATCCCGACGCGCTTCGCCTGCTTCTGGTGCACGAGTTGGCCCACGTCCAGTGTTTTCAGCGCTGTACGCCGCCGCACGGCCGCGTGCCGTACCTGCCGACGTGGTTTCGCGAAGGCCTCGCGCTGCATGTCGCCCACGGTCGGCCCGATCCGCTGGCGCGACGGCCCCTGGCGCGGCACCGCGATCTGGCGCTGCTGCCCAATGCCAATGACGCGCTTGTCGCCCGCGATCCGACCGCGACGTACGCGCTCGCGGCGCACATGTTCACGGCGTGGCATGATCGTTTTGGCACGGTGGGGCTGACGGGGCTGTATGCGGCGATGCGCCAGGGCCATCCGTTCGCCACGGCGTTTCAGCGCGCCTGCCAGCAGCGCCTCAATGAGTACGTGGAGCTGTGGCTGGCGGCGGTGCGGCGCGAGGCGAAGACCGCTTAGCGGCGCCTAGACTTCCAGAATCTCGGCTTCTTTCTCGATGATGAACTGGTCGATCCGCTTGCCGGCGCCGTCCACGAGATCCTGCACTTTCTTCTTGGCGCGTGTCACGTCGTCTTCCGGCATGTCCTCGACCATGTCGATCATGTCCATCGCGTCCCGCCGCCCGTTGCGCGTCGAGATCTTGGCCTCTTCGCCCAGGTGCTTGAGCATCTTGACCATCTCACGGCGGCGATCGCCCGTCGGCGCCGGCACGGGCACCAGCACCACGTCCCCGCGGTTGGCCGGCGTCAGACCCAGATTGGCGGCGAGCAGCGCCTTCTCAATCGGTCCGCACATGTTGCGGTCCCACGGCTTGACCTGCAGCAGCCGCGCGTCGACGACGGAAATCGTCGCAACCTGCGCCAGCGGCGACTCGTTGCCGTAGTACTCGATCCGCACGCCGTCCAGCAGTCCCGCGTTGGCGCGCCCCGTCCGCAGCTTGTGGGTCTCGCGCTTGAAGGCGTCAAACGAGTGGTTGAGCTTGTCCTGCAGTTCTTCGAGAATTTCCTGTTCCATCTCGCCCTCGCTTCGTTCTCAGAGTTCCGCCGTCACCAGCGTGCCGACGTGCTCGCCGCGCAGGATGCGCAGCACATTGCCGGTCGCGCCCAGGTCAAACACGATGATCGGCAGGCGATTGTCCATGCACAGGGACAGCGCCGTTGAATCCATCACTTCCAGCCGCCGCGACAGCGCGTCGTGGTGGGTCAGCCGCTCGAATTTCTTGGCCGTCGGCACTTTGCGCGGATCGGCGTCATACACGCCGTCCACCTTGGTCGCCTTCAGCACGATCTCCGCGTTGATCTCGTTGGCGCGCAACGCCGCGGTCGTGTCGGTCGTAAAGTACGGATTGCCCGTGCCCGCGGCAAAGATCACGACGCGGCCTTTTTCAAGATGGCGAATCGCTTTACGGCGGATGTACGGCTCGGCGATCTGCTGCATCGCGATGGCCGATTGCACGCGCGTCTGCACGCCCATCTTCTCCAGCGCGTCCTGCACCGCCAATGAATTCATCACGGTCGCGAGCATGCCCATGTAGTCGGCGCTCGCGCGATCCATGCCCGCGCTCGCGCCTGCGACGCCGCGAAAGACGTTGCCGCCGCCGATGACGATCGCCAGCTCAACGCCCAGATCGTGGACGGCTTTGCATTCACGGGCGATGACGTCGAGCGTTGTCGCGTCGATGCCATAGCCCTTCTCCCCGGCGAGCGCTTCGCCCGAGAGTTTGAGCAAAATGCGTTTGTACTTAGGGGTATTTTCTGTGCTGGCCATGCGTATGTCACCGCCGGCAGCCTGGACCGGCTGGCGCGGGGTGTACAACGAACGGAGATCTGGTTCAAGCCATGCGTGGTATTTCCCGACGCGGGCGGCGAAATCAGGGGCAATTCGCGGTCGTCGGATTGCCGGCGAGGGCGTTGAACGCCTTGTTGCGGTAGCACGGCGTGACGCACCAAGCGCCTTTGGGCTGCCACATCGCGCCTTTGCCGGCGCACGTGTCGCCCGACTGGTAGCAGACATCCAGCGGCGGCGTGCTCGTCCCCGTCAGTTGGTTGGGCCAATTCAGCTTGCCGACGTACCACAGGTCGAGCGGCTGCAGCGCGACGGTGTCGACCCTCAGCGCAATGGTGCCAAACATGTAAACCGTCAGCGTCGCGTACGACGCGCCGAACTTGTGGTCGTTCCAGTAGTGCACGCCGATGCTGTAGGCGTGCGGATCCTGCGCCGTGCCGGCTGGCGACTCCAGGTTCAGGTTCTCCGGTCCCGCGCCGTCGGTGTCGTCCAGATCCAGCGTCGGATCGTCCTTGATCTGCGGATTCGCCGAGTCCCACTGCGGCGCGTTGTTGAACCAGAAGCAGTCAAACGGGTTGTCAAACCAAGGATCGGGCGCGCCGTCGCAGTCGACATCGGGCTGCTTGGCCAACGGATGGGTAAAGTGCAGGTCCAAGTCGGCGCCCGCCGCCGGACCCGTGTCCGTCTGATCCGCGTCGCCGGGCGTGTCCCACAGCAGCTCGACGTGCACCGCGTTGTTGGGCACCACGGTCACGATCTCGCACGCCTGCTTGCACGACTGCATGTCGCTCGTGTCCCAGACGTCCAGGCAGAATTCGTAATCGCCCGCGGCATCGGGGACGAACGTCGGGTTGGGGAACGCGCTCGACGGCGAGAAGCCCTTGTAGGACCCCGCCGGCTGCTTGGCCGTCCACAGGTATTTCTTGATCGGCTTGCCGTTGGCGCCCGTCGAGCCATCGCCCTTCAGGTGCAGCGTCGTTTGCGGCACGACCGCGTTGCCCTCCACGATCGCGATGACGGCGCTCGGGCACGTGGGCAGGCCCACGTCGGTCGCGGAGATGTCGGTAGCCGGCGGAACGTCAGGCGCGGCGTCGGCGACTTCGACCGCGGCGTCAGCCGTCGCTGTATCGGGCAAGGCGACATCGGGGACGTCAGAAGTGACGTCGGCAGCGGCGTCCTCAATCCCCGCATCGGCCATCGGCAGCGGCGAATTGCCGCCACACGCCGTCAGCACCATCGCCACAAGCCAAAAACGCCAACGCAGCATCAACCCACCTCGTGGATCGATGCTGCGCCGGCGATTCTCTCAGGTCAACAGGCGCTTGGCCGTTCTGACTTACGCCAGACCCTGCGCCATGCGCTCCACTTCGGCGACGAAGTCGTCTTCTTTCTTGGCCAGGCCTTCGCCCAGCTCAAAGCGCGAGAAGCGCCGCACGACGATGTTCTCGCCGGTCTTCGCGACGCGTTCGGCCAGGAACTTGCCGACCGGCGTGCCTTTCTCGTCCTTGATGTACGCCTGTTCCAGCAGACAGATGTCGCCGTACCACGCGTTGAGCTTGCCCTCGGCGATCTTCGGCACCAGGTTTTCCGGCTTGCCCATCTCCCGAACCTGCTGCTCAAAGATGCTGCGCTGGTTGCGGAGCAGGTCCGACGGAATGTCTTCCTTGCGCACGTATTCCGGACGCATGGCGACGATCTGCAGGCACAGGCTGCGCACGAGCTCTTCGAATTCCGGCGTGTTGGCGACGAAATCCGATTCGCAGTTCACTTCAATCAGCGCGCCCGACTTGCCGTCATGGTGCACGTAGCTGGACACGCGGCCTTCCACCGCCGTACGCCCCGCCTTCTTCTGCGCCGTAGCCAGCGACTTCTTCTGCAGGTACTCGGACGCGGCCTTCATGTCGCCGTTGCTTTCCGTCAGCGCCTTCTTGCAGTCGCCCATCGGGGCGCCGGTCGAATCGCGCAGTTCCTTGATCATCGTAGCCGTAATCGCGACAGTCATGGTGTTCTCCAGGTCGGGACGCCAGTTGCTGGCTATCCCTCGTCAAAAAATGAATGTGTCAGGAATCGCAGGTACCGGAGCGGTCAGGCTTACGCCTCTTCGCTGTCCGCATCCACGTCGGCATCGACTTCCGCGTCAGCGGCTTCGACGCCCGCTTCAGTCGCGACGTCCGCTTCAATCGCGGCGTCCACAACGGCGTCCGCGTGACGCGGCTTGCGGATGATCTCGACGTTCTCAAGCGCCGCGCCGGTCGGGCTCGCGCTGCCGCCTTCAAAGTCGCGACCAAAGGCTTCGCGGCTGGACGCGGCGCCGATGATGCAGGCTTCCGCCGCCGTCGAAACGAACAGGCGAATCGAACGCATCGCGTCGTCGTTGGCCGGGATGATGTAGTCGACCAGGTCCGGATCGGCGTTGGTGTCGCAGACGCCGACGACCGGGATACCCAGACGGCGCGCTTCCGCGATCGCGATGTGCTCCTCGACCGGATCCACAACGAAGATCGCGCCCGGCATCGCCGGCATGGTGCGCAGACCACCGAGGTTGCGCATCAGCTTGGCGTGCTGCTTGGCGAGGTGCGACAGCTCTTTCTTGGGCAGACGATGGGCCATTTCCGGGCTCATCATGCGCTCGATTTCGTTGAGCTTCTCAATCGACGTCTTGACCGTGCGGAAGTTGGTCAGCGTGCCGCCGAGCCAACGGTGGGCGACGACCGGCATCTTCGCGCGACCGGCTTCTTCCTTCACGATGTCGCGGGCCTGGCGCTTGGTGGCGACAAACAGGACCTGCTGGCCGTGCGCGGTGACGCGCGACAGGAAGTTGGTGGCGTCCTTGAGCAGCTTGGCGGTCTTGCCCAGGTTGATGATGTAGATGCCGTTGCGCGCGCCGTAGATGTAGCGCTTCATCTTCGGATTCCAGCGACGGGTCTGGTGACCGTAGTGCGCGCCGGCTTCGAGCATATCTTTGATGGTGACGTTCAGATTGGCCATGGTGAGCTCCGTTTACCTGCATCCGGCTGGATGCGTGCTGCCGCCCTGACATGCACTGGGAGGTCCCAGCACGGAGTCGTCAGAGCGTGAGTTGACCCGAAAAACGCTTGCGTTTGACGAGGTTCGATCGCGTTTCTGGTTCAGACAGCCTGAACCGAACCCGCGGTCGGGGGCAGAATTGTAGGCCGAAAGCGCGCCGAACGCAACAGAATCCGCACGTTGATCGACACGGGTCGCGCTACCCGAGCGAACCGCCGGCGCGCAACGTCCGCGCCAGCCGACTGATGTCGCGCACGACTTTCACGTCCAGATGGCGCAGTTCGCCGTTCAGCGCGGCGAGTTCAGTCGTGACGTCCTCGTGAACGCCTTCGTGCGCAGGTTCATCCAGCAGCAATGCGTCGGGTCGCGTGTCCAGTGCCGTGCAAAGCCGCATCAGCGTCGGGAAACTTGGCAGTGACAAGCCCCGCTCAATGCGCGCGTACGCCTCAGTCGTCAGGCCGATGGCCGTGCTGACCTCGTCCTGCGTGCGGTGACCGGCCTTGCGCATGCCGCGCAGGCGCGAACCGACGCGCTGGGCGATGCGTTGCGCTTGGGCACGATCCTCTTTCTTGCGGGGCATGATTCCTCCGGTCCAGGTTCTTGTCGCGATCACGCGAGCCGCCACCGAGGCGTCCCGCTGCGGAAATGTTTCAGGGCGGGACAGGCCGCATACCCACCCCGATGCGTTGGACTTCCCAGCCCGGCAATTGATGACATGCCGTGACAAACAGCGGACGGATTCGCCTCGCCAGCCTGCGCGCTTCCGGTTATCATTCCGGCGCCTGCTGGGGGCCGCTTGTCACACCCAGCGCCACGAGGTCCAGATGCTGCACATGCCCATTCGTCCGCGCCGCAATCGCAAGAACGCCGTCCTGCGCGGCTTTGCCCGGGAAACGACGCTGGAAGCCAATCGGCTGATTTGGCCGCTCTTCATCCACGCCGGTGAAGGTCGCCAGGCGATCAAGTCGATGCCCGGCTGCTTCCGTCTGTCGGTTGCGGAGCTGCTCAAGGAAGTCGCCGCGGGCGTCGCCGATGGCGTTTGTTCCGTCGTGCTGTTTCCGGCGATCGATGAAAAGCTCAAGAACCGCACCGCTGATGAGTGCTGGAACGCGCAAGGCCTCGTGCCGCAGACCGTGCGCCTGCTCAAGCAGAAATGGCCGGACCTGTGCGTGATCACGGACGTCGCGCTCGACCCGTACAACAGCGACGGCCACGACGGCGTCGTCAGCGAAGACGGCCGCATCATCAACGACGAGACGGTGCACATTCTCTGCAAACAGGCGCTTTGCCATGCGCGCGCTGGCGCGGACATCGTCAGCCCGAGCGACATGATGGACGGCCGCATCGGCGCGATTCGCGCGGCGCTGGACGCCGACGGCTTCCAGGACGTGGCGATCCTCGCCTACACCGCCAAGTACGCGTCGGCGTTCTACGGCCCGTTCCGCGACGCCCTCGATTCCGCGCCCAAGTTTGGCGACAAAAAGACCTACCAGATGGACCCGGCCAATCGCCGCGAGTCGCATCGCGAGGTGGCGCTGGATGAAGCGGAAGGCGCGGACATGGTCATGGTCAAGCCGGCTGGACCGTACCTGGACGTGATCGCGGAAGTGCGGGCGGCGACTGCGCTGCCGGTGGCGGCGTATCAGGTCTCGGGCGAGTACGCGATGCTCAAGGCCGCGGCGCAGAACGGCTGGCTGGACGAGAAGAAAGCGGCGCTGGAGTCCCTGCTGGCCATTCGCCGCGCTGGCGCCGACATGATCCTGACCTACTATGCCCACCAAGCCGCGCGCTGGCTGGCCGGCAAAGAGTAAACCCGCGTGAGCCTACAGCTTTGGCTTCTCAGTCTCGGCGTGCTGCTGCTGGGTCCGGCGCTGCTCGCGTGGGTCCAGCGTGCGCCGTTGTGGCTGCAGACAACAGCGATGCAGGGGTTGGACGGCTTTGTGCTGACGTCCGTTGCCGGCATCGTGCTCGCCGACGTGCTCCCGCACGCGCTGGGTGAAGCGGGCATGTGGGCGGTGCCGCTGGTGCTGCTGGGGCTCATCGGCCCGTCGTTGGCGGAGCGCGGTTTGCATCGCGCGGCCGAGCAGGTACACGCGCTGGCGCTGTTTCTCGGCATGGCAGGGCTGGTGCTGCACGCGACGCTCGACGGCGTGGCGCTGGCAGGCGGCGACGCCCGACCGCAACTGGCGACGGCCGTGCTGCTGCACCGCCTGCCGGAAGGCCTGACGATTTGGTGGCTGTTGCGGCCGACCTATGGCCGGATGATCGCGGGGCTGGCGCTGGCGCTTGTGGCGGCGGCGACGATTCTTGGGATGTGGGCGGGCCCGTCAACCGTCCCCGATGGCGTCGCGCTGGGGCTGATTGAGTCGCTGGTCGCCGGCTCGCTCCTGCACGTTGTCATGCACCGCCCGCACCCGCTTGTGCATCTGGCGCACGGCCGGCGCGGTCGGCTGGCGAGCGGCGTCGGCGGTCTGGCCGGCGTGGCGGTGGTGAGCGTGCTGCTCGGCCACGATCCGCATGGCGCTGAGGCGGCGAGCAGCTTTGGCCACTTCCTGATGGAGTCTGCGCCCGCGCTGCTGCTTGCCTATCTCGCCGCTGGCCTCGTGCAGGCGATGCTGCCCGCCGCGTCCATGGCGTGGATGCAGCGCGGCGGCGCGTTCTCCCAAGCGTTGCGCGGCGTGTTGTTTGGGTTGCCTTTGCCGATTTGCTCGTGTGGCGTCGTGCCGGTCTATCGCAGTTTGGTCCTGCAAGGCGTACCCGCGGCGGCCGGCATGGCGTTCCTGGTGGCGACGCCGGAGCTGGGGCTCGATGCCATCCTCCTGTCCTGGCCGCTGCTCGGCGGCCATCTGGCGATCGCCCGGCTGATTGCCGCCGCGTGTGTCGCGCTGGGCGTCGGCTGGCTGGTGGGGCGCAAGGTGCCGCCGGTGGACGCGCATCAGGGGCACGCGGCGATGCCGCACAAGAACACGCAGGCGTGGCCGGCGCGGCTGCGGCAGGGCCTGGCGCTGGGATTTGGCGAAATCGTTGACCATACGGCGCCGTGGCTGCTCCTCGGTCTGGTCCTTGCGGCGCTGGCTGAGCCGGAGCTGAAGGCGGGCCTGCTCGCCCACCTGCCGCCGGGCTGGGACGTGCCGCTTTTCGCGCTGCTCGGGATGCCGCTCTACGTTTGCGCGTCAGGCGCGACGCCGCTCGTGGCGGTCCTCGTCGCTCATGGCGTGTCGCCCGGCGCCGGACTCGCGCTGTTGCTGACGGGCCCGGCGACCAACGTCTCCACCTTTGGCGTGCTCGCGCGTCTGCACGGCACGCCGGTCGCACTGCGGTTTGGCGTCGTCATGGCGGTGCTGGCGGTCGCGGCGGGCTATGTCTGCAACCTCGTGCTGGCTGACTACCACGTGCCGGTGACCGCGGTGGGCGAGCACGGCGCGCTCTACAGCGTGCAGGTTGCCGCGACGTGGGCGCTGGCGTTGCTATTCGCCGCGTCCGTGCTGCGCCAGGGCGCGCGCGGGTTTGTCAGCCAGGTGCTGGAATTCTCCGATGGCGAAGGTGCTGAAACGGCGGGACACGGCGGTGGTCACGGGCACGACCATGGCCACGAGCATGCACACGCGCACGACCACGGCCACACACACGGCCATGACCACCATCACCATCATTGACGCGGGAACTTGCGGCTAGTCGTTCGCCGCGGCGCGCAGGCTGGCGATCGCCGCGGCGCGGTCCTTCTGACCAAAGACGGCTGATCCCGCTACGAACCAATCCACGCCCGCGTTGCGCGCGGCCGCGATGGTGCCATTGTGGATGCCGCCATCGATTTCAATGAACAGCGCCGGCTTGTGCAGCTTGCGCCACGCGTCGATCTGCCGGACTTTCTCCAGCACGTGGCTGATGAAGCTCTGGCCGCCAAAGCCCGGATTGACGCTCATCACCAGCACAAAATCGACGTCGACGAGGATCGGCTCGATGGCCGAAAACGGCGTGTGCGGATTGAGCGCCACGCCCGGCTTCATGCCCAGCGCGCGGATGTTCTGGACGGTGCGGTGCAGGTGCTTGCAGGCTTCCACGTGCACGGACAGCCAGGTCGTGCCGGCCTTGGCAAAGTCCGCCAGCAGCAGGTCTGGATTCTCGACCATCAAGTGGCAATCCAGCGGCAACTGCGTGTTCTTCTTGAGCCAGCTCGCCACCGGCGCGCCGATCGTCAGGTTCGGCACAAAATGGCCGTCCATCACGTCCACGTGCAGCAGGTCTGCGCCGCCCGCGGCAACCGAGGCGGCCTCATCGGCGAGGTGGGCGAAATCCGCCGACAGAATCGAGGGGGCAATCAGGATCGGGTGCATCTGCGGACCTACTTGCTGTTGGGCGTGCCAGGCGTCGGCGGCGTGACGGTCTTCCACGTCGCGCTGCCGTCGGGCACGCGATCGTAGCTGGAACCGGCCGGGCTGGCGCCTTCTGCCCAGTCGATGGCGTCGACAAGCAGCCCGTCCTTGTCCCACAAGCCCATGCTGCCGTCGCTCTTGATGCCGGCGTTGATGACGGGCACGCCGAGGTTGTTGTGGTTGAAGTAGACGACGAGGAAGCTGCCGGCGGGGATGCTCGTGCCGGCGGGCAACACGTCCGCGCCCGCGAGCCCGTTGGTCAGGCCACCCAGTTTGCAGCCCGCGAGGTCCAGGTTCTTGCCGCCGATGTTGTACAGCTCGATCCAGTCCTGCGCCGTGGCGACTTGCGCGGTCTTGTCGCCGCCGGCATGGATTTCATTGAGGAAGAGTTGGCCGGCCCACGGGGAATCGCTGGTGATCGCATCGGTGCCCGTCGCATCGCCGCTCGCCGCGTCCGTGCCAGCCGTATCGCCGCTCGTGGCGTCGCTGCCGCTCGCGTCGCCCAGCGCGGTGTCGCTGGCGGTGTCGCTGCTCACGTCGGCGTCGCTGCCGGCGGCGTCGGTCGAGCCGCAGCCAATGAGGCTGACAGTCAGGAAAGCCAGGAAAACTGTGCGCATGGCGGATCCCTCAGGGCTGGGTCGGCGTGATGGCGGGCGGCAACTTCGCGGCCTCGTCCTTGTCAGCCAGTACGAGCAGGTAGTCGCGCGGCAGGAACGTGGAGTCGGCGATGACCGTCAAGCCGGCGCCGCGGGCTTCCGCTTCTACGGAATTGGGGGAGACGCGCTGCTCGGGCGGCGGCCCTTCCACGCGCGGATCGGGCCGCACGTCGACAATCACCACCAGACCGCCCGGCTTCAGCGCCGCGCGGATGGCCTTGAGCATCGCGATCGGCTCTTCCAGCTGCCGATACGTGTTCAGCAGCAGCACGCGGTCGACTTTCTCCGTCGGGCCCAGCGTGCTCACGGTATTCTCGATCACTTCCACGTTCGCCAGCTGCTCGTGGTGCGTCCGAAAGCGCAGCATCGTCGCAAAATCCTTCTGGATTTCGACAGCGTAGACCTTGCCGTCGGCGCCCGCAGCTTCTGCCAGGAACGGCAGCATGTAGCCGGTGCCGGAGCCGAGATCGACGACCTTCATGCCGGGCTTGATCTCCAGCGCTTGAACGATCGCGTGCGGCATCTGCCATTCGTCGCGATCGGGCGCGTCGAATTCGTGCGCGGCGTTCAGGTCAGACAGCGGCGCGCGCGCGTGCGGCGTGCATGCGACGGCCAGGGGCAGGGCGAGAATCATGGGCAACAGACGCTTCATTGCGAACCTCTCGATGCGCAGTGTGCAACTCACAGGCCAGACGTTCAAGGGCTGGCCGGACCTTTCCAGGCAAACAGGCTGCCGTCGCTGCCGAACGTGATCGCCAAGCGGGCCTGCGCATCCTGCCACAACCCGCCCAGGACGGCGACCTTGGCGCCCGTGGCGTCCGTGCACGGTGTGGGGCAGTGGCGGCTGAACGCCGCGAGCTGCAGGATGGGTTTGTTCACCGCCGTGGACCACACGCGCGCGGTGCCGTCCTCGGAAGTCGAGAGCAGTCGGCCGGCGGGCGACCACGTCAGGGAGGTGATAGCGGCTTGGTGGCCAAAGAGTTGCTGCACGACGGCGCCGGATTGGACCTCCGCCACCTGGATCACGCCGTCCGGACCGGCGAGCGCGACGCGGGAACCGTCGCCCGACCACGCGATCGCATGGACCGGCGCGGGCATGCCCGACCACTCGTGCAGGACCGCGAACGTCTTGGCCGCGATGATGCGGTAGTGGATGTTGGCCGCGCTGCCATCCCCGCTCATGCCCAGCGCCAGCCATTGGCCATCGGGGCTTGGCACGACCCGTTCAATGATGTTGCCGAGCTTTGTCGGGTACGCGTTGAGCTTTTGGCCCAACGTCGCGGCGTCGGTGGACACCTTGCTCAGCGTCGGTCCGCCCGCCGCCCAGATGCCCGGCACGTCAGCCGTGAGCGCCAAGTCGGTCGGCCACGGCCCGCCCAGGCCAAAGATCTTCGGTGTCAGCACGCCGATTCCGGTCGGCGTCGGCGCGACGGTCCACAGCCGTACGGAAAAATCATCGCTGCCAGATGCGAGCGCCAGGCCCTTGCCGAGGATGGTGGCCAAGTCGCTGCCCGGGGGCGCGAGCGGCAGCGGCTTCAGCGGCTGGAGCGTCAACACGCTGCCCTGATGGCCCCACAGGTCCAGCAGCGCGCGGGCATCCTCGGTGCGCCAGCAGTGAATCGCCGTGTCATCGCCGCCCGTCAGCAGCATGCTGCCGGCGATCGCCGCGTCCTGCACCGCGCCATCGTGCCGCGCCACCGCGCGCGACCACACGCCGCTCGCCACGTCCAGCTGCCACGGTCCCTGCGCGGTGAAACCCACGGCGACGTGGCCCGCTTGTGCGCTGAGGCTCCGCGCGCTGTCGTCGAACACCTCGGGCGGCGGCGCGATCGTCTGCACCGGCGTCACGTCCACCAGCTGGCCGCTTGGCTGCGGCAAGGGGAAGCGTTGAATCGTCCCGTTCGGTCGGAGCAACAGCGCTTCACCGCCTTGATCCGGCCGCAGCGCGCCGCCCGCCCATGTGCCTTTGCCGCCCTGCAACTGCGCCAACGGCTCGCCGCTCGCCGCATCGACGACTATCGCCTGATCCTCGGCCACCAGCATCACTTGGCTCGTCGCGGGCATCGCGGCAATCGTCCGAACGCCGCCTTGCAGCAGCGCCATCTGCTCACCCAGCTGGGTCGCGACCTGCCAGCGGCGGACCATGCCGCCGTCGTCACCTGTCACCAGCACGCCGTTGCCGCCCTGGGCGTCAGGCAGCCACGCCATCGCCGCCACTTGCGCCTTGTGGCCAACGAGCGCGGCGACTTGCTGGCCGCTCCACAGCGCATACACGCGGACCGTCCCCGTGGCATCGCCCACCGCGACCTGCCCGCCGTCCGGCGAAAATGCGACAGCGGCAAACGTCGTCCCCAGACCGCCCACCGCGAGCACCGGCTCGGCCATCGCGGCCGGCGTCACCGGCGCCGAGAGGGGCCAAACCTGCAGCACGTCGAGCTGGCCCGTCGTCGCGAGCCGCGTCCCGTCCGCGGAAAACGCCACCGCCGTCACCGCGTGGTTGTGGCCAAACCAATCGCGCTCCACGGTGTGGCTTTGCCAACCGACGACCTGCGCGCCCTGAAGCGTCGTCCACGCAATGTGCTGGCCGTCGGGGCTGAGCGCGACCTTGCCGGTGCCGCGTCCGCCGGATTGCCACAGCGGGCACGCGGCGTCTTCGTCGGTCAGTCCGTCGCAGTCGTTGTCCAGGCCGTCGCATTGCCACTCCGTGTCGGTGGCGTAGCCGGGCAGCAGCGTCCAATCCGGGTCCTGCCAGCCGATCTTGCCGTTGCACACGACCAGCTGCCCGATGCACACGCCTGCCTGCTTGGACGCAAGTGCGGGCACGATGTCATCGACCACGCCGTTGCAGTCGTTGTCCAGGCCGTCGCAGCTCGACTCCGCGGCTTCAAAATTGACCTGCTGGCTGTAGTCGGGCGGGCTCCAGACGCCTTGCAGGCAGCGGATCAGCGCGCCGTTGCACACGCCCTGGTTGTTGACCTTCACGCCGGAGCCGAGGAAGTTGGGCGTGTCCATGTCCTCGTCGGTGAGGCCGTCGCAGTCGTTGTCGAGGCCGTCGCACATCGTCTCGATGGGCTCCCAAAACGGCAACGTGGCGACGTCGGGGAGCTGCCAGCCCAGGACGCCGCCGCAGGTGTAGTAGCCGTCGGCGCAGACGCCCTGCTGGCCGATCAGCGGCTTTCCGTTCAAGAAGACGTCGGTTTCGCCATCGCAGTCGTTGTCCTGGCCGTCGCACGCGGTCTCGACGGGCTGGAAGAGCGACACAAGCGCGAAGTTGGGATCCTGCCAGCCCGCCGCCCCTTCGCAGCTCTTGACCTGGCCTTGGCAAATCCCGGCCTGTTTGGACGCCAACGGCACGTTCAGGCTGTCGTCGACGAGGTTGTTGCAGTCGTTGTCCAGGCCGTCGCACGATTTCTCGATGACTTCATAGCCCGGCACCTTGGCGTAGTCGCAGACCGGCTCGCCGCTGCTGCAATCGACCTTCACTTTGGCGTTTTTGCACACGCCCCAGTGCAGGCAGAGCGTCTTGGGATCATACGGGCAATTGGGATCAAAAGGCGTCGCGTCGGCATCGCCCGCCGTCATGGCATCGCCCGCGGCGTCGACCGTTGCCGCGTCCTGCACATCCGCGGCGGCATCCACCGCGTCTGGCTCAGCGGTGTCCGTCGCCGCATCCGCAGCGTCGGGGGCTTCGGCGTCGGCCGTTGCATCCGCAGGCGCCGCCACCTCCGCGTCTTCGGCATCCACGGCTTCCGCGTCCGTGGTCGCCGTTTCAACGGTTGCCAGATCGGCGCCGCCATCGACCGCGTCGGTGCCGGGTTGGGCGTCGGCATCGGCCGCGTCGGCGTCAGCGGTCAGGGCGTCCGGGGCGTCGTTGTCGCCTGTAGCAAACGAGCCGTCGCCGCAACCTTCAACAAGCGCGGCGCAGATCGCCATGAATACGCGGAAATTCCGCATCCGCCTGCGCGCCATGCTTCACGCCTGCGCCGATTCATGCGGTGCCTGCACAACCTGGACCTGAAACGGATGCGCGGCGCCTTCCCGCCAGTCGTCGGTCCCCGGCAATTGCAGGCGCGCGACGATGCGGTACGCGCCCGGTCGCAACACCGTCATCGCGTGGACAATGCAGATCGTGCGGTGGCTGATGCGCCCGGCGAACGTGATCGTCTCTTCCGAAAGCACCGACGACGACTCGCCGCTCTGCTCTTCCACTTCGATCCGGAGCTTGCCGTCGACGGCCATGTCCACCGTGTTGTGCCAGAGCGCGACGATGTGAAAAGCCGGGACAATCGCCGGCAGCCGCGTGACCTGCACATGCTCCAGCACGTGGATCAGCGACACGCGGTTGGTCAGTCGGTCAACGAGCGCCGTGGAACAGGCGGTGACCCAGTCGCTGTGGATGGACATGCTGGCTCCCGAGTCAGGTGACTCCAATCCAGTATAGCGATCTTGCGAAGGCTTTCACGTTTCGCGCTCATTTGCCGATGCAGAACTGCGAAAACACCGCGTCCAGGACGTCGTCTGGCACAATCGCGCCCGTCAATTCATCCAGCGCCAGCGCGGCGTCGCGCAAGTCGGCGGCCAGCAGCTCCAGCGGAAAACCTTGTTCCACGGCCAGATTGGCGCGCTCCAGCGCTTGCAGCGCGACTTGCACCGCCGCCACGTGCCGTTCCCGGCTCAGCGCCACTTGCCCCAGCGCGCCTTCTGCGGACGCCCGCACGGCGCCAACGACTGCCGCCCGCAGCGGCGCAACGTCGCGATCGTGTTGGGCGGACACGCCGATCGCGCCGTGCCAATCGGGCAGCTGCAGCCAGGACGGATCCGCGGCCAGATCGGTTTTGTTCAGCACTTTCAGCACGCGCGCGGCGGATCGCGGCGGCGGCAGACCGGAGAACGGTTGCGCGCGATCTTCCAGCCAGAGCACGACGTCGGCGTGCAGGGCGGCCGTCTCAGCGCGCGCGCGGCCCGCCTGTTCCACGGGATCGTCGGCGTCCCGCAGGCCGGCAGTGTCAACCCAAGTCACGAGCACGCCGTCGGGCGCCGTCTGGACCTCGACCGTGTCGCGCGTCGTGCCCGGACGGGCGTCCACAAGCGCGCGATCGGCACCGCACAGCGCGTTGAACAGCGTCGACTTGCCGGCATTGGGCGCGCCATACAGCACCACGCGCGCCCCGTGCAGCCGGATGCGGCCGGCCACCGCGGTCCCCAGCAGCGTCCGCAGGCGGTCGGCGAGCGCTCCCAAACGGCGGGTGAGCGCCGGTCGGTCCACTTCCGCGAGATGCGGCTCCGCGGCGAAGTCGATCCGCGCTTCAATGTCCGCGATGGCGTGCAGGAGCGGCGTGCGCAGATCCGCGAGCGCGGCAGACAGCACGCCGTCCAACGCCTGCAACGCCGCCGTCCGCGCCGATTCCGCCCGCGCCGAGATGAGGTCGGCGAGCGCCTCCGCCTGCACCAAATCGAGCTTGCCGTTCTCATACGCGCGCTGGCTGAATTCGCCCGGACGCGCCAGGCGCGCGCCCAGCTCCACGCACGCCGCGATCAGCCGGTCGACCACCGCCAGCGAACCGTGCACCTGGAATTCCGCGATGTCCTCGCCGGTGAACGACCGCGGCGCGTGGAAACCGACGACGTAGCCGCGATCGATGAGCGCCTCGCCCGCGCGCAGCGCACACAGGCGCATGGCGGCGTGCGGCAGCGCGGGGAGCTGCGCGAGCGTCCCGGCGATGGCCAGCGCCTGCGGTCCCGACAGACGCACGACTGCGAGGCCGGCGGGCACTGGCGCGGTGGCGCAGGCAACAATCGTGTCCATCGGTCGCGCTCCTGCCGGCCAAAAAGCAGCAGGGGCGAGTTTGCCACCCGCCCCTGCCAGGAATCTACCTCAAACGCGCCGGCTCGTGTCGCCGCGGCTCAACCGCGCAGCGCCTTGATCTGCGCCGTCAGCTCCGGCACGGCGACGAACGCGTCCGCGATCAGGCCGTAGTCCGCAACCTTGAAGATCGGCTCGTCGGGATTCTTGTTGATCGCGACGATGACCTTGGAGTTCTTCATGCCGGCCAAGTGCTGCACAGCGCCGGACATCGCGATGGCGAAGTACAGCTGCGGGGCCACCACCTTGCCGGTCTGGCCGATCTGCAGGTCATTGGGCGCGTAGCCGTCGTCCACCGCCGCACGCGTCGCGCCAATCGCCGCGCCGAGCACGTCAGCCAGCGGCTCCGTGACCGCGTAGAAGCGATCCTTCAAGCCGCGACCGCCTGAGACGATCGTCGCTGCTTCCGCCAGATCCGGACGCGTCGATTGCACGCCGTCGAACGAGACGAACTTGACGCGCGACGAAGCGAGCGCTGGATCCGCCGCGAACGCGACAACCGGGCTCTGACCGCCGGTCGCTTCCGCCGCATCAAAAGCCGAGGCGCGGACGGAGATGACCTTGTTGGCGGTCGAGATCTTGACGTTGCCGGTCAAGTTGCCGGCCCACATCGGCCGCGCGAACGCGCCGCTATCGGTCAACGCGATGATGTCGCTGGCCATGCCCGCGCCCAGACGCACGGCCGTACGCGGCAGCACGTCTTTGCCGGTCGTCGTCGCCGGAGCAACGACCATGTCCGCGCCAATCGACTTCGCCAGGTCTGCCAGCACTTTGGCCCACGCCGAAGCGATGGGATGCTGCAGATCGGCGTGGTCCGCCAAGTGGACCGCGCCCGCGCCGTAGCCACGCAGCGCTTCCGCCACGCCCGCCACGTTGTGCCCAAGCACCGCGAAATCGTAGCTGCCACCAAACTTCGCGACGTACTGCCGCGCAAAGGCCAACGTGTTGAGCGTCACTTTTTTGAGCGCGCCCTTGTCGTGTTCGGCCAGAATCAGCACCTTGCTCATGATTTGCCTCGTATTCCGTTGGATGTTTGCTTAGATGGCGCGCGCTTCTGAACGCAGCTTCTGGACGAGTTCAGTCACGTCCTTGACGATGACGCCAGCCTTGCGGCCCGACGGCGTCGAAAGGCCGACGATCTGCACTTTCGTGTCCGTGTCTTCCAGGTCGAGATCGTCAATTTCCAGCTCGTCAAACGGCTTCTTCTTGGCCTTCATGATGCCGGCCAGGGAAGCGAAACGCGGCTCATTCAGCCGCAGATCCGCAGTGATCACGCACGGCAGGGACACTTCAAGGGTTTCCAGACCGCCGTCCACTTCACGCGTGACGATGGCTTTGTTGCCCGAGACTTCCACCTTGGACGCGAACGTCGCCTGCGGCCAGCCCAGGTATTCCGCCAGCAACTGGCCGACCTGATTGGAGTCGCCGTCGATGGCCTGCTTGCCCAGCAGCACGATGTCCGGCTTCTCGCGGTGCACAACGCCCTGGTAGATGCGCGCGATGAGGTCCGAGTCGATGCTCGCCTCTTCCGCGCTCACGAGGATGCCGCGATCGATGCCGCGCGCCAACGCGCCCTGACGGATGAACCGCGCAGTCTCGTCGTCGCCGATGCCGATGGCCACCGTTTCCGTGCCTTCATTGGCTTCCGCGATCTGCAACGCGCACTCAATGGCGTTCTCGCAAAAGGGGTTGAGAATGTACTCCACGTCGCCCTCAATCCACTTACCATCCTTGGCGATGGCGAGTTTGGCATTGGGGTCGCTGACGCGCTTGGCAGAGACCAGGATCTTCATGCGGTACTCCTCTGTGTGGCCTGGTGTTGGCCGGGTGACCTAGTGTTGGCCGGGTGGCCGAGTGTGAGCCGGTAGCCTGACGTGAGCCTGTTGGCCGAATCGCGTTTCGTGTTCCAGAATCGCGGTTTTGACCAGCGTCTCAGCGAGTTGATTGGATCGCGCAAGAGGTGGCGATCCGGGTGAACAACGCTCCAGTTGCGGCAGCCGATTCCGACGACCGCAGGCGCGCGGCAACCTAGCGACAGCTTCAGAACCTGTCAACGGCTTCTGGCCACGAATCTGTCATGACTCGCAGTTGGGCTCCCGGCGACCGACAAAGCTACCGCCTTCGCCGCCGCGTCGCGCGCCCGCCGTTGTTGCTAAGGCCTGACCGACTGGGTAGAGTCCCGGCTCCGCAGTGGCCTTCGCCGCCTACGTCGCCCCGCATGCAGATACCGAGCCGCCGCGCCCGCTTTCTGGAGTCCCTTGGGCGCTGTCCGCGTCCGGTCGCCGGCATCCTCGCCGCCGTCGGACTCCTCCATTTCGTCATGCTCGTGCGCGGCTTCACGCATCCCGACGCCGTCCTGCTGGGCGACCGCTCGCCAGGCCGACTGGCAATGGCACAACGCTTTCTGGCAGGCCTCACGGACGGCGGTCTGACCGATGTCCTGACCCACAACGGCGTACCGGGCGACTATGTTTGGCATGCTTTCGCGTTCTGGCTGACGGGCGGCTCGCTGGGCTGGGTCGCGGTCCTGCAGTGCGCGCTCCTGGTGTTCTCGCTGCACGAGCTGTGGAAAATGGCTGAAACGCTCGGCGCGACCGATGCACAGCGCTGGATTGCCATCGCCGCCTATGTGGCCATCCCGGTCGACATCGCTGCGCCGCACGTGCTCAACAGCGAGGCTTGGTTCACGCCGCTCCTGCTGATCGGCACGCGCCGGCTCCTCGACCTTTGCGCCGGGCGGGCGACCCTGCGTTCCGCGACGGTCGGCGGCATCTGTCTCGGTCTGGGGTTGCTGACGCGCCCGGAGATCCTGCCGTGGCTGGTGGTAGCGACGCTGGCGGTCAGTATTGCGGCGCTTTGGGGGCGGCTGCGGGTGTCGCGGCTGCGGGTTGCGGCGTGGCTGGCGATGCTGGCCGTCCTGCCGGCGCTGTGGATCGGCTACCAGGGCGCGCAGACCGGCGTGTACGGCTTGGGGCGATCGGGCGCGGACACGGCGACGACAATCGCGCTGCGGACCAACGAAGTGCAGAGCTATGCGCCGCAGGTCAAGGTGATTGGCGATCCCGGGCGCATGGCAACGCTCGCGGCGGCGGCGGCGCAGGCCCCGCTGACGGCTGCGCGCATCGTGGCGGGGCACGTGGCCAAGACGGTTTTCATGCCGGAGAACCTGGATGTTCCCGCCTATTTTGGCCTGTTCCAGCGCACCGGCGTGCGGGCGACGCTCGTGGAGAGCCAAGGCCTCCTGGGCGCCGTGCAGTCGGTCTTTGCGGAAATGCCGGCGCTCGTCTCGTGGCTGATGGCTGAGATCGCGCTCTTCGCGCTGTGGTGGCTGGTCGTGCTCGCGGGCGTGTGGCGCGTGCTGAAGGCGCGCCAGACCGAGCCAATCGGCACGCTGCTTCTCCTCGCACTGCCGGCGCTTTGCGTGCTGGAGCGGGTCGTCAGCGAGGGCAATTCGCGCAAGCGGTCCGTCGTCGACTTCGCCCTCGCGCTCTTCTTCGCGTTTGGCTGGCCGTGGGCGGTTCAGCGGCTCCGCACCCTGCGCGGCGTGCGCGCGCCCGGCTAGAAATCCGTTGGGCTACGGCGGATCGAGGATCGACGGCGTCGGGTCGGCGGCGTGGGTATTGCCAATCGCCTGATGGGCATCCCGGTCCAGCTCCTTGGACAGCGCCAACGCGCCCGCGTGGCGGGGCGCGCTTGCGAGGAGCTCATCGACCAACTGCCGCGTTTCGTCGCGCAGGCCCAGGTTCATGCACGTGGTCGCGAGCGCAAACGTGATGTCCGGATAGTCCGGGGCAAAACCGTGGGCGCGGCGGAACGCTTCCAGCGCATCTTCCTGACGATTCAACTGCAGCGCGATCCGGCCTTTGCTGAACCAGAAGAATGCGGCGTGGCTGGTGTACGCCTGCATGAACGGCCCGCGGGCGTTGAGGTACGTGAGCGCTTCGTCCGGTCGGTTGGCGGCGATGACCGCGTCGATGGCGCCGCGGCACGCCGGCCAGGAGTTCGGCAGGTTCTTGCAGACTTCGCGGAACAAGTGGAAAGCCTGGTAGTGCTTTCCGGCGCCTTCCAGCAGCTGCGCTTCCAGTTGGTAGCCGAGCAGCCGCGTGCTCTTGTTGGCCAGCAGGTTCGCGGCGATGCGGCGTGCGGGCTCCAAATTACCGCGGGCCATGTACAGCTGGCCGCGCGTCAGCTCAATGGCGAAGATCCGGTTGGGCTGGCTCTGCCGCAGCGCCAGCGCGACGCGCTCCACAAGTTCTGGATGTTTTTCGACGAGGAAATCGGCAACGCGACCGCTCTGGTCGTCACCGCGCGGAATCACGTCTACGAGCACGGCTTCCGCGGCGCGCGATTGCATGCACAGGCGCATGGCGCGGCGCACGATGTCGTCGTCCTGATCCAGCAGCCAGCGCAAGTCGTCGGCGGCGACCTTGGCCTGACCGAGCTCCAGATGGGCGGCAAAGCGGAACAGGTGCGCATGCGCGCTGCCCGGTCGCAATTGCACCGCGCGGTCAAAGGCCTTGGCGGCGCGATCAAACTGGCGGGCGTCAAACAGCTTGCGGCCGTACAGGTAGAACGCGTGGTGATCCGCCTTGAAGCGCGCGGCAACGAGCGCCCGCGTGCTTTCGATGCTCTCGCCGTGGAGCACGGCTTCCGCGTTGCGGGTCATCGCGTTCAGCGACTTGGCGAGCAGGCCACCCGCTACGGCGAGCGCCAGCGTGGCGGCGATGAGCACGCGGCGGAACGTCGGCATGCGCTGCGCGTCCATGTTCTCGCGACCGCCGCGCGGACCCAGCGCGCGTTCGCACGCCGTCGAAAGGGCGACAAACGGCAGCAGGCCGCCCAGCAACTGCAGGGAAAAGTCGACGAAATTGGCGACGACCATCACGGTCGTGGCGATGATGAAGCCGGGCGCTTGCGGCACATCGGCGCGGCGCCGGACGTGGTCGAGCAGCGCGTAGCCCAGCCCGAGCAGGAACAGCAGGCCGCCGATAACGCCAAAGGAAAAGACGCTATCGAGGACGATGTTCTCGGCGAAATCAATGCGCTTGTTGCCCCACGCCGGGTCCATGCCCGCGAGCACGGGCAGGCCGCCGGGACCCGCGCCCGTCAGCCACGTTGCGCGCAGGAGCGAGGTCGCGCCCAGCTTGCCGCCCTTCATGCCGATCATGTGGGCCATGCTCGTGGCTTTCTGGCTGTCGGCCGAGTCCGAGAATTCGTTGTCGATCGCTGGCAACGCGACGATCGCCGCGACGAGGGCGACGGACGCGACGAGGACGGCGGTCCGGATGATCGCGGCGCGCTGGATCTCGCGCTGATCGGTGCGCCGGCCCTTGACGAAGCCCGGCCGCATGAACAGGGTCATCGTCATCACGAGGCACATCGCAATGATGCCGCCGCGCGAGCCCACTTCAAGCACCACGAACGCGAGGATCAGCGCCAGCGTGCCGAACACCGTCTGCCATCGCGGATTGATCGCCAACCGCATGCGGCTCAAGCCCATGGCGATGCCGAGGTTGAGGAGCGCGGCTTCCTGGTTGGGATTGACGAAACAGAGGTGGCTGAGCCGAATGGACAGGCCGCCGGGGATGAAGTCCGTGAGCGGCGCCGTGTACGCGCAAATCCACGCGAGGCCGCTGGCCACCGCCGCGCCGAGGACAATGTTGCTGGTCCAGTGGATCGCGCGCCGGCCGTCATGACCCGACAGGGCGATGCTGCCGAGCAAGGTGAGGAGGGCGCCCAGCAGATAGACCGCCCCCTGCAGCGCCGCATCGCCGGGCGCCAGCGCCAACGGCAGGAATGCGACCGGCGGCAGTCCAAGCGCGGCGTTGCCCAGGTCAGAGATCTCCACGGCCTTGGGCTGCAACAAGGCCACGACCGCGTGCGGCAACGGCAGCAGTTGCAGCGCGACAAATCCGCCGAGCCCGAGCCACAGAAGTCCCAGCAGCAGGCGCGGCGGCTTGTTGGGCACCGCGATCGCCGCCGCCGGCAGGGCCGCGACCATCAGGACCCAGACGGCCATGACCGCCGTCCACGACGCGCCGCCGCTGCTCAACGCCGCCACCAGGATGGCCAGCGCCAAGAGCGCACGGAGCACCATGCGGGCGGCGTGGCGACTCTTGCGCGACTCGTCCCGGTCAAGTTTGACGCGTTCGCGAATGCGGGCCGTGGGCGGCGACGGTGGGGCGGGCGATTCAGTCAAGCGATCTGGCTCCGGATGCAGGTCGGGCGCACTGGCGCGCGTCAGGGCAGGCGCGATGGCCTAGGCGGGAACCTTTGCCCAATCCTTCAGGAACTGCTCATTGCCGCGGTCCGTCAACGGGTGATTGAACAGCATGTCCAGCACGTTGAACGGCACCGTGCACACATCCGCGCCCAGCTTGGCGGCTTTGAGCACGTGGACCGGATTGCGCACGGACGCCACAAGGACCTGGGTCTTGTAGCCGTAATTCCGGTAGATCTGGACGATGTCCGCGATGAGCGCCATGCCGTCCTCGCTGATGTCGTCCAGACGGCCAACGAACGGCGAAATGTACGTGGCGCCCGCCTTGGCGGCGAGCAACGCCTGATTGGCCGAGAAGCACAGCGTGACGTTGGTCTTGATGCCCTTGTCCGACAGCGCCTTGCAGACCGCGATGCCTTCGCGCGTCAACGGCAACTTCACGACGACCTGCGGCCCTTCCGCCGCCAGCTCCAGGCCCTGGGCGAGCATGCCGTCAAAGTCCATCTTCGTGCATTCGAGCGACACGGGACCTTTGACGAGGTCGAGGATCTCGCGCTTCACGTCGTCAAACCGCCGACCGGTCTTGGCGACGAGCGACGGATTGGTCGTGACGCCATCCAGGATGCCCCACGCAAGGGCTTTCTTGATCTCTTCAATGTGGGCGGTATCGACAAAAAACTTCACAGGGCCTCCGGTCAGAATCGGGCGCGACGGCTTTGGATGCCTGTTGCGCGGGTTGAGATCAACAGTTCGCTACGATTTGTGCACAAAGAACCACGCGGCGAGCGCACCGATAGCGAGCGCGGCGACGCCAGCCAGAATCAGCGGCAGTCGGCTCTTCTCGTTCTTGGCGACGGTCACCCTGGATTGGGACACCGGCTCGCCGAGCGTCTCTAGGCGATCCGCCAGCGCCGACAGGCCCGCGTCCGCCGCCAGATCGTCCAGCGGCGCGCCAGAGAGGCGGTCGAGCAGCGACGTGACGTCGACCTTCGACACCGACGGCGACGCCAGGTCGCTTGGCCGCAGCGGCACCTGGCCCAGCGTGGCGTCCAGCTTGCCCACCCGCATCTGCTCCTGCATTTCCGCGCGCAGCAGCGTTGCCACGTCCAGCAGTTGCACTTCTGACTGCTCCTCCAGGCTGTGCAGGAAGCCCGCAAGGTCGGCCTGCGTCACGCGCAGGTTGTGCTTGAAGAGGTAGGTCGCCAGTTCCTGTTCCAGCTCGCGCGCCGATTGGAAACGCCGCTTGGGATTCTTGGTCAGCGCCCGCAGCACCACGGCGTCGAGTTCCGCGTCGACATCGCGGCGCAGCGTCGACGGCTTGGGCACGTCGCCCGCCTTGACGAGATCCACCGTCTCCAGGTCCGTCTTGCCGGCGAACAGCTTGCGGGCGCACAGCAGCTCCCACAGGATGATCCCGGCGGAATAGATGTCCGCGCGCGGATCGGCCGGCTTGCCATCGACCACTTCTGGCGACAGGTAGCTGAACTTGCCCTTGACGACGCCGGCGTCGGAAATCTGCACATTGGACGCCGCGCGCGCCAAGCCAAAGTCCGTCAGCTTGACTTCACCTTGCTTGGACACAAGCACGTTCGGCGGCGAAACGTCGCGGTGGACGATGCCCAGCGACTTGCCATCGGGCCCGGCTTTCTCGTGCGCGTAGGCCAAAGCGCGAGCGAGCTCCGCGATGAGAAAGCAGGCAATCGGGATGGGAATCGGCCGGCCCTGGTCGAGCGCGCGCTGCATCATCCGCCGCAGATTGCCGCCGTCGACGTACTCCATGGCGATGAAGTAGGTGTCGTCGACCTGGCCGATGTCGTAGATCTGCACGACGTTCGCCTGATTCAGCGACATCGAAAGACGCGCCTCATCCAGGAACATCGTGACGAACTTTGGGTCGCGACAGAGGGACGGCAGGATCCGCTTGATCGCAACCGGCTTCTCAAAGCCTTCGATTGAAATCGCCACGCCGCGATAGATTTCCGCCATGCCGCCGGCGTCAATCTTGTCGATGATGCGATAGCGTTGATGGACGGAAGCCATGATCAACCGGCGGGCAGAACGGCCCGGTCGGAGTATGCCGTGACGAGGCAGGGTTGGGAAGTGCAGCCGCGAACGACTGATCCTTTCGCGGTTGGCCGGCAACCAAGCAATGGGGTGCCGGGTGCGCGCCTCTTTGTCTTGACCCGGAAACGCGCCGCGCGCAACCTGCGCGTCCGGCCACCGGGCACAACGCCCGCCTTGGGCTGCGCGGAGTTCACCGGTACGATGCAAGCTGTAGTCTCGCCAATCCTCGACCGCGCACCCGTCAAGGCGGGTCCCAACTTCGGTCTCGTCGCGGTCATCCTGCTCGCCTTGGCCATTTGCCTGGGCCTGGCGATCGCTGTTGACCCCGCTATCGCCTACCTCGCGGTCGTTGCCGTTGCCGGCCCCGCGGTCGCCTACTACGTGGTGTCGCGGCCCAGCGTCGCGGTCGCCGTTGCGCTGGCCAGCCATGCGTGGGCGGTCGAGCTTGCCGGTCCGTATCTGACGCCTTTCAAGATTGCGGGCGTCCTCGCACTTTTCGTCGTGGCGCGGGACATTGTGCAGAAGCATCGCGTCCATCCCGTGCCCAAGTGGTTCGCCGCTGGCATGGTGGCGCTGCTGCTGCTGGTGGCGACGAGCGAGCTGTTGGCCGAATACGAGGGCTCCATTGCGCCGTTCTTCGAGTTCGGCGGAACGTTGGTCGTGTTTCTGCTCCTGACGCAGACGATCCTGACCTCTGAAGACATCCGGACTTTCTCACGCGTCTACGCCATCAACTTGCTCCTCACGTTTGCCTCCGTCTGGCGCGAAGTCGGCTGGGCTGCGCTCGGCGAGTCCGGCACGCGCGCGTCCGGCATTTGCGGCCAGCCCAACGTGCTCGGCAATCACTTGGCGATGTCGCTGCCCTTTGCTCTGGCGCTGCTGCTCGACCGCAAAGCGTCGATGCCGTGGCGGCTCTTGGGCCTGTTCGCGGCGCTTGGATCTGCCTACGGCGAATGGGGCGCGGCGTCCCGCGGCGGCACGATTGGCTACATGTTCGCGCTCTTCACGTTTGCGCTGCTCGCGCCGCGGCGACCGACGGTTCGGGTCACAGCGGTTGTCGTTGCCGTGCTCGCCGCGATGGCGTTCTCGGGCTTTTCGCCCAAGTCTTTCTCGCGCGTGACGGAGACGTTCGACGGCAGCACGGACATCGAGACCGCCACCTCCGAGCGGGCGCTCCACGCGCGCATCGGCGCCGACATGTTGCCGCGTCACCCGTTTCTCGGTTTTGGCATTACCGCATTCGGCTACGAGCGGTCGCGCTATTCCGGCACCCTCGGTGGCGCGCTCCACTCGTCGGTGCTGGCTGTTGCCGTTTCCTACGGCGTACCGGCGCTGGCGCTCTACATCCTGCTGCAGCTGTCCGGCGTCGTCATGGTCGTGCGCAACCTGGGCAGCGGCCCCTTGCGCATCTACCACGCGGGCCTGGCATCCGCCGCGGTGGCGGCCATCACGTCTGGTCTTTCCGGTACGGAGCTGTTCCGCGCCGAACAGTGGGGCCTCGTCAGCATGTGTTACATCGCCGCACTGCGCCATCACCTGAACACCCGTCCGGGCGCTCCAGGGCAGTCGGGCGCATGAGTGCCCCGCCATCCGCCCCCCGCGCCCGCGACGAGGCCAACGACGCGACAAAGGGTCTGTTGATCACGCTCGTCGCGCTTGGCCATTGCGCCGCAGCGCAGCGCGTCTGGCCGTGGCTGCATGCGGGTGGGCTCTACGACTTCCACGTCCTCGCCTTTCTCCTCCTGCCATTCCTGCGGCCGGCGTCCGCGTGCTCGACCCGCGTGTTCGCCGATCGCGCGGTGCGCTACCTCGTGCCATTTGGCGCTTTCGCCCTGCTGTCCGCCGCCGTCTGGCACGCCACGTTGCATCCGTCCGTGCCCTGGTACGCGCTTCCGCTCGCCTTGATTCGGGGCGACGTGGGCGCGCTTGCCCAAGGCGTGGGTTTCACGTTCCTCTGGTTCATGCCGTGCCTGCTGTCCCTGACCGTCCTGCGGTCGCTGTTCGCCGCGGCGCGCCAGCCGGTGCGCGCCCTCCTCGTCCTCGCGCTGTTGGCGGTGCATGGGCTGTTGGCGGGGTGTTCCCTGCCGCTGCCGCTCAATCCGCTGCCCGCGCTCTTTGCCCTGCCGTTGGGCTGGGCCGTCGGGGCCCTGGCGCCCTGGCAACGGGGCCGCTGGCTCTTCCTCGCCGTCGCCCTCGCGTGTGGCGCGATCGCCGGCGTCACCGTCGACCACATCAACGTCGCCTCGCTCAGCCTGCCGGACTGGCACGCGCCCGATCGCCTGCTGCTGCACGATGTCTACGCCGTCGCTGCCACCCTCGCCGCCGTGCACTTTGGCAGCGTCCTCGCGCGCGTGCCGGGCTTGGTGCCGATCGGCCGCTACTCGCTCGTCATCTACCTGAGCCACCAGTTTGTCCTCAAGTTCATCGAGTTCTGGTCGCAGCACCAGCCGTGGTATGCGGCGTCGGCTGGCAAAATCGCGGTGGCAGCCGTGGCCGTTCCGCTGTCGCTGCTGGCGGGGTGGGGGCTCGCGCGGCTGCTGGATCGCCCGCAAATTCGGCCCTGGATCCTGCCGCAGACGCTGCGCGATTGGCCGGTGACCGCGCGTCTGCTGCGTCCGGCGCTTGACCCGGCGCAGTAGGTAGACTGGGTGGCGTGACACAAGTCCGACAAAATCGCCTTGCCTACACCGTTCTGCGCCTTGCCGTCGCGCGCTCCCGGCGGTAGGGTAGCCGGCGTGACCGTGCGCGGTGCGATTCCCCCCGCACTGACCTGCCGGCCCATCAGGGACGTGCCGAATGGCGTTCGCCTACAGCCGGATTGGCCTTCGGATTGCCCTACCCGCCGTCGTTGTCGCGCTTGGCCTGGTCGGCGCGCTTTTCTACGTGCAGCGCCGCGATGCCGCCCAACAGGGGACGGAGACGCTCGACGTCTATGCCGATCTCGTCAACCGCATCGTCCTGAGCGACTTGCGCGAGGCGATGCTGGCCAAGGATCGGCCGCGCATCCAGCGGGAATTGACGCGGTTCTCCGGAATGCAGCCGATCAAGTCGCTGCGCATCGTCGACAAGGAAGGCAAGGTCGCGTTCGCCACCGATCCGGCGGTGCTTGGCACGACGATGCAGAAGTCGGACCCCAGCTGCGTGTCGTGTCACCAGCCCGGCATCGCGCCCCAACACCGCGCGCGGGCGCTGCGCTTTGAGTCCGCCGGCGGTGAGCGCATCTACCGCGCGGTGCAGCCGATCCTGCTGGACGAAGCCTGCCTCCATTGCCACGACCAGCCGGAAGGATCGGCGATTGGCGTCCTGCTCATCGATCTCGACGACGACGCGCTGACGGGTGCACAACAGGCCAACAGCCGCCGCACCATCTGGGCGGGCGTGCTGGCGACGCTGGCGCTGCTGGTTCTGCTCGCGGCGTTGCTCGGTCGCAACGTCGTGTTCCGGCTGCGGCACCTGCGGCATCTGCTGGACTTGCTGCGGACCGGCGCGCGGGCGACGGTCCTGTCCGTCGGCGCAGCGGATGAAATTGACGATGTGACCCGCGCCGTGCAGGCCCTGACGCTTGACCTGGATGGCCGCGTCGGCCTGGAGCGGGCCAACCGGCGGCTCGCGGGTGTGCTGGAGCGACAGGCGGGTCCGGTGCTGTTGATCGACTCCCGCGGCTGGATTGTGGCGGCCAACCGCGTGGCGATTGGGCGTTTTGGCCAGAGCGGGTCGTCCTTGGCCGGTTGCTGGGCGCCGCAGATTCCCGGCGTGACCGCGGCGCAGCTGGCCGTTGCCCGCGATCTGGGCTGGGCGCTGCCGGATGGCGAGACCGATGGCCCGGCGCTCATGGCGTTGACGGACCCGGCGGGCGAGCGCTCGGCTGTGCTCGCGCTGTGGATGGCGCCGGAGAACGCGCAGCTGCAAACCGACTACGTGCCGTTGGCGCCGGCCAACGAGGACACGGCGTGGCAGTTGTATGGCACCGTGCTGGCGGAGTCGGTCGTGCCGGCGCCGCAGGGCGGCTCGACGGTCCTGCGTTTTGACGCGCGGCTGGGGCGCGTGCGGCGGCTGGCGGCTGACGTCGCGGCCATGGGCCGGGAAGCGCACGATGAGCGGGAGGACGTCGACCTCAAGTCGCTGGCGCTCATCTTGCTGTGGGACTTGCGGCGGGAATCGCCGTCCGTGCGCTGGCATACGCTGCAGGAGACGACGGCGCAGACCTTTGGCGCGCGCTACCAACTCCGGGAGCTGATGCAACGCCTTGCCCGCGCAGCCGCCGAGCAAGCCCGCGCAGAAGGCCACGTGGTGCTTTTTGCCCATGAGACGGCTGGTACCGTCTTCCTGGCGGCGTGGGCAAGTCGCCCAGGGGGCCAAGTGGTGCTCGATCCCGCGGATGCACCAGCCCTCGCGCGCGCAGTCGCGGTTGCCCACGGCGGCGGCGTGGAGGTTGATCCTGCGTTTGACCTCTCTGAAACGCCTGGCTTTTCCGCGCTCAAGCTGCCCTGCGAGCCCGTGGGCACCTTGTACGTCGCGGAGCTGGCGTTGCGCCCCGCAGCGCGCACTTTCAACCGGACCTAGCATGAACCTGCCACACGACCATGGTACGTTGACGCCATGCGGAAATGGTATGAATGCGCTCCGCGAATTGGCCTTTTTGGTGAATGTTGACGTGGCCTGCACCGCGGTACCTTGCTGGCAGGGAATCCGCTTGAAGGCGTCTGCCAACTGCAGCGTCCGGCGACTCCCGGGAGGCACACGATGGCTGGCTCACACTTCAACCCGCGTCTCCGCGAAACGGCCAACCACTCCCGGTTGTAGCCGCGCCCCTGAATTGGCTTGCGCCTCGTGCGCTGGAGGACTCCTCCCATGACCCGCTTCGATTCCTTTCTCGAACGGCTTGCCCGCTCCAAAGACCAGAGCCTTGCTGGTCAACCCAGCTGGCAGCGGCGCGCGCGGCTCATCGCCCGTATCAGCCTTCGGTTCTTCTGGGTTTATCTGGCGCTGCTCGCCTTCGCCACCGTCTGGGTCGGCTCGGCCGGCATGGACGTGTATCACCGCACGGAGATGCCGCAGTTCTGCAACAGTTGCCATGAGATGGGCCACAATTTCAACACGTGGGAGGGCTCGCGGCACGGCTCGATCCGCTGCATCGATTGTCACGCGAAGCCGGGCGTCTCCGGCTACGTGCAGGCGAAGCTCGCGGGCGTTGCGCAGTTGTACACGCACCTGACGGCCAAGACGATCAAGGACATCCATCTGGAAAAGCGCCACGAGGACATCGTCAGCGAGAACTGCGTGCGCTGCCATGCGGAGACTGCGCGCGCTGCCGACCGGCACAACCGCGTGATGGCGCACAAGCGGCACGCGGAGCTTGGCCTCGCGTGTGTGACGTGTCACTCGGGCGCGGTCGCGCACCCGACGGCGGCTGAGGCGAAAGACCCGCTGGCTGGCATCGTGGAGACCAAGAAGTGCTTTGAATGCCATGACGGCAAGCACTCGGAGGGCACGCCGCCCGCAGTCGCGAAGGTTGCGTTTGCCGCGCAGGACAAGGCGTCCTGCCAGAAATGCCACCCGGATTCCGCGTTTGGCAAAGAGCACGGCGGCGGAACGGAGTGCCTGGACTGCCATGAAGTGAAGAAGGGCCAGTCGCACTACCAGATGGACAAGCAGAACCAGGGCGCCATCTGTGCGAAATGCCATGACCCGCCGGAGGACCTGAAGTCCAAGCACAAGCCGTTTGTTCAGAACAAGTGCGGTGAATGCCACAAGGTGATGGCGCCGGCCTACCTCTTCCGCTTCGGTCCAAAGCCGGATGAAGCCTTCTGCCTGCGCTGCCACGACGACGTTGCGGGTGCCCTGGCGATGCCAAACGGGACGACGCTGACGCAGTTCGCCAACGGCAAGGACGATCGCCATCGCCAGCACGCGGACGACATTGGCCGGTCGCCCGGCTTCTGCCTGAAGTGCCACGCTGGCCACGGCTCCACCGCGGACCGCGCGATGGTGCACCTGAAGTCTGACGACAAGGACGCCAAGCCGGGCGTCTTCGCCACCACGCCGACCGGCGGCAGTTGCAGCGGTGCCTGCCACGACGACGAAACGAAGCAGTACGACCGCACGGGCAAGAAGCCTGAAGTCGCGGCCCCTGCTGCCACCACGGGTACGGAGGAATAGCCATGATTCGCCGCCGATTCCTCATCTACTTCCTGATTCTCTCCGCCATCACCATCGTCGCGACGGTGGCCTTCGAGAGCTGGTCCTTCCGCCGCGCCATCAACCACTCGCTCGACCAGAACCTGCTGTTTGCCCGCAGCGTGGCGCGCGTTGTCGGTGGCCTTGTGGAGTCCGAGAAAGACCAACTGACGCGGCTGTTGGACACCGCCGCCAAGCCGGACCTCGACAAGAAAGCGCTGGCCGCGGAGCTCGCCGCGGTGCGCGCGGACACGCTGGACCAGGATGGCGTGGCGCTGTTTGACCAGACGCGCCAGCTCATCGCCGCCGACGCGAGTCCCGCGGGGTTGCCGCCCGAGGAAGTGCTGCTGACGCTGCTGCGGCGCGCGGAGAAGTCCAAGACGCCGGTTGCGACAGACCTGTGGAAGGGCCTCGACAAGCATCCGCGCATCGCGATCGCCCAAGGGCGGACCACGGGCGAGGGCGCCGACAAGAAGTGGCGGGCGGCCGTCGTCTACCTGCGGCTGGACGCGCCGAATTTCCAGCGTGTGTTCAGTTACTTCTTGGTCAACGACCAGTCGCGCTTGCAGCTGCTCGATTCAACCGGCATGGCGCTGTTTTCGACGCAAGCCGATGAGCGCTACGTCTCGGCGGTCCACGGCACGTACTTTACCGACAAGGTGCGGTTGGGCGGTGAAGCGCAGATGCAATGCCATTCGTGCCACAAAAAGGGCCACGAGGAAGCGGCGCACGGCGAAGCGGCGCGCGAGAATGAGATCATGACGGTCGCGCCCGTGCCGGGGACGGAATGGACGGTGACGGTCCGCGAAGGCACGCTGCGGCTGTACGCGCCGATGGTGGAGACGGTCTATGCCTCGACGGCGCTCGTTTGCCTCATCTTTGGCTGCTTTGTCGGCTTTTACATGCTGCTGTCCCGCCGCGTGCTGCGGCCAATGCGGCAGCTGACGGAGACAGCGAAGGCGCTGGCGCTGGAACACGGCGCGTCGGTCAGCGGCAATGACGAGTTCAGTCAGTTGGCGCATTCCTTTGAGGCGATGCGCGCCCGGCCCGGGGCGCAGGCAACGGCGAAACTGGATGCGCCACCGCCACCACCGCGCGCTGCGCAGTCCGTGCAACCGCTGTTGGACATTCGCCAGAACCTGAAAGGCTTGGCGGAGGATGTGGCGGCGAGCAAGGCGGTGAGCTGCGTGCTTCTGCACCTGCGCGGCGGTCCGCTGGGCGGCGACTTCTTCAGCGCCCACGGGATTACGCTGCGGGCGGAGGGCGCCATGGGCGAATTGCTGGAATCGATCGCGGCGGGGCGCGTGCAGGTGCCGGTTGGCGACCTGGAAGCGCGCGGCGTGGCGATTGAGGATGGCCATCACACCAAGCTCTTCTTTGTCCAGCGCATCAGCGTCCGCGACACGCTGGAAGGCGAACTGTGGATCGGCGTGCCGGAGGCAAGCGAGTCGGTGAGCCGGCTGATCGGGCCGACGATGGCCGTCATCGGCGGTCAGGTGCAGTCGCTTGTGGAACGCAGCCTGCTCTATGAACAGCTGCGGCTGGAGCAGGAGCACAAGAACCGGATGCTGCGGCACCTGTTTGAGGCCGAGGCGGAGGAGCGCAAGCACATCGCCCGGGAGATTCACGACGAGACATCCCAGGAGCTGACGGCGTTGGCGCTGCAGTTGGAGACCGTGCCGACCGATGGCCTGCCGGAAGTCGAGGCGCAGCTGGAGAAGGCCAAACTGCTGGTGAAGCGCATCCTGGACGGCATCAACCGGCTGGTGCGGCGGCTGCGGCCAGCCGTGCTGGACGACATGGGGCTTGTCGAGGCGGTGCGGGCGACGGGCCAGAACATCCTGACGTCCGCGGGGCTGAAGTTCTCGTTGGACGTCGTCGGTGGGGACATCACCGTGCCCAAGGACATTGAGAACACGGTTTACCGCGTGTTCCAGGAGGCGGCGACCAACATCGTGCGCCATGCCCAGGCCAAGCGCGTGACGATGCGGCTGCACATCGAGGGCGGTCACAACGGTCAAGTGGGCCGGCTGATGGGCTGGATCGAGGATGACGGCAAGGGCATGGACCCGGCGCTGCTCACGACGACCGCGCCGCGACCGCGCTGGGGCTTGTTGGGGATGCGCGAACGCATTGTCCAAATGGGTGGTACAGTTGAGTTTGAGACGTCACCCGGCGGCGGCCTGCGCATCGTCTTTGACGTGCCGTTTCACGCGTAACGGAGGACAAGATGGCCTGGCAGCCGAAAGTCATTCTGGCAGACGACCACACGCTGGTGCGCGAAGGGATTCGCGGCCTGCTTGAGGCGCGCATGCCGGAAGCGCTCATCGTCGCGGAAGCAGCGACGGGCCGGGAGACCTTGCGCGAATGCGCCCGTCATCAGCCCGACCTCCTGCTACTGGACATCTCCATGCCGGATCTGAGCGGCCTGGACGTGCTGGCGGAGCTGCACACCGTCAGTCCGCACACCAAGGTGGCGATTGTCTCGCAGTACACCGATCGCGCCTACGTGATCCGCGCGCTCAAGCTCGGCGCCAAGGGCTACCTGCCCAAGGGCGTGATGGCGCGCGAACTCGTCGCGGCGCTGCGCAGCGTGCTGGAAGGGCGGACGTGGCTGGATCCGTCGGTGGCGGACCTCGTCGTGGAGGCGGCGCTGCATCCTGAGACGGCGCCGGAGGATCAGGAGCTGTCGGGCCTCTCGCCGCGCGAGCGGGAAGTCCTGACGCTGATCGCTGAAGGGCGGACGGGTCCGGAGATCGCCAAGATTCTCGGCATTTCAGCGCACACGGCCAATCGCCATCGCGCCAACCTGATGGAGAAGCTCCACCTCCACAACAAGACCGATCTGGTCAAGCTGGCGCTGCGGCTCAACGTCGTCCAGTCGTAACGCCTTCTGGACAACGCCCACCGCGGCGGGCACTCTCCGCCCCGGAAACGGGTGGTGTCGATGCGCTGGATGTTCTTGCTGATTGGGTTTCTCCTGCCGACATCGGCGCTGGGCCAGGGCGATCCGCTCGGCCATTCCGACCGCACAGCCAGCCTCTACCGCGACGTCCTGCGCCTGAGCGCTGAAGGTGAGCCGCTGGTGCCGCTCTCCGTGCTCGGCAACCTGGACAAGCTGGAAATGTCGGCATCCGGCGGGCTGCGCATCCTCGGGACCGGCGACGGCCAAGTGGAATTCCGGGTGCAAGGGACAGTTGACGTCCAGTCGCTGGAGGCCAAGCCGGCGGTGTTGCAGCACTACGTGGTGCTGGCGCAGGCGCCGGACTGGGATTTTGACGTCTTGCGGCAGAAGCGCGCGCTGTGGAAAGAGCGCGGTCTGGCCATCAAGACCGTGACGAGCGGCGCGACGTACAGCATCAAGGGCCGCTCTTTTGACACGCGCCAGACGCTGCTGTGCCTGGACGTGATTTTCGCCGATCACGCCGCGGCGGAAGCGACCGCGCAGGGGCTGGAACAGCAATTCGGCGAAGATCTGCAGACCCACGCGATGGTCGGCCAGCCGCCGAGCGCGACGCTCGTGGCCCGCAGCGGATCGGGCGAGGCGCGCGCATCCGACGTGCTCTGGTTCGAGGCGGTGGGCAAAGGGATGCTGCACGTCGTCGGCACGCGCAAGGGCCAACGGATCGAGCGCGAGTTGCCGGGGCGCGTCTACGTTGTGCCGAGCAATGACCACGGCCTGGAGCTCGTCAGCGAAGCGGCGCTGGAGCAAATCCTGGAAGGCGTCGTGGCGTCGGAGATCTTTCACTCGGCGCCGGAAGCGACCCTGCGGGCTCAGGCGATCGCGGCGCGCACGGACATGCTGGCCAAGGTGGGCACGCGTCACGCGACCGATCCGTTTGCGATCTGCTCCGAGGTTCACTGCCAGGCCTACACGGGCGCGGGCAAGGTCAGCGCGCGCATTGCGCAGGCGGTGCGGGACACGCGCGGACTTGTCATGGTCAACACTGAAGGTCGGTTGATCGACGCGTACTACCACGCGGTGTCCGGCGGCCATACGGAGAACAACGAATTGGTGTGGCCAGGTCGGCCGCAGGAAGCGTTGCGCGGCGTACCGGACCTGATGCCGGGCGGCAAGGATCCGCTGGCGGCTGGCGCGACGGACGATGCGGTCGCGGCGTTGCTGGCCGGCAAAGACGAGAGCTGGGCGGCGGCGTCTGGCCTGAACAGCGAGGCATGCCGGTGGCGCACGGAAAAGAGCGCGGCGGACATCCGCGACAGCGCGCAGCTCGCCAAGTCGGTCAAGGAGATCCGTGTCACGCAGCGCGGCGTCTCGGGGCGCGCCATTGAAATTGAGCTGACGCTGGTCGACGGTCGCAAGAAAAAGCTGTCCGGCGAGCTGCACATCCGCAAGGCGCTGGGCGGCTCGGCGGGGCCAAAAGGGCTGCGCTCGTCGCTGTTCCTCGTCAAGCCCGGACCGATGGGCGCCGATGGCGCGCCGCAGAGCTGGGTCTTCACCGGCGCGGGCTTTGGCCACGGCGTCGGCATGGACCAGACCGGCGCGCTTGGCCGCGCCAAGGCCGGTCAGGATTTTCGGCAAATCCTGCAGGCGTACTACAAGGCCGTGAAGATCGAGAAGGTGTACTGAACATGGCCGGTTCCAGTCTGGGTCAAAGCTTTGTCGTGACGACGTTCGGCGAATCGCATGGTCCGGCGGTTGGCTGCATCGTCGATGGCTGCCCAGCTGGCGTCCCGCTGGATTCGGAAGACATCGCGCACGCGCTCGCGCGTCGGCGTCCCGGCCAAAACACGCTGACCAGCCCGCGCCGTGAGCTGGACCAGCCGCGCATCGTCTCCGGCGTCTATCAGGGCCGCACGCTCGGCACGCCCATCACCATTCTTGTGGAAAACACCAACGCGCGCGCCAAGGACTACGAGGCGTGGCACGACCAGTTCCGCCCCGGCCATGCGGACTTCACGTGGCACGCGCGCTTTGGCCACCGCGATCCGCGCGGCGGTGGTCGGTCGAGCGCCCGTGAGACGGTCGGTCGCGTCGCCGCGGGTGCAGTGGCAGAGGCGCTCCTGGCGGCGCTGGCGGTGCGCGACAATCGGCCCCAGCCGCGGATCGTCGCGTGGACCCAGCAGATCGGCGGGATTGTCACGGACATGGCGGCGCCGCGGGACCGCGCGCAGGTGGACGCCAGTCCGGTGCGCTGCCCGGATGCGGGGGCGAGCGAACAGATGGTCGCGGCGATTACGGCGGCGCAGAAGGATCGCGACAGCCTGGGCGGCGTTGTCCGCTGCGTCGTGACGGATCTGCCGGCTGGTCTGGGCGATCCGGTCTTTGACAAGCTCACGGGCTTGCTGGCGCACGCGCTTGCGTCCGTGCCCGCCGTGCGCGGTGTGCTGTTTGGCGACGGCATGGCGGCCGTCAGCATGCGCGGCAGCGCGCACAACGATCCCTTCACGCGCCTCCCCGACGGTCGGATCGCCACGACGACCAACCACCACGGCGGCGTGCTGGGCGGCATTTCATCGGGCATGCCGCTGCGCCTGGACGTGCTCTTCAAACCGGTCGCGACGATTCCCCAGCCGCAGCAGGCGATCAGCGCGGAAGGGCCGCCGGGACCGCTCACTGTCACCGGCCGTCACGATCCCTGCGTCGTGCCGCGCGCGGTGCCGATTGTGGAGGCGGCCGTCGCCATGGTGCTCGCGGACCTGTCGCTGCGTGTGGGGCGCATCTAGATGCACAAGACCTTGTTGTTGTTCCTGTTGCTCTGCAGTTGCGCGCGGCTGACCGAGCAGGTCACTTTGCGCGCCCAACCGCTGGAGCCGCCGCGGATCGTGCGCGTCCAGCTGGGCGAGCGCATGGGCGTCACGGGCGCGCGCGAGGGCAACGTCGTGCGCGCGCAAGTCACGCGGCTGCAGCGCTGCGCCGACGTGCAGGAACAGCGCGCCGAGGGCTTTCGCCACGTGGTGCGGCAGCCTGACGGGAAGTCGCTGGTGCTGGAATGGGTGTTCGGCAGCCTGTTTGCCGCGGGTGGCGCCGGGCTGATCGCGTGGACCGCGGCGTCCCCGGTGGATTTGACGACGAGCGCGGACAATGCCCCGGGCAATTACGCCTATGGCGCGGCCATCGCGGCGCTGGGTGTTGGCTTGCTGGCGGGCGCGATCTACGACCAGTCGCTCGTCGGGACGCACGAGGAGTCGCTGGGTGAACGGACGCTGCGCAAAGAAGGCCCGGAGCTGGTGTGTGGCCAAGCGGCGGCGACGGGCGGCCAGGTGCGCCTGACGCTGGCCGATGGGATGCAGCTGGAAAGTCCGGTCGATGGCGCAGGCGAGGCGCGGATTGAGCTGCCAGCGGATCTGGAAAAGCGGCTCGCGCGCGAAGGTAGCCGCCGGGCGACGCTTGAGGTGATGGGCGACGTGCGCGCGCAGATTCGCCTGGACCTCTGAACGTGCTGACCGTCAGTCAGAGCTGCTGCCTCCCAGACTCGCACGCGCGGATCGCGGACGCTTCAACCTGACCTTCGGTCAGCGTGTTCAGTCTCTGCGGTTGCGCGCCGTGCCCGTGCCGCCTACATTCGCTGGCGCGGAGGTTCGCGTGACGATTCCATTTTGGTGTATCGCCGTTGTCTGGTTCATGGCATTTCCGCCGTCGTGGGTGGCGGTGCTTTGGATGCGGAAGCATGGCGGCTATGACAACAACCTGCCGCGCCGGCAGGCCCTGCAGCTGGAAGGTTTTCCGCAGCGCGCGAAATCGGCGCACTACAATTCGCTGGAAGCGGTGCCCGGCTTTGCCGCGGCGGTCTTTGTCGCCCATCTCGGCGGCGGCGATCCGGAGCGCATGACGCAACTCTGCCTCGCGTTCATCGCGGTGCGGCTTGTCTACGTCGCCCTGTATCTCGCGGATTTGGCGTCGCTGCGCTCGACCGTCTGGACCGTTGGCCTTGGCCTGAACGCGACGCTCTTTCTCCTGCCCGCCTTGAAGTGAACCATGCTGTTGTCCTTTAGCAAATACCACGGTCTGGGCAACGATTTTGCCGTCGTTGATGCCCGCGCGCTCGCCTTGACCTTTCCGGGTCTGCTCGGCCAGAAGCTCTGTGACCGCTTTCGCGGCATTGGCGCCGACGGCGTCCTCGTGTGGACGGGCACGCTCGACGAACCGCGGATGACGGTGGTGAACGCCGACGGCAGCATCGCGGAGATGTGCGGCAACGGTCTGCGCTGCTTCGTCAAACACCTGCTCGATCGCCACCTGCCGCAGCTGCCAGCGCTCGCGGTCCAGACCGGCAATGGCCTGCTGAAGTGTGCGGTGACCCGTGCGGCAAACGGGGAAGTCGCGACGGTCGCGGTGCAGATGGGCGCGGCCAGCCACGCGCCGGAGCGGATTCCGCTGGCGCGGTCGCAACCGCTGCGGGACCAGCCAGTGCGCGTGGCCGATCGGGATGTGCGGCTGACCGCGCTGAGCCTGGGCAATCCGCACGCCGTGACGTTTGACGCGCTTTCCGCCGATGAGCGTGCCCAGCTCGGGCCGCTGCTCGGCCACCATCCGCTGTTCCCGCAGCAAGCCAACATCGAGTTTGTGCAGGTGCTGCCGGGCGATGGACCGCGCATGCAGGTGGACGTGTATGAGCGCGGCTGCGGCTGGACGCAGGCGTGCGGCACAGGTGCGACGGCGGCGGCGATCGTCGCGGTCGAGACGGGCCGGATGCCGCGCAACCGTGAGATTGCCGTGAAACTGCCCGGCGGTTGGCTGGCGATTACCGTCGGCGACGACGGCGAGGCGACGATGCGCGGGCCGGCGGTCCACGTCTACGACGGCGCCATCGACGTTGAACGCCTGCTCGCCGGGGAATCCTGACGTGGAAGGCCGCGATCCCGTCGTCCTGCTTTGCCTGCACCTGACGATCGTGCTGTTTGTCGGGCGTCTGGCCGGGCATTTGGCCGATCGGCTGCGCCAGCCGGCGGTGCTCGGCGAGTTGGTGGCGGGCATGGTGCTCGGCGCCTTGCCGATCGCGCTGCTGCAGGAGATGCGGACCGACGCGGGCCTCGACCTGATGGCCCGCTTCGGCGTGCTGTTGCTGCTGTTTCAGGTCGGCCTGGAGTCGACCGTGCGCCAGATGCTCGCCGTGGGTGTGGCGGCGCTGCGCGTGGCGGCGATCGGCGTGGTGGTGCCGCTTGTGCTCGGTTGGCTGGCGGCGCGCGCGCTGCTGCCGCATGAGCCCACCGCGGTCCACGTGTTCCTCGGGGCGACGTTGACGGCGACGAGCGTCGGCATTACGGCGCGGGTGCTGCGGGACATGGGCACGGGACAGACTGCCGAGGCGCGGCTGATTCTCGGCGCGGCGGTCATCGACGACGTGCTGGGCCTCGTGCTGCTGGCGGTGGTCACGGGCGCGATCGCGTCCGGCGGCAGCGTCCAGCCTCTCAACGTCCTGTTCATCAGCGGCAAGGCGATCGGTTTTCTCGCAGTGGCGCTCGCACTCGGGGTCTGGCTGGCGCCGCGGGTCATGCGCGCCGCGTCGCACCTCCACGCGTCGGGGGCGCTGTTGGCGACTGGCCTCGGCCTCTGTTTTGCCCTGGCTTGGCTCGCGGCTGTTGCAGGGCTCGCGCCGATCGTCGGCGCTTTCGCCGCTGGGCTGGTGTTGGAGGACGTCCACTACCGCGAATTCACCGATCGCGGCGAACTCGGCCTTGAGAAGCTCGTCGCGCCGATCGGCGAACTGTTTGTGCCGGTGTTTTTTGTGCTCATGGGCCTGCGCACCGACCTCACGAGCTTTCTCACGCCGGGCGTTCCGCTCCTGGCGCTCGCGCTTGTCGTCGTCGCGATCGGCGGGAAGATCGTCGCGGGCCTCGGCGCCGGCCGCGGCATGGACCGCCTCGCCGTTGGCCTCGGCATGATTCCGCGCGGGGAGGTCGGGCTCATCTTCGCCAGCATCGGCCAAGGCCTGCACGTCGACGGCAAGCCCGTCATCAACGCCCAGACCTACGGTGCTGTTCTGGCGATGGTCGTCGTGACCACGCTCATCACACCGCCGCTCCTGCGCTGGCGGATGGCCAAAATGGCTCAGTCGGCGTAGGAAAACGCGAACTTGCCGCCCACCACGTCCACGACGATGTGGCTCCCAGCCGGATACCGGCCCTCCAGCAACTGCAGCGCCAGCGGATTCTCCAGCCTCTGCTGCAGCACGCGCTTGAGCGGCCGCGCGCCGTACTGCGGGTCATAGCCTTCGTGCGCCAGCAGCTTGCGCGCGTCCTCGGTCACGGTAAGGCCCAGCTTCTTGTCCTCCAGCCGCTTGCGGAACCGCAGCAACTGGATGTCGACGATCTTCTCCATGTCCTCCTCCCGCAGCCGGTTGAAGAACACGATTTCATCGATGCGGTTGAGGAACTCCGGGCGGAAATGCCGCCGCAGCTCGCCCTGGACGATTTCCCGCACGCCTTCGTCGTTGGCCTCCGCCGCGTCCAGGATGGCCGCCGAGCCGACATTGCTCGTCATCAGCACCAGCGTGTTGCGGAAATCCACGGTCCGGCCCAGGGAATCGGTCAGCCGACCTTCATCCAACACCTGCAGCAGCACGTTCAGCACGTCCGGATGGGCCTTTTCGATCTCGTCAAACAGCACAACTGAATACGGCTTGCGGCGCACGGCCTCCGTCAACTGTCCGCCCTCCTCGTGGCCCACGTAACCCGGCGGCGCGCCGATCAGCCGCGCGACCGTGTGCTTTTCCATGTACTCGCTCATGTCGATGCGGATCATCGCGCGGTCGTCGTCAAACAGGTACTCCGCGAGCGCCTTGACCAGCTCCGTCTTGCCCACGCCCGTCGGGCCAAGGAAGATGAAGCTGCCCATCGGCCGGTTGGGATCCTGCAGGCCCGAGCGCGATCGCCGCACCGCGTTGGCCACCGCCGCGATCGCCTCCTCCTGATGCACCACGCGGTTGCGCAACGGCTCTTCCAGCCGCAGCAGCTTGTGCATCTCGCCTTCCAGCATCTTGGTCACTGGCACGCCGGTCCACGCCGCCACCACCTTGGCCACTTCGTCCGGGGACACTTCCTCGTTCAGCAGCTTGCCGGTCTTCTGCGCCTCCGCGAGCTTGTCCTGCGACTCCTGGATCGCTTTCTGCAGCGTCGGAATCTCGCCGTAGCGCAGCTTCGCCGCCGTCTCGTTGTCGTAGCGCCGCTCGGCCGCTTCCAACTGATGGTTTAGCTCCTCGAGCCTCTCTTTCTGCGCCCGCAGGTCGTCGATCAGCGTCTTCTCGCGCTGCCACTCCGCCTTCTTGCCGAGCGTCTCCTCCTTCAGCTCCGCCATCAGCTTCTTCAGGTCTTTCAGGCGGTCGATCGACGCCGTGTCCTTCTCCCGCTGCAGCGCCGCCGCTTCAATTTCCAGCTGCTGCAGGCGCCGCTGCATCTGGTCGATCTCCGTCGGCAGGCTATCGATCTCGATGCGCAGCCGGCTCGCCGCCTCGTCGATCAGGTCAATCGCCTTGTCGGGCAGGAAGCGATCCGTGATGTAGCGGTCAGAGAGCGTCGCCGCCGCCACCAGCGCGGCGTCCTGGATGCGCACGCCGTGGTGCACCTCGTATTTGTCGCGCAGCCCGCGGAGGATGCTGATCGTGTCCGGCACGCTTGGCTCATCGCACAGCACCGGCTGGAAACGCCGCTCCAGCGCCGCGTCCTTCTCGATGTACTTGCGGTACTCGTCCAGCGTCGTCGCGCCGATGCACCGCAGCTCGCCGCGCGCCAGGGCCGGCTTGAGCATGTTGGACGCATCCATCGCGCCGTCGCCCTTGCCCGCGCCGACCAAGTTGTGCAGCTCGTCGATGAACAGGATCACCTCGCCCTGCGCGTCGTTCAGCTCTTTCAGCACCGCTTTGAGCCGCTCCTCAAACTCGCCGCGGTATTTTGCGCCCGCGACCATGGACGCCAGATCCAGCGCCAGCAGCTTCTTGCCCTTGAGGCCTTCTGGCACGTCACCCGCCACAATGCGCTGCGCCAGACCTTCCGCAATCGCCGTCTTGCCAACGCCCGGATCGCCAATCAGCACGGGATTGTTCTTGCGCCGCCGGCTCAAGACCTGCATCACACGGCGGATTTCCTCGTCGCGTCCCACGACCGGGTCCAGCTTGCCCTGCGCCGCCACCGCCGTCAGGTCGCGCGAATATTTCTCCAGCGCCTGAAAACTCGACTCCGCATCCTCAGACGTCACGCGATTGCTGCCCCGCAGCGGTTTCAGGTTGGCGAGGATCTTCTCCCGGTTCAGGCCCCGCTCCGCCAACGCGCGTCCGGCCGCGCCTTTGCGATCCTGCAGGAACGCGAGGAACAGGTGCTCGGTCGAAACGAAATCGTCCTTGAACTTGCCGCGCTCATCTTCAGCGGCTTCAAAGAACGCCTGCAGCCGCTCGCCGCCGACCAGCCCTTGGCCGCCGCCGCCCGTCACGGCCGGCAAGCGCTGCAATTCCAGCTCCATTTGCGCGCGCAGCGGCTCGACGGGGATTTCCATCCGCGCCAGCAGCGGCTTGATGATGCCTTCCACGTTGCCGGTCAGCGCCCAGAGGACGTGCTCGGGTTCCAGGACCTGATGATTGCGCCGAATCGCCTCTTCACTCGCCAGCTTCAACGCCATCTGGGCGTTGTTTGTCAGTTTGTTGGGTTGCATCGTCCACCTGGCCGCGGCGGAAACCACGGCATGTGCGGCGACAGGGAATTCTGCCGCGACGTTTTTGCTTTGCGTACGGCCAAATGGCTCCGCCGCGCGCGAAAGTCGAATTCAGGGAAGGATGCGGGCGGGTAATGTCAAGATCGCGGGACGACGGGCGGTCACCGGGCGATGGCCTTGTAATATTTCTGCAGCCGCTCCGACCAGGTCGGCGGCGCCTTTTGCTGCATCGCCCGCAGGACATCCTGACGGTACGCTTCGCCGCCTTCGCCGCGCTCGTCGCCTTGCAGTTTCACCGGCGCTTCGGCCGAATTCATGCCCACCGCGTCGCTTGGCTTCTGCCCCGGCTTGCCGCCTGACTGCGCCTCATCCAGCATCGACGCCGCGCGCCGGAGCGCATCCAGCGCCTCGCTCGACTGCCGCAGCGCGCGCGACGCATCCGACTGCCCCAGCGACTCGCCCGCCTGCCGCATCGTCTCCTCCGCGTGCTCCAGGCGATCGCCAACCTGCCGCTGCAGCGCCGGGTGCGTCTGGGCGTTCTCGTCCAGCTTCTTCTTGAGCTTCTCCAGCGACCGCCGCAGCTGCTCCTGTTCCTGCGCCTGCGTCTCCAGCTTCTGGTGCGCGCCCGGCTTCAGCATCGCTTGCGGCGACGGCAGTGCTTCCCGCAGCCGCGCGGACGCCTTTTGGGCCCGCTCCTGCGCCGCCGCCAGCCGGCCATCGTCGGTCTTGCGGCTTTTGTCCGGCACGTCCGGGTCCTCGGCCAGTTCGCGCCGCGCCGTGCCCAGCTCGTCCTCGGCCTCCATCAGCGCTTGGAGCGCTGCGTCGATTTGCCCGCGCTCCAGACCACCCGCCGCCGTCTGCAACGCCTGCCGCGCTTCCGCCACGCTGCGACTGCCACGCGACTCCGCCGTCGACATCCGCTGCGGCTGGATTTGGTCGCGCGCTTCTTCCAGCAGGTCAATCACTTGCGGCATCAGCGTCGCGCGCACGCCGCGGAGGTGCTCCGCCGTCGCGCGATCCTGCTCTTCCGCTTGCGGCCGGATATCGTCGCGCAGCCGCTCTTCGCCTTCCTGGGCCCGGGAAATGCCGCGCCGCACGTCGCCCACCAGCTTCTGCATCTCGCGCTCTTCCGTCGATCGCTCGCCCTTCACGTCGTCGGACATGTCCTGCATCGTCTCGGCCATCTGCTGCTGCATCTGGCGCATCCGGTCCAACGCCTCGCGCGACTTGCCCTCCCGCACCAGCTTGCGGATGTCCTGCAGCGCATTGCGGTGCTCGCCCAGATCGCGCTGCAGCCCGGTCGGCTCCGCGCCCGCGTTCAGGTGCTCCTGCGGGACCACGTGCATCTGTGCCTGCGCGGCCTCTGCCATTCGCTGCAGTTGCTGTTCGACCTGATCCAGCAGCCTCTCGGCCTCTGCTTGACTCGCTGCGCCCTGGGCATCGGCAAGCTTCTCCAGCGCCTGCACCAACTGCTTCTCCGTGTCCGCGAGGTTGGCGCCATCGCGGCTCAGCGCGTTCTGGTGTTCAATCACGGCGGCGGCACCCAGCGCGTGAACCGCCTGTTCCTCCGCGGCAATCACCAGCGCGTGCTGTCGCTGGAGCCCGGCCATCGCCTGAATCGCGGGGTAGCCCGTGGCATCGCCGTCCACGTGTTCCACGGACCGCGCCTCGTCGCCGAGCGTCTCGCGGAGGTGCTGCTCGATCTCCAGCAAGTCCGCCGACGTCCGCCCGCGCCCGACAACGTCGTCTGTCCACTCGCGCCGCAGCGCCTCCAGCGCGTCCAGCCCGCGCTCTTCTTCCACTGCCAGTTCCGCGCGGCTCTTGAGCGCCACGGGCAGGGCAAGCTGGCTGAGCGCGGGGTCTTTCTCCAGGCGATCGGCCAGCCGGACCGTCCACAGCGTCGTCAGCCGCGCCAGCTCCTCCAGGTTGCGCGCGTGCTGGCGCTCCGAGGAGAACATCCGGATGCGCACTTTCTGCGAAACGCCGCGCCGCTCGCCGTCCAGCGGATCGTCATCCGCCGCTTCCAGTTGCACGACTGCGACTTCACCGGGTCGCAGCTGCAGTTGGTCCACGACGATCTGCTCGTGAATCTCCGCCGCCAGCGCGCCCGGCGACACCGCGATCGGCCGCCGCTCATCGCCCGCCGCTGGCCGCGCCACCACGAGGTGGACGACCGCCAGGCCGATGTCATCGGCCGCCTCGCCCTCAATCGCCACGGTCTGCCCGGCTTTCACCTCGATTTCGCCCGCCGGACTCTTGATTTGCACCGTCGGCATCTGGTCGGCGCGCGTCTTCAGCGTGCGATAGCCCGCCTCGCGCACCGGCAGGCCGTCCGGATCGAGGCCGCGGTACCGGTAGCGCAAGGACTCCAGCACGGTATGGCCCCACACGAGGTTGCCGTCCTTGCGCCACGTCGTGGGCAGCGTCTCCAGCCGCGTGCCACCGCCCACCTGCGTTTCGACCTCGACCGATTTCACGGCAAAGCCCGGGACCGGCATCGCCGCGACTGCCACGTGGCTTCCGCGCAACACTTCGACTTCACTGCCTTCTTCGTCGCGCGGCGCGACCACTGCGCGGGCATACGCCGGCGGCTCCACGTGCGCCTGCGGGTCCGCAACCAGCGTGCCCACTTCCCGCACTTTCTCGACCTGCGTCGGCTGCCACAAGTGCCGCCAGAGCGCCGGCGTCGCAACGACCGCCCAGATCCAGCCGATCAACGTCAGTCCCAGGAGCAGCGCCCACTGCGCGACGCGGCGGCGCAGGTGCTGACGCGCCGTATCGAGGACCGGCAGCAGCCCGGCGGCCTGCGCGATCGCGCGAATGACCAGCAGCGGCGAACCGAGCGGTTGGCCGTGGGCCGCCTGCGCGCTTGCGGCGATCTCGACGCCGGTCCGCAGTTGCTCCGCGCGGTCGGTGCGGCCGTCCGCCAGCGCTGTCTGATCCGCCGACCAGCGCGCCAGATCGCGGGAGCGCCAGAGACGCCGCCAGGCATTCCAGGTGGCGAGACTGACAGCGATGACCGCGGCGACGCTGAGCAGCGGGGGCCCCATCCGCCCGGTCAGTCCGGAGCCGATCACCAGCGCCGCGACAAGCGCACTGAGCGCGAGGCCACCCACAAGCGCCAGCAACACCGCTTCCACGACGATCCACGTCCGCCATTGCCGCCGGCGCTGGAGGACTTCGTGCAGGAGCGCCGCGCCCGGTTGCATGCTCGCGCCGCCGTGTGGGGACACGGGCAGAGGGCGACGCAAACGCGGCAGGGACAGCGCCATCTTGGGCTCCGGGGCCAAGCACGGCACCAGCAGCCGTCACGATGCGGGCGGGGCCGACGGTTGTCAACGATTGCGCGGTGAATCGGCCCGCCGCGCGCGTCTGCGCCGCCCTTGTTGCCGCTGGTTTGCGTGATCCGGCGGGGCGGGATCCTTGACCGTTTTGCGGCGCTCATGGTACTTAGCGCGCCACGCAAACGCTGCGGCAATGCTGCGTTCTGCGTAACTGAAAGAAACTACAGGGTGTTTTCGCGAAACTCATGTCTCAGCCCGTCGCTCAACCCTCGCTGGATGCCTCGCCCTCGCACGCTGTGCCGGCGGCCAACGCCTTTGTTGCGTCGGTCGAGCGGATGCACCTTGTGCTGGCGGTGCTGGCGATTGGCGTCGCGGTGGTCCTGACGCACGGCGCGGCGCTGGGTACGCGCGGTCACTGGACGGCGGTCGTCGCGGGCATCCTGCTGGGTGGCGGCAACTTCCGCGTGCTGGCGTTCCTGACGACGCGCATGCTTTTGAGCGTGGAGCCTGCCACGCGCAATTCCGCGGTGCTGATGCTGGTCATGAAGCTCGGCGTGCTGGCGATGCTGATGCTCGGCGTGTTCCGCTGGGTCAAGCCGGACGGCGTCACGCTGATCCTGGCGATGTCACTGGCCCCGCTGTGCCTGGTTATCGAAGCGATGCGCCGCGGTGGACGCCTGCCGTCCGTCGCCCATGGGAGTTTGTCGTGAAGAAACTGCTGACTTCCTTGGCCGCGCTCGCGTGGCTTGCGACCGCGGCTCCCGTTCTCGCTGAAGAAGCTGCCCACGAAGGCGCGTCCGGCAAGCACCATGAAGAGCCGGGCGAGCCGCCGTACGGTGCGGGCAATGCGGAGCTTTTCACGTGGATGACGCCGATCCTGCCCGCCGTGCAGCAGGACGCGATTCGCCAGAAGATCCAAGCGGTCTCGGCCAAGACGTACATCGACAAGAAGCCGTTTGCCGAAGAGGGCCAGTTGACGCCCGTCGTCATGGCGACGATCGCGTTTGTGCTCGTGCTGATTGGCGCGTTCCTGACGCGGCGCCAGCTGCAGGCTTCTGAAGACGCCGGCGTGCTGCCCGCGCGCAAGTTCGGCGTGTTTTTCTTCTACGAAGCCATCATCGGCGCGGTGTGGAACCTGATGAAAGGCATGATGGGCGCACAGGAAGCCCGTCGCCATTTCCCGATCGTCGGCACGCTGGCGTTCTACATTTTCACGATGAACGTGCTGGCGCTGATCCCCGGTGGCGCGCCCGCGACGGCCAACTTGAACGCCAACATCGTCATGGGCTTGACGGTGTTCCTGGCGACGCACATCTCCGGCATTCGCGTGCAGGGCGTCGTCGGCTATGCCAAACACTTCATGGGTCCGATGCTGGCGCTGGCGCCGCTGATGATCGTCGTGGAGCTCATTTCGCACATGGTGCGGCCGCTCTCGCTGTCGCTGCGTCTTCTCGGCAATATGACGGGTGACCACAAGGTGCTGGAAATCTTCCTCGGTTTCCACGTCCCGTTCCTGCCCCTTCCGCTGATGTTCCTGGGTCTGATGGTGGTGTGCATCCAGACCATGGTTTTCGTGCTGCTGTCGACGGTTTACCTGTCGCTGGCGGTTGAGAAACACGACCATGGTCACGACGCGCACGGTCACGAGGCGCATGGACATTGACAGGGACTTCCCGGGCGTCCGCGTCCGGTGGGTGTGAGATTTTCCCGGTTTGAAAGATTTTTCAGTGGCCCTTTGGTGTGAGACTTTGTTGCAACGGCTGCGGCCGTAACCTTGGAGGAGAGTTATGAATCTGAAGCGTATGTTGGCGGCCGCCATCACTTTTGCCTCGACCATGATGCTGTTTGTTTCTTCGGCTTTCGCTGAAGGCGGCGCGCCCGACAATGCGGACTCGTGGAAGGGCCAGCTGGCTCTCGCCATCGGTCTGGGCCTGGGTCTCGCTGCCGTTGGCGGCGCGATGGGTCAGGGCAAGGCTGCCTCGGCGGCGCTGGAAGGCATCGGCCGCAACCCGGCCGCGGCTGACAAGCTGTTCACGCCGATGCTGCTCTCGCTGGCGATTATCGAATCGCTGGTCATCTACTCGCTCGTCATCTCGTTCATGCTGCTCGGCAAGTTCTAAGCCAGCGGTACGTTCCAGGTTGACGGCGGCGGGCCACAAACCGCCGGATGTTGCGCAGCGCAGGCCGCGTCGATCGTCTTTGGGCGATCGATGCGGCCTTGGCTGTTTTTGCGGTTTGCATGGCCGACGGACGCGCCTATCTTGGCGTCGCGGGGGAATTGATCGGCATCAAAGTTGCCGCGTCTCCGATCCTCTGCCAGAGTAGCCGATCCCAAAGCACGCCTTTCCGGGCGCGACGTGATGAGCATGGCCGAGCAAGTTCAACCGCAGCAAGTTTTCGTCATCGCCGACGACCCGATTGAAGCGGGTATGTTGGCGTTGGATTTGGTGCACGCCGGGTTGGCTGCGCAGGCGGTGCGCGACGGCGCGACGCTGGCGACGCAGCTGCGCGACGCGGGGAAGGGCCGGATGCCGGCGTTGGTGTCTGCGTTTCGCGATCTGTCGCAGACGTTTGAGTTGTTTGGCCAATTGCAGGAGCAGGACGTCGCCGCGCGCTACATCGCCGTTGTGCTGCGCAGCCAGCGCGACGCCGCCGAACGGCAGGCCCGTGAACACGATTGGGCGGGCGTTGCTGTGCGACCGGTCAACGCGGAAGAGTTGGTGGCGCTGGCGGGCGCGAGCGAGACCGCGGGTCGGGCGCCATCGGGTGCCACGTCCCGCGACGGCGATCTGACGAGCATGCGGCTGCTGGATGTGCTGGCCGGCTTGGTGGACCGCATTCCGCGCTCGGGCGGCGGCAAGAACGTTGTGCTGGAACTGACCTCGCATGGCCGCACGGGCAAAGTGGCGATCGTTGACGGCGAGCTCATCCACGCGGAATGCGATGGCGAAACCGGCCGGCACGTGCTGGAACGCTTGGCTTGCTGGCGCACGGGCGTCTGGCACGTGGAGCCGCAGACCTGGACCGGGCCGCCGACGCTGACCGGATCGTCGATCGGCTTGCTGGCTGTGGCGCAAGAGTACAATCGCCGCGTCGATGAAGCGCGTCAGAACCTGCCGTACACCGACTGCAAATGCACGGTGCGCTGGGAGCGCGTGCGGCCGTTGCCGGTGGTCGCGGAGGCCATGTTCCGGCGCATCGCCGCAGGCATCGTGCTCGCCGACGCGATTCCGGGTGAAGGCGATGACGAGCTCGAGGCCTACGCCGCGCTGGAGAACCGCATCAAACGCGGTGCCGTGGTGCCGCAGATTGAGACGACGACCGCGGCGGCTTCCAGTGACACGCCCAACGCCGCTGCGGCCCTGACGCCACGCGCCATTCGCGCCGAGTCGTTGGCGTCGTCCGTGCGCACCGGCGTGATCCTGCCCGACGCGGCGGTGCAGCTTCCGACGCGCCCGCATCCGGCGACCCAGTTGTACCGCGTTGAAGATCCGGTGCAGGGCAATCCGCGCCTGTCGGACAGTCCGCCCGCGCTGCCAATGGGTGGAACCCCGCCCGCGCTGCCGACCCGTCCGACGTCCGGCATGAATCCGAGCGCGGCGGCGCGCATGCCATCCGGCGTGATGCGCACCAACAGCGTCTCGGCGCTGGACACCTCGCGCTACAACTCAGTGGAAAACGCGGCGCGCCGCGGCGCGGTCACCGGCTGGTTCGGCGTGGCGATGGCGGAATCCGATGAATCGGCTGCGGAAGTCGACGCGCCATTGCGCTCGACCGGCCGTCGTGACTCCCAGCAATTGGCGGCGTTTCGCGCGACGCCGCGGCCCGGGGCGGACGGCGATGTACCGCGCCTCTCGGCCAGGCCGTATGCGTGGTCGCCCGCGAACGACGCGGAAGCGCGCGCGGGTGAAGCCGACGAAGATCGCCACGCCGAAGAGAAGCCCAAGCCGGTCGCGCCAGCGCTGCGTTGGCCTTGGGCCGTGGCGGGCTTGGCGGCGCTTGTCGCCGTCGTCTTCGCGTTTGCATGGCCGCAGCGTCCCAAGCCCAACGGCAGGCACGGCAACGGCCAGGATTATCGCCGCGCGGTCAACCTGATTGAGGCGGGCCAGTACGACGATGCGATCAAGCGCCTGCAGGCGGTCATCCAGGCCAAGGACTTTGAGCCCGAGGCGCTGTTGACGCTCGGCGTGTTGGAAGTCGAGGCGAAGCAGTTCAACAGCGCCCGCACGCATCTGCGCGCCTACCTCGCCAACCCGGCCGCGCGCCACGCGGAGCGGGCCCAGAAGCTCTATGATTTGGTCTTTGCCGCCACGCCGCCGCAGCCGACTGCGGCCAGTCCGCAGGTTGCTACGCCGACCGGTGGGTAAGCCATCGTGAACGCTCCGATTCTCGGCATTGAAACTTCCTGCGATGAGACTGCGATTGGCATCGTTGCCGACGGCGTCGTGCTTGCCAATCGCGTTGCCAGCCAGATTCCGCTGCACGCGCGCTTTGGCGGTGTGGTCCCGGAAGTGGCCGCGCGCAACCACCTCCTGTCGATCCTGCCGGGGATTGAAGCCGCGCTGGCGGATGCCCACCTGACGCCGCAGGACCTCGGTGGCATCGCCGTGACGCATCAGCCGGGGCTCGTCGGCGCGCTGTTGGTCGGTGTGCAGACCGCGCGCACGCTCGCGCTCTGTTGGAACCTGCCGCTGATCGGCGTGGACCATATCCAATCGCACGTCTGGGCCGCGACGCTGCGGCACCCCGGCGAGCCGATCGTGCCGTTGCCGGTGCCGTTCCTGGCGCTCGCGGTCTCGGGCGGTCACACGAGTCTGTACCGCGTTGACGGTCCGGGCCAGATGGCGCTGCTCGGGCGGACGCTGGACGACGCGGCGGGCGAGGCGTACGACAAGTTTGCCCGCCTGTTGGGGGTCCCGTATCCGGGCGGGCCGAATGTCGACAAGCTGGCGCTCCTCGGCGATCCAACGCGGTTCAAACTGCCGCGCGGGATGCGCGGACGCGACGACGTGGCGATGTCCTTTTCCGGCCTGAAGACCGCGGCGCGGCTTCACATGGAGGCGCTGCAGGCGCAGGGGCCGCTGGACGAGACGACCGTTCGCGACCTCTGCGCGTCGTTCCAGCAGGCCGTCGTGGCGCAGCTCGTGCACGTGACGCAGAAGGCTGCGCTGGCGCACGGTCTGCATGACGTGGTGCTGGCGGGCGGCGTGGCCGCCAATCAGGGTCTGCGCGCGGGGCTCGCGCAGATGTGTGCCGCGCGCGGGCTGCGGTTTCGCCCCGTGCCGCTGGCGTGGTGCGGGGACAATGGCGCGATGGTCGCGGGACTCGGTGCGGCGCTCCTGGCAGCTGGCCAATCCGACGATCCTCATGAACTGGACGCAGTGCCGACTGGCCTCGTCAAACGGCGGGCAGGATGATTCACGCAAAAAAATCCCTGGGACAGAACTTTCTCCACGATCAGGGCGTCCTGAACCGGATCGCCGACCTCTCCGCGCCGGAAGCGGGCTCGGGGCTCATCGAGATCGGCCCGGGCACGGGCAACCTCACGGCGCATCTGCTGGAGCGCCTGCCCGCGGACTGGCCGTTGGATGCGATTGAGCGCGATCGGCGGATGATTCCGCTCCTGGCTGAGCGCTTTGGCGACCGCGTGCGGGTCACGGAAGCGGACGCTGCGGACGTCGACTGGCCGGCGCTGCTGGAGCCGCTGGGGCCGCGACCGGTTGTCGTGGGCAACCTGCCGTATTACGCCGCGCTGCCGATCCTGTTCGCGGTGCTGGAGGCCAAACCGGCGCGGATGGTGTTCATGGTGCAAAAGGAAGTCGCGGAGCGGCTTGTCGCCAAGCCGTCCACGCCCGCGCAGGGGCAGATTTCCGTCAAGATCCAGATGGCCGCGGACATCCGCTTGGCGTTCAAGGTCGGCAGCGGCGCGTTCACGCCGGCGCCCAACGTCGATAGCGCGATCATCGTGCTGCAGCCGCTGGCGACGCCGCGCTATCCGATTTGCGACGCCAAGCGCTTTTCCGCCCTGGTGACCGCGGGTTTTTCGCTGCGCCGCAAGACGCTTGTCAACGCGCTGGGCAACGCGCTCCGCATCCCGGGTGAAACCGTGCGCGCGGCGCTGACGGCGATGGCCGTGGACGAGCGGATTCGCGCTGAAGCGTTGACGTTGCCGCAGTGGGCGGCCCTTTCGCTGCACCTCGCGAGCGACTTTTCCGTGGGATGACGAACGGCTTGACGGCGAGCCGGTCGCAGCGGAGGATGGCGGATGGTGGGTGCCGTCTTGCTGGCCGCACACGCCGTGCGGGCCTGCCAAATTGCCGCACTGCAACGCGAGCGCGTTCCCCGGCGCACGGAGATGGAGAGACATGGCAATCGAGGACGATCGCAACATTCGCCGCCCCCAGTCGAGCTTCCTGCCCGCGCCCACCAAGTCGATGGGCGACATGCTGCTGCGGGAACGCCTGGTGTCCGTCGAGCAGTTGAAGAACGCCGCCGCGGAGGCGCAGCGCACGGGCAAGCACCTGGGCGCGACGCTCAATGCCCTCGGCTACGTCGATTCAGCGCACCTCGTGGATTTCCTGTCGCGCCAGTATCAAGTGCCGTCCATCGATCTGACGACGGTGGAAGTCAGTGAGGAAGTGCTGCGGTTGGTGCCCAAGGAAGTGGCAGAACGTCACGCCCTGGTGCCGATTGCGCTGCACGGCTCAACGCTGGTCGTCGCCATTACCGATCCGGGCAACTTCAACGCGATCGACGACCTGAAGTTCCTGACTGGCCTCAACATTGAAGTCGTCGTCGCGCCTGCGGACGAAATCACCAAGGCGCGCATCCGGTTTTACTCGACGATCGAGCGCAGTTCGCTGGAAGAGGTCATCTCCAGCGAATTGGCCGGCATGGAAGACGACATCCAGATTGCCGCTGACGGCGCGGAAGTCGTCGACGTCAATTCGCTGGAACGTTCGTCCGAAGAAGCGCCGGTCGTGCGCCTCGTGAACCTCGTTCTCGTCGACGCGATCCGCCGCGGCGCTTCTGACATTCACATTGAATGCTACGAGAAGGCGTTCCGCGTGCGCTACCGCATCGACGGCGTGCTGCACGAGATGATGCGCCCGCCGATGAAGCTGCGCAGCGCAATCATTTCCCGCGTGAAAATCATGAGCTCGCTCGACATCGCCGAGCGCCGCTTGCCGCAGGACGGTCGCATCAAGCTGAAGCTGCCGGGCGGCAAGGAATGCGATTTCCGCGTGTCCGTGCTGCCGTGCTTGTTTGGCGAGAAGATCGTCATGCGACTGCTCGACAAGGGCAATCTGCAGACGGACATGACCAAGCTGGGCTTTGACGAAGGCGAGCTGAAGAAGTTCAAGCACGCGATTCACCAGCCGTACGGCATGGTGCTCGTGACGGGCCCGACGGGTTCCGGCAAGACGACGACGCTGTACTCCGCGCTGACCGAGCTGAACAAGGTGACGGAGAACGTCAGTACCGCGGAAGATCCGGTCGAGTTCAACCTGGAGGGCATCAACCAGTGCCAGATGAACGAGGCGATCGGCCTGAACTTCGCGGCCGTGCTGCGCTCCTTCCTGCGGCAGGACCCGGACGTGCTGATGGTCGGCGAGATTCGCGACTTTGAAACGGCGGAAATCGGCATCAAAGCGGCGCTCACGGGCCACATGGTGCTTTCAACGCTGCACACCAATGACGCGCCGTCGACGATCAACCGTCTGCTGAACATGGGCGTCGAACCGTTCATGGTCACGTCGTCGCTGAACCTGATTGCCGCCCAGCGCCTCGTGCGCCGCAACTGCGCGGAGTGCAAGCAGCCGTTCCAGTACGACAAGGAATTGTGCCTGGAAGCCGGCGTGACGGAAGAAGAGTTCAAGAACGCGACCTTCATGAAGGGCGTCGGCTGCAAGACGTGCGGCGAGTCGGGCTACAAGGGCCGCGTCGCCATCTACGAGATCATGCCGATGTCGGACGGCCTGCGCGAGGCCGTGTTGCAGGGCTTCTCGGCGTCAGAACTGAAGAAGGTCGCCGTCCAGGACGGCCTGCAAACGCTGCGGCGCTCGTCGCTGCTCAAGCTTGTGCAGGGGCTCACGACGCTGGAAGAATGTCTGCGTGTGACGCGCGCAGACTGAACAGGCGGAGGTAGGCGATGGCGATCTGGGCATGGGAAGGCACAAACGCTGACGGCGATTTCAAGCGCGGCGAGCTGGAAGCCGACAACAAGGATGGCGCAAACGCCAAGCTCCGGACGATGGGCATTGGCACCATCATCAAGGTCAAGAAGAAGCAAAAAGACCTCGAGATCATCATCCCGGGCTTCAATGACGGCGTGCCGATCAAGAGCCTGGTGATTTTCACCCGCCAGATGGCGACGATGATCGACGCAGGACTGCCGCTGCTGCAATGTCTCGACCTGATCGGCAATCAGGAGCCGAACCCCAATCTGCGCAAGACCATTTTGGGCGTCAAAGCCTACGTGGAAGGTGGCACGTCGTTTTCTGAGGCGCTGCAGAGGTACCCCAACGTGTTTGAGCCGCTGTACATCAACCTTGTGCAGGCCGGCGAGTTGGGCGGTATTCTCGATACCATCATGAATAAACTCGCTGAATACATTGAGAAAGCGTCGGAAACGCAATCCAAAGTCAAGAGCGCGATGAAGTACCCGCTGACGGTGCTCGTCATCGCGCTCAGCATCACTGCGGGCCTGCTGTGGAAAGTGGTGCCGACCTTCGCCGCGACGTTCAAGTCGATGGGCCGCAAGGAACTGCCGGCGATTACCGAGATGCTTGTGAAGATTTCCGACAACTTCATCGCCGCGATGCCGTTCGTCTTCGCTGGTTTCGCCGGTTTTGTGTTCCTGTACCGGCTGGCGATGAAGACCAAGAATGGGCCGTACATCCGCGATTTCATGCTGTTCCACGCGCCGGTCATCGGCAACGTGATCCGCAAATCCGCCGTGGCGCGCTTCACCCGCACGCTGGGCACGCTGATCACCGCGGGCGTGCCGATTCTCGACGCGCTCGAGGTCGTCGGCAAGACGTCCGGCAATCTGGTGGTGGAGCGTGCGCTCGACTACACGCGGGCGCGCATCATGGAAGGCAAGAACGTCACGGCGCCGCTGTTGGAAACCAAGGTGTTTCCGGTCATGGTGGTGCAGATGATCGCGGTGGGCGAAGCGACGGGCGCGATGGACGTCATGCTGACCAAGATTTCCGACTTCTATGACGACGAAGTTGACGACGCCATCGAAGGCATGACCGCCATCATGGAACCGGTGATGATGGTCGTACTCGGCGGCATCATCGGCACCGTCATGATGGGTATGTACATGCCGATTTTCACCATGGGCGAGACCATTCACTGAGCATGGCCGCAACGTCCCAGCACCGCAGCGAAGGCGCGACCCTGCGCGCGGCATCCTGTCCGCCGCAGCGGCATCGCCACAGCGCGAGGATGTAGACGACCGTGGCGACCCCGCACCTCCCCGACATCCTGCCGGAGCGCCTGAAACCGACTGCGGCGCCAACGCCGCGGCGGTCGGCAGCGCCGCTGTTGTCGCCCGTTCCACAGCCGGTCCAGGAGTCGGTGCCGTTGCCGCGCGCGGATCCGGCGCGCATGAGCTCCATCTTCATCGATGAGGACCACGTTGACCGTCTCGCCGACGAGACGCTCGTCGACCGCATCAAGTGGACCACGCTGGCGCGGGTCGTGCTGCTGACGGCGGTGCTGGTGTTCGCGGTGACCCTGGACCTTGGCCTCGGGCTGCGGCCGCCCGCGCCGATGGCCGAGTCCGCGCTGTACCGCCTGACGACGGCGTTCTTCCTCCTCTCGTTCCTTGCCCTGCTCGCCACGCAAATCCTGCAGCGGGGGCCTTACCTGCGCTGGTTGGCCAATGGCTCCGTAGCGATCGACGTCGCGATGGCGATGGTGCTCGTTGCCGCGACCGATGGCCTCCAGAGTGTCTTCCTGTTCGCGTTTCCGCTCGCGGTGCTGAACTCCGCGCTGCTCCTGCGGCGCGCTGGCGCGCTCGCGGCGGCGACGTTGGCGACGTTGGCGTTGACGGTCATGACCGTGGCGCATCTGGGCTGGCTGAAACTGCCGCTGCTGCCGATGCGCCTTGTCGTCCGCGATCCGGGCGAGCTCCCGTTGGACGTGCTGGTGCAGTTGGGCGTGCAGGTTGCGGCGGTCTACGCGACGAGCTTCCTCAGCACGCACCTCGTGCGCGAACTCGACCAGTCGCGGCAAAAAGCCACGCAGCAGCGCGTCGAATTGACGCGGTTGCGGTTGCGCTATGCCGACGTGGTCTCGAGTCTCCCCGATGGCCTGCTGACGGTGGGCGTCGGCGGCGTGGTCACGGGCGTCAATCCGGCCGCGGCGGACATCCTCGGCGAAGACGTCGCGCGCCTGCTCGGCCAGCCGTTGTCCACGGTGCTGCCGGAGCTTTCATCGCTCGATCCAGCGGCGTCGGGGCAATGGGGCGAGATGGAGATCGCGCGCGACCGCGCCTTGAGTCGGACCCGCGAATTGCACCGCGATCGCCCGGGTGCGCCGCAGCAGATCCTCGCGTGCCGGGTGACGGCGCTGCATGAGTCCGTGGATAGCCGGCTGCCTGTGGGACGGCTCGTGGTGTTCCGCGACGTGACCGAGAGTCGCCAGCAGGAAGAGCAGCACCGCGACCGCGAGCGGCTGGCGACCGTGGGTACGATGGCGATGGCGGTCGCCCATGAGATCCGCAATCCGCTGGCGTCGATCTCCGGGGCGATCCAGATGCTGGAGAGCTCGCCCGATTTGGCGCCGACCGATAAAAGCCTGATGGAGATCGTCCAACGCGAGACGCGGCACCTGTCGGACTGGATCGGCGAGTTCCTCGATTTTGCCAAGCCGCGCGCCCTGCAGGTCGCGCCGATCGACCTGCGCAACCTTGTGGCGGAGACACTGGACGCGATTCTTCACGACCCGCGCGTGCTGGCGGGCGGCGTTGCATTGCAGCGCGGTGAGACCCTGCAGATGCGCACGCGCGGCGGCCGGGAATTCCTGCTGATGGGAGACGCGGCGTTGCTGCGGCAAACCGTATGGAACCTCGTGATCAATGCGGCGCAGGCGGTCATGGCGAGCGACGAGCGCATCATCCGGGTCACGCTGGAAGAGCAGGGGCCGCTGCTCAAGCTGGTCGTTGACGACAGCGGCCCGGGATTGGGCGCGGACGATTTTGCCCACATCTTTGAGCCGTTCTACACGACCAAGGGCGAAGGGACCGGGCTTGGCCTTGCCACCGTCAAACGCCACGTCATGGCGCACCGCGGCGAGATTGAGGCGGGCGACAGTCCGCTTGGCGGCGCGCGTTTCACCGTGCTGCTGCCGCGGCGCGGATCTGGTGATACCGTGTTGTCGTGGACGCGGCAGTTCCCGGCGCAGCAGGTCGATCCGGGTGCGTCGGCGAACCAGAAACCGGAGGCGTAAGTGGCCAAATTGCTCATTGTCGATGACGACCTGTCGCTCCGCGAGTTCCTGACGCTGTTCCTGAAACGCGAAGGCTATGAGGTGGAGGTTGCGCCCAACGGTCAGCGCGCCCTCGAACTGCTCATGGAGCAGCCGTTCGATCTGGTGCTGACCGACATGCGGATGCCGCGGATGGGCGGTCTGGACCTGCTCGATGCGATCCGCGAGCGCGCCATCCAGACGCAAGTTGTCGTGATGACTGCGTATTCGACGACGGACACGGCGCTGGAGGCGATGCGCAAGGGCGCGTATGACTACATCGTCAAGCCGTTCCAGCTGGCGGAAGTCAAAGTCATCCTCGCGAAATGTCTCGAGAAGTCGGCGCTGGTCCGCGAGAACCAGGCGCTCAAGAAGACGCTGGCGCAGGCCAATGGCCCGCGGCGTACGCAATTCATCTACCATTCCAAGGCGATGGACGAGGTGGTGCGGCTCATCAAGCGGGTGGCGCGGACGCCGTCGTCGGTGCTGGTGCTGGGCGAGTCGGGCACGGGCAAGGAGCTCGTCGCCCGCATGCTGCACACCGAGTCCGGGCGTGAGCACAAGGCCTTCGTGGCGATCAACTGCGGTGCGATTCCGGAACAGCTGATGGAATCGGAGCTTTTTGGCCACGTCAAAGGCAGCTTCACCGGCGCGACAAAAGACAAGAAGGGCCTGTTTGAGGCAGCGCACGGCGGCACGCTGTTCCTGGACGAGATCGGGGAGTTGACGCTCGGTCTGCAGGTCAAGCTGCTCCGCGTGCTGCAGGAGCGCGTGGTCACGCCGGTGGGCGACACGCGCGAGATTCCGGTTGACGTCCGCGTCGTTGCGGCGACCCATCAGGACCTGCGGCAACGCGTGCAGGAAGGCCTGTTTCGCGCTGACCTGTACTTCCGCCTCAACGTGATCGAGCTGCGGATGCCGCCCCTGCGCGAGCGGCGCGACGACATCGAACCGCTGGCGATGCACTTCCTCACCGCGTTCAATCAGCGAATGGGCTGTGCGTTCAATGGTTTTGACGCCGATGCGATGGCGGTCCTCGAGTCGCTGCCGTATCCCGGCAATGTCCGCGAATTGGAGAACATCATCGAGCGGGCCGTTGCGCTGGAGACTGCCGACCGGATTACGACGGCGCATCTGCCGGATCCCGGTTCGCGCGAACTGCTGCGGCAATCGCAGCCGATTCGGACGATGGAAATCACCGTGCCGTTGACGCCCGCGGAGGCCGTACAACGCGCGGTCGCGGCGATTGACGGGTGGTTTGCCCAGCCCAACGCGACGATCGAGATGGAGCCGCTTGTCGAGCGGTTTGAGCACGGCATTCTGGAGAGCGCGCTGCGGCGGAGCGGCGGCAACAAGACGGAGGCGGCGCGGCTGCTGGGCATGACGTTCCGGTCGATGCGCTACAAGCTGGCCAAGGGCGATGGCGAATCCGGCAGCACGTGAGCTGTGACAAAAAGTGTCACTAATGGTCTAATGCCTCAAATAAGCAGCACTAATTCGCTGGTCTTTGGCTGCAAAAACGCCGCGCAACCCGCCTCGTGCGCGCGCCGATCGACAGATTTCGTCAGCTTGCACGGGCGTTCTTGCCGGGACTGACAAAAAACGTCACTTTGCTGCATTCCGTCAAGCCGTTCGCGTCCAGCCAACCCGATGGCGGCAGTTGCGGAAAAATCAGGTTTGTCCAATCAATTTGAAGATGTGCGGGATTTTCCAGAAAGTTGGCACATTCTCTGCAAACCTTCCTGATGTGCCCCGACCGACTCCCTGGAGGGACCTGGGAAGGCGGGTCGGGCATGGTTCCATCGGCATCGATGGATACCGGTGGAATAGCCTGTCAGCGCTCCTCTGGGAGCTGCGGGGCACACCTGGGGCCGCACTTACGGCGCGGCAACAGGGACTTTTTCTGGAGGAACCTCTCATGATGAAGAATCTGCGCAGCAAGAAGGGCTTTACCCTCATCGAATTGATGATCGTCGTCGCGATTATCGCCATCCTGGCGGTCGTTGCGGTGCCGCAGTTCACCAAGTACATGCGTTCGGCGAAGGCGGCGGAAGCCACTGAAATGCTTGACCTGATCAAGAAGGGCTCG